>DYJL01000010.1 GCA_020723105.1 Nitrospira japonica | reverse complement strand
TCGGTGTTCGACTTACGCCGGATTTAGTGTTCGAGACGGGAAGGATTTTACAGTAATTTAAGCATAGATAAGATAGTTGTTGTTACTTTTCTACTTATTGTAATATAGGTTTAACATGTATCCATATTAACGAAGTAGTATAATAAAAGAAGATTTTTTCTAAACTTTTATAGTGAATATTCCGATTATTAATAATTAGGATAGAGATGCTGGGAGTGTAAATTTTTCTTCAACGAAACTAATTAAGAAATTTAACAAGTTTTAAGAGGAATATCAGTTGAACTCAAAAACCAAAGAGACAATGAGCAATATTTTTGAAAAACTTAAGGAAGAAATCATTCCCATGTTTGAAAAAGCCTTATCAAAGGATAACAATGTCATCTTCAAGAATCCACATATTGTAAAATGCTGGAGAAATCTTGATTGCGAGACAACTAACTGTATCTTGTACGGTGATGAATCTGAAGATGTCAGGTGTTGGCAAATTGCAGGCACATATTGCGGGGGAGAGCCCCAGGGGAGTTTTGTAGAAAAATATGGCAAATGCTCCAATTGTAAGATCTTCAGAGATTCGTGTCCTACATTAGTGGAAGAAATAGGAGAGCATATTAACAATATGCTCTTATTATTTAATAAACAGAATGCAAAGATGTTAAAGGATAAAGAGCATATTGAACATCTTAATAAGGAACTGATATCTGCCCTGGAACAGATCGATATAAAGAATAGAGAAATTCAGAAAATCATGATAACCGATAAACTTACAGGGTTATTCAACAGGCATCATCTCACCCATGTACTTGAGAACGAAATTGGACGCTGTAACAGGTATGGTCATCCCCTTGCCATCATGATGATAGATATAGATGATTTCAAGAGCATTAATGATAACTATGGTCAGATATTTGGAGATACTATGCTTGCATATGTTGGCACGTTAATAAATGAAAATACCAGAAAATTTGACCGTGCATTCCGATATGGAGAAGAAGAATTTATTATTGTTCTTCCCGAGACAGATATAACACTTGCATATATTGTTGCCGAAAGAATACGGAAGGGATTCGAAAACAAACTATTTACAGCAACCAATATGTCTGAAAACAGCATTTCACGCACCTTAAGCATAGGCATTACAGCTATTTACCCATACAAGACGAATCATATCAACATTGAAGAATTGCTTAATCAGACAGGTAAAGCTCTGCATCAGGCCAAAAATAAGGGTGGCAATATAAGCATAAGATACGAATAAAACCCCTCTTCTTAAACCTTGCTCCAGCAATCAGACTGTTCAAGAGACGAGTTAATAATTCTGTTTAATTCTTCTTCAAGAGTCAGATTTCTGCTTCTTAAATCCTCAAGTAATTTCCTGGGGATCTCAACTGAACACAGTTTATCGTTCTTTATCATCTGAAATTTGTATGCAATATGCATAAAAATATAGAATATCCTCAGGATGATAATAGAGCCATCTATCTCTCTAATTTTCTCTTCAACAATCTCATATGAAGGCACTTCTTCTTTTGATACCTGGCGATCCATAGTGTTGCTTCCTCCGCAATTTTATATTTAAATTATATCGCTGATTTCTTTTTTGTCTATTATTTTATTCATAATCTTGAATTTTTTATGAATGATCTGCTAACCGCTCAAGAACATTAAACTTAATCCAGTGTGAATCCCACAAAAATAAAGGAGATATTTCATGACCATGTATCAGTATTCCAAAGTGTAAATGATCCCCGCCAGCAAGCCCGGTGGAACCGGTCCTCCCGATAATATCCCCCTTGCTAACTTTTTGTCCTTCCGAGACATTCAGAACAGAAAGATGACCATAGAGGCTCATAAGACCCATCCCATGGTCAATTATGACAGTATTGCCATATATATTCAGGTCGCCTGCGAACTTTACAACACCAGAATTAGCTGCCTCTACGGGAGAACGTGCATTGGACGCGAGATCATATCCAAGATGAACACTGTTACTGATTGTTTTACCATTGTATATGTAAGTCCTTTTATCGCCATAAATAGCCATTACTTTACTGTTCGTTAATTGTAAAAAAGGCCCCTTCCATAAAATCTCCGAATCGGTTTCCTTACCAATATGCAGCAATTTTTCTAAAATCTTTGCCCTTAATTCTTCATTAACCTTCTTGAAGGCTTTTTCAGGATCAGATATGCTTGTTTCATTTAAAAGCGAAGATGCGACAGTATCAATAAAGGAGTCATTAATAGTTATAGCAGAAGATCTATAGGTTGCTGTTTTAATCGGTATGTGAAGCGTTTGAACATTCTGATTGCCAGCCAAGTCCCTTGCTACTGCATGTAATACTGCGTTTTCTTTCACATCAAACAGAACAGGGAAAAATACATAATAATCCACTGCAACGTTTTCCGGAAATGCACCATGCTGCACTTTTGTACCATCAATCGCAGGAAAAGCAGGGAATATTTTATCATCAAGCTTAAGAAAAACTGAATCAGCGCTTTTTACCCTTAACACAATAAAGCCTACCCCGCCCTGGGTTATAACTTCAGGAGTTTTAACTACCTCAATAGAGGGGGGATGTGTGTCAATTATGACATTAATCTCCTGTTTCAGTTTCTTAAACAAACCCGCTTCTGCCATAATAATTACGCGCGCAGGTCCATCAGATAACGCCAGGTCCTTAGGTGTTACTTGAATAGCATATATTTTTTCTTTTGTCTCGGGAGTATCCTTCAGTAAACCTATTTCTTTACCTCCCTGAATAATAGATATTCCTATGGAGCTTACATTTCTTCCTGTCAAGGTAATGGTTTTATTAACAGATAAAAACTTAAATGCCTCTGTCCCGTCTAACGTAGGACTTGGTATCAAAACCATTTGATATGCAATGAAACTTGTCAGGAAAATGATAAAAGATAGTATAAGAATCAACCAGATACGGCTTGATCCATTATTATTATATTTTTTGTGTATAAGATTATTCATAATAATTTATAGCTTCTATCTATTATAGAGCCTTATATTTTGCTTATTCCGAATATAAATTGCAATAGTCTCTGCAGCCTTTGTCAAGCCAAAATAAGAATGTCCGGTTTATTATTTCGCATGCGCCCTCCGTAATCTTTGTGATTTAAGGCCCTGCCGCCATGGATGATGGGGGGGCGCAAGCAAATTTTAGAATCCGCAAATCCGGCATTTCCATGCATTATCATAACAATTTATTTAGAATAAGATGTCCGTTATCGGTGTTCAGTACCAGTATGGTTTAGAATTCAACAATTGGCTACTTGCTCGAAAGAAGGAAAATCCTTTAGAATGAATAGCGAGTGTAAGCGAGTGAATATAACTATATAATATCCTTACATTCACATTTCCGGAAGAGAATGCAAAATCAAGCATGGGAGCGTATAGGGTTCTGGTGTCCCTCCCGGACTTCAAATCCGGTGTTGCCTGCCACAAGTGGGCATGGTGGGTTCGATTCCCACACGCTCCCGCCAACTTATTATTTAAAATCAATAGGTTGGCTCTCTAAAACCCCACCAAAAACCGTGAACAAACCGTGAACAGAATCATTCTAAAGTGGGTAAGTTCCATATCACTCTAACCATTCCTCTATCGGAGTAAGAAGGAATTCTTCCAGTTGAATCCCCTGAGCGTCCTCTTACAATTTACTCAATGTCATGAGCAAATTGCTCAATATTATTATTGTCTGTTAAGACCTATTCATTTCATGTCTATCGTTTTTAATGCCTTGACAAAGGTTAACGTGCAAGTTAACCTAAATATGTGGGTAAGACGGTAGTCTTTTACAGAACTACAGACGGTAAATGCCCAGTGCAGGAGTTTCTCGATTCGCTTACAGGAAAGGTAGCCCAGAAAATAACATGGGTGCTGATCCTGATAGAAGATCTCGATATTGTACCTTCAACGTACTTTAAGAAACTTGTTAGCACAGAGGAAATTTGGAAGTGCAGGATACAGGTTGGCTCAAACGCATATCGGATATTTTGCTTCTTCGACGGCCATTCTGTAGTAGTGCTGACACATGGCATAATCAAAAAAACACAAAAGACGCCTCAGAGAGAGATTGAAAAAGCTGAGGCGTACAGAAGAGATTATTTACAAAGGAGGTTAAAGAGATGAGCGAACTGAAAAAATATATTTCTGAAAGAAAAAAGAGGGACAAGGCTTTTGCCAAAGGATATGACGAGGGATACGAGCAGTTTAAGATTGGCGCAGTGCTTAAGCAGACACGGAAAAAGGCGGGACTGACCCAGGAAGAACTCGCCCGCAGACTTAAGACTAAGAAGACTGCTATCTCGCGTATCGAGAATCATGCGGAGGATATCAAGCTCTCGACTCTGGAGAAGGTAGCCCATGCCCTCGGCAAGCGGCTTGAAGTCAAAATCGCCTGATACTCGCTGGTCTGCTTCTGCACTAAAAGTTTTTACGCTGTCATACGCAGGCAAAGTCTCTTGATACTTTAATAAAAAGGATTAAAGAGGCGGTGTTGCTTTGTCTTGAAGTGCAGGGAGAAACGTGCTCTAAAACGCATCTTGTGGGTGTTCAGAAAATCGCAGTATGAGCAATTTTTCAGCGTTTCCCCGCTTCACATTCATTATCCCTTAATCCATACTCCTTACCAGCTTCCGCGCTTGCGTTCTTTCCCTATAGTGTCATCCCAAAATGATAATGTCCTAAATTACCAAATTTAAAATGTCCGGTTTCAGAGTGTATACTGCCTCTTTCTTTTAAGGAGGCAAGATGGCAAGAAAGGACATTATCATGCTCAGCCAGAGGGAGTTGAAGAAGTTACACGTTATCAGGAAAGTGCTGGAAGGCGTAGTAAAGCAGATTGAAGCAGCGGAGATGCTGTTATTAAGTGATCGTCAGATAAGAAGGCTTGTAAAGAGGGTAAGAATTGAAGGAACTACAGGAATAACCCATAAATCCAGGGGCAAGCCATCAGGCAGGAAACTGCCTATGGATATAAGAGAGAAGGTAATAAAGCTTTATCGTGAGAAATACACGGGAGAGACTTGTCAAGAATCTTGTGTCTGAGTATAGAATTTAATGAAGGTCAGATAGTTGCTCTTATACTGTTGACACAGATTCTCAAACTTTGCTTTGCCTTCATCGGCGTCTTCTTTTCCCATATGCCTTCTGACATTATGTTGCAGATGTATATAGCAGAGCTGATGTTCAGTCAAAGGATAAAGTGCTTTTACAGCTTCTGTCAGGCCGGAGAAGTCATCACTGATTATAACCACCACCCTTTTTAATCCCCTGTCCTGTTGATAACGCTTATATCGAGAGCTTCAACGCACGGTTACGGGAAGAATGCCTTAATGTGAACTGGTTCATGAGCATTGAACACGCCCGGCGCGTAATTGAAGACTGGCGGATTGATTACAATGAAACCCGGCCCCATAGTTCGCTGGGTTTTCTTACGCCGAAGGAATTTGCACGCAAAGAAGAAGGAGATTTTACTGGAAAATTCTAACTTGCAGTGGCACTATAGAAGGGGGTAGACCACAGGCCCTCAGAATTTTCGAAAAGTACAAAAAAACCTTGCCGGACCAACATTTATTCTGCTAAAATTAAAACTGGCTTAAAAGTGATTTTTTATCAGTTTATATCATCTGACGGTTAAAACTTGCGCGAAAATCGGTGATCAAATCAAAAAAATCGAATCAAATGAGTATCCAGACAATAAAAATTAATTTAGTAGTGAGAGTAATCACATCTATATTGCTTTTAATGGCTGGTCTTGCAGTTTACTGGCTATTTCAGCCAAATATTTATTTATTTAGTATTTTTCAAATCAGTAATGTTAACCCCATATCAGCCGACAATCAATGGCTTTTATTCTTAAAAAATCATTTTGCTGATATGGCATGGTGTATCGCGCTAATACAAATATTTGATATTCTCAAGAGCGTTAAGGTATCTTATTACTATTCTATCATTCTTTTATTATTGCCATTTCTGAGCGAAGTATTACAAGCAATTAAAGTTATCCCTGGCACTGGGGACTTGAAAGACATAACGGTATATTTTATTATTTATATATTCTTTTTTAATAAGGAGGTATTGACTATGCGCGGAATTACAAAACACATTATTGTGGGTCTTGCAATCCTTACTTTATCAATAGCTATTCTTGGAAGCGGCCCTGCACCGGTTAAACCGATTGAATATATCGATGGTGTATTCACTTTTCCCACTTTTCAACCAGTTGAGGATGAAATTTTTACAAAACCGGCGTTGTCTGAGATTGTGAAATCTTCATCGAAACTCTCCATAGTTTTAAGAGTTCCTGCGCCATCTACAGAAAAAGAAGTTACTGCACAAGAGAAAAATGCAAATCTAACAGGAGAGCAAAATAGTATCTATAATACAATCGAGAAAGAGTTTGCTAAGGCAGGGTTTGTTGTAAGAGATAGAGCTTTATTTGCAAAAGTTTTAGATCAGGAAACTCAGGATTATTCTAAGATTGAGCAAATAACCCAAACAGATTTTATACTTGAAATCTTGAATCTAAAAACTGATGTCCCGTATACAACAAAATCTTATAAGGATAAAAATGGCATAATGCAAGAAGCTTCTGTTAATATAACCTTCAACGGTGCATTGGTTGAATTTAAATTAGTTAGTGTAAAAGAAAATGATATGGTTGGTTCTTATAGCTTTCATTATGTACCATGTCTTGAGGGTTGTAATTATTCCTTCAGTCCTGACTACCGAGCAAAAAATACTTGGGTGAGAATCCGGGCTATCCCAAATGAATTTTGGGTTAATTCAACAAAACGCCTGATTCAAGAGATTATTAAAAAATAATTTCATATCTATTCTGAGCAACTCTTGCTATTTGATAAATAGCAAGAGTTGCCTTACTGTAAATTTGAGCTTTCAGAGCACCACAGAAGATCCGCCAAGACCGCCAGAAAAATCGTCAAACTGCATAAGCCAAATTTGTGTCTGAGGGACCGGAACAGCTACACAAATAGATGTTAAGGAATGTCGGAAACTCTTCTTTACAACTGTCCACATGACAGGGAGGCTTACGAATTTACACAGGTTTATTTAATGATCGCAATACGTAATTTATCATTATTTTTTTTTCTAATATTCTCAGGATGCGCTTTTCCGCAATACAATTTAATCAGAAATGATGCTTGCCCTTCAATCCATCATAT
This sequence comes from Nitrospira japonica, assembly GCA_020723105.1. Classification (GTDB taxonomy): domain Bacteria; phylum Nitrospirota; class Thermodesulfovibrionia; order UBA6902; family UBA6902; genus SURF-23. The sequence continues at coordinate 112,096 of DYJL01000010.1, read as the reverse complement.
TGGTATGGAGTCTCCAAACATAGAACTTGGCCAATTGTTAAATTATCAGCAGGACAGATATCAACTTGAAGATCCAACGGGTGACCACGCCTTGCTCAATCTTTTACATGCAACATCAGCCAGGGTTGTATGGCTGACATTAAATGGCGATGGTTATAACAAGTTGCTTAACGATATAAGTGAGTTGCGTGGTAAATTCGAGTACAAACCCATTGGTCTTGATCGATTCTCAATTTTAAGAGAACCAAAACCTGTTGATAACCTTGTATCGGATAGGAACACTTGGCTAAAAAACGAGGATGTGTTCATCGGTATTATTTTAGATGAGGAGAAAAACGGATTAGTTCCAGAGGCAGGGGTTTGTCACAGGTGGAGTTCTTCATATCGAAACAACCCGCAAACCTTTCCTATACTATATATGTTTTTTTCAAAACTATTTCTAGCGTTAGCTTATGGAGACTCATCCGTATATTTCATCACTGGAAAAGAAGAGCAACTGGCCGAATGGATATTAAAACAACAAGTTCGTACAGTTTCATTAAAAGAAGTCTTCAGAAAAAGCTATCAACTCAATTCGGGGGATGTCTATCTGTCAATTCTGACGGTGACCAACGTTATCTCAAGATTCTGGTCCGTCGATGACCGCGAATCACTCTCCATAGCAACAAGGCTCCAAATTATAACATCGACACAGAGTGACCTCGGAGATAACTATGGATCATGGCACCATTTTTGGGGGATGACTTTATTTGGTTATTGCCATGGGGAGACAAGTGCTCAATTAGCAGGTTGGATTGAAAGTATTGGCAGCCATATGGTATCTGGACGAGATGAACCGGATGAAGATTATATTAACAAGTATGCTGGACAAGTTGGAGCTCAGTTGAGAACCTACATTGACAATTGGCCTTATGATTAAATTTGTAAAGTAGAGGCGTAGGTTAAAAGATAGAAATAATCACAAAAATGATTTATAGAGGAAGAACAAGGAGTAGGTAATATAGCAAAGGGACGATATGAAAAAATAACACTGCACTGAAAGAAGACCACAGGACGCTTTTTCTGAATGATTGTGACTTATGATAGTTGCGCTAAACAGTGAAACTCCCCGTGGCTTGCCACGGGGCATCTTGGCGCAGCTTTAAAAAAGCTGCGCAGGCCCTTGTTCAAGGTCTCTATGATGTTTAATGTATTTATCAATTACTTGCCGAGTCATACGGTCTCCCACTGTTCGGGCGAAATACCCATCTTCCCACAGTTCTCCCGCCCACAGTCTTTTCTTTATCCTCGGAAACTCACGAAACAACTCCCGAGCACTTATACTTTTTATCATCCTTACCACTTGCCCTATAGAATACTTTGGGTGAAAGGATATCAATATATGCACATGATCCGTTGCTACTTCCATTTCCTCTATTTCCATTCCATACTCTTCGCTGATTTCTTGAATCAGTTGTTTCGCTCGTTCCCGTATCTCTTTGTCTTCAAATATCTTCTTCCGATATTTTGGACACCATACCAGATGTCATGCCGTATCGTAGACCGCATGACTCGACCTCCGCAATCCCATGCCCTTTGTTATACCACATCCGACAAGGGCCTTTGCGGATTAGGGAGACTTCCAGTCTCCCTAATAACCCTCTGGGTACGGCATGTATTCATCCCCAGTGGCAAGCCACGGGGGATTCTACAAAGCTTTCGCTAAAAACTATCACAATATTTTTTTTTGTCAAGCGATGATATTTCCCATCGCGACCTATTTGCCTTTCTCAACCCCTCCGGACATATCTTTCTCTATCCGCGTCATTTCATCGTGCAGCATCTTCATGTCTTTCTCCGTTGCCATGTCCTTTTCCATCATTTCAGACATCTTCTTCATGTAGGAGGACATGTCCTTCGGCATCTCTCCCATCTTCTCGCCCATGTTGTGCATCATTTCGGACATTCGGTGCATCATGTCCGTCATGCTGTCCATCATCTGTCCGTGTTCCATCATCCCTTTGTGCTCCATCGGCTGCCCCTTGACAGGCTCATGACCATGTCCGCCCATCATGCCGCCGCCCATCTGGGGAAAACCGTAAGCGGTCACCCCAAAGATCAAAACCACTGTCAAAAATATACGCTTCATTTCAGACCTCCTTTTTTATTGTTAAGCGTAATCCAAAACCGTCTTGTCACCAATCATCTCACATTTTTCCCATCCTGACAATAGGAAAATAATCACGTGATAATTACAGGAAAGATCGTCCGCATTAATTAATACGAACGCACTAAATGATGTTATATTGTCATTGCAAGCGACCGGAGGGAGCGAAGCAATCTCGCTTTACAAAATGAGATTGCTTCGTCGATTCACTCCTCGCAATGACTCATTGTTTAATGCGTTTGTATTAATAGCTGTATCTCAGGCCTGCTGAAAGGATATTGTTATTGCTTGTATCGAAGTCGTTTGAGGTATTTATCAGATAGTCATACCCGATATTCAGATACGTCTTTGGCATAATCCCGAAGGAGAGATTTGCGGACAAGGTATGCTGTCTCAGCTCAAAGCGCGTCGCGTCCTCAAACTTGCGGAGGAAGTAACTGTATCCAAGACTGAGGGAAGAGCTTTCGGTCACCTTGAGTCTCGTCCACAGACCGGCCCAGTGCCCGCCGTAGGTGAAATTATCTGATCTTGCGTTGTTCTTTTCATATTCATAACCTTCGTGCACTGAGAATTTCTCAGTGACTTGCTGCGCCAGCTCAAGGGCGCCTCCTAAGACCTTGCTGTCCCGATCGGGTTCTTTATAATTCCTTATCTTGCCCCTGGCCATGGCCTGGGCCGACAACACATCACTGAACTGCCTGAAGACCCCTACATTCACAAAACCCGCTGTCTCGTTTAATTCCGTATTGTCCTTATAAGAAAAGACATCGGCCCCGCCTTTTGCAAACAGGTAAACGCCGGGTCCTGCAACTTCGGTATATCCTCCGAAGGCCGCCGACAAAGTGGAATAAAAGTCTTCATCCTTATCTGCTTCGGCAGGAGACCCGAATATATTGTCTTCATAGGTGACCGTTACGCCTGCGTCAAAGAGTAGCCCGGCCCAGGACGTTCCGGTGATCGCGAGTATGCCTAAAAAGAATGATATCGCAATAAACGCTCTATTACATTCCATGATTGCCGCCATGATCGTCCATTCCCCCACCTCCCATGCCGGGGCCGCTGCCCGGTCCTGAATCGCCTCCCATTCCAGGGCTATTCCCCATACCGGGACCACTGCCCGGTCCTGAGCCGCCTCCCATACCCTGTCCACTCATGCCTGAGCCTCCATGCGGGCCTTGGTCCCCGTGCATACCGGGACCGCTGCCCATCCCCGACATCCCCCTGCCGCCCATCGTGGACTCCATACGGCGCATCATGTCTTCAAACTTCCTGCCTTCTTTCATGCCGCGCGTCATGTCCCTCTCCATCTTCATCATCTCTTTCTCGGAATAGCCCTTATCGACAGCCTTGTTCATCAAACGTACACACTCTTCCATTGGCACCCCCATGTCGACGAAGGTCGTCATTGCAGAGACAGCCGCGTCAAAGTGCGACACAGAGTCTTTATGCTTTGCCATCTTTGACCCGATAGTTGTCATCTCTCCTTCGGGGATTGATCTCTCCAGTGCCCGGGCAACTGTCCCGACAGCCCCGGCCCGCTCTTCGCCTCTGTTCGCCTTTAAACCAGCCCTCATAAGATTGGCAACCAGTCCGTCAGCCGCTGAAAGTTTATCCGTCAATCTCGTTGCTGAAATAAATACTTTTTCAAACGGGACCCCTTTGGAAGCGCCCTGATGAAGCCTGTCTATCAAAGGGCCGGTCGGCAGGCCCCGCTTCTGCGCAGTTATAAGCAGGGAGAAGGACTCTTTGAGGGCCTTATCGCCCCATCCCCTGGCGAGTCCCCTGCTCACAATGAGAGCACTATCATCAGCCGGTATGCCGGCCTTCAACGCCTCGTCCGAGATATTGATGAGACCGGCCTTCTGCTCCTGTGAGAGCGCGGAGATTTCTATCGCATGCCTGGTCCTGTCCCCGGCAGTCTCGCCTGCCGCGTTCCCATAAACTACAAGCGGAAGCATAACGATAAGCAGAAGTAATATTATCTTCGCTTTCATAAGCTGTTTACCCTCACCACTGAATTTTTGTAACCGAACCCGTCATCCCTGTATGCCTCGGCCTCAGGGTCCGTCACCCAGACATCGCCGTCGACAACAAACATATAATTGTATGCGCCGGGCGTTAACGGTATCTCAATCGTCCAAGTCCCTTTACCGCGTCTCTTCATTGTGCCTTCATCAATATTCCATTTATTGAAATCTCCGGCTATAGAGACCCTTTTGGCATCAGGGGAATAAAATTTAAACCTTGCCGTCACGGCAGACCCTGACGAATTCGAATACGGCGACTGCATGTCTTTTCTATAACTCAAGACCCCTCCAAGTATCACTACTGCAAGAAAAACAGTTGCCAGGGCCGCTGCCATGTTCCACCGGACCATCCGCTCCCTGAAGAAAAAATCCCTAAATCCCTTCCAGTCATTCCGGCTTGGTAGCCGGCCCCGACTTGTTCGGGGGAGGCTTTCCTTTGTTCCCTCAGGCAGTGCCCTCATTACCTCTGGTGTAAAAGACAGTGGCGCGGCCTTTCGCCCGGAATTCTCAAGTAAAGAAACAGCACGGCCCAACAGGTCAAACTCCTCCCTCAGAAGGGGCTCGGCATTCATCCTCTCCATGAGGGCGGCTGCTTCCTCCGGAGGCAGCTCGCCGTCAAGCAGCTTATGGAGAAGCTCTCTATCCCCGTCCATCAAGGCTATCCTCTTTAAGCAGTCTTTTCAACATCTCTCTTCCTCTATGCGTCCTCACCTTGAGCGCCCCGGCATCGACCCCGAGTATGCCCTCCATCTCTTTGTAATCCAGGCCTTCAATATGCTTAAGTACCACTGCCTCGCGGTAGCTTTCAGGCAAGGCGTTGAGGGCAGCCTGTATCCGGTCCTGGACCTGCTTGTTGTGTAGTTCCTCATCAGGAGTCGGCCCTGAACAGGCCATGATTTCTGAGATCCCGTCAAGCTGAACGTGAGGTCTCCTGCATCTCAGGTAGTCCCTGCATTTATTGATTGCGATACTGTACAGCCAGGTGGAAAATTTGGAGTCGCACTTGAAATACTTCAAGCTGTTGTAAGCGGAGATAAAGCACTCCTGTGCCATGTCGCGTGCCGCCTCGCCGTCTCCCAACATCCTGTAAGCTGTATTGTAAATCATATCCTGATACCTTTCGACCAGTACGGCGTATGCCTCTTTATTGCCGTCCGCGCATTCTTTGATAATCGTATATTCATCTGTATGCATCTCCCGGTTATACCTGTTAATAAGACGAATATCCACTCATAATGTTACACCGGCCTCTACCATTTGATCGAGATCACCGAATTCCTTCCACCCAGGCCGTCCTCTACAGACGGGCCGTAAGGGTCCAAAAGCCATTGTGCCTCATCAATCAGGAAAAGATACTCATAACGTCCGTCTGTAAGCGGGATGAAGATACTCCATACGCCGTTTTGATCAGGGCCGGAAAGCAGGTCTTTATCGGCATCCCACTGGTTAAAGCTCCCGGCAAGGGCGACCCTTTTAGCGTTCTGAGCTTTTACGGAAAACATCACGCCGCCTTTTATTATTTTCGGCCCAGTATGCTTTAAACTGCACCCGTATATGGCGACTACCGTCAGGATCAGGAGAAAAAAGGATAAGTTGGACCGGCAGGAGTCTTTTGTGTTTTCTTTAAATTTCATTTTTAAAGCTTGGCAAGATTATGTGATGATAATATGAATTCAATAGAGCTTCTCTCTGCTCAAGTATAGAAAATCCCTTAGAAAGGTTTCAAGTCAGGGAGAGAGGATTGTCAGAGAGAGGATAAAGGCTATTCAAACCCCTACTGCCGGTTCAGGCTTGTAGCCTGAACCACATATTTCAAAAAGGATGGTTCAATCTATAAGATTGAACCGGCGAGTGAGACCACATATTTCAAAAGGGGTGAAGGGAGACAGGCTATTCGAACTCCGGATGTATATCGCCGAAAGAGGTCTGCTGGGGGAATTCAAAGAATAGCCTGTAGCCGTCTGGATAGACGGCGGAATGAAACAATACAGCCCTGCGGCTCCGGTCTTCCTTTAACCATGAATATACGGCGTCATGCTCGCTTTCGCTCTTGACCCTGATGCCGATCACCTTTGCCCCTGTCTTTCTTGCCTCGTCAACCACAACCCCGGCTTTACCGTATTCCGTCACCTCGACGGCGATTATATTCATCGCCTGCCCAATGTATTTTTCAAGCTCCCTGAAGTACCTGTGAGGCGTATCATAGTATTGAAGCGGATAACGGCCTCTTGTAGTGGATACGACTACCGGTTCATTTACACCGATGGCGACCGGCTGATCTCCGATCACTGCGCCGTCGCCCTCTTTCTTGACCGGCGCCGTGCCTATTATGGTCCCTTTGGTATATGTGCCTATCAATGAGCTGAGGAACCTGTCGGTCGGGACGTATACGTTAACACCTCTGTCTGCGAGATAATATGCGGCCTCTATTTTCCCTCTATGATCTCCACAGCCTATGACAATATCGGCATCAAGGGAATCCCATGCAATGGCGCTTATACCGTGCGTGTCATTGAGGATCGCCGTCCGGTCGTCAATGACGATTGTGGTGGGGAAATGCTCGACCTTGTCCTCTGATACCTCGAACCTGTAGACGCCTTCAGCATCGGGGGCGTACCAGCTTTCGCCGATCTTTCTGACTTTAGTCCCCCAGACAGTAAGGACCTTTGCGCCGGTCAGCCCGATAAGCTCCTTTGCCTTTTTCCCTTCATGCCAGGACGCTGTGTCTTTTTCAGAAAAAGCCCACGGGGCGCTCTTGATGTTGTAGGCCTGAAGCCAGTCCCTTGTCACCCTGTCCGCCTGCGTCTTGATTATGGAATTTTTCCCCACCCTGATGGCGGATTTGCCGATTATTATTTTGCTGAACTGTTTTGCCGGAGGGCCTGACTTTTTGACCTCGACCGGCACAACCGTGTGATCTTTGCCGCCGTCTTTGTTGAAACTGCCGGACAGAATGCTGCCGGTGTATTTAACGGCGAATTCCGAGACCTCTTTCTCCCTTCTGCTCCTTGAGAGCCTTTCATTAGCAGTGAAAAGGCTCTTTGCGACCGCAATGTAAAAAGGGTCCTGCTTGACGAGGCCGAGGGTCAGATTTGCCAATGCAAGGCCATAAGGGTCTTCCTTCTGGGAAGCAACAACTGTGCTGAAATATGATTCGTAAAACTCATCCATCGTGTAACCCTCGCCTTTTATGGCAAAGGTAAAATCAAAACCGTCCGGCAAATGCACTGGGCCGGACACGGGAAAAGCTGTTGTCGTGAAAATAAGAAACAGGCACACAGACGTCAGGCCTGCAATCAGCTTTGAGCAGCGGGAGATATTGGCGTCATTTATCCGATACATCTTTCAATCCTTACTTCCAATAACGATTACACAGAAGCGAAGGACATGCATGCCCATATATACAAAGGCAAGGATGGCAAGCGTGAGGAGGAAGGGCGCGACGCTCAGGATGTTTTGCGGTCCTGTTTTGAGCATCCCCGTTCGAGCAAGCAGCCAGCCGACGAGCTCTCCTGTGGCCCACATCCCCATAATTAAGCCGGCAGTAATAAACAGGTGGCCCTTTACCAATCGCCTGCGCCTCGGGCAGCCCCTGTTGCGCAATTTGAGATAAAGCTCGCGGACGGGCATCCACAGTGCAATTATCAGGTAGAAAAATCCGCCGATCCCTGTGCCGGGTATTCCCGCTACCATGTCAATGCCCCTTCTCGTAAACGCGAAATGATTTCCTCAACACAAGCTCGGTGAAGACGGCCTCGAGGATGAAGAAACCGTTCACGGTCCTCAGGACAAAGAAGGAAGGCAGGCTTGCCAGCGCGCGCAAGGTCTCTTTCCTCTTCCTGGCCGCAGAGAGGACCGGAATAAGCACCACGGGAACGTCGATAATATAGCCGATGAGCAAAAGCGGCAGGCTGAATATAATCGCGATCAGCGGAATAAGGATGAGATAGGCGACAGAGGCAACTACCGCGTCCCACATCGCCACGGCAATATAGGCACGGAGGTGTTTTATATGAAGGATATCCTGCCAGTGGAGCATCACGTTTTGCACAAACCCATGCGACCAGCGCCTCAACTGCTTGCGCATAAAGGAATAATTATGAGGCTCAATAGGATAGCACACCGCTTCAGGAATAAACCGGACCCCATGCCCCTGCTTATAAAAGCTCCACGTAAGGTCCATATCCTCTGCAAGCGTGCGTGTAGACCATCCGCCGTTCTCCCTGAGTATATGTGAGCGGTACATCGAGAAACAGCCGGATGAGATAAGGGGCTTCTGATAGTATTCCTGGATGGGCTTATACCAGGTGAAAGCTAAAAGGTATTCGACGTAACGTCCTCTTTCCCATAAGGTAGTCACGTATCTTGGAATTACAAAGCCGCAGGCAGCGGCCGTTTCAAGGTTGTCGAAGGCCGGAAGGAGTTTTTCTATCGCATCAGGCGCAAGGGTAGTATCTGCGTCTATTGCCATTGTAAACCCGGTCTGCACCTGCGTAAGGGCAAAATTTTGGGCCCCGGCCTTTGAGCCCGTATTTGACGGCGGACAAATCACAGTCACCCCGCATGAGCGTGCAACGTCACCCGTGCCGTCTGAGGAGCAGTCGTCCACAACGATAATTTCTTCCGGAGGCACGGTCTGGGTTTTAAGACTTTGAATTGTATCTTTAATGCTCGCACTTTCATTATATGCGGGGATTATTACAGTCAGCCTGTTATCGACTTTGCCGCTGCGGCGTGATGACGGCACTTCTGTGCTTTTTTCAGTTTGTTGCATATCTTGTCCTGGGAAAATTGATAAGAATACAACTTAGACGAAATAAACCTTAAAAGGTTACAGGATCGAGTAGGCGGGGGCGTTAGCCCCTGCCTCTCACACCACCGTACGTGCCGTTCGGCATACGGCGGTTCATGTAAGACGCTCAAGGCGTCGGTGTTCTGCAAGAAGACTTATAAGACCCTGTCTGCTAAGCCAATTGGTGGGGATAGCAGCATTCATATGTGAAGCTCCTGCATTCCACCACGAACCCCGTCCGTTATAGGCTGACGTTAGGGCTCTTACCTTATCTATCCCAAGTTTCATCAGCTTTCCAGCTCTGGTCTTTGGCTTCTTCCACTGTACCCATAAGATGCAACGCAGTTTCCGTCTTATCCATCCGTCCAGTTCTTCAAATGCCGCTTTTACCTGTGATAGCCGGAAGTAGTTTATCCAGCCACGCATTAACTGCGTCACTTCCTCTATTACCTTGGTGAGCTTTCTCCCCCGCCCTTGCCGCATTATCTCTCGAATCCGCTTCTTTGCCCTTTCTACGGCTTTCAGCGAGACCTTGAGTTTAGGTTCCCGATTTGCAGTCATGGTGTATCCCAGGAATGTTCTGTTCCATGGCCTATCCATTGCGCTCTTTTCTTCGTTCACCTTTAAGCGGAGCCGCGTTGTAAGAAATCGGGTAATCGATCGTTTAACCCGTTCCCCTGCCGCCTTTGACTTCACATAGATATTGCAGTCGTCGGCGTAACGGCAAAACCGGTGTCCTCTTCTCTCCAGTTCCTTGTCCAATTCATCTAAAAGTATATTGGACAAAAGCGGAGACAACGGGCCTCCCTGCGGTGTGCCTTCCCTTCGGACTTCTTCCACTCCCCCTATCACACCTCCAAGTATGTGCGCCCTGACGGGCGCACTATATAAAAAGGGCAATATCTTTTTTTGATATTGCCCTTGCTGTCGCTTAATTTTAAACTACTTGCCGTTGCTCATACTGCCCTGTCCGGAACCCATTTGCTTTCCGGCGCCCATTTGTATTCATTTGCTGTCCTGTGCCCATGTAGCCCTGAGAGGGACCCATGTGCTGTCCCCCGCCCATGTTGCCCATTCCGGCTGCAAACCCTGTTGTCCCTGCAACAAGGGTGAGTGCAATAATTATTGCAGCTACTGTAAATATTGTTCTCTTCATATCTTCACCTCCCTTCGTAGTGAATCCCCAGTGGCAAGCCACGGGGGATTCTACAAAGCTTTCGCTAAAGAAAAAAATAAAGAACGCAAAGATATTTATTTTGAGTGACAGGAAGTTGAAAACTATCAGAAAAGAAGACACCATGTTCTATCATTCGCTTGCCTTTGGTTCAATAATTTTGTACGGTGACAGGAATGCCGTTCAGATTTAAGGATTGTATAGAAAAAGGGCTTTTGAGAAAAATCCCCGCTTCAGAAGATAATGCAGTAAGATCCATAAAGAAAGCAGAGGGCTGGTTTAAGGAAGCTGAAAGATCATATCAAAGCGAGGCATATGATTCATCGGTTCTTTCTTCGTATATGGTCATGTTCCACTCTGCAAGAGCAATTCTTTTTCTTGACGGATACAGGGAAAAGAGTCATGCATGTATCGCGAGGTATCTGGAGGATAATTATGTAGCCGGGAAGAAGCTTGAGAAAAGAGGGTAGAGTTATTAGATCATCACAGGGAGATCAGGCATGAGAATCAGTATGATCTAAGTTTTTACTCTTCAGATGAGGATGCAAATAAAGCGCTTGAATCAGCAGGGCAGTTTTTGCATCGAATGAAACAGTTGTTCGATTCTCTTAAGAAATCTAAATAACAAAAGGAAAGGGCCGCAATCAGCGATAAAAGTTAGTAAGCTCGCAAGTGCGGAAGCTGGAAAGCCTGCAAGCGGGGAAGTTGGAAAGGCTCGGAATCAGTGAGAGAAGTGTTTATTCAGCGATCAAGGACCTTGAGAAGTGGAATATTATCAGAGTTGAGTCTCAGGGCAGAAAAGAGGACGGCAGTTTCAGATCATTAACGTATTACCTGTTAGATAAAAGTCAGTGGAGAGCAAAGCCGTCGGCAATGCTAACTTAATATCATTGTTTGATTTTTGTTATAATCTATAATTAAAACTGCAAGCGGTATTATAGAGATGGCAAAGGCTATTGATTTAAAAGATATTTTGGATATTTTGAAAGATAACAAAAAAATGTTGTCTGAAAAATATGGTGTTACTGATATAGCTGTATTCGGCTCTTATGCAAGGAATGAACATAAGGGGAAAAGTGATATTGATATTTTTGTAGAACTGAAACCGGCATTCAGGACATTCGACAACTTTATGGATCTTAAATTTTATCTGCAAAAAATTACTTCAAAGAAAATAGACCTCGTGATTAAAGAATCTATCAGAAAAGAAATAAAACCATACGTCTTCAAGGAAGCCGTTCATGCCTAAGAGGGACTGGGCATTATTTCTTAAAGACATTCATACATCATCTAAGAAAATCATCACTTACACAAAAGATATAACTATTCAGGACCTTCTGAAAGACGATAAAACCTATGATGCTGTTATGAGAAATCTTCAAATAATCGGCGAGGCTATCAAGCATTTGCCTGCTGCAGTTCGGGCAGAATATAAAAATGTTGATTGGAAAAAGGCAGTAGGATTAAGAGATTTGTTGTTCACGAGTATTTTGGCATAAATAGAGATATTATCTGGGATATTATTAAAAATAAAATTCCGGAACTTGAAAAAGAAGTAAGAAAAATTTTGAAAGAGTTAAGAAAGAAATAATGGAAAACAAAACCGTAAACAAAAATTCTTTAATAGCAAGTAATATAAGGTTTTTTATCATTTACCTATAATTTTATTAAAATAGCCTCGTATCCCACACGCTACCAACTTCATAACTGACTGATAAATAAATTTAATTCATTCAATATCAGGTAATTAAGTTGATTAAGTTGCTACTGCCCTGTTATAAGGTTATGCATGGATTTTAATTCTGCTGTGAAAACTATCAACAAACTTCTGAGAGAAAAACGTCCGGTTACATTTAATAGCTCATGGATACTGAGGCATGCTCCGAATGTTTATCAATATATCCAGCAGAACGTGCGTACTGAAATCGGATGTATTGATTGGGACAGGATCACCCGTGCCTTGGATCGGAAATATCACAAAAAATGGAAACCATCCTACCGTATTAATGCAACAGCCGTACAGGAAAAAAAGGATAGCACAGAATGGTAATATCTTAGCCAGAGAAGAAATTATGAAGCTTGTAAGATTTATAATCGATGAATGGATTGAAAGTCGTCCGATGCTTTCCTCCTGGGCGGGGCACGAGTCAATGATCGAAAAGCGCATCGAGACCTGCATACGCTGCTATCGATATTCAGGAACATTTATTGGTTATTTGCTCAAGACACTTGAATACGCTGTAAGAGGTTTAAAACACACATATTCAATTAGATAAACCTGATGCCACCAGTTAGACAGAAAGTGGTTGGAAAGAAAACGGATGCACCGGATGTTTATAATGAGTTATCATACGTCAGAAGAAAGGCGCTGATTATGCAAACCGGAAGAAATGATCCATGCCCCTGCGGGAGTGGGAAGAAATATAAGAAATGCTGCCTGAGCCGGACATATACGGAATCCGGCAGGGAAGATTTTATCAGGAATAAATTAGTCCAGGACCTGCTGGGCTTCTTCAAGAGAAAATATGGTCATACTTTTGATGATGCCCGGCTCCTTTTCTGGGATGATTTCAACCCGGATGAACAACTCGACGGCTATACCTGGGATATAGCCGAAATCAACTTCTGGGAGTGGGTCGTTCATGATTTTGCTATTGATGAGGAAGATGGTAAGACGCTGATTGATCTCTATATGGAGAGTAAGGTGGGCATGTTGCCGAATGAACATAAGGTTCTGACCATTATGAAAAACTCCGTAATAAGCCTTTACGAAGTACAGGAGGTATTCCCCGAGGAAGGTCTGTTGCTGAAAGATATTATCCTTGGAGGAGAGTACGACGTGAAAGAGAAGGCAGCCACAAGGTCATTGAGCAAATGGGACATCTATGCGACCCGTCTCATTTATATTGACGGAAAATACATAATGAGCGGATCGGTCTACCCTTATCCATTGAAACAGAAAGAAAGAATACTTGCCGACATACATTCTGAGTTTGAAGACTACAGGCTGGACTACCCAGAAGCAGCGATGGATGATTTTCTGAAGATGGAAAGCGATATATTTAATTTTTACTGGTATGACCTTATCAGGAACCCCATGCTGCCGATCCTTCATACCACTACAGGGGAACCGATGATACTGTCAAAAGCGTTATTTGAAATCAGAGATAAAGAAGCTGTCATTAACGGATTGATCAACATCAAAGATTTCGAACAAACGGGTGAGGACTTTTTGTGGTTTGCAAAAAGGAATAAAGAAGGGAGCGCCACCATTCTTGGCAGGATTGAACACAAGGAATCCAAACTGATACTGGAATGCAATTCAAAGAAACGGCTTGAGAAGGGGAAAAAACTTATCCTTGAAGCACTGTCCAATTCCCTGACACACAAGATCGATACCTTTCAGGATCCAATGGAAGCCATGAAGGATCATAAGAAGGAACCTCGTGAAAAGCCATCCATTGAAATACCGATGGAGATACAGCAGAAACTCTATACAGAATTTATGGATAAGCACAACAAGAACTGGCTAAAAAAGAAAGTTCCCGCCCTAAACGGTAAAACCCCTTTGCAAGCAGTAAAGACAGAAGAAGGCAGAAAAAAAGTTATCGAACTTTTAAAGTCCTTCGAGAACTCAGAGGAACGCAATAAGAAAGAAGGTATGCCCTATTATGACCTGTCATGGATGTGGGAGCGACTTGGGATAGATCGCTAGAATTATCACTCAATTAGCGTTCTCACTTGCTTTCAATAAATTATTATTGTATACTCGAAATTATCAAGTAAATATTTCGAGAGGCATATTGTTTTGGACGAAAGGCTTTTCAATAGTTATAATGCATGGAGGAGCGGGGTTTTTGTTCTGCCTGCTAACATTGTAGATCGTGACATCCATGACCGGGCACTAAAGTTCATCAAAGAAAAGGAGATACTTTCGCTCCTTGGATTAAGACAGACAGGGAAAAGCACCCTTGCATTCCAGCTCATTCATGCCCTGCTTAAAGACGGTGTCAGACCGGAGAGGATTTTCTATTTTACATTTGATGACCTTTCGCTCAGACAGGAGCTTTCAGCATCTTTTGACAATTTCCTGAAGATCGTTGAAAGATTTTTGGGCGAAGAGGCTCAACTCCAGAAAACACTTTTATATCTCTTCATAGATGAGGTTCAAAAGCTCCCGGGTTTCATCGAATACATAAAGTCTCTGTATGATTTAAAGCTGCCTATCAAGTGGGTACTTACCGGGTCATCATCACTTGAATTGAAGGTTCAAATAAAAGAAAGTCTTGCCGGAAGGGTATTGTCCCTGTCTGTGCTCCCTTTTTCAGAGTTAGAGATGTTCAGGGGATATGGACTTACACCGCCAGACAAAAAAAATATTTGGCGTTTTATTTTCGGAGAAACGGCTCCTGATAAAAAAGCCTTAAAAAAATATCAGGCCGGAATAATGCCATACAAGCAGAAGATTCAGAAACTATTTGAAGAATACATGGTCTTTGGAGGTCTGCCGGCAGTCATTCTCAGTAAGGATGCGGATAAGAAACAGATACTTCTCAAGAACTACAGGGATACCTATCTTGAACAAGATATCAGAAATCTTGTAAAGGAGGACAAGCTTTGGGTTTATCAAAAGGTTATGGAGCTGCTGGCATCCCGGACCGGAGATCTTCTCAATTATTCAAATATCGCGTCTCATCTTGAAGTTACTGCAGATACCGTAAAGAGATACTCCATGCTGCTTGAAAAGACATTTATTATCAAGAACCTTACAACATATTCAAGGAATGTAAGGAGTGAGATACTCAAAACGCCTAAGGTGTATTTTACAGACCTTGGCATCAGAAACAGCCTGCTTGGCTTAAACAATATTTCTCAGATTGAGAAACTCGGACAATACGGCATTATTTTAGAAAACGCTATCGTAGAGAAACTACATACTATCGCTTCCTTTATGGAACATGAGGCAAAACTTCACTACTGGAGGACCAAGACAAAAGAAGAAGTTGATATCATTGTATATACACCGGAGAGGCTCCTGCCAATAGAAATAAAAAGCGATAAAAAGATACAGACAAAACATTTGAAAGGTATCAGAAGTTTTATTACAAAGGAGAAAGAAAAGGTAGGTGTGCTTGTCGGCAGATTCGAGGACGCAGATATAATTGAAGAAGATAAGACCCGGATTTATCTGTTGCCATACTGGATGATTTGATGTGAAAAAACCAGTTTAATCGTTAAACCAAAAACGTGGACAAACCGTGGACAGTCTGATTCCTTATCATGCAACTTATTGATTAATATATTTAAATTAGCATCTTCGCATAGTTCGATTCCCACACGCTCCCGCCAAAGTAATGTTTATTAATAAATGTGGTTATATTTCTAATAAGGCCTTGGGGGGAGCCCTTGAAATTATACTTCCTCACCACGGAAAGGCAGCTTTCAGCATCTGCCTGAAAGTATTTTCTTCATCATCGGACCGCTTATAAGGCTGGTCAATATCGCCATTGTAAGGAGAGCAACATACACCCTCTCATCAATTATCTTCGCTTGATAAGCTGATGTAACAAGAATAATGCCCACCGCTCCTCTGGCATTCATACCGAATCCAACTGCCAGTGATTCTTTTGTGTTTAATTTTGAAATATTGGCTCCCAGCCAGGCTCCCCCAACTTTTCCAATAGTAGCTATCCCCAGGACAAGCAGTGCCAAAACCACATCAAAATTCTTGATTAAATTCAAACCAAAACCGATTGAAACGAAATATAAAGGCGAAAATACTGACATTACCACCTTGCGAAGTGAATCATGCATTTTATGCGGTTCGCGGTTGGAAAAAGCCAATCCCACAAGAAATGCCCCTAACACCGCATGAATGCCGATTCCTTCTGCAATAGCAGAAAAAATAAGGACCAGAACCAGTGTCAGACCCAAAAATAAATTATTGCCATCTGATATTTTTTCACTCCAGGCAATAAGTCGTTTGGTTAATCTGTTGCCATAAGTAACGGCAAAGAAAAACATTCCTGAAACGCCAAGCATCGTTATCAGAGGATTCATATGACTACTTTCGCTGGGAACAAAATATGTGGTAAGAAGTGCAAAAAGAATCCAGCCTGCAATATCATCAATAGTGGCCGTAGCTAAAATAATTGAGCCGACTTTACTTTTGAGCATTCCCAGGTCCATCAGGATTCTCGCAATAACTGGAAGCGCAGAAATGGACAGGGCCGTTCCAATAAATAACGGCAAAAGCCACGCATTTTCAGAAGGATTATAATTCCAGATTGCCGGGAAAAGGAAAACAGAACTTACTCCCAGGAGAAACGGGAATGCTACGCCAAAAAAACTCGTCCAAACAATGGTCTTTTTAAGTTCTTTGACCGTGTGGAGATTAACCTCGAGACCGATTATAAAAAGAAGCAAAATCGCCCCGAACTTTAAGAGCACATTCATAGAAACAAGAATTGAATCGGGAGATGAAAAGAGCCAGCTTTGAGTTTCAGGGAAAAAAGTTCCAAGAACTGTGGGACCGAAAACAATCCCTCCTAAAAGTTCACCAATTATTTTTGGCATTCCCAGTTTCTGGGCTATACTGCCAAAAGCAATTGCTACTAAAAGCAATTTGGAAATGGAAAATATAAACAATATCAAATCTGTATGGTGCACTTTTTAATCTTACCATAAAAATTTATACTTAATAACTTAGTCCAGTTTATTTAAAAAAATTAAACTTTCATTAATTTCTGCCGAAAAGTATATATAAATTTATACGTATGTCGATTAACTTATAAATCAAAGAAAGTAAATATCGTATGCATATCTCTATATCTGACAAATTAATAACAAATAATTCTATTACTATAGTTTCCGGATTGCCCCGTTCCGGCACCTCGATGATGATGAAAATCCTGGCCTTAGGCAATATGCCTTTATTAATTGATAACATTAGAAGATCTGACGAGGATAATCCAAAAGGTTACTTTGAATATGAGAAAGTTAAAGAGTTAAACACTGATAATTCATGGCTGGAAACAGCTTGCGGCAAAGCAATCAAAATCGTCTCACCATTATTGTTCTATCTGAATCTGGACATAACATGCAGGTATAAGATCATATTCATGTTGAGGAATATAGATGAGATACTGGCTTCTCAAAGAAAAATGTCTGACAGACTTAACAAAGGCAAAGATAATTTTGAAGACAATATATTAAAGCAAAACTATTCCCTGCATCTTGAGGAAATACAGAACTGGTTAAAACAACATGAGAATGTGGAAGTACTGTATATAAATTATTCAGATGTAATTAGAGAACCTCTATCGGTAGCAAAAAATATCTGTAATTTTTTAAATATGGACTTAAATGTAAATGATATGACCACAGCAATTGACAGTTCCTTATATAGGCAAAGAGCAGAACCTGCTGAAAACTATAAGCTTGATACTTCTTCTAAAGAGCAAAAAAACGATGAACTAATAATGGAAAGACTTAAGCACTTAGGATACTTCTAACTAAGCTGAATTAAAAAGGAGAACGGTTGATATGGATAGAATACCATCAGTTAGTGAAGTTCAATGGCAATCATTTGATATTTTAAAAGACGATAAGAGAAAAATTAAAGGACACTCTTCCATAATCGTCTGGCTGACTGGCCTTCCTGCTTCTGGTAAGACAACCATCGCAAGGCAGCTTGAAAAAACGTTATATGAAAGAGGCTGTCATACGTATATTCTTGACGGTGACAATATACGTCATGGACTGAATAAGGATTTAGGCTTTTCAAAAGAAGAAAGAAAGGAGAATATCCGAAGAATAGCAGAAGTAGCCAAGCTCCTTTTAGATGCAGGCATTATCACAATTTGTGCCTTTGTTTCCCCCTATAAAGAAGACCGGGAAACAGCAAAAAGGTTAGTGGAAGAACCCGAATTTATAGAGGTCTATGTAAAGTGTTCTTTGGAAGTCTGTATGCAAAGAGATCCAAAATCAATGTACAAAAAAGCTGTCTTAGGAAAGATAAAGGCATTTACAGGGGTAAATGATCCATATGAAGAGCCTGACAATTCTGATATTATTATTGAAACTGATAAGATGACAATATCCGAAAGTGTTGACAGGATAATCCGTTATTTAGAAGACAAAGGGGTTATTGAAGAATTAAGCAACATTCCCTGTACCAAAGAAATCCGGCAGTAAAATTTTCAGTTCATATCAATCACAAACACACTGACAGGTCTGTCTTTTCATCTCATTCTCGACAGGCATCCAGCCTGTCTCCGAGGTTTTTGCCTATAAAGACATCCTGTCTTTACTCTTTGGCAAAATAAACCGCTCAAAGCCAAACCTGTCAATGTATTTTCCACACCTGCAGAATTTATGATTAATATAGAGTAAGTGAGCCTGTTTAGAATACAAAAAAAGGGCGGGTTATCAAACCCGCCCTTTTTGTTAAACCATCTGGGGGTCTGTTACTGAACCACACCGCCAATAATAGCAGGCGCACCTTCAACTACAGGTTCTGTACCAATATTCGGATCTACCCATTCACTTATGCTCGGGAGGGCATAAGTTGATGTTGTGAGTCCTGAACAATATGAACTGTCGAGCTGCTTCATGCGCTGTTCTTTCTCAAGAGGTTTTACATAATAGATGGTCGACCCATCAGACACGTCAGTGACCTCTGCTCCTTCCGAGATGGAGAACTGAGGAATCCATCTGGTGCCTTCACCGCATTCTACCTCGTCACCAGAATCCCAATCTATACATTTACCTGGAATACCGTGGAGATCTCCGAAGCCGCTGTATTCAAGATTGAATGTTGATGTGCTGAAGTCGTCCCAGGTATGTAAATAGGCCGCCTGCAAAGGCGGATCGAATTTCAGTATGGACTGATCATCAGGGTTGACCAGTGCTGTGAATCTATTCCACTCATTGGGCCCTGTTTCCCATGTGTAATATTCAGGAAGGTTGGTATGTGCCTTCCATCCGCAAGTCTGCGTAGGATCCCAGTCACAGGCCAGAAGATCGAGATTAGCCGTAGTAGGTTCAAATAGCGGCCCGCTCATTATGCCCCATTGATAGTTATCACTGATTGCAAGTACCGGGGTACCGTTGGATGTCAGCACCATATCACTTGTATCAAAAGCATATGAAAGGTACTGGGCCTCAGAGGGGAGCACCTGCTGGGGCTGTTCATAAGTATTGTCGTAAGGCCACTGTTCACCATCGCTGATCTTTGTGACATCAGGGCAATTTGTAAAACATGCCAGTGTTGACGGAGGAGTATCAGTCGGGAAGATTATACTCTCAGCATAGAATATAACAGTATTTGTATCATCTGCAGTGCAATCGAATGTCGGAGGTGTGAAAGGCGCTCCCTGTGTTACCGTACACGCCAGTTTAATCTGTACATTGCCACCAAGTGACTGTGACCAGAAATTGAGCATGTCAAAGTTCAGGTTGCTGATATCAAACGGGACTTCAGGAGTTAACTTTTTCCAGAAATAATTGCCTCCCGAGTTGTCCATATATTCATACTTTATAAAGTCTGAACCATCCCATTTCACATGATAGCTCATCTGAGTGTTCATATCCCAGTAGTCCATTGGGACATTCTTCACTTCTCCGAGCGTCATTTCCTTACGCACATGCTTTTTCAGTTTTCCGCCTGATATCAGGACATCATAAGGGGTCCCTCCACCGCTGCCGGGACCGAAATCCATCTTGTAAACCTGATCGCCGTTGTTCAAAGTCACTTCTCTTGGGAACCAGATCCCATAATAACCAATCCAGCCATAATAATTTTTCCCATTCTGGATTGTTTTAATCGGGAAGCCCGAGTCACGTTCTAATCTCGCTCCGTTTGAATCATAAAGTCCATAACGCCATGCGGTCTCGTCAAAGGCAGTCCTGTCTGTACATACCTCGTTATCGTCGCCGTCAACTCTGAGGAAGGTTGAAGAATCAAATGCGAAATTAAAAGTCTCTTCCTTGGAGCCTTCTGGAATAAAAGGAGCGCTTTCATAGTTATATACTGTTCCACCGCCCAAGGAGCCGTCGGCATTACGATCCAGGGTGGCTTTCTCCATCATCGTCATATTCCCTTCACCGGGGATATTAAAATCACTTCTAAAGACAAATTTGAGTAGGACCTTGCCGGAGGTCGCATTTTCTACTGATTTCAAAAGTCCTTTACCCATGACCATTGGAGAAACGACCCCGTCAATCTCCGGAGACATCTTGAAATTTATTGTGAATAATCCGTAAGGGTTGGTGCTGCTGACTCCATCGGTGATAACGGCTTTTGCATAAATGACCTTTGGAGGTTCTTTCCCCATGTCATCCCCGCTTTCGTGAATCCACACTTTTACAACCTGCGGCGAACTATCATCTGCTCTTGAGGAATTAACGGTCCACATTTCATAGTCCGGCATGGTAGAACCCGAGGACTGATTCTGGGAACTTTCGCCTGCGCTGGAGGGATCGTCATTGTCACTGCTGCACAGGTTTTTATCTACCTGGGCTTTATAGCTTCCCTTGTTTACCATCAAATCATACTTTGTCTGGCCAATCATGCAGAGTATCTCATTAATTATTTCAAAGGTCTCTGCAGACCTTTCGTTAACCCAGATATGGGTCTGGTCATTGTTGTAGTCCGAATCATCAGGGAATGTAGCAGTTGCTATGGAGATATTGCCGGCTCTCAGTCCTTGCTGCCCGGGTGTGGAACTTGTATCCACCACGCTGACCTTTTCGGCTATTTGAATCCCCATAGCCTTTGTATCAAATGTAGCAGTAATGTCCTTATCGCTATTAACAGTCAGATAGATGACTCTTGCTGTTGAAGTAGAATCGCCGGCCCACCCGCTGAATTTTGAATCACTGGCAGGGACTGCTGTAATTTTCACAGTTTTACCTGCAACATAGGTTCCGCTGCAATCACTCTCACAGTTAATTCCAGAGGCAATAACTGTTCCCCCTGTCCCATCTCCAACATTTGAAACAGTGACATTGACATTGTAAGTTTTCAGGAATTTTGCTTTAACTGTTTTAGATACCCCCATCTTAACGGTATAGACAGAGCTTTTACTTACTACTATTCCACCATAAATCCACCCTTTAAAGACCGCATCTGAATCCGGCGTTGCCGTCAGTTGCACAGAGGTCCCTTTATCATAGTCATATGAACAGGTGACTCCGCAATCTATGCCTGTATCACCAGTTACTGTTCCCGTGCCTGTGCCTATCTTTGATACCGTGAGGGTTTTTGTTACTGCTGCCGCATCTCCCTGAAAAAACGGGAAAAGCACCATGACAACAGCCATCAGTATCCCTATAAAAATTGTTTTTTTACTCATTGTTGACATCTGCTACCTCCTCTCTTATTTTGTTTGTTAGTTACAATAAATTTAAAAACCGGACTGCCTTTTGACAAGGTTAAAGGCATCCGGCCTGTATCGTTCATTAATGATAAAACCTTTTTAATCATAATGTTATAATAATCCCTATACTTCTTATCGGCATTTCTGTAAAAAACTTTAACTATTTTTTAATTATTTTTTACAATTATTTAACAGGGGAGGGATGCGAGGAAAGTTAATCCATACTATAAATTTGGAGGAGGTATGAAGAAAAAATATATTTTGCGATTCCTTAGCGAATACAGGAAAAACACTTTCTGTAAATTCAAAATTCTCGCCGAGGCGAGTCGCCTATGGCGACAATATTGAAAAATCTATCGCTTTAAAGATGTTTTTTCTCCATGCCTCCTCCCTTTTTAAACTACAGAATAAACATGGCGTCTCCATAGGAGAAAAATCTGTATCCTTTTTCTTGTGCCTCAGAGTAAGCTTTTTTTAGTGTCTCAAGCCCTGCAAATGCAGATGTCAGCATCATCGGGGTTGATTTAGGTAAATGAAAATTCGTAATCAGGGCGTCTATTATCTTAAATTTATATCCTGGATAGATGAAGATTGACGCTTTCCCTGCGCTGTAGTTGCTGCCAGTTGCTGCTGCCTCCAGGGTCCTTGTAACAGTGGTGCCTACAGCGATAACACGCCGCCCCTCTGATTTTGCCTGACTGATTGCATGAGCTGTTGTCTCAGGGATCTCATAGTATTCTTCATCCATCTTGTGTTCACATATATCTGCTGCAGAAACCGGTTTGAAAGTGCCATAACCGACGTGGAGGGTGATAGTCTCCACCAGCACACCTTTACTCTTTATGCACTGCAGGAGTTGCTCTGTAAAATGCAGTCCTGCAGTTGGTGCAGCAATAGCCCCATCTCTACAGGCGTATACAGTTTGATATTGTTTTAAGTCTGATATTGCAGTTTTCCTTTTAATGTAAGGTGGAAGGGGCATCGCCCCAATTTTGTGCAAATAATTCTTAATGTCAAAAACCGTAGTGGCTGGTTCTGAACGTGTTCTATTGTCGGGAGCAAGTTCAAACATTACCTTTGTTGATGCTCCACTTAAACGCGATACATGGCCTATAATATCGTTACTTAGCAGAACCGCCCCCTCTCGCAATCCCTTTACAAGAGCTTCCCAGGTATTCCTGCATAGTTCTTTTAACAGCATGATCTCAACCTTTCCTCCGGACGGTTTGATGCCGTAGAAGCGCACAGGCATGACTTTGGTGTCATTAAGAACTATGACATCACCGGGATGGAGATAGTGAACAATATCCCTGAAAATCCTGTGCTCAAAGGACCCTGTGGTTTTGTGGATTAAGAAAAGTCTTGAAGAATCACGTTCTGGCAGGGGATACTGAGCGATCTGTTTCTGTGATATCTGATACTCAAAATCGCTGAGCTTCACTATTTCTTATCACCGTTCCAGGGTAGTAATGCGCCAGGATTTCTTTGTAGGTTTTCCCCTGTTTCGCCATCTCAAGCGCACCCCATTGGCTCAGGCCTACACCATGACCATATCCCTTGCCGTGGAAAACTATTTCTGTATCAGCCTTTGTTACCGTAAAATGAGTGCTGGGTAATTCTTTGTATCCAAGTAACCTGCGGAATTCTGTTGCCTTGATTTCCTTTTCATTGGTATCAGTAACTATCTTTAAGGTCTTGACTCTTCCTGTAGATGTGTAAGAAGCGATATAGACACCTGTTATATCGTTAACTCCTAATGCCTTGCCAAGCGCTTCAGATGCAAAGCTCCTCTGCCATATTTCATATGGAGCATTTTTACCATTACATTCCACCGATTTTAAATAAGGATAGCTGTTCTTCCATACCTCTTCAGGAAGTTCTGTTATCCCTTCACAAGTCGCATGATAAAGTGCATTTATCGGATTGCCTTCATACGTCAATATCTCCCCCTTTGTATCCTCAATAGCCCAGGTAATGAGAGGATCGTCATTATCACCTTTGTATAACTGATGAAGCACACTGGATGTCACATGAAAGTTTTTATCTGTATTAAGATTCTTATTGAATACAGCATAGGTCCTTGAAATTACAGCCTGAGACTTCAAGGCTTCCAGCTCCCAGTCACGGCCTATCTCCGAGGCCACAACTCCCTCAATATATTTCTCAAAAGGGATAGTATTGATAACATAAAGTCCATTCTTGTCTTTTATAATCTCAAAAGAACCGGCATAAGCCTGTCCGTTGAAAAAGACCTTCCCCTGTAAAACCTCAATCCTCTCCGCCTCTTCAGACGGCAATGGATTATCTGGCGAATCAAGCATCAGGACTTTGATTGTTTCTTCTGAAAAAACATCATGAGGCAGTAAAACGAGTGCCAAATGAAGAACGGCAAGTAACCATATAATGACATATTGTAAGGGGCCTGCAATGTCTCTATCTATGACTGTCTTTAACACGGTATTGTTTCCTTCCCAAAAAATAAAAAATCAAACTCAAAATTATGCTTAACAATATACTTGTTGCAATTGGAAAATAAAAAGTAAAGTTCTTTTTCCTTAAGACAATATCTCCTGGCAGCTTGCCGATAAAGGGAATCCCCTCTTTAAATAACAGCAGCAAAACACCTGCTCCGGCAATCACAAGGCCTGCAATCAACAACAGCTTGCCTAAGTCAGCCATGAAACTCTTTTCATCTCCTTGGCCCTGACAGCGTTTTCTTTTTCCTCTTTACTGTAAATACAGCCGCAGTATTTTTGTCGGTAAAAACCAAGTTTTCTGGCAAGATTCATTGATTCCCTGAAATAGGGTCTGAGGTCTTTAAGATAGAAAGTGACACTATATTCTTCAGCAAACCGTTGGCCTGTAATCGCAATCTGGTCGAAATCCTGGTAAGGGCTTATAAGCAATGTTGTTGAGAAGGCCTCAAAACCTTCATCCCGCGCCTTTGCAGCGGTTTTCTCAAGCCTGAGGGCATAACATGCTCTGCAGCGCTCCGGAGAAGGTGAGACATGCTCAAAGAACTCCTCAGTATTATATTCCTCGTTATAAAGAACCTTAACTTGCCAGTCTGCGGAAAGTTTCTTCAATGAGTCGAGACGAAAACCATATTCCTCGAGTGGATGGATATTGGGATTGTACCAGAAACCTGTTAAATCATGTCCCTCAGCCTGTAATATCCTGATTGAATAGAGGGCGCAGTTACTGCAGCATACATGAAAAAGAATTTTCATAATTTAAAACAATCCTTCAGTTTTTTTCAGTCCGAAATGCTCGTAGGCCCGTCCTGTCACAACTCTTCCGCGGGGCGTCCTTTCAAGAAAGCCTTCCTGTAACAGATATGGCTCATATACATCTTCAATTGTATCTTTCTCTTCTCTTGTTGAGGCGGCCAGGGTTTCAAGCCCCACCGGCCCTCCATTATATTTTTCTATTATGGTAAGAAGCAGTTTCCGGTCCATCTCGTCAAAACCCATTTTGTCAACTTCCATAGCATAAAGCGCCTCTTTTGTTATTTCCATCTCAATTACACCAGAGCCCTTAACCTGCGCAAAATCTCTCGTGCGCCTGAGCAGCCGGTTAGCTATCCTCGGCGTTCCCCTGGACCTTTTTGCAATTTCATTTGCAGCATCCGCCTTCAAAGAGGTATCCAATATCTTTGCTGAACGGGTAATTATCTTTTCAAGATCATCAGGGCTGTAGAAGTTGAGCCTGTTAATAATTCCGAAACGGTCCCTCAGCGGCGATGTAAGCAGGCCCGTTCTTGTTGTGGCTCCAATGAGTGTGAACCGGGGCAAAGTTAATTTTAAGGATCTGGCGCTCGGCCCCTGTCCGATAATAATATCAAGCTGATAATCCTCCATTGCAGGATAGAGAATCTCTTCCGCCATCCTCGGCAGCCTGTGTATTTCGTCAATGAAGAGAATATCCTTTTCGCCAAGGTTAGTTAGTATGGCTGCAAGGTCGCCGGGTCTTTCAAGCACAGGACCGGAAGTGACTTTTATGTCCGCTCCGAGTTCTGAGGCAATTATATGCGCCAGGGTTGTTTTACCAAGGCCGGGAGGGCCGCAAAAAAGCACATGATCCAGCGCTTCACTCCTCTGCTTTGCAGCCTGTATAAATATCTTAAGATTTTTTTTAATCTTGTCCTGTCCGACAAACTCTTCAAACGCCTTCGGACGGATACTGAGATCAAAGTTGATATCATCTGATACGGCTTCCGGGGTTATGTTTCTTAGCGGAATGTCTTTCACTTGTTCTCCGTAAGATATTTTAAAGCTTCCCTAATTATATCTTCAATGGCAGTTGCGCCATTCTTCACCGATACTTCAACCGCCTTTTCAGACGATGGCTTTTTATAGCCAAGGTTTACAAGCGCTGATACAGCATCAA
Organism: Nitrospira japonica; assembly: GCA_020723105.1. GTDB lineage: Bacteria > Nitrospirota > Thermodesulfovibrionia > UBA6902 > UBA6902 > SURF-23. Next base: position 86,187 of record DYJL01000010.1, on the reverse strand, counting down.
CAGCTGCGCTTTTCATCTGTGAAGGAATAGACCCTTCGATATTCAGTGATGGCAGTTTACCCTTGAGTTCAAGAATAATCCTGGCCGAAGTCTTTTTGCCAAGACCCGGGATCGTGGAAAGCAGCGAGATGTCTTCACTGTTAATCGCTTCAATAAGCCTCTGTACCGGCATTCCGGAAAGAATTGCAAGTCCAAGTTTGGGGCCTATGCCGTTGATCCCAAGAAGGGTTGTAAAAATCTTCCTTTCTTCTTCCGTGAGGAATCCGAACAGTTGCAGGGCGTCTTCCCTGACATGCGTATATGTATGCAGGAAAACAGCTTCTCCGGTTTCAGAGATATCGCAAAGACTGCATAACGGAACGTACACATGATAACCGACACCGTTGACATCAATAATTACACCCTCCGGTTTCTTGCTTAAGACAATGCCTTTAAGAGATGCTATCAAATCTGACCCTCCGGTTTAGTGCAGTTATCTATTTTACCCTAACCGACGAATTAATATGGCATATGCACAAAGCCAGCGCATCCGTGCTGTCTTCGCTCAGATTTGAGGAATTGAGGTTGAGGAGAATTTTTACCATTTGCTGCACCTGTCTTTTTTCAGCCCGGCCATAGCCAGTAAGTGCCATCTTTAACGCTGTAGAGTTGTATTCAAATACCGGAATATCGTTTTCCGCTGCAAGCAGAAGAATAACTCCACGGGTGGAGCCAAGCGCAAGAGCAGAACGAATGCTCTTATGATAAAAAATTTTTTCGATGCACAACTGCGAAGGTTCATGCTCGTGCAGGACTGCTTTCAGAGAGTCATAAAGCAGTTTCAAGCGCTCCGGTAAGGGGTTTTTTTGATTCATACGTATTTCCCCTGAGGTAACATATGCAGGGGCCCGCCGCACTGTGTCCCTGCTCTCCACAATCCCATATCCGCAGCAAACAGTTCCGGGGTCCACGCCGATAATACGCATTACTCTGCCTTTGTCATTATTTCATCGGGGATATCAAAATTTGCATAGACATTCTGAACGTCATCATGTTCTTCAAGGGCTTCCATTAATTTCATCATTTTTTCTGCGTCACGGGCTTCGAGTTTTATATAATTTTTAGGAATGAACGTAACTTCTGAGAGGTTAAGAAGGATCTTTCTGGATGCAAGAAAATCTTTTATCTTATTTAAATCCTCAGGCGCTGTAATGATTTCATAATTTTCTTCTTCGGGATCGTTTTTAAAATCCTCTGCGCCTGCGTCAAGTGCATTTGACATCAGGGTATCTTCGTCAAGCATCTTCTTGTTTACAAGAATATATCCTTTCTTGTCAAACATCCATGACACGGAGCCTGTTTCACCCATATTCCCGCTGTGTTTGGACAGAAGATGCCTGATCTCAGAGACAGTTCTTGTTTTATTGTCTGTCATGGTATCAATCATTAACGCCACTCCTCCCGGCCCATACCCTTCATACATAATCTCTTCATAATGCGAACCTGGGAGTTCTCCTGTGCCCTTCTGTATCGCCCGCTTGATGTTATCAGCAGGCATATTCACTTCACGGGCTTTTTCTATCACAAGCCTGAGGCGGGCATTCATATCCGCATTTCCGCCTCCGATTCTGGCAGCAACGCTTATTTCTTTGGAGAGTTTTGAAAAAACCTTCCCCTTCTTTGAGTCAGTAGCAGCTTTTTTGTGTTTGATTTGCGACCATTTGGAATGTCCGGACATATGTTATCTTATCTCCTTGAACGTGTGGTAGTTAAAAATAAATCCCGCCTGTATCTCACCGTGCTAACGGGTTAACCGAAAAGGATCTCCAGGAATTATAAGTAATGAATTTAAGTAAAGGCAATAGGGAAGCCGCTTAGAGACCATTCGCACTATGTGAGAGATATCGTCCTTGACATTTTGTAAACGCAATAAGGTATACTTTTTAAAACATTGTCCAGGCGCCCGGATGGGCTTAAAGGGGAATCCCGTGAAAGACGGGAGCGGACCCGCCGCTGTAATCCCGATTTCCTTTTTTCGGAATTCACAGTCTCTACTCATTGAACGCCACTTGTACGTAAAACAGGGAAGGTTGGTAGAGATCGGGAGAGCCAGAAGACCTGCCTGAACAGAGCCTCACAGAAAGCCTTCGTGGTACGAGGTTGTGAGGATAAAGGTATCAGCTTTTATCCCCCAGCTTTCAAATCGAAGGCTGGGGTTTTTATTTTATGAAAATAGTATTTGTTATAGGTGGTGCAAGGAGCGGCAAGAGTGCATTTGCCCTGAAGGAGGCATCCACACTTAAAGGGCGAAAGGCTTATATCGCTACTGCTCAGGCGCTTGATGAAGAGATGCAGGAGCGTATCAGAAAGCATAAGGATGAAAGAGGTACGGATTGGGATACGTATGAAGAACCTGTAAAAATCACAGAGACCCTTAAAGAGTTGAATAGCAAATACGATGTTATCGTTCTTGACTGCCTGACGTTATGGCTGTCGAATGTACTGCTTTGCAATCTGGATGTCAAAAGGGAAATTGAAAATCTGGCGGAAGCATTAAAGAGATTGTCACCTGTCACTTGCGGCTTGTCACTGTTTATCGTTTCCAATGAAGTCGGTATGGGCATTGTGCCGGAAAACGAGATGGCAAGACGCTTCAGAGACTTGGCAGGATTGTTAAATCAAAAGGTCGCCGGGCCGGCTGATGAGGTGTATCTGGTTACAGCTGGGATTCCCGTGAAGATAAAAGGCGTAAGAACTTGAGAGCTTAAATGGAATAACTCAAATATAAAAAATCAAAACTCAAAATAACAGATCAAAATGCAAAAATATTGCGTTGTGGTTATTTTAATTTTTGATTTGTAATTTTGCATTTTGATTTTTAATCTTTAATTTTTTAAAACTGGAGGAGCTATGGATTTAAATTCAATCGTAAATACAATCACCCACGTTAACGGTAAATTCGCCGATCAGGCACAGAAGCGCCTGGACAATCTTACAAAACCGCAAGGCAGCCTCGGCAGGCTTGAAGAATTTGCAAGACAGATTGTTTCAATTACGGAAAATCCAATGCCCGTATTGGACAAAAAAGTAGTTTTCACATTTGCCGGAGACCACGGCGTTGCAGATGAGGGCGTTTCTGCTTTTCCAAAGGCAGTGACCCAGCAGATGGTTCTTAATTTTCTAAACGGCGGAGCAGGGATAAATGTCCTCTCCCGGCATGCCGGTGCGGATGTCGTTGTGGTTGATATAGGCGTGGATGGTGATTTCGGTGATATCAAAAATGAGTTCTTCGTCCCTCAAAAGGTCTTGTACGGCACAAAGAACATGCGGATGGGTTCAGCTATGACGCGAGACGAAGCAGAGAAATGTATTGCCGTTGGAATAGAGTTGGCAAATAAATATGCAAAACAGGGTTACAGGATATTCGGCACAGGAGACATGGGGATTGCAAATACAACGCCCTCAAGCGCTATTGCCGCTGTAATTACCGGAAGAACTGTTGAAGAAGTCACTGGAAGGGGAACGGGAATAAACGATGCTACATGGAAGCACAAGGTTCAGATAATAAAAGATGCCATTGTGCTGAACAAACCGAATCCATCCAACGCTATTGACGTGCTTGCAAAAGTAGGCGGCGCAGAGATTGGCGGAATTGCGGGGCTGATTCTTGGAGCTGCAGCAAATAAAGTTCCGGTCGTGGTTGATGGTTTTATCTCTACAGCAGGCGCACTTATAGCGTATTCCATTGAGCCCAAAACAAAAGATTATATGTTTGCAGCGCACATGTCACAGGAAGTGGGTCACAAGGCAATGCTTGAGAAAATGGGGCTGCGGCCTATTCTTGATCTCGATCTCAGATTGGGTGAAGGTACAGGCGCTTCACTGGCCATATTTGTTATCGAGGCCGGGATAAAGATTTACAAAGAGATGGCGACATTTGGAGAGGCAGGAGTGTCGGAAAAAAGGTGAAACGCTTTTTGCTTGCATTTCAGTTTTTAACCATTATTCCCATAAAGAAAATGGGCCCTATATCGGAAGAGGATGCCGGAGGGGCTTCTGCTTTTTTCCCTTTGGTCGGAATGCTTCAGGGTATTTTGACGGTATCTTTTGCAGCCCTGTTCGTTAAATTCCTCCCACATGATGTAGCAAGCGCGTGCGTGGTTCTTGTCATGATAACAATAAACGGCGGTCTTCATCTTGACGGACTCGCAGATACCTTTGATGCCCTGGCATCCCGAAAAAACAGAGAGAGAAAATTGGCAATAATGAAAGACAGCGCTATAGGTGCGTTTGGAGTAATGGCGATAGTTCTTGCAATATTACTGAAATACCTGCTTCTGGATGCACTGTTAAACCTGTCACTGGTTACTTATTACTCTTCACTGTTTTTAGCGCCTGCCATTTCGCGGTGGACCATGGTAGCCGCAATTTTTCACGGTAAATCCGCAAAACAGGATGGGTTGGGAAAAACATTCATTGAGCATACAGGGAAAAGGGAATTCCTGATTGCTGCTCTGCTGACTGTTCTGCCGCTTCTTCTTTTGCTTCCCCTGGTCCCTTACCCCTTGCTCCTTGCTTCTTTTTTATTGACGCTGCTTGTGCTATATATTTTTTGCCATGCTGCCGTGTGGATTTCCAATAAAAATTTCGGGGGCATGACTGGCGATACATTCGGCGCAGTTTCCGAGATATCAGAGATATTATTTCTATTGAGCGTAATTATATGGTCACAAAAATTTATCTGATAAGACATGGAGAAACAGAAGGCGCTGAGACGAAACGCTACAAGGGTCACCTTGACGTGCCATTGTCTGAGAACGGCATTGAACAGATGAAAAGAGTGGCAAGTTTTATTGTAGGGGCAGACCCCTGTGTCTGCCCTGAATCAGATAAATCGTTAAATAAAGGGCAACCACAGAGGGTTGCCCCTACAAACAACATGTTAACAGCGATATATTCCTCCGACCTTAGCCGTGCTGTAAAGAGCGCAGAGATTATCGCCGGTCCTTACGGATTAAAGCCGGTTATCATTCCTGAATTAAGAGAGCGCAACTTCGGAATCTGGGAAGGTATGTCTTTTGACGAAATAAAAGAAAAGCATCCTGATGAATTTAAGGCCTGGGCTTCAAACCCTCTGGAACATAGCCCCATGGGCGGAGAAAGTACGATTGAAGTCAGAGACAGGACTGTAAGGGCGTTGGGGAAGATATTAAATCAGAGCACAGAACACAGAACACAGAGCACGGACAGAAATAAAACCATAGCTATCGTAGCCCACGGCGGCATTAACAGAATCATGCTTTGTGAATTTTTAGGCATACCACTTGAGAATATATTCAGGGTGGAACAGGATTACGGATGCTTGAACATTATTGAGATGTGGGATGATTATCCGGTAGTGAAATTAATTAATGGAAGGATTCTGTAGGAGCGGGTTTTAAACCTGCCCTGCATCGTAGAATATGTCAAAAGCTTTAATGATACAGGGCACAGGTTCCGGAGCCGGCAAGAGCGTTATTGTTGCGGGACTTTGCAGGATATTCAGGGATATGGGCATCAAGGTTGCTCCCTTTAAGGCGCAGAACATGGCGCTGAATTCCTTTATAACCAAAGAAGGCGGCGAAATAGGACGGGCCCAGGCATTTCAGGCAGAGGCCGCAGGAATTGAGCCCTGTAATGACATGAATCCAGTGCTTCTAAAGGCTGCAGGTGAATCAGGATGTCAGGTGATTTTTAACGGCAAGGTATACGCAACAATGAAGGCTCATGAATATTATGCAATCAAAGACAAGGCGTGGGATGTGATAACCGCCGCGTATGACAGGCTTTCAAAGCACTATGACCTTATTGTAATTGAAGGCGCAGGCAGTCCGGCAGAGATTAACCTCTTAAAAGAAGATGTAGTCAATATGAAGATGGCGCGCTACGCAAACGCCCCGGTAATACTTGTTGGTGATATTGACAAGGGGGGGGTATTTGCATCTTTCTATGGGACGGTGGAACTATTGAAAGATTCAAAATTCAAGATTCAAGATTCAAGAACTGACGCTGATTATATCAAGGCCTTTATCGTGAACAAATTTCGGGGCGACATCAATATCCTCCGTCCCGGTTTAAGAATGATTGAGGATAAAACCGGCAAACCGGTGATCGGCGCTTTGTATTATCAAGCCGATTTGAGACTCGATGAGGAAGACGGATTATCAATAGAAACAAATTCAAAATTCAAAATTCAAAATTCAAAATTAAAGGCAATCAAGATTGTTGTCTTACGATTAAAGTATATTTCCAACTTCACGGACTTTGCTCCGTTTATGCACGAGCCGGATGTTGAATTGAAATATTCTATGTGGCGGGACGACATCATGTGCGCTGACCTTATCATAATCCCGGGATCAAAAAACACAGTAAGCGATCTGCTCTATTTAAGGGAAAATGGATTAGAAGAGTCTCTAAAAGCTGCTGCAGAAAAAGGGATTCCTCTTGCCGGGATATGCGGAGGGTATCAAATGCTCGGCAAAAAAATTTATGACCCTCACGGGGTCGAAAGCAGTCTCAAAGAAGTGGACGGCATGGGACTTCTCGATATTGAAACAACTTATGGCAACACCAAGATAACATGTCAGGTGCAAGCGCAAGAGACAGGGGTCAGGGAAAAACCGTTAAAAGGCTATGAAATCCATATGGGTACCAGTACAGGTGACATCGGATTATTCAAAGTAAGGAGACATTCTAATTCTAACTCGTCACTTGTCACTTGTCACTCGTCACTGATGTGGGACGGTTCTTCAAAAGGCAATGTCTGGGGTACATACATTCACGGCATATTTGATAACGATGAATTCCGCACAGACATTCTTAATTTACTAAGACAGAAAAGGGGATTGCCCGTGCCGGACGCACAATTTAATTATTCCGCTGCAAAAAATGAGGCAATCAACAAATGGGCTGATGTTCTTGGAAACAGCGTTGATATATGTTTTATGCTGAGACAGGCGGGAATGGAGTCATGACTGAAGCAATTATATTTACATCAGCCTATATACTTGACTTGATAATCGGCGATCCAAGATGGCTGCCGCATCCGGTGAGAGGTATTGGATGGGGGATTGAGAAGATGGAGAGGATATTAAGAAAATCAGAAGTTAAAGGAATAACCCTGGCAGAAAAGTTATCCGGTGTCCTGCTTGTTGTGGTTGTGGTCGGTATCATATATTTAATATTCTATGCGCTTAATTCTTTACTTCTCCTTCCCCACTTCTCACTTCCCACTTCTTTCTTGTCTTTCGCGCTCCTCGTCTATTTCACTTCGACGACTATCGCGACGAATGATCTTATCAAATCGTGCAAGTCGGTGATCGATGCTTTAAATTCGAAAGACAGGGAAGACGCGCGGAAGAAACTCGGTATGATTGTTGGCAGGGACACGAACCAATTAGATGCAAAGGGTATCTCAAAGGCGACGATTGAAACCCTCGCTGAAAATGCCTCAGACGGAATCGTGGCCCCGATGTTTTATTTTGCAATCGGCGGATTGCCGCTGGCCATGGCATATAAAGCAATAAACACACTCGACTCCATGGTCGGCTATAAAAATGAGCAGTACAAAAATTTCGGCTGGGCTGCAGCAAAGCTTGACGATATTGTTAATTATATACCTGCAAGGATAACAGGGATTTTAATTGCTGTCTCATCTTTTATTCTCAACTTGTCACCTGCCACTTGCAACTCGTCACTGAAAATCATGTTACGCGATGGACGAAAACATCTAAGCCCCAACAGCGGCATTCCCGAAGCTGCAATGGCAGGAGCGCTCGGTGTAAGACTTGGAGGCAATTCCACTTACGGAGGGATAGTGGTTGAGAAGCCGTATATCGGGGAAGAGTCAGGAGTTAGGAGTCGGGATGAGTTACTGAATGCTTCAGAAAAAGCGGTGCTCATTGTGAAGCTTACTTCTGTTTTAGGTTTTTTGTTCGCTTTGACATATTTGTATTTAAGGGGCGCTGTATGATGAAAATTAAATCTGTTTCTCTTAACTCTAAACTCATGCCTCACAACTCTTTTGAGCATGGGGGAAACATCTACAGAATTGCCGAAGGGCTTGGAGTGGCCGAAGATCAATTGATCGACTTCAGTGCATCTATCAACCCTCTTGGAGTCTCAAGGAAGGTGAAAGATGTAATCAAAAGTGAATTGAGCCGTCTTGTGAACTATCCGGACCCTGATACAACAAAGCTGAAAGAGAAATTAGCGCAGCATAATAGTATTGAACCGGAAATGATAATTTGCGGAAACGGCAGCACCGAGCTTATCTATCTGATTCTTCGAGCCCTGCAGCCAAAGCAAGTTCTTATTCCTGCGCCGACCTTTTCGGAATATGAACGCGCGTGCAGAACGAGTGACAAGTTGCAAGTAACAAGTTACAACTTAAAAAAAGAAAATAATTTCAAGATTAATCCTGACAAATTTATCAATGCAATAAGAGAAAATTGTTCTCTGGTCACTCGCCGCTTGCCGCTCACCTCTTGTGACTCATCCCTTGCCCCTTATCCCTCGTCCCTCGTCCCTGGTCGTCACATGGCTTTCCTCTGCAATCCCAACAACCCGACCGGACATCTTCTCAGACGCGGCGAAGCATTGAAGATTGCTGAAGCAGCTAAGGACATGAAATGCTTTCTTGTGGTAGACGAGGCGTTTATTGATTTCACTCCCGAAGAGTCGGTCATACATGATGTCAAAGACAATCCATATCTAATAGTGCTCCGTTCGATGACAAAGTTTTATGCGCTTACAGGATTGAGAATTGGTTATGGAGTATTTCATAAAAGTCTGACAGAAAGAATATTACATTTCAAAGAGCCGTGGACAGTGAATAACCTTGCGCAAAAGGCAGCAGTCGCAGCGCTTGAAGATGGTGGATATTCACAGAAGACTTTTAAGTTGATGAAGGATGAAAAGGATTTTCTTGAAAAGGGTTTTAAAAAGCTGGGGATCAGATTTTATCCATCAGATGTTAATTATTATCTGCTGAATGTAGAGATACGGCATGCTGTGCTCCTGCTGAGGCAAAAAGGAATTCTCGTCAGGGATTGCTCGAACTTTAAGGGACTTGATGGTTCCTACATCAGAGTTGCTGTGAAATCAAGGAAGCATAATAAGATATTGCTGAAGGAGTTAAAGGATTTATGCACGGAATAATCATAGCAGGCACGCACAGCGGGTGCGGAAAGACGACTGTCACTCTTGGTTTGCTTGCTGCATTGAGAAAGAAAGGCTTGACAGTTCAGCCGTTTAAAACAGGCCCTGATTTTATAGACACAGGATTGCACAAAGTTGTTACTGGAAGGGCCTCGAGAAATCTGGACCTCTGGATGTGCGGAGAGGATTATGTAAGAGACTGTTATCAAAGATATTCGACTGATGCGGATGTCTCTGTCGTTGAAGGCGTTATGGGATTGTATGACGGAAATCTGAGCACAGCGCATCTGGCAGCAGCGCTTAACCTTCCGATACTGCTCGTTGTTGACGCTTATGGTATGGCAGAAAGCGCCGGAGCGGTGGTGAGAGGGTTTAGGGAATATCGTGATTCGTGTCCGTCTTCCGTGTCCGTTTCTGGAAAAAATAATTCTTTTCAAATCACAAATAACGGTCACGATTCACGGGTTATCGGTGTCATCTTCAACCGTGTTGCCTCTGAAAATCATTTCAACCGTCTCGAGGCCGCTGTTCACGACATCCCTGTGCTTGGTTATTTGCCGAGGGATCTGGATTTTGAGATCCCGCACAGGCATCTCGGATTGACAGTAGCAGAAGAGGAACCGGTTACGGCCGAGAACATGGACAAACTTGCAGATACAGTTTTGAAGTATGTGGATGTGGGGGAAATAATAAAAGGGTCAGGAATAAAAAAATGCCATACCAACCATATTACCCCTTGCCCCTTGCCCCTTGCCCCTCTTATTCGTATCGCTGTTGCTTATGACAAGGCCTTCTGTTTTTATTATGAGGACAATCTCGATCTGCTGAGGGATAAGGGGGCGGAGATTATCGCATTCAGCCCCCTGGAGGACAGGAAAATACCTGATGCAGATGCGGTTTATATAGGAGGGGGGTATCCTGAACTTTATGCAGGACAACTGGCAAATAATAAACCAGTACTTGCTTCCCTCAAAGAGTTTTTATACAAGGGCCTCCCTGTATACGGGGAATGCGGCGGATTTATGTATCTGACTGAAGGCATATTTGATTTTGACGAAGTCTTTTATCCAATGGTTGGGGCGTTCCCCCTGAAGACAAAAATGACAAAAAAGAGGGCTAAACTCGGGTATCGGGAATTGACGCTGAAACAGGATTCCATCATCGGCAAGAAAGGAACGATTTGCCGCGGACATGAGTTTCATTATTCGGAGATTGTAAATGGCGATCAGTGTTCAGCGGTTAGCGATCAGCAGTTAATTTATTCTGTTAAGGACGGTGCTGGTAACTTTTTTCCTGATGAAGGTTATCAAGTGAGAAAAACTCTTGGCAGTTATATTCATATACATTTTGGAAGTAATCCGGATATTGTGGAAAATTTTATTATGTTTGTTAATCAATGTATTAACGATCGAAGTACCCGCAACTTTTAGGTTGCGTTAAAAAGCGCAGGCTAAAGCCTGCGACTACCGATTTTTAAAGAAGGAGCATCATGGAAATCATTCTGCTTGCCGGACACGGCAGTCCTAAGGACGGCGCCAATAACCTTGAGAATGTTGCAAATCTTTTGCACAATACAATCCATCCCTCATGCAGCGGGAATTGCGTGAGGGCGGCATATCTTCAATTCGCCAGCCCCGACATACCGGAGGCGATAAAAGACGCCGTCCGGAGCGGCGCTAAGAAGGTAATTATTCATCCTTATTTTTTAAGCAATGGAATGCATGTCTCAAAAGACATCCCTGAATTAATCAGGGGCGCTGAGAAAATGTATCCGGACGTAAAGTTTATTTATACAGAACCCCTCGGGATTCATAGCAAGATAACGCAGGTCGTGCTTGAACGAATCCATTCCGCGCCCGGTCTCAAACCTGACGAAATAGAAAAGAGGAGCTTTGAAATAATTTCGGAAGAAACTGATATGAGCGATGTACCAGAAGAAAGGCTGCCGATTGTGAAACGGGTGATTCACGCAACCGCTGATTTTGAATTCAAGAGCAGCCTTATGTTCCATCCCGATGCCGTCAAAACAGGTATCGCGGCGATCAAGTCCGGAAAAGATATACTGACCGACGTGGAAATGGTGAGGACTGGGATAAACAAAAAGTTGTTGTCACGATGGGGAGGAAAGGTTGTTTGTAACATACAGGGGTTAGTAACAGAAAATAAAACAAGGGCAGAATTAGGAATCGAATCGGCACTGCAAGAAAATCACAACATCGGAATCATAGCGATAGGAAATGCGCCGACTGCTTTGCTGAAAGTAGTTGAAATGTTTTCCTTACCCCTTACCCCTTACCCCTTACCCCTTGTCATTGGTGTCCCTGTGGGGTTTGTAAAGGCACTTGAATCAAAGGCGCTGCTTGCTCAACAGAGCTTCCCTTTCATAACAAACCTCAGTAGAAAAGGAGGCACGCCGGTTGCTGTGGCAATTGTAAATGCGCTTTTAAAAATTGCGGATGAGGAAAGGAGGTGATGAATTAAAAGTAGAAAGTAGAAAGTAGAAAAAAAGACATGGAATAAGAACGAGGAAAGGGGTGAGAATCCCCTGCTGTCCCGCAGCCGTAAAGGGAACGAAAACCCAGCAAAGCCACTGTCCTGAGCTTGTCGAAGGATGGGAAGGCGGGTGAGTAGGTTGCCCTGAGCCGGAATACCGTTTATTCCCAAAACCTCGATGAAAGGAGAGAAAATGATTAAGAAACTCGTTACAATGTTTGTAGTTTTATTATGGTATGGAGCGGCGTTTGCTGCGCATCCGCTTATAACTGATGACACAGGGTCACAGGGTGGAGGGAAGTTTTTAATTGAAATGAATAGTGAATTTACACATGACAGAGAAACAGAAAACGATGTAATCATCAAAGAGACCGGCGGTGAGGTGGCAACTATACTATCTTATGGAGTAACAGACGATATAGATATCGTTCTTGGTTTGCCTTATCAATGGAAAAAGATTAGGGAAGATGGGGAAGTGACTTCAGATGTGAATGGTTTTTCTGATATGTCTTTTGAACTGAAATGGAGATGTTTTGAAAAAGAAGGCTTAAGCTTTGCCATGAAGCCCGGTATTACATTTCCAACAGGCAATGAAAATAAAGGTCTTGGCAATGGCAGAACATCTTATGACCTTGTGTTCATTACGACAAAAGAGATAGATCCGTGGGTATTTCATCTTAATCTCGGCTATACATACAATGAGTACAAACTTCAGGAAGACAAGGATGCGAATAGAAATGACATATGGCACGCATCGTTGGCATCAGAGGTGGAGGTTGTGAAGGATTTAAAACTCGTTGCCAATATAGGCATGGAGAGAAATCCTGATAGAACCTCAAATACACATCCTGTCTTTATTCTTGGAGGCATTATCTATTCGGTCTCTGAGAATTTTGATGCGGATTTTGGTGTTAAGGGAGGTCTCAATAAGCCTGAAGCCGATTATTCAATCCTTGCAGGAATAGCCGTGAGATTTTCAGGAGGTGGAAAATGAACATTTCAAGAACAAAAATTTATCTTACCATGCTATTTGGTTACTTGCTGTTTGCTAATAATGCTTACGCCATGCACATCTCCGAAGGCATACTGCCTTTCAACTGGGCGGCATTATGGTTTGCTGTAGCCATACCGTTTGTTGCATATGGATTATGGAAACTCAAAATCCTCTCACGAACCGATTTATCATTTAAGCCGCTCGTCGGGTTGATGGCAGCGATAGTTTTCATTATCTCATGTATGCCGGTCCCTGTGCCGACTGCAGGGACCTGCTCTCATCCCGGCGGCACTGCGATACCAGCAATACTTGTGGGCCCTGCAATCAGCATCCTTGTGACAGCGGTTGCACTGCTTATTCAGGCGCTCTTTCTTGCCCACGGCGGATTGAGCACATGGGGAGCGGATATAGTATCTATGGGAATTATGGGGGCTTTTACAGGTTTTGCTGTCTTCAAACTTTTAAGAAAGTTTAATGCAAGCCTTATGATCTCGGCCTTTTTTGCCGGCCTTCTCTCTGACTGGGCCATTTACATTACAACCTCTGTTGAGCTTGCTGCGGGTATCAGGGGAGATGCTCCTTTCATGCCGTTGTTTACAAAGATTCTTATTGCCTTTGTCCCCACACAACTACCGCTCGGCATCGTTGAAGGTGTTATGACAGCAGGAATGGTCAAGTTGTTATTTAAGCGGCGAGCGGATTTACTTGTAAAATTCGGAGTGATCAAGGCAGAGGAGGCGGGAATATGAAATTTCAAATTTCAAACTTCAAATTTCAAATTGTTTTAATTGTCTTTTTACTTGTCACTTGTCACTTGTCACTTGTCACTGCCGCTGACTGGGGCGGCGTTGATGAGTCTGTTGTCGAAAAATATGCTGAGGAGCACGGCAGGGCTGCAAAGGAACCTCTGATAAATACCGACCAGGGTGATTTACTTCTCTTTGTATTTCTGCTTGCAGGTACCACCGGCGGATTTGCAGCAGGGTATTATTGGAGAATGTTGACAGAAAACAAGACAAAAAACAAAGAGCAAAGAATACAAAAATGAAAATTTTTTCTGAACATTTTCAAAAAGAACATCTTCTCTCAAGAATCGATGCAAGGATAAAGCTGATCGTTGTCCTTTCGCTTTTAGTGATGGTACTGAGCTATAAAGGAATACTGTTCCCCTTGCTCATCGCCGCAGGCTGTTTTATCCTCTGTCTGAAAATGGATATCCCCACGCAGATTCTGTTTTTGAGAATGGCTCAGCCATTATTTTTTGCAATGGTAATTTTTTTATTGAAGTTTTTCTTTACCGGTCAGGATGTGATGTTTTCCGTCTCGCTTCCCTCTTCTCACTTCTCGCTTCTCACTTTAACAGGATACAGGGACGGCCTTATTGAGGGAGTCAGGATTGTAAGCAGGATAATCAGTGGGGTTTCCCTTGTACTTGTGCTGGGCTTTGCAACCCCCTTTATCGAGTTTATGGCGGCTCTTTCATGGTTGAGGATTCCGAAGCCCTTTATAGAAATAATGATGTTTGCATACAGATATCTTTTTATGTTTCTTGAGGATGCAACTACCATTTACAGTGCACAGAAAAACCGTCTTGGATATGCCGGCATCCGAAAGGGGCTGAACTCGTTTGGGGTATTAACAGGGTCCCTGGTTTTGCGCGGTTTTGAGCAGAGCCAAAAGACGGCAGATGCGATGATCCAGCGCGGCTATACCGGCAATATGCCCATGCTAAGAAATCAACCCTTTAAGGCCGCTGAACTTGCGATTGCCCTTATAGTTGTTCTCATCGGAGGGGCGGTATGGATGATTTAAAAAACGGTCAGCGGTCAGCGGTCAGCGGTCAGAAGACAGGAAAAAACATTGTCTTTTCAGTTGAACGCCTCTCCTACAAATACCCTGACGGCACGCATGCGCTTTCTGGTATAAACCTTGAGGTGACAAAAGGGACCTTTGCCGGGCTGCTTGGCGCCAATGGCTCTGGAAAGACAACTCTTCTCAGGGTTATGGATGGATTAATGAAGACCTTTGATGGCAGTGTGTTTCTGGAGGGTGTTGATATAAGAAAGTTGACTCCGAGGGAAATCTATAAAAAAGTCGGGCTTGTATTTCAAAATCCTGATGACCAGTTGTTTGCACCGACACTTCTTGATGATGTTGCTTTTGGCCCTCTGAATATGGGATTTAATGCAAAGGAAGTTAAAAGCCGTGTGCTGAATGCATTGGCCGAGGTTGAACTCTCGGGACTTGAGAAAAAGTCCGTACACAACTTGAGTTTTGGGCAGAGGAAAAGGGCCTGTATTGCAGGGCTTCTTGCAATGGGGCATGAAATACTCCTGCTTGATGAACCTACAGCAGGGCTGGACCCGATGGGCGAATACAGGATGATGAAGTTGTTGCAGAAACTGAACAGAGAAAACGGCGTTACGATTGTGATGGCGACCCACAGCGTGGATCTTGTACCGGTCTTTCTTGACAGGCTTTACATATTGAGCAAGGGGAGGATTACGAGAGGAGGTGCGCCCGAAGAGGTATTTGATGCTCCTGAAGATATGGCAAATATCAAGCTCCGGCTGCCACATATTGCGGAGTTGATCTATAAACTGAAGCATGAGGATAAGGTCAATTTTGACCGCGTCCCCCTTACAATAGGGGAAGCGCGACGGGAGATTTTGAAGGTTATAGAAAGGAGGTGAGAAATAGTGAACAAGGCAAAGAAGGCTGAGAAGAAAACAAAAACTGCCATTTCATTTCACATGAAATGTGCAAAGACAGCCAACGGGCTGACGCACTTCGTGATGTACGGCGACGTGCCGAAGAAAAAAATGCCCCTGTAAAATGTTTGTAGGGGCGAACGGCCGTTCGCCCCTACGTCATTCCCGTGAAAACGAGAATCCGGAGTAGCCGCAACCTTTAGGTTGCGTGGATTTTCGCAGGCTAAAGCCTGCGGCTACAAAGAAGTAATGCAAAAGAAGTAATGCAAAGGAGTTTACGTATGAAAAACAACAACCGAGGACTTTCATTTTCAAACATCGACACTGACTGGAAACTGACTTTGGACCCTGAGAACATTTTCTGGAGCCTGCTTCCAAGAAATAACGGGGACTTTATGCTTCCCGACGATTTAATCAGTCTGTATAAAAAAGAACGCGAGCACCTTGACACAGAGATGCACAACTTCAGATTCAATGAACCGTTGAACTGCGTATATATTGATCCTACGGACCGATGCAATGCCAACTGCCCCTACTGCTACATTCCTTCAAAAATAAGAAAGCACGGCACACAGATGACATGGGAGCAACTTGACACTGCGCTGTCAAAAATCGCAGACCATTTTAAAAGTGCAAAGAAAAAGCCGGTCATTGTTTTTCACGCTGCCGAGCCTCTGCTCGTAAAGGACATTCTTTTTGGGGCGATAAAGAAGTATCACAAAAAAATGCTCTTCGGCATCCAAACCAATGCCCTCTTGCTTGAAAAGGAAGACGTTGATTTCATAAAGAAGTATCGCGTAGGTATCGGCATTTCACTTGACGCTTCTACTGCGGAGGTCAATAATCTTTCGCGCGTATCGAGGAAGGGAGAAGGGAATTTCAAAAAGGCAGTGCAGGCCCTGGACTGGTTTGAAGGGTATGAGGGATTGAATGTGATCTGTACTGTTAATAAATACAACGTGGATAAACTCTCAGACCTTGTTACATTCCTGCATTCCAAAAAGGTGCCGATGGTCCTTCTTAACCCTGTCCGCCTAACACAGAAACGTTCAGAACAGGTGAAACCCGGCGATAAGGTATACGCGGAGAACCTGATAAAGGCCGTTGACACTGCAATGGCGCTTACAAAAAAAACCAAACGCCAGATCGTAATCGGAAACTTCGCTAATGTGATTCTGGCTATCATCTCACCTACAGCAAGGCGCATGATGTGCGATATTTCACCTTGCGGCGGCGGCAGGACGTTCCTTACGGTCACCGCCGACGGCTCTATGGTCCCATGCGGAGAGTTTATCGGCATGAAGGAATTTTCAGGCGGCAATATCTTCAGGACCTCGATTGATAAGGCGATGAATTCAAAACCCTTCAAACAGATCCGAGAGAGGATGGTTGAGAAGATCGAAGAATGCAACACCTGCGACTTCAGGCACATATGCGGTTCACCGTGCCCGGCAGAAATGTATGCGCGCGGGAATATAAATAAGAAGGCCGTATTCTGTGATTTCTACAAGGAGATCATTGTGCATGCCTTCAGGATGATTGCCGAAGATAACGTCAAGTATTTGCTGCGCGATGATTCAATGGACCAGATGGTGATGGAGTATCAATATTAAAAAAGGGGGCAGGGATTAGGGGGTAAGGGATAGTGAAAAGAAAGAAACTGAGGTCAGGGTTTACGACAGGCGCGTGTGCGGCCGCGGCGGCGAAGGCAACAGCGATAGAGTTAATGAGTTTGGAGTTAGGAGTTAAGAGTTCGGGGAAAATCAACCAAGTTGAAATACCTTTTCCTGACGGAAGCAGACATAAATTCAAAATTCATACCTCTAAACTCATAACTCTCGACTCTCAACTCTTTGCTCGTGCATCAGTAATCAAAGACGCAGGTGATGATCCCGACGTAACCAATGGAGCTGAGATAGTGGCGGAAGTAAGAGTCAGGAGTCAGGAGTCAGGCGTCAAGGAAGAAGAAGATTTAAGATTCCATATCCAAGATTCAAAACCACTCACTAAACTCATAACTCTTAACTCTAAACTCTTTCTTCGGGGCGGCAAGGGTGTTGGCATGGTCACAAAGCCTGGTCTCCCTGTGCCTGTCGGCGAACCAGCAATAAATCCGGTGCCAAGGCAAATGATAAATGAAGCGGTTATGGAAGCAATTGAAGACAGTTACAAGTCTAAACCTACCACCTACCCCCTATACCCTACTCCCTGTACCCTTGAAATCACCATCTCTGTCCCAAATGGAGAGGAACTGGCAAAGAAGACGTTGAACTCACGGCTCGGTATAATCGGAGGAATTTCAATACTCGGCACAACTGGAATAGTCAAGCCTGTGTCAACAGAAGCATGGACAGCGACAATCATTTCATCAATGGATGTGGCAAGGGCCGCAGGACGGGATGAAATCGTCCTTTCAGCAGGACGGACCTCTGAAAAGGCGCACATGAAGAAATTCAATTTACCTGAAGAATCATACGTGTTGATGGGGG
The DNA here is from genome assembly GCA_020723105.1 of Nitrospira japonica. Classification (GTDB taxonomy): domain Bacteria; phylum Nitrospirota; class Thermodesulfovibrionia; order UBA6902; family UBA6902; genus SURF-23. The sequence continues at coordinate 68,323 of DYJL01000010.1, read as the reverse complement.
ATTACCTTGAATTTTCCTTACGTGAGGCAAAAAAACACGGCTTTAAAAAAATCCACCTTTGCGCCCAATGGGCCAAGATGGTTAAAATAGCAATGGCAACGCCGCAAACGCATGTCAGGTTCGGGGCGATTGATATGAAAAAGACTATGGAGTTTTTGCAGAATTTGAGTTCAGAGTTTGTTGTAGGGGCGTATTGCAATACGCCCTTACAGAGTACAGATTTCAATACTGCGCGGGAGATTTTTGACTTTATTAACTTGTCCCTGTCCCCTTGCCCCTTGTCCCTTTTTTCTAAAGTTTGCAATGCAGCCAGAGATTATGCTGAAAAAATTACCGGCGGATTCCCGGTTTCAATTCATCTTGTATCATATGAAGGAGAGGTAATTGCAGAAAGTGAATAAGATTTATGTCATCGGTATTGGATTCAGGCCGCTTGATAATGCTGCCGCTAAGGCTTTGCTTGGTTCTGAAGTTGTGCTTGCAAACAACAGGCTGTTTGATGTATTTAAAAATTATGCTGACTATGAAAAAGTCAAAGATAAAATCCTGGTTCACGGCAGTGTTTATGAAATGCTGGATTATATCAGGGACAATTACAGAGAAAAGAAGATAGCCCTTCTGGCTGCCGGAGACCCGATGTTTTTCGGCATAGGGCGTTTGGCTGTTGAAAGGTTCGGCAAAGATGCGGTAGAAGTCCATCCTGACCTGTCGAGCATACAGGTTGCATTTTCGAGGATATGCGAAAGCTCAAACGACGCATTGCTGATAAGTCTTCACGGAGGCCCTGACCCAACAAAAAGAAGAGAGCTCGAATATGAACTGAGCGATCTCCCGTCTCTGCTTGTTAAACATAATAAGATCGCCATCCTTACTGACAAGATGAATAACCCGTCGGTAATTGCTGAAGTCATTGCGAGGAGGTCGATACGACCGACGAAGCAATCTAAAAACGCCGAGATTGCTTCGCCTGCGGCTCGCAATGACATAATTAAAATGTATGTTTGCGAGAAACTCGGTTATCCTGATGAGAAAATTACCGGAGGCAAACCGGATGATATTGCAAATCGTGAATTTGAGCATCCGAATGTAGCATTAATAATTCGGAACTCAGAACACAGAGCACAGAATACAGATATCCCGCTATCCCCTACCCCCTACCCCCTACCCCCTGTCTTAGGCCTCAGGGAAAATGAGATTCAGCATACAAAAGGATTGATTACCAAAGATGAAGTGCGGGCTGTTACGATACACAAATTGCGCCTACCTGAAAGAGGCGTGCTCTGGGACATCGGCGCGGGTTCAGGCGCCGTGTCAATTGAAGCCGCCAGGCTCTGTCCGGGACTTAAAATCTTTGCAATTGAAAAAGATGAGGAACAGATTAACAACATTGTTGCAAACATAAGCAAATTCAGTATCACGAATATCGAGATTGTAAAAGGAGAGGCGCCAGAGGCATTAAGAGATCTCCCGTCGCCGAACAAAGTTTTTATAGGCGGGAGCAGCGGGAAACTTGAAGGAATAATAGAAATTATTAGAAGAAGTCATGAGTTAACAGTTATGAGTTATGAGTTAAAAGACTCGACACTTATTATCGTGATCAATGCAACCACCATCGAGACCTTGAATGAAGCAGTACAGTCTCTTGAGAGAAGTGGATTCAAGATTGATATCTCCGAGATTTCAGTTTCGAGATCAAAAACCATTGGCGGCAAAAGACACATGAGTGCCCTGAATCCGATATTTATCGTAACAGGTGAGAAACTATAGATGACAGGAAAACTAAATGTCATCGGCATAGGCCCCGGCGACCCTGAGCTTTTGACACTCAAGGCTGTAAGGGTCATTAAAGAATGTCCGGCACTTTGTGTCCCCAAAGGCAGAGAAGAAGGCAGCAGCCTTGCACTGTCAATTGTTGAGAAAGCGATTGACCTCGATGGCAAAGAAATTATAGAGGCGCATTTTCCGATGGTTAAAACAATAAAACAGGGGCAAGGGGCAAGGGGCAAGGGACAAGAAGACCTTGATGCTAAATGGAATCAAACGGTCGAAGCTATATTAAGTAGACTGAAAGAGGGCCAGAACGTCGCCTTTCTCACGCTCGGGGACCCGACAATATACAGTACGTTTTACTATTTGTATGACAGGCTTATTAAGCTTAATCCAGGATTGGCTATAGAAATTATTCCCGGCGTATCTTCCATAAATGCTTCGGCTGCAAGGGCAAAAATATCCATGGGGCTTGCAGATGAAAAAATTGCCATTCTGCCGGCAAATTATATGGGCAATATCAGATCGGCCTTAGAGACATTTGATACGGTTGTGCTTATGAAGGTGCATAAAGTATTTGATGAGGTTGTAAAGTTGCTTGATGAGATGAATATGCTCAAGGGGGCTGCGTACATTTCCCGGGCCGGCATGGATGATGAAAAGATATTTCATAATATCAAAGACGTGAGACCGGAAGATTTAAACTACTTCTCAATGGTGATTGTAAGAAAATGACAGAGACGGATCTGATTTATTTGAGAAACTGGTTTACCGATTATACGAAGTCATTCTATTCTTCAAATGAAGAAGACCTGAAGAACATAACACTTAAAATTGTGCATACCCATAACGTATGCGAAAACATTCTCAGGATAGCAAAGGTTTCATCGCTTAACAGCAACCAGATTAAAGTTGCCGAAACAGTTGCGCTGTTTCATGATGTAGGCCGCTTTTCTCAATATGCAAAATACAAGACCTTCAGAGATGCAGATTCAATAAATCATGGCCTTCTCGGTTCCAGAATCCTGATAGAGGGAAAAGTCTTACGCAATCTTCCTGAAAAAGAGCAACAATTAATAACTGAAACTGTAAGGTTTCATAATGCCTTTGCAATACCGCGTATTTCTGATGATGTTATCCTGTTCCTGAAATTAATCAGAGATGCAGACAAGGTTGATATTTACCGGGTATTCATTGAATACTACGCAAGCCCGAAAGAAGACCGGGCTTCTGCTACTGCTTTCGGCGTTCCGGATGGTCCGGAATATTCAAAGGTCATGCTTGCCTGTATAATGAGCCGCAAAGTAGCTTCGTATTCAAACATAAAAACTGAAAATGATTTTAAACTGATGAAGCTGTCCTGGGTTTTTGACATGCATTTCAGGGAATCAATCAGGCTGCTTCATGAGAAAAATTATGTCAGAATGATTGCAGACGAATTACCCCGAACAAAAGAAATACTTGAGGCAGTGGAAGTGGTAAACCGATATATTTCAGAAAGGTTGCAAAATGCCTGAACAGTCCAAGGTCTATTTCATTGGCGCAGGCCCCGGGGACCCTGAATTGATTACCCTCAAGGGCAGAAGGCTTCTTGATGAAGCCGATGTGGTTATTTACGCAGGAAGCCTTGTGAATCCTGCACTGCTTGATGGCATCAAGGCAGATATCCACGATTCAGCGGGAATGACACTGGATGAGATAATTAATCTTATCAAGACATCTGTTGATAAGGGAAAGAAGGTCGCACGTCTTCATACTGGCGATACATCTTTTTATAGCGCAATATCAGAGCAGATAGAGAAACTGCGTGAATTGAATATCGAGTATGAGGTCATTCCCGGGGTGTCTTCTGCAACGGCTGGAGCAGCAATGCTCGGGCAGGAGCTTACAATACCAGAGATAAGTCAGACAGTGATATTGACGCGAATGGAAGGCAGGACGCCTGTACCGGAAGAAGAGAAACTCTCTGAGCTTGCAAAACACCAAGCCTCGATGGTGATATTTTTAAGCGCCGGAATGATTGAAAAAGTCCGGGATGAACTCCTTACAGGTTATCCTGAAGATACGCCAGTTGTCGTGATTGAGAAGGTTTCTTGGCCGGAACAAAAAATCGTGAGAGGGACTTTGAGAGATATTGCAGAGAAAGTTACGGAAGCCGGCATTAGAAAAACAGCGCTGATCTATGTTGGTGAAGCCCTTAGGGCCTCAGAGGCATCACTTGGAAGAGAATCAAAACTTTATCATAAGGATTTTAAACATGGTTTTAGAAAATAGAGTCAAGAGTCAGGAGTTAAGAGTTAAGAAGGGGAAAACAGCAATTTATTATGTGACAGATAAAGGGTATGAGCTCGCGCAACATATTCAGATTTTGTATCCTGACGCAGGGATTATCAAGTTTACATCCGCAGGGGCAATTCATGAATTGCCCCTGCATTGGCGAGAGTGCAAAGCTCTCATATTCATCATGGCATCCGGCATTGTTGTGAGAACAATTGCGCCGCTGTTAAAAGATAAAAGAACAGATCCTGCTGTTGTGGTTCTTGATGAAAACGGCTCAAATGTCATCAGTCTTCTGAGCGGCCATCTCGGCGGGGCCAATTATCTTGCAAAGGAAATCGCTATGCGTCTTGGAGGTAATGCTGTTATCACCACGGCATCAGATGTAAACAGCGTGCCGTCTATAGATTTGTGGGCACATGAAAATAATCTTGTTATTGAAAACTGGAATTTGCTGCCTAAGATATCTACACGACTTTTGAATAAGGGTTTGCTGCAAGTTTATACAGATGTGGATATGCAATTGCCGGATGAATTTAAAAAGGTTGAAGAGTTGAAATTGGCAGATATGGTGATAACAAATAAAGAGTTAAGAGTTAAGAGGTTAGAGTTAAGAATTGAGAATAAAAAAAATTCCAAATTCCAAACTCCAAATTCCAGACTCTACCTTCGGCCCAAAAACCTTGTTATCGGCATCGGCTGCAATAGCGGCACAACTGCTAATGAGATCGAGGAAGTTGTCAAAAAGACCCTGAAGGAAAATAATCTTGCTTTTGCCTCCATTCATTCCATTGCAACCATTGATAAGAAAGGTAATGAACCTGGTCTGGTTTCTTTTGCAGGAAAATATAATCTTGAGATCAGAACATTTACATCTGATGAACTTAATAGAGTAAAGGGCATAACAAAATCAAAAGCTGTCTTAAAGGCAGTTGGCGCAAATGCGGTAGCAGAGCCCGCAGCATTGCTTGCAGCAGAAGCTATGAAGTTGCTGGTCCCGAAACAGAAGTCAGGGAATGCGACGGTAGCGGTAGCAGAGAGAGTTAAGAGTCAAGAGTCAAGAGTTAAGAAAAAAGAAAATTCAATATTCAAGATCCAAGATTCGAAACTACCTACTAAACTCATAACTCATAACTCTAAACTCTATATCGTCGGGACTGGTCCCGGGGGCCTTGAACACATCACTCCGAGAGCGCAGGAGGCGATAAAGGAATCGGATGTAATTGTCGGATACGGAACATATCTTGATTTAATAAAAGAATTGACCAAGGACAAAGAGGTTGTCTCAACTGGAATGACTCAGGAGATTGACAGATGTAGGAAGGCAATCGAGCTTGCATTGGAAGGCAAGGCTGTCTCTGTAATAAGCGGAGGCGATCCCGGTATTTATGCAATGGCAGGACTGGTGTTTGAACTGCTTAAGAGTCAGGAGTCACTGTCTGTCGAGGTTATTCCCGGCATCTCAGCGCTGAATGCCTGTGCAGCGCGTCTTGGCGCACCGCTCATGCATGATTTTGCATCTATAAGTCTTTCAGACAGACTTACTCCATGGGAGGTTATCGAGAAAAGGCTGAAAGCTGCTGCTAATGCAGACTTTGTTATTGCGCTCTACAATCCAAAAAGCAAAGGGAGACAGAAACACATTCAAAGGGCGCAGGAAATTATTTCCAAATACAGAAAGCCTGAAACCCCTATTGGAATTGTGAAAGCAGCAATGAGGGAAAATGAACATTTTATTATTACAGACCTCAGGGACATGCTTAATCACGATATAGATATGCAGACCACAGTGATAATAGGCAACTCACAGACAATGGTTTGGAATAACCGGATGATAACGCCAAGGGGATATGAGAACAAAAAACAGGGAGTAGGGAGTAGGGGCAAGGAGGGAGAAATTAGAAATTCACAAGGGGAGAAAAGGGGGACCGCCATGCTGTGGGATGAGTCTTTCCTCTGGGGGATCATGGCGTATAAGGCTTTGCAAAACCTGAGTCTGCCTTTTAATCTCATAAGATCAGATGATATTAAAAACGGATGTCTTGAGAAATACAGCATGCTCTTTGTCCCTGGCGGCTGGGCGTCGAACAAAAAGAAGGCGCTGGGTGACAAAGGGACAGAGGCGATACGAGAATTTGTAAAAAACGGCGGCAGCTATCTCGGCTTCTGCGGAGGCGCCGGACTCGCCACGCTCAATGGAATTAGCCTTCTGAATATCAAACGAAAACCGACAAAAGAAAGGGTGCCGAGCTTCAGCGGAAGGATACACCTTAATGTGAACAAACATCCGGTTTGGGAAGGGATAATCCCCTCTTGTAGGGGCAACCCTATGTGGTTGCCCAGGGCAGGCACACAGGCCTGTCCCTACAGCAATGTTTTTCACGCCTGGTGGCCCTCGCAGTTTGTGATTGAAGATAAAAGTATTAATATACTTGCCACCTATGGCAATGCATTGCCTGATTCATTCAGTTCAGATTTAAATACAGGCGATATTGAAGCCAGCGGCAACTGGGCAGAACTTGAGAAGGTCTACGGAATAAACCTCGATCCCAAAAGACTGCTTAATGAACCAGCAGTCGTCGAAGGAAGTTGCGGAAAAGGTAAGGTCCTCCTTTCGCTGGTCCATTTCGATACGCCGGATGATATCAATGGACAGCAGGTTTTGAAGAATTTGTGGGAATATTTAAAGACAGGGGTCAGGGGTCAGGGGTCAGGGGTCAGTAAAATCCAATCCCCAATTCCTAACATCCAATCCCCATTTGTCAACAGTGAAATCATTTCTGAACTTAAAGCGGCGGTTACCGACCTGATTGCCTTCGGGGAGCGGAATTTTCTCTGGTTCTGGAGAAATCCAATACTCTTGCAATGGAGACGGGGAGTAAGGGGGCTTGAGTATTGCACACTGTATGTGATGATGAAGGAGATTGCGGAGATTGCAAAGGATCAGGATTGTAGGGGTGTATTGCAATACACCCCTACGGAAAAGATCAAGGATTTACTCATTCAATTTACAGAGAAAGCGAAAAGGCTTTTGATACTGGAACGCCATGCCTTGCAGAAAGGGCCTATTACATATGAAAGATGCGAGGACCCTGAAATTCAGAAGATACGGGCTGAACTGTTTTCGGAATCAAAAAGTCACGGAGGTATGTTTAAAGAGCTGATCGATGAGATTGATCATCTTTTGTTTTCTTATAAATCTCTCTCGCTTTCCTGAAAATTTCAAAATACTCTTCGGTCCTGAAATCAGGATAAGTGTACGGCAGTATCTGATAATTATTGCCTGAATAAATGAGTGTCACTTCTCCATATATGCCGTTGCCAAGATAAATCCTGTGTGAAAAGTCTTTGGTCGAAACCAGAACGACCTTTGCTGCATCAATATAGCCGGGATCCAGGTTTATCCTCCTTCCGCCATTCTCATTCAGAAACTGTTTTTCCAGTTCTATGGTTTTTAGTTTTATCCCGGAAACAGTCTCTGGATTTATAAGTTTCTGAAAAAAGATAAATTTCCTTTTTAAACCGGTCCCCATTTCTTTTGAATAATACTTTGTATGCTCCCACTGCCAGACGGGGCTTGCCATATCAACACGGCCAAAAATCCTCTGAAGTGTTTCCTCAATCTGATTCAGCAGAGACTCATCCTGGGAAAGCATTCCGACAAACAATTTCACGGGCTGGGGGGTTATTCTATTCACAATAAACTCCGTTCTTCAAATTGACTTTAATTATATATTTTAGTATTCTTTTAACCAACAATATAAAGAAAATAATACCCTATGATAAAGAAAATTTTTCCAAAGGAAATTGATTTCTTCGAAATGTTTAAAAAAGCCTCTGAGAATGTTAACAGAGGCGCAGCCTCGCTTGTTGACATGATGGGCAATTTTGAAGCTGCCGAAACCAGAGCAAAAGAGATATACGAAGCCGAGCAGGAAGGAGATATGATCACCCACGAGGTAATGAGACGGCTCAATAAGACCTTCATTACACCTCTTGACAGGGAGGACATTCACGCCCTTATAAGCCGTCTGGACGATGTCCTTGATTTAATATGGGCGTCGGCTGACAGGGCCGTTTTATTCAGGCTAAACAATCCTCCGCCTGAGGCTGTAGACCTTTCAAAGACGCTTCACGAAACAACAGAGATAATCAGCAAGGCCATCAACTGTCTCAAGGATAAAAAATACTCATATATCCAGGAATATTGCATCGAAATAAACAGGCTCGAAAACAGGGGTGACAGAATCTTCCGGGAGGCGCTTGTCAAATTGTTCGATAACATAAAAGACCCTATCCTCGTGATTAAATGGAAAGAGGTTTTTGAACACCTTGAAGACGCCAGCGACACATGTGAAGACGTTGCAAATATCCTCGAAGGCATAGTCCTTAAACATGCATGATACATATTCTCTCCTTGTATGTGTAATCGTACTTGCTACCATTTTTGATTTCATAAATGGTTTCCACGATACAGCAAATGCAATAGCCACATCAGTATCAACAAGGGTGCTTTCGCCCCGGGTGGCTGTTTCAATGGCTGCAATATTGAATTTAATTGGCGCCCTGACTGGCACAGCAGTGGCTAAAACAGTCGGAGCAGGCCTCGTGGAGACAGCAAGTGTCACGCAGCTCACAGTAGTCTCAGCCCTTCTGTCTGCAATCATATGGGATTTAATCACCTGGTATTTCGGACTGCCTACATCTTCAAGCCATGCGCTTTTGGCAAGCATACTCGGTGCAGCAACAGCAACCGCAGGAACAGAAGTTATCCTTCAGAAAGGCGTATACAAGGTTCTGATAGGGCTAATCTTTTCTCCCATCGTCGGTTTTGCCCTGGGTTTTCTGTTAATGCTGCTGCTCATGTGGCTCTTTGGACGGTCGCCCATCGCATTTGTAAATTCATTCTTCAACAGGCTTCAGATAGTATCAGCGGCTTATATGGCCTTCAGCCACGGCAATAATGACGCCCAGAAAACAATGGGTATTATAACCATGGCGCTTATAAGCTACTATAAGCTTCCGGACTTCCACGTCCCCTATTGGGTAATGATTCTCTGTGCAGTGGCCATGGCGCTCGGCACGGCTTTAGGCGGCTGGAGGATTATAAAGACACTTGGAGTAAGACTGGTCCATATGCAGCCTATCCATGGTTTTGCGGCCGAGACAGCAGCAGCAACCGTAATAGAGATTGCCTCAAGGATAGGACTTCCGCTTTCAACAACACACATAATTTCATCAACCATTATGGGGGTGGGTTCTACCAAGAGGGCTTCGGCAGTCCGTTGGGGAATAGCAAGGAATATTGTAGTGGCATGGATACTGACTCTGCCCATGTGCGCAATCCTGGCCTGGCTGATCTACAGGGGCTTGAGTCTTATAAGCTGACCGCTCCCTCTCTTAAAATCTTCGGCGGCATAACAGTGACGTCAATGATTGTAGACGGTTTTCCACCCGGAGTTTTTCCTCCGTCAATAATCATATCTATTTTATCGTCAAAGTATTTCAAAATTGTATCGGGTTCGTCAGCCGGTGGAAATCCTGATGGATTGGCGCTGGTAGATGTAATGGGGACTTTCAAGGCTTTTGCCATATGGAAAGCCACACTTTCACCAGGGATTCTTACTGCCAGCTTTCTCTGGCCGCCGGTTAATAAATCAGGAATGTTATCCTGCGCATCAAATATCAGAGTTAAGGGCCCGGGCCAATAATTTACTATCAGATCTTTCGCCTGATCTGGAATCTCTTTGACAACTGAGGCGAGCAGGTTGATATCACCAATAATTATCGGCAGGGGTTTATCTGCCGGCCTGTTTTTGAGGTCATATAGTTTTTTAATTGCATCCTCGTCTGTTGCCAGAACTCCAAGTGCGTAAAAGCTTTCTGTGGGATATGCTATAATACCTCCGTTTTTAAGTATCTCCGATGCCTTTGTAAAAATACTGTTGAAATTTTTTTTTGTAAAAGACAAAATCAGCATGGTCAATTTTAACATAACGGCATTTATGACAGGTTTAATTTTTTACTTGTAATTTATCTTAATTTTTGTTATCTCTTTAATAGTTTAAAAACAGAGGAGGGTCTATGAAAAAAGTTGCAAGATTGGTAGCCTTGTTATTATCACTCACGGTTTTATGGGGATGCGAAGTATTGCTGATAGGGGGATTGGGCGCTGGTGTAGGTGTAGGTACATATAAATTTATAGAAGGCAAACTTGAAAGGCAATACCCCCTTGAATATAAAAAGGCCTGGGACGCTACTCATGCTGCGCTTGCTAACCTTCAGATCAGCATATCAGGAAGTCTGAACGAAGGCGCCAAGGGTGATATCGAGGCCGTCAGGAAAGATGGAACCAGGGTTCTTATTTCATTGAAAGACATGGGGCAGAAGGTTTCTTCCATCGGCGTTAGAGTTGGAACATTTGGCAACCGTGAAGAAGCTGAAAGAATCCACAATGAAATAGTATCAGTAGCCGGAATTTAGAGATTATCAAAGGCGGTTAATACTGCTGTAGATACAGCGCGGAATCCTTTGGTTCTGAGAGACCTCAATTTCTCTGCAGATGCAAGGGATTTAAGAAAGCGTTCTCTCTTTTTATTGTCTGTAATTTTCTTTATGGCCCTCTGTCGTATTACCTCAGTAAACTTCAGATACCGTGCAAACTCTGCACCATAAAGCTGTTCCATTTCCATTCTGAGAGCCTTTGCTATCGCAGGACTTGCGCCTTCTGTTGAGATGGCAATTGTCAGCGGTCCGCGGTTGACAACGGAAGGAGCAATAAAATTTCCCTCTGACGGCATATCAATCACATTAATCAGAAATTCTGCATCGTTTGCTATCTTTGTATTTATTTGTTGCGAGGAAGTAGCGGCAATTACGAGAAAGGCTTTCCTGAGGTCTCCTTTTTTATAAGTTCGTTTTATATATGTGAGTTTGCCGGCCTCGTGCAGTTTTTTCAGATTATGTGTAAGGGAAGGGCTTATTATCCTTACCGAAGCGCCTGCTTTTATAAGCATACGCGCCTTTCTTTCCGCAACCCTGCCGCCGCCTATTACAACAACATTTTTACCTTTGAGATTCAGGAAGACTGGATAATATTTCACTTCTCGCTGTTACTTTTAATTATCAGATAACTAAATGAAGCCAGATGTTTTTTTGCATCCCTGGAAACTGCTAATGATGGAAATTTCTCGATGAGGGCTTGTAAGCTTTTCAGAGCCAGGCCCCTCTGCCCCATGTTTTCGTAGGAGAGACCAAGGTAATACAACGCCTCCGGTTCTTTTAAGGAGTCAGGATAATTACTAAGCAGATTATTGAAACGCTGCGCTGCCGCTTCATAAGAGCCCTTGTTAAAGTAAAAACTTCCCACATAAAATTCATATTCAGCAAGCATGCGCCGGCATGCAGTTATCCTGCTCTCGGTAACATCCATATATGGATTTCTTGGGTAATTTCTCTGGAGTTTTTCAAACTCTTTCAAGGCCCTTTGTGCTGTCGAATAACTGATATCAACCCCTTTTATCTGTTTAAAGAAACTCATGGCAAGCTTATATTGGGCATATGAAGCATATTTATTATATGGATCTGCTTCAAGAAAGGTTTCGTATTCGGTTACAGCTTCTTCGTAAGAGCCGTCCTCAAAATAAGTATCAGCAATGCGCAATTTTGCCAGGGCTGCATATTGTTGAGAGGCGTCCCGGGCCTTAATATCTTCAAAAATCCCCCGGGCCTCTTCATAAGAACGTTGTTCCATCAGGTTATTTGCCTTTTTAAATGACTCCTCGGCATTAAATGGCTGGTTTTCCTTTAGCGCTGTTTTATTGGAGGAGCATGCTACTATAAAAAAAATGCTTGCAAAAACCAGTAAAACTTTTTTCATGTACTTTATCCTTCTATGGTTTCATAAACAGTGTAAAAGTTAAGTAATTGTATCTTAATAACTGTGTTTTTATCAAACAGGGTTTAATTTTTCCCTGCGTATCTGTTATATTATTCAATCTGAAGAATCATGACGGGCGGATAGCTCAGTTGGGAGAGCACAGCCCTTACAAGGCTGGGGTCACAGGTTCGAGCCCTGTTCCGCCTACCATTTATAACAGTGGATTAAGGGTTAAGGGATATGGATTAAGCAGCATCTGACCACTATCTCTTAATCCCTAATCCTTATCCCTTGGCTGGGGTGGTAGTTCAGCTGGTTAGAACGCCGGCCTGTCACGTCGGAGGTCGCGGGTTCGAGCCCCGTCCACCCCGCCATTTTTTTATTAAATCTGAATGAAATCTTTTCGCAAGGAACTCTGCTTCAACATTCCCCGCACATCCCGTATAAACAATTCGCGCTCTTTTAAGCGCTTCCTCGTTTGAGATATAATGAGATTACAATGTTGCCAGAATTCCCGGATTTTATAGATGTAAACTTGTCCCGTCAGGAGATATTCAAAGACTTCCTGTCAAAATATCCTCTCGAAGCCTCTGAGTATAATTTCACCAACATATTTGCATTCAGAAAGGCTTACAATTTTAAACTGTCTCTGCTTTATGGCAACCTGATTATACTTAAAGATACAGAACCTGTATCTGTTTTCTGCCCGGTTGGCAATTCACAGATTTCAGATGTATTAAAAGAGATATACGGCTATCTGAAAAAGCATACAAAAGACCCTTGCCTGGAAAGAGTTCCTGAAAGTTTCGTTAATACCTGTCTGGGGAGTCAGGAAAATTTTGTTATTGAGGAAGAGCGCGAGCATTTCGACTATGTTTATCTCGTAAAGGAACTGGTGCGGTTGAAGGGCAATAAATTTCACGATAAGAAAAACAAGATAAACAAGTTTAAGAGCATTTATCAGTATAAATACGAACCGCTTGTTCCCGCACTTATTGATGAATGTCTTGCATTTGAAGACGACTGGTGCGAAGTCAGAGACTGTGGGAAATATCCCGGACTCAAGAAAGAGCGCTGCGCAATCTTACAAATGCTGAACCACTTCAGCTCTCTGAACATCAAAGGCGGAATAATAAGAGTGGACAAACGCATAGTAGCACTTACATTGGGAGAAAAATTTTTAAAAGATACAATGGTGATACATATTGAAAAGGCAAATGCTGACATGCCCGGGCTTTACCAGGTTATTAATCAGGAATTTCTGAGGCATGAAGCCAGTGATTGTACATATGTAAACCGCGAACAGGACCTGGGAATTGACGGACTAAGACATGCAAAGATGTCCTATAACCCGGCACATTTTGTCAAAAAATACAGGATAAAACTTGGAGGCGGGGCATAGCTCCGTCTATGAACAAAGGGGTTTTAATGAAATCAGAAGTCTACTTCAGCACGTTAGAGGAAAAAAGCAGAAATGAATGTTTCAGGACTATCTTGAATAATACAGAAGCATATTTTTCCCGGTTTAAAAAGGGGGCCTTTGTGGGCCTCAAATTAACAGTTGGCGACAGGAAAAACACCGGGTATATCAAGCCGGAGATTGTTAAGATCCTTGTTGAAAATCTTAAACGACGCGGAGCCAAGCCTTTTGTATTTGACACTAATGTAATTTATACGGGTCAGAGACAGAATGCAGTGGATCATATGAACCTTGCATATCAAAAAGGCTTTACACCCGACAAACTGGGCTGCCCCTTCATTATCGCCGACAGCGTCTTTGGTACAGACTCTAAAATCAGGAAAGTGGATTTTAAGAATATAAAAGAAATCCGAATCCCTTCACTTGTCACGGTCATGCAGGATTTAATAGTCCTGTCACATATCACAGGCCACCTGATGTCAGGGTATTCAGCATCAATAAAAAATGTAGGTATGGGTATGGCATCACGTGCGGGAAAGCAGATTCAGCACTCCTCAATGAAGCCCGTGATAGATGCCGCCCGCTGTACACTGTGCGGCTGCTGCATAGAGTCATGTCCCATGTCAGCGATTTCAGAGATGAGGGGAAAGGCTTTTATCAATCCTAATATATGCGGCGGTTGCGGAGAATGTATTGCATGCTGCAAGTTTAATGCTGTCAGCATCCATTGGCATGAAGATGAGAACACTTTTGCTGAGAGGATGGCTGAATATGCATCCGGAATACTATCCCATATCAGAAGAAAGGTATTTATAAATTTTGCATATGATGTGACAGAAGAGTGTGACTGCATTGCAGGCAATGACCCAAAGATAACAGAAGACATCGGCATCTTTACTTCTACGGACATCCTGTCTGTGGATAAGGCCAGTTTTGATATGCTTACAAAAAAGGCCGACATATTCTCAAGAAACGGCAAGATAAAAATACATCAGCACCAGTTTGAGTACGCAAAGAAAATCGGGCTTGGGAATTTAGATTATAAACTGATTGAAATATGATTTATCCGTTACTCAGAAAATATATTTTTGGGTTTACGTTTACATTGTTATATGGTATATTGACTTTGCATAAAGCGTAAAATCATTTTTTTAAATTTATCTTTTCAGAAGGAGAACAGAGAATGGGAAATGATATTGACAAGGAACTTTCAGAAAAGTATTGTCCACGCTTTGCCAAGATTGCAGTAGATAAAGGTTTCATAACCGTCCAACAGGCCAAAGAAGCGCTTGCGGAACAAATGGATGACAACCTTTCCAACAAGCCCCACAGGCTCATAGGAAGAATTTTGCTGGAAAAAGGCTGGTTGACAGCCCTGCAGGTTGAGACCGTTTTGAACGACCTCTTCAAACAAGGCAAGTATCCACAAACCTGAAATCTATGGATATCTGCTTTCCCGCTTAACGTCTCTTAATAATTCTCAGCCAGCACTTCATAGTAAGCCTGCGGATGTGTACAGGCAGGACATTCTGCTGGCGCCTCAGCACTTTCAAAAATATAACCGCAATTTCTGCAATGCCACTTTGTGGAGTCAGGTTTCCTAAAAACATATCCCCCTTTTATATTGGCTGCCAGTTTTCTGTATCTGGATTCGTGGAATCTCTCAACCTTTGAAATCTGTTTAAAAGATTCTGCAATCTCGGGAAACCCTTCATTTGCTGCGGTCTTCTCAAAATCCGCATAGATAGTGGTCCACTCGAGATTTTCACCGGCTGCAGCATGATTAAGATTTTCAACCGTATTCCCGATTATACCGGCTGGATACGCTGCAGTAATTTCCAGATCTCCTCCCTCAAGATATTTAAAAAACACCTTCGCATGCTCTTTCTCATTTTCTGCAGTCTCGAGAAAGAAAGCCGCAATCTGTTCATAGCCCTCTTTTTTTGCAACGCTTGCAAAATATGTATACCTGTTGCGGGCCTGCGACTCACCTGCGAAGGCCTTCAAGAGGTTCTGTTCAGTCATGGTTCCCTTGATTGATTTTGCCATGCTACAACCTCCTATTCGGATATTTTTTCCATCGGCTCGCCGCAACATACGAGTTCTCCACCACCGGCTTTGGTTACCATTACTTCATTGCCGCATATATTGCATCTGTAATTCTCACCAGCTTTTTTGACTCCCATTGCGCCTCCTTAATGAAAATGTTTTATGATTTTAAGAGACCGTCCTGTTTTGTAAAATCTATTTTATCAGTTGACAATTTTTAGTCAAGTGTTAATATTATATACGTGACCGTTTGTATTAATATATCTTGAGAAAGGAGGCTAATACATGGGTTGCGGAACATGCGGGACCAAGAAAACAAAAAAGGCCCCGGCAAAAACAAAAAAGACTTCAAAGAAAAAGTAACTGATACGCAAAAGGGCTGACAATGATGTCAGCCCTTTTAGTCTTTGCGGATGTGAACAAGTAACACCTTAAAAGAAAAACACTCGTGGCAGAAAAAAAAATATTCTTTACAAATAAAGCGCCAGCCCCAAAAGGTCCTTATTCTCAGGCAATTATTCATAATGGATTGCTGTATCTCTCCGGACAGATCCCTGTTGATCCGGCTTCCGGCCAGTTAGTACGCGGTACCATCGAAGAAGAAACTGAGTCGGTACTTGATAATGTCAGGATAATTGCCGAAGAAGCAGGAGCCGGGTTAAAAGATGTGATAAAGGTAACCTGCTATCTGGCCGACATGGATGACTTTGCAAGATTCAATGATGTTTACAAGAAGTACTTTTCGGAAAACCCTCCTGCAAGAACGACCATTCAGGCTGCAAAACTGCCCCTCGATGTTCAGGTAGAGGCAGACGCAATTATTGCGCTACCCTCAAATTGAAGTAACCCTACCACTCCATTTCTTTTTCAAGCTATAATACTCCAAATGAAAAGAATCGCTATCACGATGGGTGAACCCGGAGGCCTTGGGCCTGAAGTCATTGTGAAGGCGCTGTATTGCTCAGATATAAGAAATCACTGTGCGCCTATTGTTATTGGCAACGCAGAAATTATAAAAGATGCGGTAAAACTGACAGGACTTCCGCTCAAAGTCAGACGTATTTCAAGTCCTTTAAAATCAAGGCCGGCTGTCGGGGAAATTGAAATCATTGATATTAAATCACACTCACCTTTCAAAAAAAGCCTTCCTTCAATAAACGCCGGCAGGGCTGTTGTCAGCTATATCAGAAAAGCAGTTGAGCTTGCATTAGATAAAGAGGTATCGGCAATCGTAACCGCTCCCATATCAAAAGAATCCCTCAAAATAGCTGGCTATTCATGGCCGGGGCATACTGAACTTTTAGCTGAGCTGACAAACACAAAGGCTTTTGCAATGATGTTTGTGAGCAATAAATTAAAGATAATACTCTGCACTATACACATAGCCTTGAAGGAAGTGCCTAAGCAGTTAAATAAAAAACTTGTCTCAAGGACTATCAGGCTTGCGGAACAGGGCACCAGAATGCTTGGAATTAAAAATCCGCATATTGCTGTTGCCGGGCTCAATCCTCACGCCGGAGAAGCAGGAGTCATCGGGAAAGAAGAAATTTTGTTTATTGTGCCTGCAATAAAGAAGGCCCTTGCGGAGGGGCTTCAGGTTTCAGGTCCTTACCCCCCTGATGTGGTATTCCATAAGGCTTATCACGGTGACTTTGATATAATTGTCTGCATGTATCACGATCAGGGTTTAACACCTTTTAAGATGCTGGCTTTTGACACCGGGGTGAATGTCACTGTAGGACTGCCGATCATCAGGACGTCGCCTGATCACGGTACAGGCTTTGATATTGCATGGAAAAACAAGGCAAACCCATCAAGCATGCTTGAGGCCATAAAACTGGCAGCAAGGTTAAAATTATGAACATCGTTCTTGCAACAAGAAATAAAAAAAAGATTGAAGAGATGAAGAAAATACTGAGTGAAATAATTTCACAAACAGATATCAATATCTTCACGCCTGATGATTTCCAGCAGTGTATGGAAGTTGAAGAAGACGGAAATACATTCGAAGAGAATGCCGTTAAAAAGGCCCGTTATATTTCAACATGTACTGGATTAACCGCAATTGCTGATGATTCAGGGCTTGAAGTTGATGCATTAAACAATGCGCCGGGTATTTTTTCTGCGCGTTATGCCGGGCCTGATGCAGATGATACGGCAAATTGTAAAAAACTGCTGCATGCAATGGAGGCAGTTCCTGATAATAAGAGGGGTGCTCGCTTTGTCTGCTGTATTGCAGTGGCAACCGGAGATAGCATTAAGACATTTCTGGGATATGCTGAGGGAAAAATAGGAACAGCTTTGCAGGGTAAAAAAGGGTTTGGATACGACCCTCTCTTTTATCCGGAAGGACATAACAGGACTTTTGCTGAAATGAGTGATGATGAGAAAAATGCCTTAAGCCACAGAGGGAAGGCGCTCAAGGAACTCCAGAAATATCTGAAGGAAACAGGGATACTTTTGAAAAGGGATTAGTCTATATTATTCATGAATACTATGGGCTAAAATTTGTTATTATAATCGCTGAATTCTGAACATGGGTAGGAGGATATCATATGGATATTGATGTAATCATAGGGAATAAGTCTCTGACTATCAGCCTCGAGAATGCACATCGTTTTGACCTGGCCAAGCTTATAGAAAATGTCATTGGTTTTGGCAACAATATGGGAGCGGATATAAAGGGACTCCGGATAGAAAAACTTATTCCGCGCATGATCAGGGGAGTTGCCGGCTGTGAAGGTGGGTGCCCTTCCGATGCAAAAAGTCTTGTACGGGAAGGCTTCGGAAATTTTAATCTTTCATATGTAGAAGGGGGCATATTAAAAGCAGAGCATCCCCTTGATAACGGGGAGCATCTTCAGATAAAGGTTTTCCCGGAGTTTGATTAGGCATGATCGTAGGGGTTCCAAAGGAAATAAAAGAACATGAATACAGGGTGGGCATAACCCCGGCAGGAGTTAAAGAACTTGCTAAAGGCGGCCACCGTATAATCGTTGAACAATCAGCAGGCGCTGAAAGTGGTTTCGCTGATGAGGATTATCAATTGGCAGGCGCTGAAATATCCGACAGGAAAAATCTGTTTCATACTTCAGAACTTATCGTAAAAGTCAAAGAGCCGCTGCCTGAAGAATTTCATCTTTTTCATGAGGGGCAGGCCTTATTTACATTCCTTCACCTGGCCTCCAACCCGGAACTTGCAAAAATCTTATTACAGAAAAACATCACCGGTTTTGCCTATGAGACACTTGAAGCAAACAACACCTTGCCGCTCCTTAAGCCCATGAGTGAAATTGCCGGCAGGATGGCGCCTTTTATTGCTGCATTTTATCTGCAGAAAATTCATGGCGGCGAAGGCCTGCTCTTAACAGGGGCTGAAGGTGTTTCTCCTGCACAGGTTCTTATATTGGGGGCTGGTGTTGTTGGCATGAACGCCCTGAAAATTGCCAGCGGAATGGGCGCGCAAGTTACAGTTATAAACAGAGGCGCGGAGAAACTAAAGCAGATAGATGAAATGTATAAGGGGCATGTAAAAACCCTCCCTGCTACGGCAGAAAATATAGAAACAGAAACTATCAGAGCCGATGTATTGATTGGCGCTGTATATGTTACAGGTTCAAAAACGCCAAAACTGATTTCAAGAGAGCTCGTATCAAAGATGAAGAAGGGCGCTGTAATTGTTGATGTCTCGGTAGATCAGGGGGGATGTATCGAAACCACAAGGCCTGCAACACACAATAATCCAACATATACAGTAGACGGGATTATTCACTATACAGTTGCAAATATGCCTGGCGCATATCCCCGATCTTCAACCTTGGCGCTCACTGCAGCAACTATCGAATATATAAAAATACTTGCTGATAACGGACTGGATCTTTCTGTAAAAGCAGGCCATTCTCTAAGAACTGCCTTAAATACCTGCAGAGGGGAAATCGTTCATAAAGCAGTTGCAGAAGCGCTGCAGAGATAAAGAATGAAGGGAACCTGAGTTGCTCAAAAAGATTATCTTGATACTTGCATTATTATTGACAGCATTGCCTGGCGCTATGGTTCACGCAGGCAATTTTGGCATGGGTATGCACGGCGGATACGGCGTTATAAAATATGAAGAACACTCTGACGCCCTGGGAACAGACCGCAAGTCAGATGCGTCTCTTGGCGCTTTTATCTTCGGAGTATCCGGAGAATATTCACCCGTCAAGCCAGCCAATTTCTTCATAGGCCTTGTCACTGACTTTACCCTGAGTTTAACGAATGACGAAAAACACACTGAAACCAGTGCAGAGTTTCAGACAAATGATTTAAAGATATTCGGACAATTCTACGACCTCAGATTCGGTTATAAAAACAATATAGACAATTTTTATTACAGGCTTTATGCATCAGGAGGGTGGGACGGAATTCATTTTGCCAGAAACAGATTTATGGAAAGAGGAATTCCAGCCAATGGCAAGGTAACCGAAGACTTCAGCTTATGGCGGATCGGAGGAGGAGCAGGTGCCGGGTATAAATTCGGCTCCTGGGCGCTTGACGGCAGGGCTGCATATGCTTATTATCCTGCCGGGCAGGTAAGAAACAGCAAATTTGAGGGAATCCAGTTTGATACAAATGGCACCTGCCTTGATGCCGGCGCTGGCATAATGCGGGAGATTTCAAAGAATATAAATTTTTATCTGGGCGGCAGCTATACCCTTATCCTTCTCGATGAAAGCGAAGTAAAAAGGAATATGAATGCAAACAGCACAATTACCGAAGTTGTCTTCCCTTACAGCAAGACCCAGATTATGGTCGGCATTGCCAACCTGACGTATGCGTTTTAAACAGATTACAACTTCTTTGCGTACTTCTCAAACAGCCTGAGGCCCTCAAGGTGTTTCTCGGTAAAGTCGTAGGAAATTGTCTTCCAGTAAGCAACGAGTTCTTTTTCACTGAGCCATTTTCTTTGCGGCGCATCTTTGGCTATCATCGGAAATCTTTTGCTTGCATATTTCTTGGCCCTGAGTAAGTCGGAGGAAATTTTTCTGACAAGTTCTTTCTTCTCTTCAGCAGCCTGTTTCCTTACTATCCATAAGGCAAATACGAATGGAAGTCCCGTGTATTTATCCCATAATTCACCAAGATCGTAAACGAAAACAGAGTCAGTAGTTAAGAGGTTAGAGTCAAGTCTTGACTCTACTTTTTTTGCTTCTCTCATTGCCGTATCGCCGATATGGAGCACTGCGGAAAAGGAAGAAAGAATATTTTTAACGCTTCGCTGGCGCACTGGTTTGAACCTGCATTTCAGTGACAGGAACTCTTTGAGGATAATTTTCAAAAGGGCTGTGGAAGTCTCGGACTCTGAAGACACTGCGATGGTTTTCCCCTCCAGTTGTTGTATGGGATATTTTGAAAATAGCAGGATACTGTTGATATAGCCTGAGGAGCTGACTGAAAACCAGGGAAGGACAAGATATTTATCTTTGTTCCTGAGAAATTCTATAGAAGAAGACGGACTGATATCGAGTTGGCCTTCCCGAAGCATTTTGTTAAGTTTTGAGGGCACGCCCTTGACAAATTTATATGCAGAATTATTGCGCCCTGTATCGAAATAATGAAAAATCGGGAAAAAATTTGCGTAGGGAATCCTGCCTATTTTAAGTTTTTCGTTTTTCAATGCATTATCCTTTTATCACTCCGAGAGGCCTTAGTCTTGCTACTTTTCTTGATAGTCCTGCATGATGAACCACATCCACAACATTTTCGACATCTTTATACGCCTCCGGCATTTCCTCAGCAAGCGTCGCCCTGCCGGCAGATCTCACAATGATGCCCTTATCTTCCATCTCTCTCCAGATCGCACGGCCCTTGGCCCTCTTAATAGCCTGATGTCTGGACATCAATCTTCCAGCGCCGTGGCATGTGGAGCCAAATGATTCCTGCATCCCTCTTTCTGTTCCAATTAGGACAAAAGAGGCCCGGCCCATATCGCCTGGTATTATAACAGGTTGGCCCATATGTTTATATGCCTCAGGAAGTTCAGGATGTCCTGGAGGGAAGGACCTTGTTGCGCCCTTACGATGTACAACAAGCTTTCTTTTCTGTCCCTTTACAGTATGTTCTTCGATTTTGGCAATATTATGCGCTACATCGTATATTAGGCCCATGCCAATGGTACCGGGCCCGGTCCTGAAAATATTCATGAAAGATTCCTTTACCCAGTGCATAATGAATTGCCTGTTGGCCCATGCGAAATTTGCAGCAGCCCTCATGGAAGCAAGATAATCCCGGGCCTCCGGACTTTCAAAAGGCGCACATGCAAGTTCCCGGTCCGGCAGATTGATGTTGTATTTATGCACAGCTTTTTGCATTATCTCAAGAAAGTCTGTGCATACCTGATGTCCAAAACCGCGCGAGCCTGTATGAATCATCACTGTAATCTGTCTGTTAAACAAGCCGAGAGCATTGGCAACTGCTTCATCGTATATTTCATCAACATACTGTATTTCTGTAAAATGGTTTCCGGAGCCGAGAGTGCCAAGCTGGGACCTTCCCCGTTCATAAGCCTTGTCGCTTATCAGATCAGGGTCTGCGCCCTCAATGCATCCATGTGATTCAGTATGCTGGAGGTCTTCTTTTTCCCCAAAGCCCTGCTCCACAGCCCAGCGGGCACCCTGCACCAGGACTTTCCTGTGTTCATCTGCATTCAGCCGCAGTTTGCCCTTTGAGCCCACGCCTGTTGGGATGTCCCTGTAAAAATTTTCTATCAGTTCTTTTATTTTTGGGATAACATCTACCTTTTCAAGGTTAGTCCTTAATAACCTTACCCCGCAGTTGATATCATAGCCCACGCCTCCTGGAGAAATAATCCCCTCTTTTAAATCAAAGGCCGCCACACCTCCTATGCTGAATCCATAACCCGTATGAATATCCGGCATTGCAATTGATGAACCCACAATCCCCTGCAACGTTGCAACATTGGCGACCTGTTCTATGGAATCCTTCTCAAGCTCTTTCTCAAGAACTTCGTCAACGTAGATAATCCCGTTGGTGCGCATGCCAGGCTTGTAGCCCTTCGGGACTTCAAGCCTTGTACTGTCAATTCTATGCAACCCTTCGATAGTCATTACGTATTTCCTGTCTCAATCTTCATGGTGTTAACCTAATTATAGGTGATTGTTTGTATGATTAACAGGGTTCAAGTATTTGCTTCTTCTCACTTGCCCCCTACTCCCTATCCCCTACACCCTATCTTTTATATATCAAATATCACCACAGCCTCCCACTGTAAATTATCTCTCTTAAGAGACAGCCCGTGATATGTGGCAGCTTTGATGAGGAGGCGGCTTTCGTTAATTGCCGGATTATGCCTGCCGCCTGAGATTTTTGCTTTCAGCATATTATTTTTCAGACTGATATCAAACCGTTTGCCAATAAAATCGTATGTATCGAAAAAGAAAATCAACTCATTAAGCCACTGAATCAGTAGGTCTTCATTGCTGTCTGCGGTCAGGACCACTTCCCTCTCCTCTGTTCCCTCTACCTCTGCAACGTCTGTAATTAATTCACTCATCCCTTCTGCTGCATTCGCAAAAAGCCCCTCCAGAGTTTCACCCCATATTTTGAGGCCAGCATCTCCTGAGATATCAAGCTGTTCGTATTTTTTCATGCCTGCTCCGATATAATAGTTTCAGCAGACTGCTATTAAAAGTTTAATCCAAATTAACTATAAAAGGAATATTGTAATGAAAATAAAGATGAATAAAGTTTTTCCATATAGCGTCGTCCTGTTCTTTTTTTTCTCCTTATCATTGACTCAAAACGCAATAACTTCATCCAATGTGCAGCCCTCTTTATCGTCTGAAAATATGTGCAATGCCTATTTAAAATTGCAGGAATCTCTCCTTGTGTATAAAGAAATAGCAGCCCGTGGAGGATGGACTTCTGTTTCAAAAGGCACATCATCAAAAAGGGGCGATAGCGGGGAAAGAGTTGTTGAGCTCAGAAGACGACTTATTGGTACTGATGATCTTACTAATAAAGGAACAAAAGATGAAAACACTTTTGATGAAGAACTTCATAATGCAATTGTGAGGTTTCAGAGGAGGCATGGACTTAAAGAAGATGGTGTTGTCGGTCCTGAAACCATTAAAGCTCTCAACGTACCTGTTGAAAAAAGAATACATCAAATTGAGATCAATATGGAAAAGTTGAAACTGATGCCGCAGGATATGGGTAAACGCTACATAGCTGTTAATATCGCAGCCTTTGAGCTTGAAGTCGTTGAAGATGACAATTCTGTAATGAGCATGAGAGTTATTGTCGGCAGACCTTACCAGCGCTCTCCGCTCTTTAGCGCAAAGATGACCCATCTTGTATTTAATCCGTCATGGTATGTGCCTAACAGTATCGCAACAAAGGAAATATTGCCGAAGGTCAAAAAAGAATCCGATTATCTTGTCAAGGAAGGCATCAAGGTCTTTGAGAAAGAGAAGGGTTACAGAAAAGAATTGGATGCTTCCGCCATTAACTGGGCCGATGTGACGGTGGACAGTTTTCAATACAGATTCGTTCAGGTCCCCGGAATACTCAACCCGCTCGGGCAGCTCAAATTTGTGTTCCCTAATAAGTATAATGTCTACCTTCATGACACGCCTGCGAAGGTATTGTTTGAACGAAGCAGCCGCGCCTTCAGCCACGGATGTATCCGAATCGAAAAACCTGTTGAGCTTGCGACATATCTGCTCCGTGATGATCCCGCATGGACACATGAAAAGATTCTCGCAATGACAGACATGGGAAAGGAAGTGAAAGTTCAGATCCCGTCACCGGTATATGTACACATCCTGTATCTCACCGCATGGGTTGATAGGGATAACATCCTGCAATTCCGGGAGGATGTTTATGGAAGGTATAAGTAGCTTGCCGCTTTTGTATAATAGACAAGAGCTGTTGTAAAGAAAATAATTTCATGAAAATGAGGGGACGAGCAGTCGCAGATTCGGGAAAGAGAGGATGGGTTTCGGCGAGCATGTCTTTTCGGGAACAGCAAGACCGTACCCCTTAAAGACTTCAGAGCATGCCTGCTATCTCCTTTGCAAAATCCGAGAGCGTTTCATCACGCGCGCCAAAGACAATATAGGTCTTGTAATAATGGACCCTCTGCAAAATGTCTGCTCTATTCTGAACAACTTCTGCAGATTTTCCATAGACTCTGACACCGTCAGCAAGGTCCTGGCTTGATATATTCTTGCTCGCAGTTCCGCCGGCATAATATATCGGCAACAGGATCAGATGATCTGTGTTACGCAGATTTTCTGCAAAGGCCTTGATGTATTCTCTTTTCATCAGTCTTGTAGGGCCGAATCCATGAGGCTGAAATATGTAACATATCTTTTCTCTTAGTTGTTTCACGGTGTTCATAAGCGCTGAAATCTTATGAGGGTTGTGAGCATAGTCATCTATAACAAGTCGTTCCCCCTCATTTAAATGGACGTCAAAGCGTCTTTCGATTCCCTCAAAGCAGGAAAGAACATTTGCTATATCACTTTTTGATACCCCTATCTCTGAGAGAAGTGCAATACATGAAAGCGCATTGTAAAGATTATATTCTCCCGGGAGCAAGAGAGTAAATCGTGTTCCGTTAACTGAAAAGTCCGTGCTGAACGGATGATATGTTATTCCCTCTGCTTTGTAATGAGATGGAGTGTGAATGGAAAAGGTAATCGCATTTTCCTTTGTTATTTCTTTAAGGTTGCTGTCATCGGCATTAATGAATATTTTCCCTCTGGTGTTTTCCATGAGGATCTTAAACATCCGTGCAGTTTTATCAATTGTGTGGTGATCGAGATCCAGATTTAAAATGACTGAATGTTCTGGAGTGTAGTTCACGATAGTACCGTCTGATTCACAGGCCTCAATAACAAGATGATCAGAAGAGCCTGTCAGAAAATTGCCAGGATTTGAACATGACCTGAATTGTTTTACCCGCCCCCCTCCGAGGAAGTTTGGTTCGAGTCCAAGCCTCTTCATCAGAAAAGCAAGTAAGCCTGATGTAGTTGATTTGCCGCTCGTCCCTGCAACGGCAGTTGTATTAAAGGAAACAGTGATTTCAGCAAGATATTCAGGCCGGGTCTTTACCGGAATCCCAAGCGATTTTACTTTTATTGCTTCTGGATTATCGGATTCAACAGCAGTGCTAAATATCGCGAGATCAAAGGAAGCGTCAAGACTGTTTCCATCCTGAGGTAAAATTGTAACTCCTGCAGATTGAAATATCTTTTTAAGCTGATGGCCGGGATCTCTATCAAAGGCCCTGTCAGAGCCAAATATAATATGCCCTTTATCAGCCATAAAACCGGCTATCGCAGATACGCCGCTTCCACCAATGCCTGAGAAAAATATTTTTATTGGTTTATTTTGCATGGTTATGCGATATTGTAACTTACCTTGATTAAAGAAAGGCAGACTATAGCGAATGATTTTGGATATAATTGAAAATAACGGAGGCAGACTTGAGACTCTTTTTTGTATCCTTCTTTCTGGTTTATGGCCTTTTTCACGTATATGCCTTTTTAAAGGCCAGGACTGCTTTATCATTACGCTTCCAGTCTTA
Organism: Nitrospira japonica; assembly: GCA_020723105.1. GTDB lineage: Bacteria > Nitrospirota > Thermodesulfovibrionia > UBA6902 > UBA6902 > SURF-23. Next base: position 42,337 of record DYJL01000010.1, on the reverse strand, counting down.
TATCCCTCTCATAGCCTTTATGTCAATCATGATTCTTTCCCCCTTCATTATTAATCTTTCGGAAAGACACGGTTTTGAGCTCTTTGCGAGAGTTATGTCATACACAGGCTATCTATGGATGGGCGGATTGTTCCTGTTTGTTTCCGTTGCATTGCTTTTTGATATTTACAGGCTTGTTATATATTTGAGCGCTTTGATATTGCGAAAAGACCTTTCAAACATAATCCCATCTGCAGGATTCTCTTTTTTCATTCCTCTTATACTCTCAATGGCAATAAGCTGTTACGGCTATTTCGAGGCAAAAAATATTCATACGGAACACGTTACTATCAAAACAGCAAAGCTCCCGGACCATATCAGCAGGTTGAAAATAGTCCAGATTTCCGATGTTCATCTTGGGCTGATAGTCCGGGAAGAGAGACTGAAAAAAATTATAACCAGAGTGAAAGAAGCAAATCCTGACATCCTTGTCTCTACAGGCGACCTTGTGGACGGACAGATTAACAGGCTTGATGGACTTGCTGAACTCCTGAATGACATTAATATCAGTTACGGCAAATTTGCCATAACAGGCAATCATGAATTTTATGCAGGGCTTGATCAGGCGCTGGATTTTACACGGAAAGCCGGCTTCAAAGTTCTGAGAGGTGAAGGTATTACCATTGATGGAATAATAAATATTGCAGGTGTTGATGATCCTGCCGGAAATATTTATGGTCTCCCTGGTAATCTTTCGGAGCAGAAATTATTAGCAGGGTTAAATCAGAATAAATTTACTATACTGCTTAAGCACAGGCCGCTTGTAGATAAGGACTCAATCGGTTTTTTTGATTTACAGCTTTCCGGACATACACACAAAGGACAGCTTTTCCCATTCAGCCTCATTACAAAGATGTACTATCCATCCGACTCCGGCCTTTTAAAATTTTTTAATAATTCCCTCCTGTACGTAAGCAGAGGCGCAGGCACCTGGGGGCCTCCCATACGCTTCCTGTCACCACCGGAAGTAACGGTGATAGAATTAATTAACAATGAACAATGAGCAATTAACAATTAAGGAATTATTCATTATTCATTGCTAATTACTAATTGTGTGAGTTATCCTCTTTATCATGGAAAACATTGTTACAACCAACAGGAAGGCATACCACGATTATTTCATTCAGGAAACCTGGGAAGCCGGCATTTCTCTCCTCGGAACAGAAGTAAAATCTCTGCGTGAAGGCAAAGCCAATCTCAAAGACAGCTATGCCATCATAAAAAATAATGAAGTGTTTCTCCTCAATTGCCACATCAGTCCCTACAGTCACGGCAATATTCAAAACCATGACCCGCTAAGAACAAGAAAACTCCTGCTCCACAAAAAAGAAATAGACAGGCTTTGGAATAACATCAGCCAGAAAGGTTTTACCCTCATCCCTCTGAAGATATATTTTAAAAACGGGAAGGCAAAGGTCGAGATCGGCCTTGCCAAAGGCAAGAGACAGTACGAAAAAAGAGAAGCAATAAAAGAAAAAGAAGCGAAGAGGGAGATAGCAAGACACATGAAAAAATTTTAAATTGGAAATTTCCAATTTGATATTTCAAATTTAAAGTGTCTACTTGTCCGTCAACGCCCCGAGACCGGGAAGGTTTTTTCCTTCAAGAAGCTCAAGCGCCGCACCGCCGCCGGTTGAGATAAAAGAAATGCTTTCTGCTACGCCGGCCCTGCTTACTGCAAGGTCTGTATCTCCCCCACCAACAATTGTCAATGCATAGGCATCAGCAACAGAATGGGCAATAGAGAACGTGCCGCGTGAGAAGGCATCAACCTCAAAAACGCCCATGGGCCCGTTCCATAGGATGGTCTTTGCGCTCTCGAGAGCTTCCGAAAAAAGTTTGACAGATGCAGGCCCTATATCTACGGCCTTCCAGCCGTTAGGGATTTCCTGCGCGGTAACAAGCTTTGTCTCTGCGCCGGGTTCTATGCTTTGAGCAATAACGCAATCTACAGGGAGATAGAATTTTATGCCTTTAGATGTGACACTGTGCCTTATATCATTAGCAAGGTCGAGCATATCATTTTCCACAAGAGAGTCCCCAACATTGTATCCCATGGCCTTTAAAAAGGTGAAGGCCATTCCTCCACCGACAATAACTTTATCAACTTTCTTTTCCAGGTTTTTTATTACATCTATCTTTCCTGAAACCTTGGCGCCGCCAAGAATGGCCACAAAAGGCCTCACAGGATGAGTGGTAACACCCTGCAGGTACTCTATTTCTTTCTGAAGAAGGAAGCCCGCGGCAGCCGGAAGAAATTTTGTTATACCGACTATTGAGGCATGGCTCCTGTGTGCTGCTCCAAAGGCATCGTTGACATAGTAATCAGCGAGTTTCGACAGCTTTTTGCTGAACTCTTCATCGTTCTTTTCTTCTTCAGCATGAAACCGGAGATTCTCAAGAAGTATAATATCGCCGTCATTCATTTTACTGACAGCAACCTCTGTTTCAGGACCGATACAGTCCGGCAGGAATTTTACCTCTTTTTTGATAAGACGCTGCAGCCTTCTCGATACAGAAGAAAGGCTGTAACGCTTGTCAGGTTTTCCTTTGGGCCTGCCAAGGTGTGAGGTTATGATTATTTTTGCGCCTTCATCAATTGCATAGTTAATGGTTGGGAGCGCAGAGCGTATCCTTCTGTCGTCAGTAATATTGAGGTTCTCATCAAGAGGCACGTTAAAATCTACACGTATGAAGACCCTTTTGCCTTTGATGTCCAGATCCCTTACAGAAAGTTTATTTAATACCCCTTTAATTGGAATAGAATGACTGTTTTCCATAATGTAACTTTACCTCTTTTTCCCTATATATACCATTAAATCTTTAAGACGGGTGCTGTATCCCCACTCATTATCGTACCATGAGAGGACCTTTATCATATTCCCTTCAAGAACTTTTGTAAGTGCTGCATCCAGGATTGAGGAATGCGGATTGCCGTTAAAATCTATCGAGACCAACGGTTCATCACAGTACTGTAATATCCCTTTCAACGGACCGGCTGCAGCCTCTTTGAGTGCGGCATTTACAGATTCTGCAGTGGCTTCCTTCTCAACATCAACTACAAGATCAACAACCGAGACATTAGGGGTCGGCACCCGGATGGCCATTCCGTCAAGTTTACCTTTTAAATGCGGAAGCACCAGGCCCACAGCCTTGGCAGCTCCTGTTGTTGTCGGTATCATTGAAACAGCTCCCGCGCGGGCCCTTCTTAAATCTTTGTGCGGAAGGTCCAGAATGCGCTGGTCATTTGTATATGAGTGGATTGTAGTCATGAGTCCGCGTTTGATGGTAAATTTCTGGTCCAGAATCTTTGCAATGGGTGCCAGGCAATTTGTAGTACATGATGCATTGGAGAGGATTTTATGTTTTGATACATCAAGGGTCTCTTCATTTACCCCCATACATATCGTAGCGTCAGGGTCTTTTGCAGGAGCTGATATAATGACCCACTTTGCTCCCGCGCTTAGATGTTTTGATGTGCTTTCTTTGTCAACGAAACGCCCTGTTGATTCCAGGACTATATCAACCTTCAGGTCTTTCCAGGGAAGCTGTGCCGGGTCTGTTATCTTTGTAACCCTAATTTCCTTGCCGTTTATCACAAGATTTTCTTCTCTCACCCCGATGTCTGCCTTACAGATTCCGTGAATGGAATCATAGCGTAGAAGATGTGCAAGCGTCTTTGCATCTGTGAGATCGTTTATCCCGACAATCTCAATTGCTCCCTCCCCGAGACAAGTTCTCAGGAAATTCCTGCCAATTCTTCCAAATCCATTAATGCCGACACGTAAAGCCATACGCCCTCCTTTTCAGTTCAATTACCAATTATTAATTGAATTAAACCTCCATAACCTCTGCTTCTTTATGCGAAATAACTTCATCCACTTTCTTTATATAAGAATCTGTGATTTTCTGAATCTCCTCTATGGCCCGTTTTGTCTCATCCTCGCTGACATGCTTTTCCTTTTCAAGTTTTTTCATTTCTTCATTGCTGTCCCGCCGGATATTCCTTACAGCAACCTTTGCTTCTTCCCCTCTTTTATGCACGCCTTTGACAATCTCTTTCCGGCGTTCCTCCGTAAGAGGGGGAATAGCTATTCTTATAATTTTGCCGTCATTGCCAGGGTTTAAACCGAGGTCAGACTTTTGAATGGCTTTCTCGATTTCTGATATTATTTTAGGATCCCAGGGCTGAATTGTAATCAATCTGCTTTCAGGAACGCTTAATGTTGCAACATGGTTGATAGGAGTAGGCGTCCCAAAGTAATTAACGAGGATTCCGTCAAAAACAGACAATGAAGCCCGTCCGGTCCTTATGCCTCCAAGGTCTTTTTTCAGGGCCTCAATAGTTTTCTCCATTTTATCTGTGAGCTTTGCTTTTACCTCTTTTTGCATAAGGAATTCCTCCTGTTACAAATGTCCCGATTTTCCTGCCTTCCAGAATTTTTCTGATATTGCCGCTTTTCATAAGACTGAAAACAGTTATCGGGAGGTTATTATCCATACAGAGAGATATGGCCGTAGAATCCATAACCTTCAACCCTTTTTTGAGAACATCTATATATGTAATTTCCGAAAACTTTTTTGCATCAGGGTCTTTCATCGGGTCGCTCGTGTAAACGCCATCAACTTTTGTAGCTTTCAATATGATGTCTGCCCCGATTTCCATGGCCCTTAAGGCTGCTGCCGTATCAGTAGTAAAGTAAGGATTGCCTGTGCCACATGCAAAAATAACAAACCTTCCTTTTTCAAGATGCCTTACAGCCCTTCTTCTTATATAAGGCTCTGCAAGTTCTCTCATTTCTATGGCTGACAAAACCCTTGAAGGCATTCCATTCGTTTCCAGGGCATTCTGCACGGCCAGGGCATTTAATGCTGTTGCCAGCATCCCCATGTAATCTGCAGAAGTTCTTTCCATACCTTCTGCGCTGGCTTCCAGGCCACGAAAAATATTGCCGCCGCCTATTACAATAGCAACCTGGACTCCCAGATTGGAAATCCCTTTAAGTTCCTTCGAAATATATTGCACTACCTTCTGGTCAATCCCGAAGTTCTTGCTGCCCATCAGGGCTTCACCGCTTAATTTAAGCAATATGCGTTTGTATTTTACTCGTGCCATGGGTATTTATGCTCTACTTAAGCTGAGAGGCAACCTCCTCAGCAAAATTTTCCTTCTTCTTTTCAATACCCTCGCCAACCTGGAACCTGACAAACCTGCGCACTACAGCGCCCTTAAGAATATCCTTGACCTTTTGTTTGCCATCCGGATCCTTGATGAAGACCTGGTCTACGAGGCAGGTATCTCCAAAAAATTTCTCCAGCTTGCCTTCCACTATCTTGCCAACAACGTTGGCAGGCTTGCCGGACTCTTTTACCTGTGCTTCAAAAATAGCGCGCTCCCGATGGAGGTCTTCGGCAGGTATCGTCTCACGGCTCAAATAAACAGGATTAGAGGCCGCTACCTGCATCGCAAGGTCTTTGCCAAGCTGCTCGTCTCCTCCGGAATAATCCACCATGACTCCAATTCTCGTGCCATGCAGATACGAGGCGATCTTTCCGTCAGTGTCAAACCTGACAAACCTGCGGACCGACAGGTTCTCACCAATTTTCTGTATAAGCTCCTGCCGCTTGGCCTCAACAGTAACGTTCCCAAGAGTTATTTTTAAAAGGGCCTCAAGGTCTGCAGGGTTTTGGGTTGAGACAAGTTTAGCCACATCTCCTGCGAATTTCTGGAACTCCTCATTTTTGGCAACAAAGTCCGTCTCACTGTTGACCTCTGCAAGCACTCCTGTCTTCCCGTCAACATGCAGAGCAATAACACCTTCTGCAGCAATACGTCCCGCCTTCTTGGCGGCAGCCGCAAGCCCCTTCTGACGCAGCAGGTCCACGGCCTTTTCAAAATCACCGCTGCTCTCGGTAAGGGCCTTTTTGCACTCCATCATGCCCGCACCTGTCTGCTCTCTAAGTTTTTTTACCGCATCTGCTGTAATCATCCTGCCACTTCCTCCTTCTCCTGTTTCGCTTCCTCTGCTATCTTTGCCGCAACAGCCTCCTTTTCAGAAGTATCCTGAATAGTCTTGTTCAATATATTTTTCCCCTCAAGGATGGCCTCAGCTATTTTTGAAGTTATCAATCTGATAGATCGTATCGCATCATCATTACCCGGTATTACATAGTCAATATCATCAGGGTCGCAGTTGGTATCAACAAGGCCCACTATCGGAATGGATAATTTTCTGGCTTCAGCAACGCCAATAGATTCTTTTTTGGGGTCCACTATAAATATTGCTCCGGGCAGGTTGCTCATCTCTTTCACGCCGCTGAGATTCTTCTCAAGACGTATTCTTTCCATCTCATACTTGGCGACTTCTTTCTTGGTCAAAAGGTCATACGTCCCGTCTTCTTTCATTTTTTCTATTTTCTTCAGCTTCTCAATTCCCTGCTTGACCGTCGTAAAATTTGTCAGCATGCCGCCAAGCCAGCGCTGGTTCACAAAAAATGACTGGGACCTGCGGGCTTCTTCGATTATTACATCCTGTGCCTGTTTTTTGGTTCCAACAAACAGGACCGGCTCTCCCTTGCTGGAGAGATCCTTGATAAAGTTGTAGGCATCCTCAAACATCCTTACTGTTTTCTGGAGATCAATTATATAGATGCCATTGCGCTGTCCAAAAATATATTTTTTCATCTTGGGATTCCAGCGCTTCACCTGGTGTCCAAAATGCACACCAGCCTCCAGAAGATCTTTCATTGTTACTACCATGCTACCTCCTCAGTTTGTTTCCTCCGTCCTTTCTCCCTGAATCCCGATTCCTCGGGACACTGACAGGAAGAAGATGGGGTGGACGTGTGTATTTCAGAAGATAAAAGTATCTTCCGTGTTTTTGTAACAATAAGACTATCATAACTCATAGTGTTATTTCAATATTTTTCTTGATAAAATCCGGGGCCTGCGTTATTTTTTCAAAAGAAATTTTCTGACTTCTCCCACACGCAGTGTAATTTTGCTGCTGTCAAGATGTTCGAGGAAAGGAAGGGCATATTTTCTCGTGGTTCCTAAAATATCGCGGAATTCGCCAACAGTCATCTCACTTTTTCTGCTGGCAAAGTTTCTCAAACGCTCCATCATCGTTGCATAACTTGTCACTGGAATATAGATAGAGTCATTTATCCGCACAAGGCTCTTCTCAGAAGCCATGATTTTTAGTAGTTCATTTACTTCTTCTTTCTTTAGCGAAAGGTTCTGTGCAATCTCATCTTTGGTCGGAGGCTGGTAGGCGGCCTGTTCCAGAACTTTTAATATCCTGTCCTTTAAAATCTTTTTATCATCGCTTAGTGAAATAATAAATGTTTTAAGCCGGACCATTTCTTTCTCAACAACCACCTGACTGATAAGGCCCAGCAACGCTTCAAAGAGTTTCTCATCAAGCCCCTTGAAAACCGCCCTGAGCGATTCTTTCAGCATCCCTGATTTGAGAGGATTATTTTTATGAAAATTGGAAAGGTTTGTAACGACACTGCCGGAAAAATCGTTAAAAATCTCCTTGTGCAGCAATCTGTCCTCGCACAAAATAATCCTGCCTTCTGAAATCATGGAATCTGCTGCTTTCCTTATTTCCGGTATCTCAGCCTTCAGCCAGCCTTCAATATCGGACTGTGTCGATCCCTTCAGCCCGCCATGAAATATCTTCAGAGACAATTTTTCCCTGAAGCTGCCCTGTTCAAAAATCCTGAGGTCCTGCAATTTCTCATTTCTCTTCCTGCGTATCGGGGAGGGATCAAGAATCTCCCCGCCGCCGATTGTTAAAAGAGGAGAGAACTTTCTGATGATATATCTGTCTCCAGCCATTACCGCAACCGGAGTTTTAAATCTGAACTGGCAGTATGCTTTCTCCCCTGCCTTCAACTCCTCCTTATCGTATATAACAATCCGTGCCACAACTTCCAGGGTTCCGGTGTGAAAGTGGACGAGGCTCCTGCTTTTTAATACATCAACAGAGGAATCTTTCAATATTTCAAGCCCAGCGTCAATAACAAAAGTGGTTTTTATTTTATCCGGTATTGTTATTACATCTCCCCTTTGAATCTCATCTGTTGAAATGCCCTGAAGGTTTATGGCAACCCTCTGTCCGGCATATGCCGTTTTAATCATCTCTCCATGGCTCTGCAACCCCCTTACTTTTGTAATTAGTTTTCCGGGAAGCACTTCAACGGGGGAATCCAGTGAGATGCTGCCTGAAACAGCCGTGCCTGTAATAACAGTGCCAAAACCTTTCAGGGTGAATATCCTGTCTACAGGAAGCCTGAAAATGCCGTGGACTGATTTCGGCTCAACACTTAATGCAAGCTCATGAATCTTTTCTTTGAGAAGCTCAATGTTGTGGCCTGTTTTTGAAGAAACTGCGATTATCTCCGCATTTTCAAGAAAAGTATCCTTTACAAATTTCCTGACATCGTCTTCAATCAGGGTCAGCCAGTCTTTTTCAACAAGGTCTGATTTGTTTATTACAATCAATCCTCTTTTGACTTTCAGGAGATTGCAGATATCAAGATGCTCCCGGCTCTGCGGCATAATCCCTTCATCAGCGGCAATTACCATTAGTACAATATCAATCCCGCCTGCGCCTGCAAGCATGTTCTTTATCAGCCGCTCATGTCCGGGGACATCAACAATACCGACTTTAAGCCCGTCAGGATAGGCAAGATCGGCAAAGCCGAGGTCAATGGTGATGCCGCGCTCTTTCTCTTCCTTAAGCCGGTCCGGGTCTGTGCCTGTGAGGGCCTTAACAAGGGAGCTTTTACCGTGGTCAATGTGCCCTGCTGTGCCAAGAATTACGTAACGGTTCATAATGTTTCTTGAGTTCGATAGTATTTTCCCTCTCCCCTGGCGGGAGAGGGTCAGGGTGAGGGGGATAGTTTCTTTAAAACCCTCTCCTTAGTCCCCTCCCGTCAAAGGAGGGGAAATTTTGTTAGATAACAATTTTTTGATCTGAAAAGCCTTAATTATGCATCCCACCAAATCTCTTATCTCCCCATCCTGTACAGTCCTTGCATCAAGGAGCAGAGCGTCGTCTTTAATCCTCGCAATTACCGGAGGAGCGCTGAGCCTGAGCCTCTTCTCCAGCTCATTTACAGAAATACTTAATGGTTTGACTGACACCACAAAGGTTGGAAAATTTATTTCAGGCAGGGAGCCTCCGCCGGCCTGTGACTCGTCTGCTCTCACCTCCAATTCTGCATGGCGGGAAACATCCTTTTTCATAGATAGAATAATCTTTCTCGCCCGCTTTTTTATTACATCTGCAGACTCTGTCAGCATCCTGAGTGTCGGGATTTCTTTAAGGGCCTTTTCCTCATCCAGATATTGCATAAAGGTTGCTTCAAGCGATGCAAGGGTCATCTTGTCTATTCTCATGGCCCTGAGCAACGGGTTCTTCTGGACTTTCTGAATGAATTTTTCTTTGCCGATGATTATCCCGGCCTGCGGACCTCCAAGGAGCTTGTCACCGCTGAAAGTCACAACGTCTGCGCCGGTTTTAACAACTTCCTGTACCGTTGGCTCGCCGGGTACGCCGTATTTCTTAAGATCAATCATGCAGCCGCTGCCAAGGTCTGCCACAACAGGTATTTTGTATTCTTTCCCGATTTTTACCAGTTTCTCTATCGGAACTTCTTCTGTAAAGCCGATCATCCTGTAATTGCTCTGGTGCACCTTGAGCAAAAGGGCGGTGTTGCCGCACAGGGCATTTTCATAATCGGCAAGATGCGCCTTGTTTGTTGTGCCTATTTCCCGCAATACGGCCCCGCTCGCCTTCATGACTTCAGGAATCCTGAAAGAGCCGCCAATCTCCACAAGCTCTCCCCTTGACACAATTACCTCGCGGCCCTTTGCAAATGTATCAAGACAGATTAAAACCGCAGCAGCATTATTGTTGACAACAACAGCGTCTTCTGCGCCGGTCAGCTCCCTGATAATTTCCTGTATATGCGAATATCTCTTGCCCCTTTTCCCTGTGGTAATTTCATATTCGAGATTGGAATAGCTGAGGGCCGTTGTTGTCACATGTTCTACAGCCCGGTCCGACAGAATGGACCTGCCAAGGTTAGTATGGATGACGACGCCTGTAGCATTTATTAGCGGCCTGAGTTTGTATGCAAAATATTTTTTGATGGTTTGTTCCATATCATGAGAGAGGGCCTCGATTGAAACATCAGAAACCGCACCGTTCAATATCTCTTTCCGCTTTGAATCAATAACCTCTCTGACAGCGCGCAGGACTATTTTTCGGGGGAACAAATCAAGCCATTTCTGGCCGCAGGAGCTTTTCAGACATTCATCAACAGATGGCAACTGGGAAAGCTGATAACGGATGATCATGTGTCTTTTTTAGCATAATTAGGGTTTAATTGCATGCGGTCAGACCCCAATCGCCTTCAGCATTTCCATCTCTTTGCGCAAGATAGTGTTTACGATTTTGTCGAGTCTGATTTTTTTCTTTGAAGCTGTCTTGCTGAAAAATTCCTTAACTTCTTTCTCAAGATACACAGGCATTTCCAATTTCTCAATTGGCCTGTAAAATTTCCCTTTCTCAGCTTTTGAAAAGTCATACTCTTTTTTCATAATATTAACCTTTCCTTTCAAGATACTGTTTCTCTTCATGCCTTGTTGCTTTTCTCGCAGAAATTATTCTGACGGATTCCTTGCCTTTATTTTTTCTGAATGTGTGAATCACAACTAAAATTCTGCCGCTTAATGATTGCCCCATGTTTATCCATCTGTCTTCATCACCCGAATGCTCTTCATCATAAAATGTGAGCATGTGTTTATCAGAAAAAACATAACATGCTTCAAGAAAGTTTTCTTTATGCTTTTGTCTGTTAGACTCATCCTCTTCGGAATCCCATTCGAATTTCAATACTAATCCTCACTGATAATCAGTATACCAAAACTAAAATGCTTTCTTCCCCTCCACAATCGCAATCTCCTCCAGCGTGAGGTCGTAGAGGGCATAGACCATTTCGCTATCGGCTTTTCAAGGGCAATCATTTTATTTCAGCCTCTTGGGCTTGGCAGCCTTCTTCACAATCTGCTTTTCTTCGGACTTAACGCGGCGCTCCAGTTTTTTGATGTCTTCGGCTGGCGGGAGTTCTTCCGGTTTGATACCTCGATCAGTCAGCACCTTACGAACATCGAGATTGTTTTTGATATGTTCGTGGGCAATCGTTCCCTCGTGACGCAGATCGTCACGCCTGACTCCCGCTCGGCTCCAGACCCAATATCGACCATTTTCCTGACGTCAGGAAAATGGTCGGCGATATAATGACCGGAAGTTTGGCACGCTATCTTTGCCTTGTCTATCACCTTGGCAAAGTTTTCCCATTTGGTATATCCCAGCAAACCCATCAGGTCACGGGCAAACCAGAATTCTTCGCCGTCAATATCATGACTGTAATCCTCGAAATTCTTATGCAACTGGATTATGATTTCGCTTTTCATTTAGCAGCCCTCCTTTTCAGCTATGTCCCCTGTTTGTTAAAAAAAATATTCTAATAGAGAATAAATCGGGTCGCCACTCATTCCCAAACCCGGTTGTCAACGAAATCCCCTTATTTTTGCACTCGTTTTCAACGCACAAATCATAATTCAGGGTAAAAACTTTAAGTCGCCCTTGAGTAGGGATAAAATCACCGAGGTGAAAGAGGTAATCTTGAGAGGGTAAATCCTGAAGTTCATAAAAAATATCTTTTACCAAATCACCTATTACATACGGAAGATGCCCAGCTCTATCAAGCAATTTATCCGAAAGACTCACCGTAAACAAGTGTTTCTCACGGTCTCCTGTAGCTCTTGTTATCAACTGGAGATATTCGAAGAATTTCTCGTAATTATTTTTAACATCGGGGACGATACCCGCAAGAGTGTCGAAAAGCTTCTCGAACCCCTTCTTGCCATTAACGTCTTTCCAATAAGGCAGCCGCTCTCTTATGCATTGGGTCAAGTCCTTGATCGTCGGCATTCCTGCGTCAACTGAAGCGCCGGCACCAAGCAAAAAAATGACCTCAGATGATGAATAGAATTGAGAACTCACCCCTTCCCCTCCACAATCGCAATTTCATCGTCCGTTAACCCGTATAATTTGTAAACCATCTCGTCGATCTTCTTTTCCAGCGCCGACGTGTCTGCTTGCGGGTCTTTTTGTTTGGCGGTGAGGATTTGGTCGATAAGGGTGATGAAGGGCTTCTGATCGTTCAATGAAATCTTTTTTATAGGAATCAAAGAAAGTGGCTTATTAAAATATTCCCTGACCTTTCCTTTTGGTTTACCAATAAATCCATAAAACCAGTCGATAAGTTTCGAGTTCAAGACGGATAATATAAACTTGATATTAACGTTGCCGTTATTAATTATAATGGCCCGAATGTCACCGCCATCATTAAAAAATTGAGCGTTGTCATAGGCAAAGCGATTATTTTCAGCTCTATAGGGAACAACAATTTTTTCTTTAGCATCAAATACCGTTTTATTCCGTGGTCGCTCAAGCCTGTACCATGGATATAATCCGTTTGCCACTTCGTTTCTTTTTTTGAGGACATCTTTGTATGACTCAAGATATGAATATATCTTCGGATAGTTTTTTATATTAGTATCATTATCAATATAAATAAGATAATTCCCTCTTTCACGAATAACATATTTATCAATATCGCCATTTTTTAAATTTTTTCTTAAAGGTTCCTTCTCAAACTTCTTTTCTTTTGCAAGCTCGCCGGAGATCGTGAAAATATCATTTTTGCCGGAAGTCGATCCCTTTTCTATTATAGAAATCTCACCTAGTAGGGAAGAGCTTTGATGTAGCTTACCAATAATCGAGGAGGCCGATTGATCTGCCATTAACCAATCGTCATTTAGATTTGTGCGCTTACTGGAAAAAGATCGGAGTTGCCTTTCGAAATCAGCAGTAGTAATTTTCTCATCAGATACAGCCTCGAAAAAAATCACATCTGTTGAGGTTGTCTCTTTATATGAAAAAGAAATGCAGGTATGAATACTGGCTTCGTCAAAGACCATATGATCTTTGAAATTTACAACTTTAGAAATATGGCTTTTTAGATATTTTCGTAAGCTCCTGGCATATTCGTTACCAAGAAAATAGTTTGAAGTTATAAAAGCACAGCAACCATTTCTATTAAGAAACTCCACTCCCTGATATATAAAATAGTAAACGATATCATTGTAGCCAGTGTGAATAGTTTTATATTGCTCCTTTAGGTAGCGATAAATGTCTTTGCTGATAGTATTGATATTGAAATATGGCGGATTTCCTATCACCACATCAAAACCTTGTTTTATCCCAAACATCCACTCCGAATCAAACCAAGAAGAAGCTTCGTCCGAGAAAGGATTCCACTGTGAGAGTTTCATGGTCTGGCTGTCAGCCGCCTGCCAGTTGACGGCGTGCTTAAACATCCTGCTCTGTGTATCTGCAAATTCTTTTTCAAGCCTGTGTTTTTCTTCTCCGTAGCTTGTGAAGTATTCGTCACGGAGTTTTTTGAGTGTGGCTATTTCGTCGAGTGCCTCAAACAATCCGATATCCTCTTCCTTCTTAAACTCAGGTAGGCCGATAAGGCTGTTTGCGGCAACGAATTTAAACTCAAGGTTAGGCAAGGGAATAATGCCCCTGTTATGCTTTTTATCGTCAATACTTTCATCAACGATCAGTGAAAGGAAGAATCTGAGTTTTGATATTTCAACAGCGATAGGCTGAATGTCTACGCCGTAAATAGAGCTTTGAATAATGCCGAGCTTGTGAACATAGTTCCAGTTTTCTCTTTTGAGTTTGTTTTCAAGCTCCTTCCTGACTACCTTGTTGTCAATCTTTGCAAGCTGTCTCGACATCCAGTTTTTGGATTCAGGATCGATCTTCTGAAGGATGAGAAGCATCTTGTGAAGGATTCCCATCGGAAAAGCGCCGCTGCCGCAAGCCGGGTCAATGATCTTTATCCTGTCGAGGGCGTTGAGGATGTTTTCCTTTTGAGAGCCGGTAAGCTCGATATCCCAATCATCATAGGAGAGGAGTTTGGAGATGGTGTTGTCAAAGGACTGGATTCCCGCCTGCGTGTCAATGACATCCTGGAGGTGTGTTTTCAGATACTGCTTCAGACTTTCGTCAACCATGTACTCCACAATTGGACGCGGGGTGTAGTAACTGCCGGTTGCCTTTCGTGCTGTCTCTCCTGTCTCAGGGTTAATCTCAGCCAGAAGGTTTTCAAATATTCTGCCGAGCATTTCCGGCTCGATAGAAAGCTCGACATCAACCGACGTATTTTCATCAATGGTGAAGTTGTAGGTTTCAAAAACTTCAAAAAGCTCCTTCAGCCAACTGTCCGGCACAATCAAAGTATTTAAATGCATTGATACACCCAGGCTATCTATCTTATAAAAATCGTGATGACTGTCAGTGAATAACCCACCATTGAGGAAAGGCACTTGTGACCAAAGGGGTTTTTGATACTTCTCGCCGCGGTCCTCGTCCGGCGTGTTGAGTACCTGAAAGAACAACGGCTCCAGAATGTTGTGATAAAAACCTGACTTTTTCATCACAGACTCTGTTGAAAGAAGCTCTTCCGGCAATAGTGATATGCCCTTGTCAGAGCGCTTCTTCTTCAAAAACCAGCAAAACACGAGGCGGCCTATGAGGCGCACGGCAAATTCCTTTTTCAGGGTGTCGCTTGTAGTAGACGGAAGTTTAAGGCTTCCTTCTTTTGCATCAATCCTTTCCCGGCCTATATTCCTCTGTCCTCCGGTAAGCTTCGTGAAAAGGATCGCGATCTCTCTATAAAAATCCTTATTGACAACCTCAATGGAAAACCTTTTCTTGAGGTCTTCAAAGTCCTTTACCCGGCCCTGCTTTATCAAATACTCTTCGGGCGTGTGGGTTTTTGTATCCGAGCCGAGAAAAAAGGAATATCTGCGGGGATTGGAATATTCTCTCTCAACCCTTTTCCCGTCTTCCCATTTCAGATCGATAGTGACGAGAGATAACCTGAAGTTCCTGGAGTTCTTTGAGATAAAGAGTATCAATGCCTTCTGAACGCCATACTGCGCCATAAAGCGGAAAGAATCCCTTGAAATGGATACGCGCGGGTCATTCTCTGATTCATGCTCTATCTCATACACGTTCAAAGACAGCGACCGGACTTCTCCTATCTTGCTGATCTTTTGAATATGCAGTGGCTTAAAGCTCACATGAATTTCTTCATCATGGGCTTCAAAGTCTTCGGGCAGGAGATGGTTCCGAAAAAAGCTAAGATATTGACTGCGGCTATATGGCTGTCTGAAATCCATGATGTTAATCATCAAAACATCTTCAGCAATTCTGAAGCGTCTATAATCTTAATGGATTTGTATTTGCCTATATCCAGCAAATCCTTATCTCCGCTGACAATAAAATCTGCCGACCCCGAATCGGCGCAGGCAATGAATTTATCATCATCTGAATCCCTGCACGCTTTGGTGATTTTCCCTGCGATCTCAATAATCTCAAAAAAGGGAAGGACTTCTTCCTCGACGATCGCCTTAATTTCCTGCACAGTCAGAGAGAACTTGGGATATTCAAGAACAGCCTTGAACTCATTAAAGGTATCCCTTGAGAGCAGAGGAATAATTTTGCCTTCTTTCCAGAGGTCCACTATCTTTGAAAGACGGCCTTTAAACAACAGGGCCGACACCATAATATTGGTGTCAAGAATTACCCTTACCTCTTTTTCTTTCTTGCCCATGCCACCGCCTCAGTCACATCGGTTTCCGTAACGCCGAGTTTTTTGAGTTTGTCCCTCACGCTGTCAAGTGTTTTATCAGCGGGGGTTATCTTAACCGGCATAAGGATTATCTTTCTGTCCTTCACCGAAACATCAAAATATTCAGTGTCCGGGAATGACTTGGCGACCTCCTTAGGCAGGGTGAGCTGGTTCTTCGATGTCTTCTTTGCAAGCATGTTTCCTTACCTCCTTACATCAAGGATAATGGATTTACCGGTAAATTGCAATGCAAATATAATTAAATCAACTCCTCCGACAAAATCAGGACTTCCCTGCCTTCATCAATTTTTTTCTCACGTTCTATAATGTCAATCAGATATTTGTGGGGGACCTCTCGCATAAGATCATCCATGTCCCCTTCAAGCTTCTTCAGATCAATTGCCCTGATAATTTTTGCATACCTGTCAGGCAGTGCGTCAAGGTCTCTGATGACGTATAACAGATCCTCAAGATAATCTCTCATGGCCGGAAGTTTTCCTTTCAGTGCTTCGACCTTCTGAATCGCCTCTGTCTTCCCTCTGTCCATAGATACCTCGGTCTTTCTTGAAAAGAGACCTTTTTTCAGACTCTCATAAATCGGATCAAAAGACTTGCCGGTCTTTTCGGCTTCTTCAGATAAATCTGCCTCAAACAGGTTTAACGCCTCAGCCACGCTAAGCGTAATGCTTTCACCTTTTTTACTGCTGTATTTAAAGACATATTCATCCCCTTTTTTACCGAATATGATTACCCCGTGTCTGTCTTTTTTAACCGATCTTCTTATTCTCGAACGCCGGGAAATATTCATAGCTTCATTAATTATTTCAGGTGAAGATGTCCGCAGTTTTTTAATAAAATTTTCGTATCTGGTTTCAGGTGAAAGTTCTTCCTGATTCCTGAATGTCTCCTGGAATTGTTTGGCAAAATACGATTGAAGCTCTTCATCTTTTGTAAGCACTTTTGTATCTTCACCAAAAAGGGCGTGAACCATTGCAATCTTTAAAGTGGAAATCTGACGGACGCGTGTTTCTCTCTCACCTGTAGATGTAGGGAAGAAATTATAAATAAAAAGCTCGTCGAATACTTTCTTGTTGATCCGGTTAATACGGCCAACCCTCTGAATGACCCTTGTCGGGTTGTATGGTATGTCATAATTAAAAACAATGCCTGCTCTATGAAGATTAAATCCCTCGGAAATGGCGTCTGTGGCTATAAGCACGTCATAATCATTCTTCTGCTCTCTATATCCTGCATCAAAGTTCTCTCTTATTATTTGTTTGTTGGTTTTTGTAGCAACATCTCCAGTATATTTAAAAACTCTTAAATTGCCTTTAAGATTATCAAAAAGATAATCGGCAGTATCGGCAAATTCCGTAAAGACTACAATCTTTCTATCCGGGTTTTTATTTAATTGCTCTTTAATTTCCTCTGCAAAGTGCTGAAGCTTTGGATCATCAGGAAAGCCCTTTTCGAACCAAGCCTCACGGACATCAGAAAGAATTTTAATATCTTTTCTTACATCTTCTATAAACTTTACTCTTATCTCCTTCTTATCAATTAACCATAATCCTTTTTCAATATATTCCTTTAACTCTTCTTCCAGAAAGGAGTCTTTAAGTTGTTCACCAAGGTCTTCGCCCGTTGCCTCCATGAGCAAGTCTAAATCAGGCAGCTTACCTTTTTTATATATGGGCACTTTGCCCAGTTTTTCATACCAGTCGCAGACAAGCCCGGAATGACGGATTATGGAGTCCAGGGTTGCACGAAATGCATATATAGAGCTTTCAAAACGACGAACAAGCAGCCGCTTCATGAATATCGCAAGATTGATCTGAGTCTGTTTCAACAGGTTTTCATCGACACCCATTTCTTTTGAGATTTTCTTACGATACTTCTCAAAGTCTTTGATATAAAAGGTAGGTTTATACCTTGCTCCTATAAACCCTGCATCTTCATCTTCCGGGGCGATTTTATCGAGTGTTTCTTCGTAAAGGTTGCTCAATTCACCTAAATCATATTCCAGGATTTCCGGGTCATTGACCTTTGGAAATTCAATCTTCTGCCTTTTGAGGTCATCTTTATACTCTTCTATCTCTTCCAGATCAAGGCGGGAGCGTCTTATGACAAGGGGAGAAAGTATATTTCTTATGCCATCGGCAACCTGTTTTATACGTGCCTTAATAGCTCCGGCGCTTTCTTTTTTTGCAGACTGAAGTTCTTTGATTTTCTTATATTCAAGAATCAGCTTTCGGAACTGAAAGGAAAGATTATCAACTGTCTGGATGGTCGATCTGGCTGGTATTTGAAAAAATTTAACCATTGAAAATACATCCTGTGGACGGTTATTGAAAGGGGTTGCGGACAATAAAATAACTTTGTTGCGTTGACAGAGTTTGTGAAGATTTGAATAATCAGAGGTCAATTCATTTCTGTACTTATGAGCTTCGTCCACAATAATCAATTTCACCTCATCCTGACTGTTCTCTGACAAAGCCTGTTCTATTTTCCCACTGCTGTATATCCTCGCGTTAATATCAAACTCATAACGGTAATCATCCCATTGTCCAACAAGATGAGGAGGAGTAATTATTATTGTTTTAAGATTGAGATTATGTGCTACAGCAGAAGCTATTATGCTTTTGCCCAATCCGACTACATCGGCAATGATAACCCCGTTATGGCGCTGAATTACATCTAATGCTTTCTTAATAGCGTCAACCTGATATTTAAGATCAAAGTATCTGCCTCTGGTTATATCGCCCGGCAGTCTGATATGCTCTTTAATACGTTCGGAAAAGTATTCTTCAAGAACCCGGACATACATTAAAAATGGTTTTGGTATCTTATCAATCCAGATTTTATCAACCACGTTATAGAGAAATTCATCAATGTTGTTTTTATCAACGATCGCGACCGCCTCACTCCAGAGGCTTTCGAATATCTTATAAGCTTCGGTATAATTCGCGGCATCGCGGGAAAGGACGTTTATTTCAAATCTCCCTTTCATCCCGGCGCGTGTAAAGTTGCTGGAACCGGTAATTACAGTGCCCGGGAATTCACCTCCCTGAGAAGATTCTTTCTTGTTTTGAAAAATGTATAGCTTGGCGTGATTAGGCTGAAGAGTTTTTTTGATCTCCAGCGTGCCGTCTTTCATCTTGCCGAGGAAGATTCTGAAGGCTGCCTGTTTATCGTCGGAATCAAAAAAATCAGTGTCATTAAAGAGGTCGATAAGAGATCTGTAATAGGTTTCTCTTAACTTTCCCCGCGCATTATTTATTTCCTGAATGATTTCATATTCACGTATTTTATTGGTCAAGTCGTGTTCAACTTCCAGTCCAACCAGCATCCTGATTTCTTTATCAGCAAGCTGTTCGTAGAACTCCTGAAATCCGGAGAAATAAAAGTACCCGATGAGGAAATACAATTTCTCCGATGATGGCAGAATATTTTTAACAACATCTGAAAGGAGTTTTTCCTGATTTGTAATGAAATGGGTGGTCATAATTTATTGCGTCTGACGGTTAAGCAGTCAATTAGAAAGTCCCTCCAAAATTCACCGCTTAATTTTATAGGAACTTCAAGTTAAACGGCAAGGGGAAAGTGTAAAAAAAATGCAGTTCGGAACTACAGAGCCTCAGTAATAAGAATACAGAACAACTCAGTTTTATATATCGAACTTTTTCATCTTCTCTGCCAGGCTCTTCCAGTTACAGGAACGGAGTTCCTTTGCCATTTTGTGAAAAGCGCCGGCCTCCACAATCTTGATGCGTGCGGATTCTTTTTCAACTCCGTAAAAAGGAAGCATAATGAAAAACGCCTGATCCACATATTTTTTTACGGGATTCATGACATCATGACGCCTTGTGTAGAAAGGGTCCTCACCTTCTTCACAAGGTTTACCAAAGACATTGAATTGCCTGCAGGCCATAGGTCTCACGGGATGCACTGAACACGCCCCTTCCATCAGAAAGGGGCAAGGGTCCTCTTTCTTATAACTTTCAAGCTGCTCCATCAACAATTCACGTTCAGCGCCCTTCATCTCCTCTGTCACATACCATGTGATGCCTATCAATTCCAGCGGATAAACCGGAATGTCTTCATGGGTTTTACAGCAGCTTGAGCAGCCTTTGGCGCAGGCAAGGTTTTTACCTTTTTTTATTTCCTCTTCAATCGCCTTTGCTATGCCTTTGTCTACAATGTGATAAGCTTCAAGCAGCACTTTCAGCCAGGGATGCTTTTTTTCTTCATCGGGGAAAGAGAGACGCCTGGCTTTGGAAGAGGATGTTTTGACTGTTTTTGATTTTGTCATTTCTGCCCGATAACTAATCTTTTGTTACTTTAAACTCAGGGAGATTGAAATTGCAATAATAGAGAAGGAACCCATCTCCTGTGATAGAATAAAGCCACCATGAAAGTAATAGTTGCAATGAGTGGGGGCGTTGATTCGTCTGTTGCCGCTTATCTGCTGAAGCAACAGGGTTATGAAGTAACCGGGCTGAGTTTTGAGCTGTGGGACAAAAGGGATTTAAAAACCTCCAACGTCTGCTGTTCGATTGAAACCATTGAACTTGCAAAATCCGTTGCACATAAACTCGCAATAGAGCATTACACTGTTGATGTCAGAGATGCCTTTTATAAACATGTGATCGAAGATTTTTGTTCTTCATATATAAAAGGTGAAACGCCCAATCCATGCATCCTGTGCAATAAGTATATAAAATTCGATTTCCTCCTGAGAAAGGCTCATGAGCTTAACGCTGATTTTGTAGCAACAGGGCATTATGCAAGGATAGAGAAAAATCAGCGGTCAGCGGTCAGCTATCAGAAAAACTCGAAACTCGAAACTCGAAACTCGAAACTCGAAACTAAATTCGCTACCCGCAACTTGTTACTCAAAGCTCTTGACTTAAAGAAAGATCAATCTTATGTTCTCTATGTCATGACTCAGGAAGAGCTTGCAAAAACCCTGTTTCCCCTCGGTGAGATGACAAAAGAAAAAACGCGGGAGATTGCAAAAGAGCTGGACCTTGCAACAGCATTAAGACCCGAAAGTCAGGAGATATGTTTTGTAGGAGATGAGAAGTACGTGGATTTTATAAAAGGTTTTTCTCCTGAATCATTACAGTCAGGGCCTATTGTAAACCCGGAAGGGAAAGTTATCGGCGAGCATAAAGGGATCGTATTTTATACCATCGGACAGAGGAAAAGGCTTGGCATTCCCTCGTTAATGCCTCATTATGTTATTCATATTGACCGTAAGAAAAACACGGTTGTTGCAGGCTCAAAAGAAGATGCAATGGTGAAGAGTTTTTACGTAAAAGATTTAAACTGGATTGCAATTGAGTCTCTTTCATCATCAATGAATGTGAAAGCTAAAATCCGCTCCATGATGAAGGAGGCGCAGGCCCTCATTAGTCCCTCAGAACATGAGAAAGTTCTTGTGGAATTTGACGAGCCGCAGTGGGCGCCCGCCCCAGGGCAGAGCGCCGTATTTTATGATAACGATGTTGTTATCGGCGGCGGGGTTATTGAATGATTAGGGACACATCCCTGTGGGATGTGTCCCATAGTTCTCCCGTAGTTCTTAATACCTGTAATGTTCAGATTTGTAAGGCCCTTCAACCGTGACTCCGATATAATCTGCCTGGGCCTTAGAAAGTTTTGTAAGCTTGACCCCTATTTTTTCCAGATGGAGCCTTGCAACTTCCTCATCAAGATGTTTGGGAAGTGTATATACTTTCTTTTCATAAAGGTCCCTGTTCCTCCAGAGGTCTATCTGTGCCAGGGTCTGATTTGTGAAACTGTTGGACATGACAAATGAAGGATGTCCGGTTGCGCAGCCGAGATTTACAAGTCTTCCTTCAGCAAGAATGAAAATAGTATGTCCCTCAGGGAACAGATACTTATCAACCTGCGGTTTGATATTGATCTTCTTAATACCCGGATATGCGTTCAACTTTTCGATCTGTATTTCATTATCAAAATGTCCGATGTTGCAGACAATTGCCTGATCCTTCATTTTTGCCATATGGTTAATTGTGATGATATCCATATTGCCCGTTGCGGTTACATAAATATCCGCCTCGCCGAGGGTATTTTCTACTGTGTTGACTTCATAACCTTCCATTGCAGCCTGCAGAGCACAAATGGGATCTATCTCTGTGACAATCACCCTTGCGCCAAAGGCCCTCAGGGACTTTGCAGAGCCTTTTCCCACGTCTCCGTAACCGCAGACAACTGCAACCTTACCTGCAAGCATAACGTCCGTGGCCCTCTTGATTCCATCCGGTAAAGATTCCCGGCAGCCGTAGAGATTATCAAATTTTGATTTGGTTACAGAATCATTAACGTTGATTGCTGGAACCAGCAGGGTGCCGTTCTTCATCATTTCATATAATCTGTGCACGCCTGTAGTGGTTTCTTCACTGACGCCCTTCCATTCTTTTACTGTTTTGTGCCACCACTGATTGTCTTCCTTTAGCTGAGCTTTCAGCGTGTTGTTAATAATTTGAAGTTCTTTATTGTCTGTCGGCTGATCGAGAATTGCAGAATTATTTTCTGCCTCGTATCCGCGATGAATGAGCAAGGTAGCATCGCCGCCGTCGTCAACAACCAATTGGGGACCTTTTCCATCAGGGAAGGTCAAAGCTTTCAATGTACACCACCAGTAATCTTCCAGGGTCTCGCCCTTCCAAGCAAAAACAGGTATGCCGGCCTTTGCAATAGCCGCGGCTGCATGATCCTGCGTAGAGAAGATGTTGCAACTGGCCCATCTCACACTGGCTCCCAAATCAACAAGTGTCTCAATTAATACTGCCGTCTGGATAGTCATGTGCAAGGAACCGGAGATTCTGACTCCTTTAAGCGGCTTGGCATCCTTATATTTTTCTCTTATTGCCATGAGGCCTGGCATTTCTTTTTCAGCAATCTCAATCTCTTTCCTTCCCCACTCTGCCAGACTAATATCAGCAACCTTATAGTCAGTTGCGCTATTTTGCAGTGATGCAATTGTCATATAATTATCTCCTTACTTTGCAGCTTTTTTAAGAGTCTCTGCCATATCTGTTTTTTCCCATGTGAATTCAGGCAGGTTCCTTCCAAAATGACCGTATGCGGCAGTCTTTTTAAAGATCGGCCTTCTTAAATTAAGTTTCTTTATGATTGCGGCAGGTGTTAAATTGAAATACTTCCTCACTAATTTTTCAATCTCAGTGTCAGGGATTTTTCCTGTGTTTGCGGTATTAACAAGTATGGAAACAGGCTCAGGAACTCCAATTGCATATGCTATTTGCAGTTCAGCCCTGTCAGCAAGTCCGGCAGCAACGATATTCTTTGCCACATATCTCGCCATGTAAGCAGCAGACCTGTCCACCTTCGACGGATCCTTTCCTGAGAAACATCCTCCGCCGTGACTTCCAACTCCGCCATAACTGTCAACTATTATTTTCCTTCCTGTCAGCCCCGTATCTCCCATCGGGCCGCCTACTACAAACCTTCCTGTTGGATTAATGTGGTATATGACATGTTCTTCATCGAGGAGTTTCTTGGGGATAACAGGCTTTATGACTTTCTCTATAATGTCCTCTTTCATTTCTTTCAGGGTAATTTCAGGACTGTGCTGCGAAGAAACAACTATGGTATTGACCCGGTAAGGTACGCCGTCTTTATATTCAATGGTTACCTGTGTCTTTCCATCTGGCCTGAGATAGTTCAGGATATCTTTTTTCCTCACCTCGGTTAACTTCATTGCAAGCTTATGGGCCAGCATTATCGGCATCGGCATCAGTTCAGGGGTCTCGTTGCATGCAAATCCAAACATCAGTCCCTGATCACCTGCGCCTCCGGTATCAACACCCATCGCTATATCAGGAGACTGTTCGTGTATGGAAGTAATTACTGCGCACGTCTCATAATCAAATCCATATTTGGCCCTTGTATATCCTATATCTCTTATAGTCTCTCTTATGATTGAGGGGATATCGGCATAACAGTTGGTTGTAATTTCCCCTGCAACAAATGCGAGACCGGTCGTTAGCATTGTTTCACAGGCAACCCGGGCCTTCGGATCCTCTGCTATAATCGTATCAAGAATTGCATCGGAGATCTGATCAGCAATTTTATCGGGGTGCCCTTCGGTAACAGACTCGGAAGTAAACAGATAATTCCTTCTTTTCATTTTCATGCCTCCATAAAGTAAATGTCTTTTATTAAATAATTTTTTCTATCTTATTGTCAAGAAAGTTTAATATTGTTATAAGACTGTTTGACAGCGCATCGTTCTTATGGGTTATAGTAAAAAAATTCTTACAATCTGCAAAACAACTATGCTTAACCATATCATAATCAAAGGCGCAAGGGTACACAACCTTAAAAATATAGATGTATCAATACCGCGTGACAGTATTGTAGTTATTACAGGGCCGTCAGGCTCGGGCAAATCTTCCCTTGCATTCGATACGATTTATGCAGAGGGACAAAGGCGGTATGTTGAAAGTCTCTCTGCATATGCAAGGCAGTTCCTGGACCAGCTACAAAAACCGGATGTAGATTCTATTGAAGGGCTCTCCCCTGCTATTGCAATAGAGCAAACTGTAACTGCAAAAAACCTGCGTTCAACCGTCGGCACAATTACCGAGATATACGACTATCTCAGGGTGGCATACACAAGGATTGGCAGATTGAAATGCTATCAGTGCGGAAGCGCCATTGCGGCTCAAGGCACACAGCAGATTATTGAACTGATAAACGGTTTGCCTGAAGGCACGCGAATCCAGGTGCTCTCGCCAATCATAATAGGCAGAAAGGGCGAATACAGGAAAGAATTGCAGGAAGCCCGGAGAAGAGGGTTTATACGAGCCCGAATAGACGGCGAACTGACTGATATCACAAAAGAAATAAAATTAAACAAACATAAGAGACATAATATTGATATTGTTATCGATCGGCTGATTATCAAATCCGGAATTGATAAACATCTCTCAAATGCTGTTGCGGTTGCTACCAGCCTGACTGATGTAGTAATGATCAACATCATTGATGAGGGAAAAGACCTCTTCTTCAGCACAAAACTCGCCTGTTCAAAATGCGGCATAAACTATCCTGAAATCAGCCCCAGATTTTTCTCATTTAACAGCCCTTATGGCGCCTGTCCAAAATGCCGGGGGCTTGGATTCAAAAACGCAAGTGAAGACACTGATGAAAATATCAGCATGCTTAAAATATGTCCTTTCTGTAACGGGTTCAGGTTGAGAAAAGAGGCGCTGTCTGTCAAAATCAGCAATCTCAGCATTGGGGAGTTATCTGCCAGGCCTATTAAAGACGTTATCTTATTTATAGAGAATCTGAAACTTTCAAAGACCGAGCAGATAATTGCATCAAAAATCTTAAAAGAGACAAAGGAACGATTGTACTTCCTTGATAAAGTGGGACTTGGGTATCTAGCCTTAAACAGGCCCGCAAGGACCCTTTCCAGCGGAGAAGCGCAGCGCATCAAGCTTGCAACGCAAATCGGTTCTTCTCTTACAGGTGTGTTATACATATTTGATGAACCGAGTATTGGCTTGCACCCAAGAGACCACAGTAAGCTGCTTGAAAGCCTCTGCAGATTAAGAGAGATGGGAAATACCGTCCTTGTTGTTGAACATGATGAGGACACAATGAGAATAGCAAATCATATAATTGACATGGGCCCTGGAGCGGGTGTACACGGCGGTTCAATAGTCGCTGAGGGCAATTTGCAGGACATCATCAATAACAGGAAATCTGTCACAGGGTCTTTTCTAAGCGGACAGCTCGCTATACCTGTTCCGGTTCAGAGAAGAAAACCAAAAGATTTTATTACACTGAGGGGGGCTCAGGAATTTAATCTGAAAAATATAAACGTCAGGCTGCCTCTCGGAGTCTTTACATGTATTACCGGCGTGTCCGGATCGGGAAAAAGCACCCTGATACTTGAAATCCTCTATAAAGCGCTTGCAAAGAAAATTTATTCCTCTGTTGAGGTTCCCGGAAGGCATGAAGGCATCGAGGGAATTGAAAAGATTGACAAGGTAATTGACATTGATCAGGCGCCGCTTGGCAGAACACCACGGTCTAATCCTGCGACATATACCGGAGTCTTGGCATTCGTCAGGGACTTGTTTTCACAGGTCCCTGATTCAAGGGTAAGGGGCTATAAACCAGGCCGATTCAGTTTCAACGTCACAGGCGGAAGATGCGAGGCTTGCAAAGGCGACGGGCTTGTCAAGGTATCAATGCATTTTCTACCTGACTTATACGTACCCTGTGACACATGCAAAGGCGCCAGATATAATAAAGAGACTATTGAAATAAAATACAAAGGAAAAAATATCTCTGATGTACTGAATATGACGGTCACACAGGCGCTTGAATTCTTTGAAGCGGTTCCCCTGCTCAGAAATAAATTGACGACACTGGAGAAGGTAGGCCTCGGATACATACAGCTCGGACAGCCGGCAACAACCCTTTCCGGCGGCGAGGCGCAGAGGGTGAAGCTTTCAAGGGAACTGAGTAAAAAGTCCACTGGCAAGACCCTGTATATTCTGGATGAACCCACCACAG
This sequence comes from Nitrospira japonica, assembly GCA_020723105.1. Classification (GTDB taxonomy): domain Bacteria; phylum Nitrospirota; class Thermodesulfovibrionia; order UBA6902; family UBA6902; genus SURF-23. The sequence continues at coordinate 15,922 of DYJL01000010.1, read as the reverse complement.
GTCTTCATTTTATAGATATTCAGAAGCTTCTTGAGGTCCTCAATCAACTCGTGGATGCAGGCAACAGTGTTGTTGTTATCGAACATAACCTCGACATTATCAAGAGCGCTGACTATATTATTGACATGGGACCAGAAGGCGGGGAGGAGGGAGGCAGGATAGTGGCTGAAGGGACCCCGGAGGAAGTTGTAAAAAATCCAAAGTCGTATACAGGAGCATTTTTAAAGAATAAATTATTTAAAAAGGTGACAGCATGAAAAATTATTGTAGTCGGGCGGTTATTATCTTTGTTCTTTGCTCTTTGCTCTTTGCTCTGAATTGTTCCCGGCAGGACCAAATGTTCAAGGAAAGCCGTGTTCTGATGGACACATTCTGTACGATAACGGTTGTCAGTCCCTCGGAAGAAAAAGCAGAAGATGCGATCGAAGCCGGATTTGACGAAATAAAGAAGCTTGATAATTATCTTAACAACTTCTCACCGGACAGCGAGGTCAGCGCAGTCAGTCAATCTGCCGGAATAAAGCCTGTTCATGTCAGCAAGGAAACAACAGACCTGATGGACAAGACAATCGGTATTTCCAAAATAACTGATGGCGCATTTGATCCGACCATCGAGCCTGTTATAAAACTCTGGGCCTTTTCAAAGCGGCCTGACAATCCTTCCATACCATCCAAAGCCGCAATTGAGAACCTGCGAAAACTCGTAGACTACAAAAAAATAAAAATAGATAGTGCCGCATCAGAAATATATCTGGAAGAAAAAGGCATGGCGCTGGACCTCGGAGGAGTAGCCAAAGGCTATGCAGCCGATAAAGCTGTCGAGGCAATAAAGGCAAAAGGAATAAAAGCAGCGCTTGTAGCCATTGCAGGGGATATCAGGGGTTATGGTTTAAGCACAAGTGGAAAGGCATGGAAGGTCGGGATTCAGAATCCACGCCCCGAAAATCCTGCTTCAGAAAAACCGTGGGAAGATATCTTTGCAAGCCTCTATCTAAAAGACAGCGCCATATCAACTGCCGGAGACTACCAGAGATTTTTTATAAAAAACGGCAAACGCTACCACCATATCATTGATCCAAAGACAGGTTATCCCGCAGAATCTGACTTGATAAGCGTTTCCGTCATGGCCCCTGAAGGATATATGGCAGACGGTATTGATACGGCTGTACTGATACTCGGACCTGAAAAGGGGATGAAGCTTCTCAATTCAAAGGGTCTCGACGGAATTTTGGTGGATTCCCGGAAAAGGGTTTTTATTACAAAAAATTTAAAAGGCAGGATAGAGATCCTGAATAAAGGGTATGAGTTAGCAAATTAGGCAGCGTAACTTAAAATCCGGTATCCGTGACCGTATTCCGTGTCCGTACCTGCGATCACGTTAACCGGACACGATTTACTATTGCGCTGGTTGCCGAAATTTCCCTCCCTTAGGTATACTTCAAGGCACGGTAGGGGCGTATTGCAATACGCCCCTACGGATTGAATTATTATATAGCATTCGGGAGACCTCATGCCCCTTTTTGGCGAAGTTTTTGTCAGCGAATTAATAAAGATGCCTGTTTTGGACCCTACAGGGGAAGAACTCGGTATTGTCAGAGATTTCATTGTAATAAAAGGGGACCCTCTGCCCTGGTTATCTGCGCTTATTATAGAGAAAAAGAAAAAGCGTTATCTCCTGGAATGGAAGAACGTAGGCATCTTCAACAAACGCATCATTTCTTCCAATATCTATGCATCAAATGTCGAACAATACGAACCTTCTGAAGACAATCTCCTGATTGCACGGGACATTTTTGACAAACAGATTGTTGATGCAAACGGAGCCAAAGTTGTAAGGGTTAATGATGTAAAACTGGAGGGCCTCAACGGCAATGCCTGCCTGGTGGCCGTTGACGTCGGCATAAGGGGCATACTCAGGCGCCTTAACATCGAGCGAGAGAGTGAAAAATTTTACAGGGTGTTTGGAAAGACATTGCCTCACAATCTGATTCGCTGGAACTATATACAGCCGCTTGAGCCCAGGCTTACAACTATATCGCTCATTGTCCCGCGCCAGATGATTTCCGCCCTGCATCCTGCAGACATTGCAGATATTATCAGTAAGGTGCCGTATGAACAGGGCCTGGCCTTGTTTAAGGGGCTGGATCCCAATGTCGCCGCTGAAGCGCTTCATGAACTTGAAGTAAATGTTAAAAGGGCCATCATCGAAAGCCTGGACAAAGACCATGCAACAGATGTAGTAGAGAGAATGCCGCCTGACGAAGCAGCAGACCTCCTGTCAGACCTGGAATCCGATAAAGCAAAGGAGCTGCTTGAATCCATTGAAAAAGATGAAGCACAGGATATTCAGGAACTCCTGGCACATGAAGAAGATACTGCGGGCGGACTTATGACAAACCAGTTTATAGCCTATCCTCCTGAGTTAACAGTCCAGGAAGCAATCGAGAAACTCAGGATTGACGCTCCAAACGTAGAGAATGTCTATTATATATTCATAGTCAAAGATGAGAAGCTCATCGGCATTATATCACTGAGGGATTTACTCATGCCGCTGCCAACAGTCCACCTGTCTGATATCATGGAAACAAAACTGAAGTCAGTCTCACCTGACACTAACCAGCAGGCTGTTGCGGAACTCATATCAAAATACAACCTCCTGGCCCTCCCTGTTGTTGATGCCGACGGAGCGCTCCTCGGCATGGTAACAATTGATGATATTATTGACATCTTCCTCCCTCCATCATCCAGGAAAAAGAGGAGGAGCGTATGATACGTCTGAAACATTTGCCAAGCTGGAAAAGTCTCATATTCTTTCTGACAATTATCGGCCCCGGCATTATAACAGCCACTATTGATAACGATGCATCAGGCATTACCACCTACTCAGTTGCAGGCGCACGATACGGCTATAAATTACTGTGGACCCTGATCCCGACAACAATAGCCCTCATCATCGTCCAGGAAATGGCTGCGCGTATGGGCGTGGTAACGGGCAAAGGGCTTGCTGATCTCATCAGGGAGCATTACGGGATTAAGGCAGCATTTTTCATGCTGATTACCCTGCTTGTCGCAAATTTCGGGACCACTGTTGCAGAGTTTGCGGGATGGGCCGCAAGCATGGAGATTCTGGGATTGAGTAAATATGTTATGGTTCCGACAGGGGCGTTTCTTATCTGGATACTTGTTACAAGAGGCAGTTACCGCATTGTAGAAAGCATATTGCTTGTAGCCTGCATGCTTTATCTCGGTTATATATTCTCAGGATTCATGGCAAAGCCTGAATGGGGCATAGTGTTACGGGAAACTGTCATCCCAAGCATAAAACTGGAATCAGACTTCATTATGCTGAGCATTGCAATTATCGGGACTACTATAACACCGTGGATGCAATTTTACCTGCAGTCGTCCATTGCTGAAAAGGGCCTCAAGATGGAAGATTACAAACTCTCAAAACTTGACGTAATCCTGGGATGCCTGATGACAAACATAATCGCCTTCTTCATTATGGCAACCTGCGCCACAACCCTTTTCCCGCAAGGGATACGGATACAGGAAGCCAGTGAGGCGGCCATAGCCCTGAAGCCGTTTGCCGGCACATATGCTTCGCTCTTTTTTGCAATCAGCCTTGCAAATGCCTCTATCCTCGGTGCGATTGTCGTACCGCTTTCAACGGCATACTATATCTGCGAGGCCATGGGATGGGAAGCCGGGATAAATAAGACATTCAAGCAGGCGCCCCAGTTCATGTGGATATATACAGCACTGATTGTTATTTCATCAATACTCGTGCTGATCCCAAAAGCGCCCCTGATTTTCATCATGATTTTCTCTTCGGTATTGAACGGAATACTCCTGCCGCCGGTGCTTGTGTTCACATTGCTGCTTATTAATAACAGGAAAATCATGGGGGACTTTATCAATCCGAAAGGACACAATTATATTTCATGGGCCACAGTGGTTGTTTTGATAGTGCTCACAACAGCCTTACTGGTTATGATGGTATTGCCGGGTGTGAATAAATTCATCAGTTAAAGGAGAATAAATGGTAAAAACAATCGAATGGGTTAATGGCAAGGTGCGGATGATTGATCAGAGCCGCCTCCCGAGAGAAGTTAAATACATAGACTGCACAGATTACGAAATGGTTGCCGAGGGGATAAAAAAACTCTGGATACGCGGGGCGCCGGCCATCGGGATAGCTGCTGCAATGGGCATAGCGCTTGGAGCGCAGGAGATCAAGGCGAACAACTTTAATGATCTGATGAAAGGGCTGAACCATGTCTTTCAAACTTTACTTTTGACAAGGCCCACAGCAGTAAATATTCAATGGGCTGTTGAGAGGATTAAATTATTCCTGACGGAAAGAAAGGATCAGACGGTTGATAAATTAAAAGCCTTACTGATTGAAGAGTCCCTCAAAATTCTTCAGGAAGATATAGAAATAAATAAGGCTATCGGCAGGTGGGGCGCACAGTTTATAAAGGATGGAGACACTGTCATCACTCATTGCAATGCCGGCTCTCTTGCAACCGGCGGATACGGGACCGCTACTGCTCCGATACGGGTAGCTGTGGAGCAGGGGAAAAAAATACAGGTTATCGCCGATGAAACCAGGCCTGTACTGCAGGGCTGCCGTTTGACAGCATGGGAACTCATGGAAGATAATATCCCCGTAACTTTGATTACTGATAATACTGCAGGAGCCCTTCTGCGAAAAGGAGAGATAAATCTGGCCATCGTCGGCACTGACAGGACCGTTGCAAACGGTGATGTTGCAAACAAGATAGGCACCTACTCTCTTGCCGTGCTGTGCAAAGAAAATGGTGTTCCATTTTATGTGGCCGCGCCTTTAAGCAGCATTGATTTCTCAATTCCAAATGGAGAACTCATCCCTATCGAAGAGCGCGGTTCAGAAGAAGTGACACATATATTTGAATGTCATATTGCTCCTGAGGGAGTAAAAGTGCGAAACCTTGCGTTTGATGTTACCCCTGCAAAATATATAACTGGTATAATTACTGAAAAGGGAGTCTTCAGGCCTGAGGATTTACATAAACTAAATGAGAAGGATGTGGATTTATCTGCTTTCATGCTGAAAGCAACTTAGCAATGAATAATTGATAAACATGCAAACCACCATCGAAAACATCTGGGAATATTACAAAGAAGATCTCGCTTTAGCAGAAGAAAAGATAAACGAGACGCTGAAGACTGTTGCACCTGCCATATCAGCCGTTGGGAACCATCTGTTTTCAAGCGGCGGAAAACGTATCCGGCCCGTTCTCGCTATCCTGTGCTCAAGACTGTTTGGAATGAGAGGAGATCAGGTCAGCACCCTGGCCAGCAGCGTGGAATTCATACATGCCGCATCATTGATTCATGATGATGTAGTAGACGGTGCAAATTTAAGGAGAGGACGACCTGCAGCGCATTCCCTATTCGGCAATCAGGTCGTAATACTTGTGGGCGACTTCCTTTATGCAAATGCGTTACGCCTTGCAAACCTGCTCAAGCGTCAGAATATCATGGATGCCCTCTGCACCGCTACAGCAAAAATGAGCGAGGGCGAACTGGTGCAGCTCAGTAAAAAAGGCAATCCCGACATGACAGAGGAAGACTATATGAAAATTATTCAGGGCAAAACAGCCATCCTCATGTCAGCGGCTTGCAAAGGCGGGGCCGTGCTGGGTAATGCGACAAAGGAAGAAGAAGACGCCCTGGCCTCTTTCGGATTAAAATTTGGTTATGCCTTTCAGATAGTAGACGATGTCCTTGATTACATGGCGGAAGAGAAATCCCTTGGAAAACGTCTTGGCAAAGACCTTGAAGAAGGCAAGATGACCCTTCCCCTCATATATCTGTTGAAAGATGCTGAGGGCGATGAAGCAGAAAAGATAAAGAGGATAATCATGGCTGAAAACAAGACAGAGGAATATCTGCTCGATATACAGAGACTGCTTGACAAGCACGGATCCATCAAAAAGTCCTATGATAGGGCCTATGTCCTGATGACTGAAGCCAGGTCTGAGCTTGATATATTTAGGGATTCCATGGAAAAAACGTCCCTGCTCACCATTTCAGATTATGCATTGAAAAGGAGAAAATAAGAACAGTGTCAGTGTCAGTTGAGAGTGTCTGTTTTTTCTTTACTGACATGGGCACTATTCACTGACACTTGTATATGCATCCTCTTGTAATACTTGCAAAGCAAACCGTTGAACAGTATGTCCGTGAAAAAAAGATTATCTCTCTTCCCGCAGAACTTACCCCTGAAATGTCTCAAAAGGCCGGCGTATTTGTTTCCCTTAAAAAGAAAGACCAGTTGAGAGGCTGTATTGGCACGTTTTCAGACACGACCGAAAATGTGGCCTGTGAAATCATACAAAATGCCATAAGCGCTGCTACGCAGGACCCAAGATTCCCGCCGGTAAGTACCGGCGAGCTAAGTGACCTTGAATATTCTGTTGATGTGCTGACAGCGCCCGAGAAAATTTCTGGCAAGAAGCTTCTGGATCCTAAAAAATATGGTGTTATTGTTAAAAGCGGCGAACGCCGGGGGCTCCTCCTGCCGGATCTTGAAGGAGTTGATTCAGTTGACGAGCAGATCAGCATAGCATCCATGAAAGCAGGGATTTATCTTGGCGAACCCATAGAGCTTTACCGGTTTGAGGTGAAGAGGTACAAGTAAGATTATTTTCCTTTTCTTCCCTTCATCTGCTGCATTCTCACTTCATCCTTTATCCTTCTTACGTGGCCGCGGCCTAACCCCTTTACCTCGCAGCCAAGTTCAAAGTATCTGCGGATTTTGTCGTCATCCAGTATCCCGAAACAATCTATAACTGCTACCGTGTTGCCTGCCTTTTTTACTATTTCATCAGGAGTAAGTTCCAGATATTGTTTATGCCTGACTGCAAGAATAATTGCGTCAGCTCCCTTTAAAGCCTTCGTGAGGTTTGGTTCTATTGTCAGATTCGAGAGTTTCTCCTGATTGTGGAAAAACCTGGACATGCTGTATCCTTTTTTGGGGTAGGTATCCTGCCGTTCAAACTCCCACCAATGAGTCAGATACGGATCGTGCACCTTTAACTCAGCTCCCATTTCAGTCAATTTCCTCACTATTAACTCAGAACCGCTGTATCTGGTGTCGCCGACATCTTCCCTGTAAGAAGCTCCAAGAACAAGTATATCTGCTGCTGCAATAGGCCTGCTCATATTTCTCAGGGCATCGCGTGTAAGCTGTGCCACATGAAGGGCGCGGGTATCATTAATATTTATAGCAAGAGGCGTTATTTTAAAAATATCATCTTCAAAACCGTGGATATGCTTGTAGGCCCAGACCCCAAGTCCTCCGTCTTTCGGCAGACAATAACCGCCGATACCAGGCCCCGGGAAAATAATGTTGCTGTGAGTCGGACGGGCCTTGATGGCATTGATGACTTTTATCAGGTCTACGCCATTACGTTCTGCAAACAGACTCCATTCATCAAGAAATGCAAGGATAGTGGCGCGGAAACTGTTTTCTATTATCTTTGCTGTTTCTGACTCTATCGGCTTGTCAAGTACTGTCAGGGGATAATCTTTCGTATTAATCACTTCATTGAGAAACCTTACAACCCGGTTACGCGCCTGTTTGTTAATGCCGCTGCATACACGCCAGAAATCACGTATGCTTGCAACATAATTCTTACCCGGCATTACTCTTTCAAAACTGTGGGCCAGGAGAGGGTCTTTCTTGATGCCTCGTTTCTGAAAAACCTTCTTTATTATAGGGTAAGCTATCTGTTCAGTAGTTCCGGGAGCGACGGTAGTTTCAATGAGGACGAGAGTGTCCGGTGTAATATGTTCTGCCATTATTGAGAGGGATTCTTCGAGCGGTGACATATCAGCATGTCCGTTATGCACATTACCAAGAGATTCCTTGAGATAGTCACACTGAATGTCCACAACAACCACATCAGCCAGCGAGAGGACTTCATATACAAATGTAGCGGTGAGTGTTTTTTTGTCCAGAACACACCTTTTAATCATCGGTGACAGTTCCTGATCTTCAGATATAACAGGAGATATTCCTCTGTTAAGCACAGGTATTTTCCAGTAACTCCTTATACTTGGTCTTTGCATGCCAACGACAAATTTGGAAGGCTTTCCCTTTGAATCTACGGTGTCTGCAATAACAGCCGCCATAGCAACACCGACAAAGCCCACACCCATGACTACTACTATCTCACGGTTTAATTGTTTCTGCCTTGCTATCTCTTTTTTCAGGCGGTTGAATTCCTTTTTATAATCTTCCGGTACAGGCAGTGGAAAGCGTTCTCCTTCGGGGGTTACTGAATATTCAATGCTCATGAGGCAAATCTCCTTTGTGATTTTTCGATTAAGATATTATAACGTTTTCTTAAACAGAAGGCCCTATTCTGCCTTCACTTTGTATCCAGCATCCTGAACAGCTTTTGAGATCTCAATTCTATTTGTCTTTGATTCATCAAACACAACCTTTGCAGAACCCAATGCAACATCAGACGACGTGACTCCCCTGATGCTGTCAACAGCCTTTTTCACGCTCTTGACACAATGCTGGCAACTCATCCCTTCTATAACCAATGTAACCTCAGACATCACAAACCTCCTCCAATAAAATTAATCCTACCCCCTTTCCCCTTGTCACTGTCATATCCCCCACTGCCAATATGCTATTACAAACAATACCAGGAATACAATCGTAAGATTCATATATTTCATCACAAAAAATATTGCTGCTTTTGTAACCCCTGTGATTTATGTTATATTTTGTAACTTACATTATTCATGGTGAACCCTGTTCCTATAGTTGCAGATAAAAAGACAGGGAATAGGGTGTAGCGTGTAGTGGGTAGATAAAAAACGGTTTAAGCGGTTTAAACAGCTTAAACGGCTTAAGCTGGTCTTTAGAAAAATGTCGTTTATAGAAATTCTGAAACAGGCTGCCATATAGGCTGAAATATTTCAATGGATAAAAAGCTGATTGATGAATCAAAAAAATATTTAATGAATACCTACAACCGCGCCCCTATTGTCCTGCGAAAAGGAAGGGGGATGAAGGTGTGGGATACCACCGGAAAAGAGTACCTCGATTTTGTCGGCGGGATTGCTGTCAATTGTCTCGGACACTGTCATCCCAAGGTCGTAATAGCGCTGCAAAAGCAGGTGCAGAGGCTCATTCATGTTTCAAACCTGTACCATATTGAACCGCAGATTAAACTTGCAAAACTGCTGGTGGAGAATTCTTTTGCAGACAAGGCCTTCTTCTGCAATTCAGGAGCAGAGGCCGTTGAAGGGGCTATTAAACTTGCAAGGAAATATTCAAAGGACCACTTCACATCCAGCAAATACGAGATCATAACTGCTTACGGTTCATTTCACGGCAGAACCCTTGCAGCGCTCACTGCCACGGGGCAGGAAAAATTCCAGAAAGGCTTTGAGCCTTTGGTGCCGGGATTTAAATATGTACCGTTCAATGACATTGATGCGCTCAAAAATGCCATAACTGACAGAACATGTGCCATTCTGCTGGAACCAATACAGGGTGAAGGCGGTATAAGAATCCCCTCAGCAGACTATTTAATACAGGTGCGCAAGCTATGTGATGATAATAAATCACTGCTGATTCTTGATGAAATTCAGACCGGTATGGGACGCACAGGAAGATTATTTGCCTACGAACATTTCAACATAGAACCAGACATAATGACACTTGCAAAGGGTCTGGCCGGAGGTTTCCCTATTGGCGCTCTCCTTGCAAAAGACACCGTAGCAGCAGTATTTCAGCCTGGCACGCATGCATCCACATTCGGTGGGAACCCGCTTGGATGCGCAGCTTCACTGGCGACGCTTGAGACTTTGCTTGAAGACGGCTTTCTGCTGGATCATTGCCGCCGCATTGGAAAGTACTTTAAAGACAGCCTTGAAAAATTAAAAAAAGACTTCCCTTCTTACATTGCCGACGTCAGAGGTTTGGGACTGTTACTCGGCATAGAACTGACAAAGGCCGGCGAGCCGATAGTTGAATCCTGTGCCGGGAGGGGTATTCTTATTAATTGCACAAGTGGCAATGTGCTCCGCTTCACTCCTCCTCTTATCGTTACAGAAAAAGAGATCGAGCATCTGATTGACACGCTTGAAGATATTTTCGGGAGATAATCGTAAGTTTCTGGGGGATCAAGAATATGAAAAAAGATTTTCTTACATTATTAGATGTAACAGCAGAAGAACTGCAGGCCCTTATTAACCGCGCCTCCGAATTAAAAATCGGGAAAGACCTTTCAGCCTGCCCCTTGATAGGAAAAAGTATCGGACTGTTGTTTAACAAGACATCAACCAGGACCAGAATCTCTTTTCAGACAGGCATATATCAGCTCGGAGCGCAGGCCATATACATAAACACAAATGACCTGCAGCTCGGAAGAGGAGAGACCATTGAAGATACTGCGAGAGTGCTTTCAAGATTTTTACACGCTATTGTAATAAGGACTTATGAGCACGACACCATTATAACCCTTGCACAGAATTCTTCAATTCCCATAATCAACGGCCTTACAGACCTGCACCATCCCTGTCAGGCGCTTGCAGATGTTTTAACGATTCAGGAAAAAAAGGGGCGGCTCAAAGATATACGCATAGTATATATAGGAGACGGCAATAACGTTGCAAACTCACTGATAGAGGCTGCACAGTTAACGGGAATAGACCTCGTCCTTGCATGCCCTCACGGATATGAGCCTGACAAGACGATCTACGAAAATGCCCGCTCCAGAGGCGCCAGGATAAAAGTTGTGGCGAATCCTGCTGAAGCTGTAAAAGACGCGGATGTACTTTATACAGATGTATGGATCAGCATGGGACAGGAGAAAGAGATCGAGAGAAAGAAAAAGAAATTTGAGGGGTATCAGATAAACAAAAGATTACTATCGCTTGCAAAGCCTGATGCAATTGTAATGCACTGCCTCCCTGCACACAGAGGAGAGGAAATAACCGACGAAGTCATAGACTCTCCGCAGAGTGTAGTAATTGATCAGGCTGAAAACAGGCTGCACACACAAAAGGCGCTGCTTGAGGCGCTGGTGAAATAAAAACAGTTTTTAGTTATCAGTTGTTAGTTTTTAGACTAACAACTAAATGGAGTTCATCATGAACATGCAAGAATTAATCAAACCGCTTATTCAAAAAAACGATACGAAGATTGTGATGGTTGTCCTCGATGGAGTTGGAGGACTGCCAAATGCTTCAGGAAAGACTGAACTTGAAAGCGCAAACACCCCTAACCTTGATGCGTTGGCAAGGGAATCCGCCTGCGGACTGCATATTCCAGTGGCCCATGGCATTACACCGGGTAGCGGGCCTGGCCATCTTGGCATATTCGGATATAACCCGATTGATTGTCAGATCGGCAGGGGAATTCTCGAAGCGCTCGGACTTGGAATGGAAGTAAGAGAAACGGACGTTGCGGTCAGATGTAATTACGCTACAATCAAAGATGGAGTTATCACGGACCGAAGGGCCCAGAGGATACCCACCGGGCAAAGTAAAAAACTCACCGAGAGACTGCAAAATGAAATAAAAAAGATTGACGATGTAGAGCTTATATTTGCACCCGGCATGGAACACAGATTTGCCGTCCTGATGAGATTCCCTGATGCGCTTAAACATGATGCTGCAATGATAAATGACACAGATCCGCAAAAAGAAGGAAAAGCCCCTTTAACGCCGGTGCCGCTTTCAAAGAACGCTGAGAGAGTCGCAAATATTGCAGGCAAATTGATTAACCTGGTGCACGATATACTGAAGAATGAAGAGAAGGCCAACTTCATACTTACAAGGGGATTTTCCAACATGCCGCATATTCCAGATTTCGATGAAGCGTTCGGGCTAAAGGCGCTTGCGATTGCCACATACCCCATGTACAGAGGGCTTGCGCGCCTTGTCGGAATGGACACCCCCGCCCTTGAGGGAAGTGTCGAAGACGAGATCAATTTCCTGAAACAGAAATATGACGAGTATGACTTTTTCTTCGTACACGTGAAAAAAGTTGATTCCTACGGAGAGGACGGCAGTTTTGATGGTAAAGCTGCAAGGATAGAAGAGTTTGACAAACTCCTGCCGCAGATACTTCTGTTAAAGCCAAATGTCCTCGTCATAACCGGTGACCATTCAACCCCTGCATTAATGAAAGGCCATAGCTGGCATCCTGTGCCGGTGCTGATAAATTCTTCCTATGTCCTTGGAGGCATCTGCAATGCTTTCTCAGAAAGGGAATGCATAAAAGGCGAACTCAGCATCTTACCTGCATTGAATATCATGCCGCTGGCGCTCGCCCATGCAGGAAGGCTCAAAAAATTCGGGGCGTAGAAAGCGTTGCTCAACAACTTACTGAATACCCTCTTTCCCGAAACCTGCCCTGTGTGTCAAAAGCCTGCGAAAGATCATAAAACTGCGCCTATATGCAGTGACTGCTGGCAAACACTTTCTCCTTATAAAGGGCCCATGTGTCAGAGATGCGGGAAGCCGCTTGTCTCTGATGTCTCAACAACATGCGGGGAATGCCTGGAGGATGAACCAGCATTTTTATATGCAAGGAGTTTCGGACTTTATGAAGGTGTTTTGAAGAAGGCAATCAGTCTGCTGAAATTTTACGGAATCAAAAGACTTTCAAAACCGCTATCTGATATAATATTTCGCATTGAAATACCGCGGGTTGATGCCGTTATCCCGGTCCCGCTTCATGAAAAGCGCCTGAGACAGAGAGAGTTTAACCAGTCCGCCCTTATTGCAAAATATCTGGCAAAAAGCCTGGGGATCGAAGTGTTGCTTAACTGTCTCGTTAAAATCAGGGATACAGCGCCGCAGGTAGGGCTTAGTTCCCGGAACCGGAGGGAAAACATTAAAAAGGCCTTTGAGATCAGACGGTCAGAAATGATAGAAAGAAAGAATATTATCCTTATAGACGATGTAGCAACAACAGGAGCGACCGTCCGGGAATGCTCCGGCGTTTTAAAAAAGGCGGGCGTTGAAAATATCTATGTCATCACGCTTGCGCATGGAATGATGGAATAACAAATAACCATGTTTAAAATCTTACATAAAAAATCGCTGGCACCAATGGTTGATGAGATGGTGATTGATGCGCCATCTATCGCCAGACACGCAAAGGCCGGAAATTTTGTCGTCCTCAGGCTTCATGAAAAGGGAGAAAGGATTCCCCTTACTATTGCAGATTCAGATAACAATAACGGCGCCATCACCCTGCTTTATCAGAAAGTCGGCAAGACAACAAATGAATTAGGGCTGCTGAAACCGGGAGATTCCATAAAGGATATTGTCGGCCCTCTCGGACATCCGACACCGATAATGAAATATGGACACTGCGTTCTTGTAGGCGGAGGAATAGGAACTGCCACGCTCTATCCAATTTTGAAGGCTCTCAGGGATGCAGACAATAGAATTACAGTAATTCTCGGAGCCCGTACCAGGGAATTACTGGTATGGGAAGATAAATTCAGGGAACATTCCGACGAACTGGTAATAACAACAGATGATGGAAGTTCAGGCAGGAAAGGCCTGGTTACCGAAGCGCTTAAAGAAACAATCGAAAGGGACCCTGTTGAGATAGTTATTGCCGTCGGCCCGATCAGAATGATGAAAGCTGTCTCAGAACTGACAAAACCTTACGGGGTAAAAACCATCGTCAGTCTCAACCCCATCATGGTCGAAGGCACAGGCATGTGCGGCGCCTGCAGGGTAACTATCGAAGGGAAAACCCGATTTGCCTGTATTGACGGGCCTGAGTTTGACGGTCATGAAGTAAATTTTCAGGAGCTCGAAAACCGGCTAAATTTTTATAAAAAAGAAGAAGAACAGGCGTATCATTTATTTTTGAGAAAAACGAAACGTAAAGAGGCTGAGGGGTCAAGGGGTCAAGTGAGATTCAGAAATCCGGAAAAGAGAAAAAACGACTTCAAAGAAGTTTCACTTGGGCTGACAGAAAGACAGGCTGTCAAAGAGGCTGCGCGCTGCCTTCAGTGCAAAAAACCGCACTGCGTTGCAGGGTGTCCTGTTGAGATTAATATCCCCAAATTCATCTCTTTTATAAAAGAAAAGGATTATCTCGGCGGACTAAAGAAGATCCGGGAATTCAACATGCTTCCCGCCATATGCGGAAGGGTATGCCCGCAGGAAACCCAGTGCCAGGGCCATTGCATCCTTGGGAAAAAAAAACGCCCTGTATCAATAGGCGCTCTTGAACGCTTTGTTGCAGATCATGAGGTGTCATTCGGACAAACGGAACTCCCTGAGATACCCGCTCCAAACGGTCACAGAGTCGCTGTTATTGGTTCGGGCCCGGCCGGACTGACAGTCGCAGCAGACCTTGCAAAGCTTGGGTATGATATTACAGTTTTTGAGGCGCTCCATGAAGCCGGGGGAGTGCTTACCTACGGCATTCCTGAATTCAGGCTGCCGAAAAAAATCATCCATAGGGAAATCGAGTTTGTAAAAAATCTTGGAGTAAAAATCATCCTCAATAACGTTATTGGAAGAACTCAGACTGTTAATGAACTTTTTGCAGAAGGATACGAAGCGGTTTTCATCGGAGTGGGTGCAGTATCTCCGAAATATCTTGGCATACCAGGTGAGAATTTAAATAACGTATATTTCGCTTCTGAATTCCTGACAAGGGTAAATTTAATGAAAGCGTATAAATTTCCTGTTTATGATACACCTGTCAAAAAGGCCCGGAGGGTTGCCGTTATCGGCGGCGGAAACGTTGCTATGGATTCTGCAAGAACAGCTTTGAGGCTCGGCGCTGAGAAAGTCTATATTGTCTACAGAAGGACCGAGCATGAATTGCCCTCACGACATGAAGAAGTCGAAAATGCAAAAGAAGAAGGGATTGAGTTTCTCTTCCTTTCAAATCCAAAAGAGATAGTCGGCGACGACAAAGCGTATGCAACAGCGCTCAGGTGTGACAAGATGGTATTATGCGATCCTGATGAATCGGGACGGAGGAAGCCCAAATGTTCCGGGGAAGAATTTACAGTTGATATTGATCAGGTAATAATGGCAATTGGCCAGACGTCAAATCCGATACTTGTACGTTCAATTAATGGATTGAACCTCTGGGGCGAAGGCTATATTACGGCAGATAGAGACGGCAAAACAAATATAAAAGGCATTTTTGCCGGAGGCGATATCACCACAGGCGCTGCTACTGTTATAAGCGCAATGGGCGCCGGCAAGCGTGCGGCACGTGCAATAGACGACTACATTAAAGGCGTAACAGGAATATAACTGCTTTTAGTTAGATTGATTTTTGGCATGAATTCTTATACTCTAAAAACCACGGGGCGTAGCGCAGCCCGGTAGCGCGCCTGCTTTGGGAGCAGGATGCCGGAGGTTCGAATCCTCTCGCCCCGACCAATATCCTCCCGTAAAATCAACCTGTTATCTCCTGCCGACAAAAAAACCGAGGCAAAAAGGATTGAGGAAGAGTTAAGAACGAAGCTGAGACTGAAGATGTTTAATGTCTCAGACCTGACTGATACCGGGGACCGTTTATATTTTCATGTTGTAGCCGAGGAGTATCTGGACCATATGGAAAAAACAAAGTCGAAAAGGAACGCCTATGAATTAAGGCGAAACTATATAAATCACGTAAAGGATTTTTTCTGCCGGTATGCCTTAAACGAAATCGATGAGGACCTTCTCATACGCTATCAGGGGCTCAAGAAGTCCCAGGAGCAAATCCCGTTTAAAGAAATTAGAAAAGCCCAGAACCCTCCAAAGTTCCAGATCCGCATCAAGGGTATTGAACTGAAAAAATCTTATCTGAAAAAAGAGAGCTGGCCTGGAAAAACTGGACAGTGACATAAGTGATAAAGCTGCTCTAAAC
>DYJL01000056.1 GCA_020723105.1 Nitrospira japonica | reverse complement strand
CTTTTAGCTTGTTCATGTTATCCCGTGGTACTCGTCACTGAACTCTACG
The DNA here is from genome assembly GCA_020723105.1 of Nitrospira japonica. Taxonomy (GTDB): domain Bacteria; phylum Nitrospirota; class Thermodesulfovibrionia; order UBA6902; family UBA6902; genus SURF-23. Next base: position 2,482 of record DYJL01000056.1, on the reverse strand, counting down.
TTAGCTTTTAATACATAGTCGTTCGTAATCGTCATCGGTGTGCTATAATCTTACCTGTAAGATTAATTTAAGAAGGAGTAAGAAATGGCACCATTAGCAACAACAAAGATGTCATCCAAAGGACAAATTGTTATACCGGAGGATATAAGAAAACGGCTTGGGTTGAAAACGGGGGCGCAGTTTATCGTAGTCGGCAAAAATGATGTGGTCATCTTAAAGTCTATTGCTCAACCGTCTATGGCTGAATTTGATCAGTTGATTTCTGATGCCCGCAAACAAGCCAGAAAAGCTGGCATGAAGAAAACAGATATTACCTCGGCAATCCAAAGAGTACGAAAACAAAAGTGAAAATCGTATTTGATACTAATGTATTTATATCTGGGGTCTTCTTTGGTGGTCCGCCATATCAGATTCTTGATGCTTGGCGGCATGGGACGATTGATATTGTATTGTCACAAGAGATATTTGATGAGTATCAGCGTATCGCAACAGAATTATCAAGGCGATTTAAAGAGGTAGATATTTCTACATTCCTTGATCTGTTGGCAGTGAACGCTATTTGGGTATATGCACCAAAACTCCCATTTAGCGTTTCGACAGATCCAGACGATGATAAGTTTATCTCTTGTGCTTTGGCAAGCAGAACAAAATTAATAGTAAGCGGCGATAAGCATCTTTTGGATGTATCTGGATTTAGAGGGGTTGAGGTTTTAACACCACGGGCATTTATAGAGAAATATATAAAGATTAAAAGCTAACAAGTCGTTGGACATGAATGCAGACCACAGAGAGCTTTTTCTGACTGATTGTGACTGATGATGTTCAAAACGGTTTCTTGCTCTTTTAAGTCATTCAGTGGTCTGCATCAGTCAACTCTGCGTTATCTGTAAGTTATGGGCAGAATGAAAGAGGCGAAACTGCAAGGTTTCACAAATATGAAGAGGGGGTGGTTTCATGTAATTATTTCATTGGTTGGGGGCATAATCACAGCAGTTGTTTCTTATTTCTTATTACCTAAAACAAAAAGGAAAAGGAGAAGTAGCGCATGAAAAACAGATCATTATCCGTGTCAAAAATATTGGTAAGCTTACTCGTTCTGACTATACTTGTTAGCTGTGCAACAATAGTAGGTAAAGGCGGCCCTGAAACTTTAAATGTTCGCAGTGCTCCTGACCAGGCAAATGTTGCTATTACAGATGAATCCGGCACCAAAATATTTGAAGGAAAAACTCCAACAGTTGTATCTTTAGAAAAAAAGAAAGGTTACTTCAGTGGTAAGAAATATAATGTAAAAATCTCACTGACAGATTATGCTGAACAGAACATTACTATAGATACAAGAGTAGGCGGTTGGTACATTGGAGGCAACCTATTATTTGGAGGTCTTATTGGGTGGCTTATTGTTGACCCTGCGACAGGTGCTATGTGGACATTGGATACAAATGAAGTCAATGTAACGTTAGAAGCTTCAAAACATGGATCGTTAAAAGAACCAGGTAAAGCGGGCATCGTTCTTTTACAGGATGTTCCATTATCATTACGTGATAAGATGGTTAAGGTTTCACAAGAGTAAACAGATAACAACTGCGTGCACATGAACGAGGAGCACAGGACACTTATTTAGCAAGATTACGTTTTGTTTTCTGCAAATCGGTTTCAGGCATTTTATTACGATTCTGTGCTCCTCGTCAGTGACGCTGGCGTTATCTGCAAGGATATAAAAGAGAGGAAGCCATGATCAAACTAATTTTAACAGCTCTGTGTATTTTTCTTCTTTCTACGACATCATATGCTGATATATCCGATGATGATGGTAATAACTGGAATTCGTGGGATCGTTATATTAAAGTTATATACGTTAAAAGCTTTATGTCCGCTTCTTGTTTTGTCTCATCAAATAATGAAGATCCTGTCGCAGGATTCTGTAATCCAACATCACCAATTGGGAAAACTTTATGTCCCGATTTGACTGTAGAACGCTATAACTGGGAGAAAAAAAGAAATGACACTTTAAAAAGATATTGTATTATGGAGCTATCGGTAGGTCAAATTGCTGATGGCTTAGATGTATTCTATAAAGACTTCAGGAATAGGCAAATTAGGATGAATTCAGCAGTGTATGTGGTAAGGAAACAAATTGAAGGCTCACCAAATGAAGAAATAGAAGCAATATTATTATTTTTACGTAAAACTTTCAAAGATACTTGGTATGGCGTTGTTCCTAGTCTTAAATATAAAGATACCTCAGGCATTGAGCACGAGGTAACATTTCCATAGTTTTTCGAATATGTTTATTAGCTAGATAGCAGATAACAACCGGATGCACATGAACGAGAGGCACAGGACACTTTTTCAGCTGAGCGATGGCTTGAGATTTGCCAATCGTCTTTCAGCTTTGTTACGATTGAGCAGTGCCTCTCGTCAGTGAGCTTGCCGTTAGGTACTCAAAGAGATAAGATTTATCGAGCAGATTAAGTCGTTA
>DYJL01000055.1 GCA_020723105.1 Nitrospira japonica | reverse complement strand
AACGTATAGATTTTTATCCGGCGTCCCGCTTAGCGGTCAGGCAAATAAACTCGATATGTCCCAGCGGGATGCTGGATAAAAATTGGTTGAACTGAGCCGCTTGGTTACGGTTTGAGAATTTGATTATCAATATATATGGGGATTGTAAAGAGATTGTTCCGGGGATTTCCGGGATGGGTTTTATCCATTTTGGGATAAAAAAGCGAGTCTGCAGGTTCCAAAGGTGAATATCCCTCCTGTGATTTCCTGTAAAAACCATTCCAGGGGAGAAAAACAGGGCCGTTCGGCCATACCGGTCCGGTTGCTCTCCCGGAGCATTTCAAAAAACAGATAAAATGCCGGTTAAGCGGTCTGAGAACGCTCTTAATTCGCAAAATGGATATAGCGATATGAACTCAGACCGCTTCCTTCAGGGATTTTCATAACCCTCCGCATGAGGCACTGGCAGACCGGACATCTGGTGATGTCGGTGCCGGTCAGGGCCAGCATCAATTCCTGAAGCGTTTTTTCAACCTGTTCGGGAAGATCGGCCGTTCCCTCCAGCAGCGTCCGGCAGATCCGGATCATCTCTTTCTTGACACGATTGGCAAAAAAGCCAAAATGCCGGATGCGCATAAACCCGCCGGGCAGCACATGCAGAAGAAACCGCCGGATAAACTCCACCGCATCCAGCGTCATGGTTTCCGTGGTCTCTTTTTTCCGGTTTTTGTAAAAAAAAGAAACCTTCCCGTTTTCAAGAGAGATGATCCGGCTGTTAGAGATTGCCACCCGGTGGGTGTAACGGCCAAGATATTCCAGCACATATTCCGGCTTCCGGATGGGGTCTTTGATATCCACCACCCAATGTTTGGCCCATGCTTCTTGAGTGAGCTTTTTGAACCCATGCCGGGAACCCAGCTTCTGGGTTTCTCCCGGGAACTGAAGCTTGTTTCTGTCATACGCCTGCTGAAGATACTCCATGAATTTGGCCCGGAACACGATCGAAAGTGCCTTTTCCGGGAACAGGTAATCATGGGGGCAGGCCATCCACTTGCTGTCTGCGGACAAAGCACCGGCCGGCACCAGGCAGTGAAGATGGAAATGATCGTTCAACTGCTGATCCCAGGTGTGCAGAACAGCGATAAATCCGATCGTTCCGCCCAGGTTGTTTCTGCCAAAGGAAATCAGCGTTCCGGATGCGGCCTGGAACAGAATCGTCAGAAGCGCCCGTTTGTTGCACAGGATCACCGGATTGAGCTCATGCGGCAGGGTAAAGACCGCATGAAAGTATGATATCGGCAGCAGTTCCGTCTTGCGGGCTGCCAGCCACTTCTCCCGTGTCATGGCCTGACATTTGGGGCAATGCCGGTTCCTGCAGGAATTATAGGCTGTCCGCTCGATGCCGCAGCCGTCGCAGCGCTCGATATGTCCGCCCAGGTACTCTGTCCGGCAGTTCATGATGTCATACACCACCTTGTAATGATCCGGATGCAGTCTGTATTTTTTCTGGTAATCTTTAAGATGCAGCCGGAGTATGTCGGCCACCTCAACAGCCGGTTTCATTGCGGACGTCCGCCGGCTTCCTCACTGGTTGCCACAAAATCGAGAGGGCTTTTGACCTGCATGAGGTTCTTCTGTGAAACATGCAAATACACCAGGGTGGTAGCCAACTGGCGGTGACCCAGAAGCCGCTGGATAATATGGATATCAGACCCGCTCTCCAGCAGATGACTGGCAAAGCAGTGCCGCAGTGTATGGATCCCCTTGCCGCGGGTGATACCGGCCTTTTTTTTGGCGGCTCTGTATATTCTGGAAGCTGTCGATATGTCGATCGGCTTATCGGACCGGCCGCTGGGGAAAAGGTAGGTTTTGGGACGGTAGGCCTTGTAGTAAATCCGCAGTTCTTCCAGAAGCTTTTCCGAAAGGACGGTATAACGATCCTTGTATCCTTTTCCCTGTTCAACACGAATCAGTCCGCGTTTGCTGTCGATGTGACTGACCTTCAGGGACACGACCTCGCTGACCCGGAGTCCGGCGGAATATGCAGTCAGCAGCAGAACCCGGTGCTTGAGATTGTCCGTTGCATTGATCAGCCGGATGACTTCCTCCCGGCTGAGTACTTCCGGTAGATGCTTCCTGGCTTTTCGAAGGGGTATTTCCACCATACGATCCGGATCTTGCAGGGTATGCTTATAAAAAAATAACAAGGCATTGACGATCTGGTTGCAGGTGCCGAATGCAAATCCGCGTTCGTCCCGGATATGCAAAAGGTAGCGCTCGATTTCATCCTTTGTGATCTGTTCCGGGGATTTGCCGTAGTACTGGGCAAGGCCTTTCACGGCAGCCAGATAGGCTCTTTCTGTGCTTGCGGTATACCCGCGTAAACGGATGTCTTTGATCATCTTCTGTCTGAGTTCGGTCATGTGTAACCTCCTTGGTTTGAAGTGAATAAGAAAATAACACCTTAGGAGGAAACATAATCGATTGGATCAATGCTGGGAAAGCGAAAAATATATCCTGGGGGGCTTATAGCGTAACTTATTGAAATATAAAGATGAGGCTACCGCGGAGCGGTTCAGTTCAACCAT
>DYJL01000054.1 GCA_020723105.1 Nitrospira japonica | reverse complement strand
AATCTGCCGGAGTTCCCGTTATCAGAGCCGGGGAACCTGAATATTACGGTGAAGAAGGGATGTACAAAAATCCTGGAGCCTGGAGCCTATGGGAAGATCGAATTGAAAAACAAATCCAGGCTGGTGCTCACCGGCGGAACCTACCAGATACGGAATTTGGAATTACAGGGTATTCAATGCGAGGTTCTGGTTCAGCATTCCACAAAGCTGATCATCAACGAACAGTTGAAAACCAGCCATAAAGCGTATATCGGTCCTGAGGAGGGTTCCGGTATCAGTGCAAAAGACATCATGATCTATGTGCACGGTCAGGGAAATACCTTCCTTTCGAAACTGGAAATGGCAAAGGCGGTGTTTATCGGCAACCGCAACCAGATCAAGGCGAATCTGTATGCTCCCGGCAGCACCATCCGGGTGATGCCGTTCAGTGAAATGGAGGGGGCGATGATTGGAAAACATGTGATCCTGGAAGGCTGGGTTCAGGTTTCCATGGATAATGGATTTACAACCGAGTAACCGCGTGAATCACACGGGGTCGCAGGATAATTTATATTTATACAATCAAGGAAGATAACATGTCATTTGGAAAAAGTGTTCACCGGAAAGTTACCATAATTGGATTTGGCCTTTTTGTTCTGTTCTCCATTCTGATCCCAGGCACCCGGGAAACCCGTGCCGCACTTAGCCATACAATTGAAGTTGCGGTGGCTGCCATCGAAAGTGTCACCCTGGTGGACAATGACAGCTATCCCATTCCCTTTGAACAAAAAGTACGTTTGAAAGCCGATGTCACACCGAAGGCAGGCCTTGCGCTGAAATGGACGCTTATCCCGGACCCGAATTATCCGGGCGTCAGGGCCGAACTCATTGATCCAACCGATACCACCTGTTATTTCCGTCCGTCTGAAAACAGCGAGAGCGGCTTTATTACCGTAAAAGTTGCGCTGAAAGAGTATCCTGACATCAATAAGCAGGTTAGTGTCCAGGTCGGCTGCAAAGAGTGTATGGGAGAAGACAGTGCCTGCATGATGCCCGCCAATGAGCAGATCAACCTGTCCAGTATTGATTTTCTTTTGAGCCTTGGCAAGGCTGCAAACAATATGTCCGCCGGTAGCCTGTTTATCCGGTCCAAACAGGCTTCTTTGGATTTATCCACGCCCAAAGCCCTGCAGTTTACTTCTCTGGCTCATGGTGTAAAACCGGTATTTGATGATGGAATGATCCGGCAGATTGTGGCGCCGCAGACATTTGTCGATATCGTGACAGAGAACGCCTACCTGTATCAGATCCGGTTTTATGATCCCTCAGCCATGGGGGCCATGCAGGATGGCGTATATCAGGTCCAGAACGTCGAACCCATTGTCATCTGGCAGGTGGAAAATCCCGATGCATCGCCAACCGCTTACAGCAAATTAAAACTGACCAAAATAGAAGGCGCCTCCCGTACTTCTCATCAATATACCTGGGATGAGACCCGGAAAACATACAGCCTCAGCAAATATGACGGCCTTCAGAATGAAACCCGCAGCAAAGCCGTAAATCAGAACAATGATATCGTCTATACGCACATTGTCAAAGACCGTGACGGCAAGGTGTCCTCTTTTGTAGAAACCACCAAACATGAGTTCACCTGGGGAGAAAGCACCATTAAAACAGTCAGTGATCCGGATGGATCGGCGCTTACAACCCTTACCACCTATTATGAAAATACGGGTAATCCGGAAATCGACGGCAAGATCAGGACAAGGATCGATCCGGACGGATCATGGGTAAGATATCAGTATGACAGCCACGGGCGCAAAGCCATAGAAATCCGGCCGTGGCTGGACAGCGATATCAATACCGCGGTCAATGCATCGCGAGCTGTCTATTATGATTATCATCCGGTTCATACCGATGATGCCAATCGGAAATCAAACTTTTCCGATCCCAGGGTGGTAACGGAAAAAATTCAGGGACAGATTGTATCGAAAACCTATTACTTGTATATGGTCAATAATGATGGCGAAACAATAGAAGTTGCCGAGCAGGGGTACGTCCCGGGCGCCATGTTTGGAGATGCAAACAACCTGCGAACCACTCGCGCATACGAATCAGGCAAACCGGATGAGCGCCTTTCCGAGAAAATAAAAACCATTCAGTATCCGGACGGACGTCTGGTTACCTATACCTATGAGTATGGTCAATACACATCAAACAGCGACCCCGCCAAACCCGGAACATTTACAGCAGGTACGGGTGAGGACCTCAGAACCATCATAACCAACGGAACCGTCGATCATCCGGACGGAATCGCAGGCAAAACCACCCGAGAAACCGAGGTACGGCTTGAGGACGGCAGTGTTGTTCTACAGGAAACCGAGGTATTTGACGGGACCGGTTTTGAGGCCATTCAATGGAGCGTGAACCGGTTTGATCAATGGGCGAGAAAGATTGCTGGTTTTCATTCAAACGGTACCCAAACGGAAATCTCCTGGGGCTGCTGCGGCAAGGAGTCGGAGACCGATCCGAAAGGCGGCAGGAAAACATACACCTATGACGCTTTAAAGCGGATCGAATCCATCACCATGCAGGATGCCACCCCTGCCGGAGATATTGTCCAAACCTTTACCTATGA
>DYJL01000053.1 GCA_020723105.1 Nitrospira japonica | reverse complement strand
GGCTTTCTGCTCTTTTACATCTTGGCAGTGCCTCTCGTCAGTCATCAGGGCGTTATGTGTTTATAGACTGTAAGGCGGATAAGAGGCTGGTTGGCGTTATTGAAGTCATTGAGGCATAGCAGAAGAAAAGAAGAAACAAGCATAGGCAACGACTGGTTTTTGGGGAGAACGTTTCTGGTTATTTATGATACTGGGGACAACGGCTTTAAAGGCATTGGGTTGTTGCTTCGACAAGTGGGAGGGGCACATTTAGTGTTGATGCTTTCGAATTAAATAGATAATGTTTTACCGGGGTATTATTGATTTGGAGTAGAGGATGAGCTTATGGCCCATGGGTAGAAGAGGGGAAGTGGATAAAAGGCATTATTAAATTGGGAGTCTGTAGTTCGTAAAGTGCGAGGGGCAAATTAACATCATACGATTCCTGATAGAAAAGGTAACGGCATCAAGGGCATAATATTCTGGGAGTTTGGAAGTTCGTAAGATAGGTGAGGGCAATTGAAGGTCTTTTGATCTCTAATAAAGAAGAGCAAAGAAAAAGATAAAAGAAAGAACACATAACAACCAGATGGACATGAACGAGAGGCACAGGACACTTTTTGAGCATGTTTTTGATTTTAGGTTTGCACATCGTCTTTTTGGTTTTTCACGTCTGAGCGGTGCCTCTCGTCAGTCATCAGGGCGTTATCTGTGACAGGGTTAGGCAGTATTCCAATATAACGCTTGACGTTAAACGTGAGATGGTATATAGTTATAGAAAATGATCAAGTCCTTTAAAAACAGAGAGACAGAAAAAATATATAACAGGGAGGCTTCCCTTAAATTGCCTCAAAATATTCAACAAGTTGCTTTAAGAAAATTACGAATGATAAATAATGCAAAAGGACTTAACGATTTAAGGATACCACCGGCAAATAGACTGGAGAAACTTAGTGGTGGTAGGGAAGGACAACATAGTATTAGAATCAATGATCAATGGCGGATATGTTTTATTTGGAAAGATAGTGACGCCTATGAAATTGAAATAATAGATTATCATTAGAGGTGATAGTAATGAAAGACAGAAAATTACATCCCATACATCCTGGCGAAGTACTTTTGGAAGAATTTCTCAAACCCATGGGGCTGACTCAAAACAAACTTGCCCTAAATATTGGTGTGCCTGCTCGACGTATCAACGAGATTGTTCTTGAGAAACGGCGAATTACAGCGGATACAGCTTTGAGATTGGCAAAGTTTTTTGGAATGTCTGCAGAGTTTTGGCTTGGATTGCAGTCGCAATATGATTTGGATGTTACTGCCGATGAAATTGGTAAGCGCTTAGAACAAGAAGTCAGAGTATATTCAAAAGCTGTATAAAAGATCAGATAACAAGTCGTTGGAGATGAACGAGGCGCACAGGACGCTTTTTGAGCCATGATTGCTATTCACGGTCAAACGGTTCTTTTGCAAGAGATTATCATTCATGCGCCTCGTCACTCAACTTTACGTTATCCGTAAAAGACTATAGTCGATAAGGTAGGGTATTTAAATTATGGCTCTTAATAAATTAAAGGAATTAATTCGTTATATTTTCAAGGGCATATTTGTGGGATTCGTTGTAATACTTATCTATTCAGGGATTATGTACAGCATTATAGAAACTAAAGGAATAGATGTTAATGAACCATTTTTTAATTCTTTACCGATGCTATTTTTGATTGGGCAGTATTTTCCGTCTTCATTCACTTTTTGTTTGATATTGTATTCTTTAATTGGAGGACTCATAGGTTTTATTGTTGGTTTAATCAAGACAAAAAACAAGTTTTCTTCCCATTCAGTTTTCTTGGAGGAATAAATTTATGGAACAAGTAATAATGCGGCATGAGTGTAAAGTTGATAAGCTTAGACTCTTGAAGATTGCTTTACGAGCCTCTGCTATTTTTCAGTTAATCTTCTGGAGTTTCAGTCATTGGTTTTTCCCTAAATTCTTTTTTACTTCTCTCGGAGTTGTTAATGTTAATTTTGACAGTGGATTTGCTATAAGTCAGGTCAACATCATTGGAGCCCTTGTCTTTGCATTAGCAGTTGCGACATGGCTGGCAGCTAATGACCCTATCAGGAACAGGGTAGTTATACAAACGCTTTACGTTGCTGGAATCTCCTGTATTGGAGTTTTTGTTTACAATATATTTGTCGGAAATTTGCCTCTTAAAGCTATAGTTAACGTTTTTGCGATTATTTTTCAGTTGATTTTGGTAGGAGTATTATATCCATGGAAGATTAAGGTATGAGTAATTTTATAGAACGTCAAAAAAGAAATAGAGAAAATCAACCGAAGAACGGATAACAAGTCATTGCAGTGAACGAGTACCACAGGACACTTTTCAGATGAGCAATGACTTTAGATTTGCAAATTGTCTTTTTTGCTTTTTAACGTGGTACAGTGGTACTCGTCACTGAATTCTACGTTGTGCGTCAGATTATCAAATTTCATATGGGCGAGGCTATAATATTTTCATACTTCCATGTCTGACTTAAAAAAAGGTACAATAACCGCATGGAAAAGCTGTGGAGCAAAGAGGTCGAACAACAGTTAGAGGTGGACCCCAATGGTTGGACAGTTTTGGGGCTGAATTAAGGTGGAAAC
>DYJL01000052.1 GCA_020723105.1 Nitrospira japonica | reverse complement strand
TATGTATCTAAAATCACATGAAATTTATTTATCCAAAGCACTCGAACAGCAATTGCTTGAAACGGATTATGTCTATAATGACGATGACGAGTTCTGCCCGTTTCGGTTTGTTTTTTTCCGTGATCGAATACCGGAAAAATTTCGGAAAATGGATATTTGGGGAGTATATTCGGTTAATTCGCAAATTTATAATCAAGATTCAAGTCGGCAGTATCATACAAAAATGGAATTTAGACCAGGCGTTTTATGCGACTCCACAGAATATTTATTGGAAATAAAAATGTTTCAGGAGTCAAATTATGCGATCGCAAACACAACTGATACCGAGATTATGGCCTTCCATGACTTGATGGTGGAAAAAAATAAAAATTTCGATCCTGATAAGTTCTTCGGCATTGGTATAGTAGTGCCGGAAAGCCTTACTGTGATTGAATTTCCAGACAATTTGGGAATAGTTGAAAAAGAAAAAATTCAAAAACTACTCGACAAAATCAAATGGTTCTATTCAGAGTTTCGGCGCGATTTGTCACAGGTAGTAATTCTACCGGCAGTAGAACTTCCCCAAAGCGATTTTTATAAAATTTACAAGCCAGGTGCATTAATTCCGATAACAGGCAGAAATGTTGAGCCGACCGGAAAGAGCATAAACTACCAGGAGCTTTTTAAGAAATTGGCTCAAAAAAATTCAGACTTTTTTTCGATGTCTTTTGTGAGGGAAGAAATCAAAAAGAGTCTTTTTTTCAGTGAGACCAATGATGCTGAATTCGGGCGACTCCACGCTGAAACCTGGCGAACCATTTTAAATGAAAAAATCATGAATTCAATGATTTAATTAGAGGTGAATATGACTACTCCACAATTTTCTCTGGCAACTTCGGCTGTAAAACTTGTTTTTCAAGATAATTTAATCGCAACTAAGAAGGGATTTTATCAGTATGATTCGGGAATTTGGCGATTTTTGGAAAAAAGCGAAGTAAGAAGCCGGATTTTCAAGGCCCATCCAGAACATATGGCTAAATCTGCGAATTTTTTAAGATCGATTGTTGCCCTTATGGAAGATTCGGTTTTTCAGCCGAGTCTCGAATTCAATGAAGACCGGGAGTGTATCAATGCGGGAAATGGGACGTTACGCTTTGACTATGATTTAAAAAAAATGCGCTTGGATTCTCATAGAAAGGAGGATTTTTTCACCCTAAAAACGGCGGCAAATTTCATTGAAAATCCATCGGCCCCATTTTTCGAAATACTTTGCCACACCTGGTTTGGACAGGATGACGAAGGTAAAAAGAAACGAACGTTACTGTTGGAAATCATCGGGTACACATGCGCATTTTCAACCGCTTTGAATCGTTTTTTTGTCTTCCAGGGTGTTGCTGGGTCGGGGAAATCAACCATTTTATGGATGATTGAAAAAATTTTGAATGGTGTGCCGGGTAGTAGTTCGGTCTGTCACATTCAGCCGGAATTGCTTAACAACCGGTTTCATCGGGCCTATCTCCAAGACAAATTAGCAAACCTTGTTGCTGAAATAGACTCAGAGAGTTGGATTGACGGCAACGAGCTTAAAAGTTTTGCCAGTGGCGACGGGGCTTCGGCCGATCACAAGTTCAAGCAGATAGAAGATTTCCGGCCATTCGCTAAGCACATTTTTTGCTGTAATGAAAAACTGCCAAAAATCAAAAACCGGGAAGAGGCCCTACGCGACAGGATTTGTACCTTGATTTTTGATCGGAGAATTCGAAAAACCTCGATCCAAATTTCGGAAACGATTTTGCGGAAACGGGTATCGGCGGAGCTGGACAGTATCTTCAGCATGGCAGTGAATGCCTTTGGTGAAGTTTTGAATCGTGGAGATTTCACATCTCCTGCCAGTTCTGAGGACTTCATCAGAAAATGGTTCTCGTCGAACGATTTTATCGAAAATTTGCTGGTTGAATTTGGGCGGTCACAATTCAAATTCATGCCGGAGTCAAAGGTGGAATTGCAACGAGTCTTTGATCGGCTGAAAAAATTCTGGTCGGAAGAGTTGGGAAATCAAGGCCCGCTTGGAATGGGAGTTAAAGAGTTTAAACGGCGGCTGCTTGCCGTATTCGCCGGAAAGATCGACATTCGAAAAGCTGATGCTAATTATAATTGGGTTTTTGGGATCGATTTAATCGAATAGGCTGCATAGTCGCTGCCGTGTTTTCACAGGTGGCGGCTTGGCGCAGGTGGACGAGGTGGACGAAGTGAGGGTAGTTTGAAATCCTTTAAATATTTTTTTAAAAACTTTGTTAAAATGGGTTCATTCACACCCTCACCTCGTCCACCTCGTCCACCTCCACTTGTGAAAATAAAATAATTTCGATATGTTGCCAATCTGTGATCAGGTGGACGAGATTGAAAAAAAGTGGACGAAAAAACCGGAAAAATAAAAAATATGGACAAAAATATTATTACAATTCAAAAAATAGATGAGATTACAACAACTTATCCTGAATTGGCTGAAATTTTGCGTCTGATCGCCAATGTTCAAGCTGGCCCTGGCGCGGCAGGTGTGCAGGTTACTATCAATATTTTAAATTGTTTCCCGCGAGAACCATCCAATGCAAAAAGGAAACATCCGGTTCGGTGGCGTATGACTTATCCAAAAAAATAAATTGAACA
>DYJL01000009.1 GCA_020723105.1 Nitrospira japonica | reverse complement strand
TCCCTATGGCCTGCCTTATTGAGAACCAATAAGGTATGTGGGGGAATTCAAAGACATCGATCATTAAATCCTTTACCACTTTGTTTTGTGACATAAAACCTCCTGTTAATTAGTTGAAAGGTTGAAAAGTTAAAAAGTTGAATAGTTAAAAAAACCTTTCAACATTCAACTATTCAACTTTTTAACGTGTTATGTTTTCCTTTCCATTTCTATAAAAAATCTGAACCTCTCCGGCCGTTTGATTGACCGCATATAGATTACTTGAGTCTCACCTGCATGAAAATGCTGCTCAAGGAGCAATGCAGGATATCCTTCCTTCATATCGAGAAGTTTATCTGACTTTTTTTCTTAAGATAAGTAGCTATAGAATCCAGAACGGGTCTGGCATCTGCCCTTATCGTATATTTGTCATAATCAAACAGCACGTCTTTAAAAATAAGAGCCTCCTCATCTGTCATAGATACAGAGCTTTCCTGAAGTTTTTCTCCTTCCATTTCCTTACCCGAGGGAGCAGCAACCTCTTCGACAACTTCTTTCTTAACTTCAGGTTTTGTAACTGCTTCTTCTGTTATTTCGGCAGGTTTTACAGGTTCTTTATGAGGTGTGGCATATTTTTTTGTACAACCAACAGTAAAAATCATTAAAAGAATAATTAATATTTTTTTCATGGCAGGCTCCTTTTCATCATATATTTTTTTTAACAGTGACAATTACAGTATGCAACTAATTAGGTTATATTTATGGAAGTGATGTTTCAATAAGGTAAATACCGTATGAACCGGGGCAGGATAATTCGTCAACAAATTATTTATTCGAGTTCGAGTATATTATTTTTTATCGCATATCTGACAAGGTCTGCTGTTGTATGAATATCGAGTTTTTGCATGATATTGGTTCTGTGAGTATCAACGGTCTTTACACTTATGGAGAGGGTATCAGCAATTTTTTTATTGGAAAGACCGGATGCAATTAATCTTAAGATTTCACACTCACGCACCGTAAGGACATCATTTTTAATTTTGACTGCTTTTGAATTAAGAAGCTTATCCGAGATTGAAGGACTAATGAACTTCCCGCCAGAAGCAACTGCCCTTATTGCATAAAGAAGGTCTTCAAAGGCGTTATCTTTGGGTATAAAACCTGAGGCGCTTGAGAGCATAGCCTTTTTAGCGGTAAGCGGATCATTGTGCATTGTAAGAAATATGGCCCTTGTCTTTAATCCTCTTTTCTGTATCTCTTCAACAATCTCAAGTCCGCTGAGACCGGGCATTGCAATATCGAGGATCGCCAGATCAGGCTCCTCGTTCAATATTTGATTTAAAGCATCCCTGCCGTCTCCCGACTCTCCTACAACATCAATATCCTCCGAGGATTTGAGTAATCTCAAAAGCCCTTGTCTGAATATAATATGATCGTCGGCGATCACGACTTTTATCACTTGACCGGCACCTCTATATATATTGATGTCCCCATTTTATCAGAGCTCTTTATCCTGAGGCTGCCCCGCAGAAGCTCCACTCTTTCCCTCATAGTATGAAGCCCGAAACCCGTCCCTTTTTTCCCGGGACGGTCCGGATCAAATCCTTTGCCGTTGTCCTTGATCTCCAATGATAATAAATTCCCCTTCGTTCTTAAAACTACATTAACCAATGTCGCTCCCGAATGTTTTATTGCATTACTTAAAGCCTCCTGGTATATCCTGTATATGGTATCTTTGGTTTTTGTGGCTATTTTTGTCAAACCGTTGGAATCAACCTTTATTTGTATGCCTAATTTATCCTGAATCTTTTCAGCATGCCAGTTAATAGCGTCGGTTATGTCTACATTTTCAAGAAAAGAGGGTCTGAGGTCCGTAGCAATTGCTCTTAACTCTTCTATAGAATTCGAGATGTCCGATATAAGCTCCGGGAAATCTTCTTTACCTATGGACGTTACTTCCCCGACTTTTTCTTCAAGCATACGAAGCCGTAATTTTATGGCAAGTAAAGATGGGCCGATCCCGTCATGCAGCTCTCTTGCGAGTCTCCCTCTTTCCTCCTCATGAGCGTCGAATATTCGCACTGACGCTGTTTGCAGCTCTTCCTTGATGCGGGCGTATCTTGCCGTCAAAGCGCACATAAGGCAAATCATAAAAAAGACCGCCGAATAATCCCACAGGAAAAAGCCCGTAACCTGCAAAAGATCCAACCCTCCAACTGATTCCAGTATCAGTCCCGCAATCAGGCCTGTCACACCTAACAGGATATAACCGGATTCATAAAACTTTCTCTGATAAGCTTTCATTGCTGAGAAGACCAAAAAGACGGCGGTCAGAATAAAAATTACCCCCCACAATTTATATAAATATTCCCTTATAGGATAGTCCGGGAACAAAATAGTTGCCGGCGCGATGATACAAAACAGAGAAAGGACAGGTTTGATATAAGCAGGTGTTTCCTCGTTATATATACGCATTAAAAGCATGATGAGGTTAGCAGGAAGCAAGGCTGCCAGAGTATTGATCGCATGCTGAACAAATACTGTTTTCAGCCCGGTGTTATAAAAAGCACGGCTTCCAAGAAAGAAGAGTACCCCATATATTGTTATAAACAGCCAGAAGTAAATATATTCCCTGTCTCTGAGCCCCTGAACATAAAAGAAAAAACATGTCACAAAGAATATTGCAAAAAAGGTGAGGAAACAGGACTCGATGACCAGGACATCTTTGGCTCTATTTAATTTATTCGTCAACAGGTAATTATAGTCGCCCAGCATTATATTCTTGTCAAAAATACCGCCGTTGAGATAAGTATTCATCACCCTTATTGATAGAAGGTTGTCCTCGTTGTATTTAAGAAGACCCTGTGGGATGATATAGAGCCTGTTGATCTTTGTCGCCTCGACAAATCGTCTGCCGATCAAACCTTCTCCGCCGATCCTGACACCGTTAAGGAAAACTTCATCGGCATCCCCGATACGTCCGAGCAAGACGGCAGGCTGCATATTATTGATTGCCTCAGGAGCGGTAAAATGAATCCTGTACCAGCCGATACCCTTTTCAGACTTGATCCCCTGTGACTGCCAGCTTCCGGGAATAATGATCGATTGCCATTTTGAATCGTCATATGATGGCGCTGACTATGCGGGATCATCACCAGTGGAAAATTTATGGGGGCCGTCAAGGACAATATTGTGCTCGGCGGACATCGCATTAATCGATATGCCATGCAATAGCAGGGCTGTAACGAAAGCTATTATTATTTTCAATTTCAAATTGTCTTCCGTTCCTGTTGATAGAAAATAGTATTCTACCCGATTTACCGCATCATAAACAGAAGCATCAGATTGCCCACATATACCAGAACTATTCCGATAGAGTCCCATGCAAGAAACAGGCGCTTCTTCTCGGCGCGGTATGTAAGGCCTATAACTGCAATTGCGGTCATGGCAATGGCAGATAACGCTGAAATTGCATGGCTCTCTTGAACAAAAGAAAGTATGGGCCCTTTTGTGAAAAAGATATCATCAATGGCAAGTATGAAAATGTTGAAAATATTGCTTCCGAACAAATTGCCTATTGCAAGGTCCACAGCGTCCATTCTGACGGCGGCAACAGAAACCACTACTTCAGGCAGAGAAGTGGAGATTGCTATAAAGAAATTCCCGACAAAGGTTTGTCCCAGTCCTGTAACTTTCGCAATGCCCTCGCCTATCTTTGGCAGAAAAATAGCAGCAATGATGACAATTACCGCATTGACCACATAATGTAACACCGCCGTTCTGGTCGGGATTTCCCGATATCTTAATTCATCAGCCCTTTCTTTCACGAACTCTGACAGTTGTTTCTTTTCGTAAAAATAGACCATTCTCATCGCTATGAAATAAATGACTGCAAACAATAGAGTGTATATCCCTATCCATCCAAGAGAGGGAATGTTGTTTCCGGCAAAGAGGCTGATGACAACAATACTCAGCAGGATTATTCCGAAACCTGCAGAAAGTACGTGGCCGTGATGCGCTCTTGTTGATATGGGCATCGGACGATATATAGCATCAATGACTGCAAGGATGAGCATGTTGAAGACACAGCTTCCAAGGACATCGCCCGCTGCGATGTCCGGCACACCTGCGTAAGTAACGGAGCTGATTCCCGTCACAAGCTCAGGCAGAGAGGTGACCGATGCCATGAGCACAACGCCTATCCATGTCCTGCCGAGACCGGTCTTTTCAGCGATTATATCGCCGTACTTTGACAGCCTCGTGCCTGCAAAGACGATGGCTGCTGTGCAGATTAAGAATCCAAGCCAGAGTAACATGTTATCTTCTGTCAATGATACTTCATCGCTATAAATTTATCGGATTCAAGATAATCCTTAGCATGGTTGATATCTTTTTTTCTGCCGATAAGCAGAAGTATGTCTCCTTCTTTCAGGACAAAATCAGGAGGAGGGTTTTGATGTATTTCTTCACCCCGCTGTAAAGCGATGACAGTAACTCCGGTCTCAGCCCGGAGATTCAGTTCCTTTATTGAATGTCCAATCACTTTGGAGAATTCCTTGATCAGGTACGTCTCAGTCTCAATATCTTTTAAAAAACTATATCGTTCAGCAAGATGTTTTGGAGGGAGATCAACTGTTCTCAGAACACTGTAGCTGTCTTTTCTTATACTGCTGACATAGTCTGTAATTACATTTCCCGGCACCTGATAGTTATGCAGCACTCTTGAGAATATCTCAACCGATGTCTCAAATTCTTCGGGTATCACTTCATTTGCGCCAAGTGCAATCAGCTCGTCAACTTCAGCGATGTATCTGGTTCTCACAATAATATAAATATCAGGGTTCTCATGCCTTGCGACAGACACAGTAGTCCTTGTGGAGGCCGGGTCGGATATGGCCACGACGAGAAGCCTTGCCTTTTCAATATTAAGTTTATGAAGTATCTCTGCGCCGGTCCCGTCGCCGTAATATATCGGCTCTCCTTTCTTCATCATCTTTCTTACTGTGTCGCTGTTCATCTCAAGAACAACATAGGGTATCTCGGCCTCTCTCAGGACCCTTGCCAGATTTTTTCCGTTCAAACCAAAGCCGATAATTATTACATGTCCCTGCCTTTTCGCAGGGGGGCCTTCTTTGGAAATTCTTTTAAGCTTATCAACTTTCTCCAGCAGGCGCCTTGATGCTACCCATGCAGACACAGAAGGGGCGGCTTTCATTACAAAAGGGGTAATCAGCATGGTTGCTACAGAGGATGAGAGAAATATCTGATAAAAATCTTCTGATATAAGCCCCGACGTCTTTCCAGCAACTGCAAGCACAAATGAAAACTCGCCGATCTGGGCCAGCCCGAGGCCTGCGCTGACAGCGGTCCTGAAAGGGCTTCCTGTTGCCAGGACTGAGATTGTTCCTGTAATCACCTTGAGTCCGAATATCAGTCCGACAGTCACGGATATCTTCTGCCAGTTCCCCGCCATATAACCTGCATTCATCAGCATTCCGACAGAAACAAAAAATAAACCCATAAAGCTTTCTTTAAAGGGCAGTATGTCTGCTGTGGCCTGATGCGCGTACTCCGACTCTGAAATAATAAGCCCTGCCAGAAATGCGCCGAGCGCAAGGGAGAGCCCGAACCTTGAAGTTAAAAGCGCTATTCCGAGGCAGAAGAGGATGATTGTGGTTATAAACAGCTCCCGGCTTCTTGTGCGGACTACCTGATGCAGGAGATTCGGGACCAGCCATCTGGCGCTCAGGAGTACGGCCGCTATGATCAGAGCCGCTTTCAACATTTTAATAGCCACATCCGTTACATTTATGCCTTCACCGGAGAGTGCGGGAACAAGGAGCATCATGGGGACCACACACAGGTCCTGAAAGATCAATATCCCGATCATCATGCGTCCGTGCGGGGTATCTGTTTCCCCTCTTTCTGAGAGCATTTTCAGGACAATCGCCGTGCTGCTCAGGGCGACAAGGAAGCCTGTGAAGACAGCCCGGTTTGTGTAACCGGTCATGAGATAGGCGGCAGTTGCAGACAGGACGATTGTCAGCAATATCTGCGCCCCGCCTCCGCCAAGAATGGCCTTCCTCATTCGCATAAGTTTTGTCACTGAAAACTCAACGCCGATGGTAAACAGTAGGAGTATGACGCCGATTTCTGCCATGATTTCCACGGCGTGAACGTCTTCCACAAGTCCTATGCCGTAAGGCCCGATAATAAGGCCCGCAACAAGGAAACCTACAATGGAGGGTATCTTTAATCTGTGCAGCAGGAATACTACGGCAGCGGAAACACCAAAGATGATAACCAGCGATTTTAAAAATTCTGATTCCACCATTTCGAGTAGTATAAATTATGTTTTACTTAAGTGCAATTTAGCCTGCATTATAAGCCGCTCAAAGTCAGACCTGTCAATGTGTTTTCTGTATCTGATGCAAAATTTACGAATAGCGAGGATAACCTTGCCTGAGGATGGGGGTGATATTAAATGTTCAACTATATGGATGACCCGTATTTCTGCCCCGGTTTCTACGGTCTGCTTATGAGGACAATCAGGCCAGGGTTTACTGCTTCTGTGAAGCACTTCATAACATTTCTTGCCGACAAGCTCACGTCGTTTTCTCTTGAGGGTGTCAGAAAAGGCATTATTTATCGTAACAACGTGAGTTGCGCCCAGGTTATAAATTATCCGGATTAATACTTCCCTGTGAAATAATCCTCAAGGATCTGCCGATGGTCGAAGGCGAGATTTTCTGGCAGGGTGTCTCTGGTAAATATGCCCACTTCTTTTGCATCGTCCCCTGCTTTCGGCATGCCGTCTGCTTTAGCTATGAATATCGTTGATACTGTATGGTGTCTTGGATCTCTTCCTGGCGCTGAATAGGTATGAAACTGTCTGACTAATTGTATGTCGAGGCCGGTCTCTTCTTTGGCCTCTCTGGTTGCTGCATCTTCAAGGGTCTCTCCATAATCAACAAAACCGCCTGGGATAGCCCAGCCCGGAGGAGGATTCTTTCTCTTTATAAGGAGTATTCCCCCGTTGATTTCTATGATTGCATCAACGGTCAAAATGGGATTTCTCGGTTTATTTTGCATACCAGGTCAGCCCTCAAAATCAAGATGAATATCTTTCTCAGGGACAATGCTTGATATAGCGTGTTTATAAATGATCTGCTGGACTTCATTTTTGAGCAAAACCACAAACTTGTCAAAACCCTTTATGGTGCCTCTGAGCCGGGCCCCGTTTAAGAGATATATTGTGACCGGGATCTTCTCTTTTCTTACATGATTTAGGTATTGGTCCTGAAGTTTATGATCTGCATTGCTCATGGGATGTCTCCTTATGAAGGTTTATCAGACACTTTAAGGGTAAATCAATTGCCTTAGAATTTCAATATCATTTATTACCTTATCAAAAATCTTATGCGAATCCATGAGGCCTGTCACGTCTATCCAGTTTATGCCGGGTTCTTTTTTAAACCATGTCATCTGCCTCTTTGCGTAATTTCTCGTCTGCTTTTTTATGAGAGCAACGGCGTCTTCAAGGGATGTTTCTCCGGCAATATAACTGCTGATTTCTTTATAGCCGAGGGACTGCAATGCTGTTGATGAAGGATTCAGTTTAAGGAGCTTTCCGGTCTCTTCAAGCAAACCGTCCCGCATCATTTTATCAACCCGTTCATCAATTAACCGGTAGAGTTCTTTCCTCTCACGCATAAGCCCGATCTTGATGAAATTATATTGTTCCGGCTTTGTGGATGCGCCTTGAAGCTCTGAGATTGTTTTTTCTTCCTTCAGGGCGACTTCGAGGGAACGTATGATCCTTCTTAAATCATTAGGACTGATTCTCTTTGCAGCTTCCGGGTCTATAGAACTGAGATATTTATGAAGATGTTCTTTGCCGAAGTCCTCGGCCTCCTTTTTTAATTTTTCCCTCAATGGCCAGTCAGCAGAGGGTCCTTCAAAGAGTCCTCTGGTAAGGGCCCTTATATAAAGTCCAGTGCCGCCGACGAGTAAAGGAATTTTATTTTCTCTATGCAAGGCGTTTATGATTTTTGTTGCTTTGTCCTTAAATTTTCCAGCGCTGAAGGACTCATCGGGTGACAATATGTTTATTAGATGATGGGGGACCTCTTTTAATTCAGCAGGGGACGGCTTGGCAGTGCCTATGTCCATGTGGCGGTAAATCTGCATGGAATCGGCGCTGATGATTTCTGTCTTTAAGGCCTTTGCAAGAAGGATTGATGCGCCTGTCTTGCCTGCAGCCGTGGGGCCAAGGATAATGATGACGGTATTCATTTCCTCTTGAACATCTTTTGAAGTTCAGCCAGTGACAGCAGAATTGTTGTCGGGCGGCCGTGCGGGCACCGGCCCGGATCTTTTGTTTTACCAAGATCGTCCATCAGTTTTGACAGCTCTTCACTGGTAAGCTGCTCGCTTCCTCTTACGGATTTATGACACGCAAGCCTTGCAGCAATATTTTTCAGAAGTGATTCGGTTAAATCGCTTTTTATGCCGATGGTCTCTTCTTCAAGAATTCCCGCTGCCACATCCATCAAAAGCCCTTTCATATCAGCTTTTGAAAGCTCTCCCGGCAGCGCCCGTACAATTACACTGTTCCCTCCGAAAGCATCCACATCAAGCCCGAGACCGTGAAGAAATTCCTTGTGTTTGATAATAGTGTGATACTCCTTGACAGGCAGTTCTATCCTTAGCGGAAGAAAAAGAGGCGCTGTCTCAATGGAAGTGTTCGCTAAAAATTTTTCATATAATACTCTTTCGTGAGCGGCGTGCTGGTCCATGATTAGCAAGCCGTTGTCTGTAACTTTTGCAAAAAAGGACTCTCCAATGTGAAAAAAAGTACGGACCTCATGTGTAATGCCGGATGTAAAAAAATCCGTCTGAAATGCATGTGAAATGCTTGGTAACGATTCACTGACAAACGGGTTATCGGTTAATGGAGAGTCACCATAACTCTGCGGCCTGAAATCAGCATGTTGATCTGCGTGATAGCTTTTTGAGCTGTGCGGGGTCAGGGCTTCATGTACCGCAGCCTCCACTGTCCTGTGAATTTCATCAGGAGTTTCAAATCTCACCTCGCGCTTTGCAGGATGGACATTGACATCCACTTTTTGAGGATCAACATCAATAAAAAGAAAGAAAGCAGGATGTCTGTCTTTTGGTATCAGATTGTCGTAGGCGCTGTATATTGCATGGTTGACAGTTGGATTTTTCACGGGGCGTTTGTTTACGAATATGTGCTGGTGGCTCCTCCTCGTCCTTGCAAAATCAGGGGCCGAGACAAAACCGTAGACCTTTAGCGCCCTTCCTTCTTTTTCTGCTTCGAGAAACTCCGCAGCAGCCTCATTGCTGTAAAGCTGGATAAACCTCTCTTTTAAATTTGAGGCTGACGAGACGTTTAAGATTTCGCTGCTGTTATGTGTGAGAGAAAATGATATGTCGGGATATGCGAATGCCTTTTGCACTGCCATTTCAATAATATGTGCCAGCTCGGTTGTCGTGCTTTTCAGGAATTTTCTCCTCGCCGGGGTGTTATAAAAAATATCGCGCACTTCAATAGTCGTTCCCTGCAGCGGGGGCGCATCTGATATTTCTTTTTTCTGATTGACGCCGAGGTCTATTTTTATTCCTGAGGCAGAATCCCCGATGGAGGTAATAAGAGTAACTTTTGAAACCGAGGCTATTGCAGGGAGCGCCTCGCCCCGAAATCCGAGGGTGGATATATCAAAGAGGTCCTCTTCAGATTTAATCTTGCTTGTTGCATGTCTCTCAAAGCACAGCGCGGCATCGCCCTGGTCCATGCCGCAACCGTTGTCAGATACCTTAATGAGTTTTTTCCCGCCGTGGAGTATTTCAATATCGATCTTTGTTGCACCTGCATCAATGGAGTTGTCAAGCAGTTCCCTGAGGACCGAAGCCGGCCTTTCAATGACCTCGCCCGCAGCAATTTTGTTGATTAATATATCTGGCAGGATTGAAATTTTTGGCAAACTTTCCTCGGTTCTGATTTATTGTCAGTATAATCTTAATTGAGAATGATGTGTTTGTTCAAGGTTACAGGGTTGTATTGAATTCCCCTTGTGTTTTATAATGATATCCGTTGTTATTACCTTGCAAAGGTATTCTATTTTACCAAGGCTGAGTATTATTAATGCCGAAGTGGTGGAACTGGTAGACACGCACGTTTGAGGGGCGTGTGGAGCAATCCATGCGGGTTCGAGTCCCGCCTTCGGCACCATCTTTTTCAACCTATGCCGGTTTACGAATTTTATTGCAGTAACTGCAACACCATCTACAATTTTTTTTCCAGGACCGTCAACACCGGGAAAATTCCGGATTGTCCAAGCTGCAAGAATATTAAATTACAGCGCAGGATGTCTTTGTTTGCAGCCGTTTCTAACAGGAAAGAAGGTGGAGAAACAGATGCGGCAATACCTGATCTTAATGAGGCTAAAATGGAAAAGGCAATGGATATACTTGCTAATGATGCAGGGAAAATTAATGAGCAGGACCCGCGTCAGGCAGCCCGGCTGATGAAAAAACTCTCAGAAGCAACCGGGGTCTCTATGGGAGCAGGGATGGAAGAGGCCTTGCGCCGCATGGAACAGGGAGAAGACCCTGAAAAAATCGAGGAAGAGATGGGGGATTTACTGGAAAAGGAAGAGCCCTTTATCATGGAGGATAAAGGGCCCAGACGCCATAAAAAACAACGTCCTAAAATTGATGAAACTCTTTATGAATTATAGAGGTTAAACTGTTAACCACATGAAGAACCACAGCCAGGGCCGCATGATGGAGGCTGGCCTCCGGCAATCACAAACCCTTCGTTATCGCCTTCCTGAATGTAATCTATCTTCATACCGGCAAGATTTTTGTATGTATCAGCTTCAATATAAACTTTAAGGCCATTTTTTTCGATTGTCTCATCTCCCTTGGAAGGCTCCTCAACAATATCTATCCCGTATGAAGGTCCGCAGCAACTGCTCCCTGCTGTATAAAACCTCAGTCCCCACTCGGGCTTCCCTTCTTCAGTTAATATTTCTTTTGCTTTTTCTGCGGCTATATCTGTTATTGTTAACATGTAAAATCCTCCTGTTATTACGTCTCAAAAATACTGATATTTTTAAGATGCTTTTCGTTTAGCGTAAAGGAACTGCTACTGAAAAAGCAACTTTTTCACGGGCACAATTTGAAAAAAAAGATTATTGTGGTATGATATTTACCGTTAGCATTGCCTTTTAACTGAAATCAAAACAGAAAGGTATTAATGATAACAAACAAAAAGAAAGCACTTATCTACTAAATGCTTTCCACTATTAGAAAAAGCAATTGCCTTCTAAGAAAATCTAACCGCTTCCCGAGTATTGCAGGCTGGCGAACTGCTCCCTTATGCTCTCAGGCTAAAGTAAATAATTCCGTTGCCGATAAGATAAGCGTTCCTTATAATTATGTTCCTGGGACAAATTATTTCTTCAAAGCATTATCAGAAAGTGTAAGTGTATTATCTTAACCTGTCTTAAGATTGCAAACTTATTTCTTGAAGAAGGGGGTGATTAAAGGGAATCTTGAAAAGTATTGGGTTTAAACTTGCTCAGAAGTGTCGAGCTGGACTTGGTTCAGCATCATTGTGACCCGAGGTTCTAACTATAGGTCACATCTACTGAAAGGAGGAAGTAATGGAAATTAAAAGAAGGGATTTTCTGAAGGCAAGTGTAGCTACGGGCGTAGCCCTTGCAATGAATGGCGGTATAGTGCTGAATGCTTTTGCAAATGGCAAAGACCATAAGACCGGAAGCGGCGGTACCGAAGCCGGCAAGTGGATACCGTCAACATGTCAGGGGTGCACGCAGTGGTGTCCGGCTGAATTTTTTGTGCAGAACGGCAGGGCGGTCAAGGTAAGGGGCAATCAGTTGTCCAAAGTCAACAACGGGTATGTATGTCCGAGAGGACACATAATATTACAGGAACTCTATGATCCGGACAGAGTCAAAGTTCCGATGAAGAGGACCAACACTGAGAAGGGAAGAGGTGTTGATCCCAAATTTGTCCCCATTACATGGGATGAAGCTTTGGATACGGTTGCAGACAAGCTCCTTGAACTCAGAAAAAATAATGAACCGCATAAGTTTCTGTTTATAAGAGGAAGGTATTCTGATAAGACAGAGGTTCTTGCTTACGGAACCCTGCCCAAGATACTGGGCTCGCCAAATTCTATTTCACATAGCGCCATATGCGCTGAAGCCGAAAAGTTTGGTCCTTTTTATACTGAAGGTTTCTGGGGTTACAGGGATTATGACCTTGCTAACACCAAATGCCTTGTTGTATGGGGCTGCGATCCATTAAGTTCCAACAGAAATGTTCCTAATACAATCAATAAAATCGGTGATGTTATTGATAATGGCACAGTCATTACTGTAGATCCAAGGCTCAGCGCCATAGCGGCAAAATCCCATGAATGGGTTCCTGTAAAGCCCGGAGAAGACGGCGCCCTCGCAACCGCAATCGCCCACGTCATTCTCACTGAAGGGATGTGGAGCAAAGAGTTTGTAGGCGACTTCAAGGATGGCAAGAACCAGTTTGTTTCCGGCAAGTCCGTTGACGAGGCGGCATTTGCTGAAATCCATACTCATGGACTTGTCAAATGGTGGAACATCGAACTTAAGGACCGGACGCCTGAATGGGCCGAAAAGATTTGCGGTATTTCTAAAGACCAGATTATCAGAATAGCAAAAACTATGGGCAAGGCAGCCCCTAAAGTTGCTGTGTGGATGGGCCCGGGCCCTGTTATGAGTCCGAGGGGCGCTTATGCCTCATTTGCGATTCATGCCCTTAACGGCCTTTTAGGTTCCTGCGAGAATGAGGGCGGTTCATTAAGAAATCATGCAAAGTCTCCTTCAGGAAAAGTTCCTGCAATTGATGAGTTTCTCGATGAAACAGCAAAGAAATATAGCAAAGAGAAAAAAATAGACCAGAGAGGCACAAAGGCTTTCCCTGCGATATCAGAAGGAAAAGCTGGCAGTTCTGTTATCACAAACAATGTTGCCACCGCCGTCCTTAATGAAGATCCTTATGATATTAAGGTTTGTATGAGCTACTGGGCCAACTTTAATTTTTCATGTACCGGCGCTGACAGATGGGATAAGGCAATGAAAAAGGTTTTCTATATTCACATTGGAACCAATCCATCTGAGGCAGCTATGTTTGCTGATATCGTCTTACCAGCAGCACATCATGCAACACAGAAACTGACCTGTGTCAGCAACAAAGGCAACTTGCATACCCATCTTTCTATTCAGCAGCCGGTAGTAGGAAGGTTATGGGAAGAGAAGGCTGACGAGACTGAGATTATGTATATGCTTGCTGAAAAGCTGAATGCCAAGGGATTTCCTAACATGGTTAATTACTACAACTCATTCAAAGATCCGGAAACAGGCAATATGCCAACTAATGCGGAAGATTTTGCTCTGATTGCCACAAAAATCATAAGCGCGCCTGTCTGGAAGCCTGAAAAGCCGCTAAAAGGCGATAAGCTGAATGGCTGGGAAGACTTTAAGGCAAAGGGAATTTACAACTCTGAGGGTTATGAGTTCAGAAAGCTCTGGGGTAAATTCGGCAAGGAAGTTGAAAAAGACGGAAAGAAAACAATAGAAGGTACAGTGACCTTTAAGTTTGAATTCTATAGTGAAACCCTCAAGAAAGCCCTCGGCGATCATGCCAAAAAACACAAAACCAGCATTGATGATATAGTCGAGGCTGCCGGCTACCTTGCAAAAGGCGAAGAAGTGTTCGTACCTCATTACGAGTCGCCGAAAGTATGGGGCGATCCTGTTAAATATCCATATATCCTCGTTGACTTCAAGTCAAGGCTTAACAGGGAAGGCAGAAGCCAGAACACCCCATGGTATCAGGAATTCAAGAAGGTTGACGTCGGTGATGAGAGCTGGGATGATGTAGTAAGAATCAATCCAGAAGACGGTAAAAAACTTGGCATCAAGACCGGCGATATGGTAAAGCTTACCTCTGTGACAGGGAGTATCACTGTAAAGGCAAAACTTTTTGAAGGGGTCAGACCCGGCACGGTTTCAAAGTGCTATGGCCAGGGTCATTATGCTTACGGTAAGGTTGCCGCAAAGGAATTCGGCAAGACGCCGAGGGGCGCCAATAACAATGATCTTATGCCTTTTGATACAGAACGCTTTACCGGCAGCAACTGCAGAAACGGCGGCTTTACAGCCGTAAGAATCGAAAAGGTTTAAGGAAAGGAGGATAAAATAAATGCCAAAATATGGAATGGTTATAGATTTACAAAAATGTGTAGGCTGTGGCGCCTGTGCAATAGCATGCAAAACTGAGAACAATACTCAGGACCGGGCCAAGGGGCAGAGATTCAACTGGGCAGACTTTGTCATGACAACAGAGGGCAAGTTCCCCAATGTAAATTTTACAGCAAGGCCTGTTCTTTGCAATCACTGCACAGATGCGCCATGTGTGAAGGCTTGTCCTGTAACGCCAAAGGCTATGCACAAACACGAAAACGGTATGACAATTCACAACATGGAAAGATGTATCGGATGCCGTCAGTGCCAGAGGGCGTGTCCTTACAGCACGGAGGATGCGGATAAATCCGGATTACAGTACAGCGTAATAAGCTTCAATGACTTCGAAGACGAAGTACATCCCTTCTACAAAGACAATAAGGAAGTCATTGCGGGATGCACTGCTTCAGGCGCTGAGGTGTCCAAGAAGGCTGGTGATTTGCCTCCTCACCGCACCCTTTACAAACACTCTGATTATGCAAGTGTACGTGAAAAGGGTAAGGTAGAAAAGTGCATCTTTTGCGAACACAGGGTTATGAATGGTGAACAGCCTTATTGCGTAGTGGCATGCCCTGCAAAGGCAAGAATCTTCGGGGACCAGAGCGATCCAAACAGTGAGCTAAGCCAGGCTCTTAAGAAGCATAAAGCTGTTAACCTGAAGAATAACAAGGGCGAGACCTTGAAGTCAGGTGAAAAAGGCACACAGCCGAATGTCTTTTACATCAGAAGCTTTAAAGCAGCAGCTAAAAAAGCTTAAGACATAATTTCAATAAAGGGAGGGATACAACAGTTATCCCTCCCTTTATGTTATAAATCATGCCTGATTTGGTAGAATAGCCGTAGTTATGAAAGGCTATCTGTTAATAATAGTCACCCTCATTATTATAGTCTCCGCGCTTATCACCCTTAGCGTCTTCTTCCAGGAATCCCTTCAGATGGAGATGGCAGAGATGTTCAACAAACAACAACTCTTGCTTTCCAAGTCTATATCGGACCATATAAAGGCACATTTCTCTTTTATAAAAGAGGGGGTACTTCATATTTCTGAGGTGCTGTCAAAAAAAGATTTAAGGAATCGGGACAGTATTGATGGATTGATAAAGGATGTCCTTGAGAAGAAGAAAACCCTCAAGACCTCTTTTGGAATAATAGACAGTACGGGCCGGGTAATTTTCTCGGAGGTGACTGAAGGATTTTTAAAACCTGTTATTCCGGAAATATTAGCTAAAGCAGAAAAGATGGAATCTCGCGGAACTACCACTGTAGAAACACTGTCTGATGTCTACGTCATATCGCCTGTATATAATCAGAATAAATTTAACGGGATAGTTTTTCTCTCCAGAAGGATTGAGGACATAGCAGGCCATTTTGTGGGTAATATACAGTCAGGCACCAGGGGATATGCCTGGATGATGAACAAAAATGGAACACTCCTGTATCATCCGATCCAGCCTGAAATGGTTGGGGGAAATGTTTATAAAGCAGACGAGGCCTGTTTCAAATGCCATGTGAGTTTCGACCTTGAAAAACGGATTATAGAAGGAAAAGCAGGTAATTACGGAAAGTATATTGCCCCATCAGGAGAGGACAAGATTATTGCCTTTTCCTCTGCCAATATAGACACCCTTTCATGGATAATTGCGGTATCTGCGCCCTACTCTGAAGTGACTCTTGCCACAAAACAGAGCATGGAATTGTACTCTTATCTCATAATCGCCATCTTTGTGACTACCACTCTGGTGTCTGCCTTATTGATTGTATTCAACAAGCGGCGAATAACGGCAGAAGAAAGCGCAAAACGGAAAGAAGAGCTGGAAAAATATGCTGTCGAGCTTGAAACAAAAGTCAAAAGAAGAACAGCCGAACTTGCAAACGAAAAGGAAAAACTTGATACGATTGTCAGCGCCATTGGCGGCGGACTTATACTTATTGACAGGCAAGGAAAGATTCTATGGTCCAACAAAAAAATTAATGAAATGGCAGGGCGTGAAGTTACAGGGCTTTCATGTGAGGATTTATGTGCGGATTGTTCTGTTATTTTTGATACGTATGCCAAAGATATGAATACAACAATAATGCCTGATCTCTTCGGACAAAAGAGAAAGTATTTTCAGATTACCAACGCTCCTGTGAAAAGGCCGGATGGAGAAGTGGCCGGATATATAAGGCTTATACAGGATATAACAGAGATGAAAAACATGGAAGAGCAGATAATCCATTCGGAGAGACTGGCATCACTGGGAAGGCTTTCAGCAGGCATTGCGCATGAGATTGGCAATCCGTTGACATCTATATTCTCTTTTGTGCAGATACTGAAAGAAGCGGAAGAAGACGAATTTAAAAAAGAAAACCTGGAGACTATTTATTATCATATAAACAGGATATCTGATATCCTGAAACAGCTTTCAGGCTTTATAAAAATGCCTACTGGGGAGAGTAAAGAGTGCCTTATAAATGAAATTATCGAGCATTCAGTTAATATCATTCACTTCGATAAAAAGGCGAAGGGCATTTCTATTATAAAAGACCTCTCCCCGTCCTTATGTAATACTACATGTGTTTGTGAAGACAAACAACTGTCGCAGGTTTTTATAAATCTGGCCCTTAATGCTGTTGATTCCATGCCTAAAGGCGGTACGCTTACTATAAGGAGCTTTGCAAAAGACGACAACATGGTCATTCAATTTGAAGATACAGGAGTTGGCATACACAAGGATGACGTACCCAAGATATTTGATCCTTTCTATACCAACAAAGAAAAAGGCACGGGTCTGGGGCTTGCAGTCAGTTACAGCATAATCAAAAAAATGAACGGCTCCATAACCGTTGAGAGCGAAGTTGGCAAGGGCACTACCTTTACCGTAACACTACCTCTTAAAACTTAAAGAAAGATAAGCAGTGCATGATATCATCGCGAAAGATTAAAGGGTCCTTAGCCAGAAAACTGATTATCACCATCGTCATGCTGCTTGTAGTTGGCGGGGGTATTTCATGCTATATATTGATAGATGAAGGGGAAAAAAACCTCACAGTCAGCGCGGTTAAGTATGTAGCCTCGTTCTCAGATTTTATAAAGAAGAGCACACGCTACAGTATGCTTACCGTTCACAGGGAAGCTGTACAGCATACAATCGAAAGTATTGCCCTCTCTGAGGACATCAAAAGAATAAGGATATTTGACAACAG
Organism: Nitrospira japonica; assembly: GCA_020723105.1. GTDB lineage: Bacteria > Nitrospirota > Thermodesulfovibrionia > UBA6902 > UBA6902 > SURF-23. The sequence goes on along the minus strand of DYJL01000009.1, from coordinate 110,016 downwards.
AGGGAAAATCTTTTATTCATCGGCAAGGCATGAAATCGGGCAAATGGTAAACCGTGACACCTTTGCATGCAAAGGTTGCCATTTAGATTCCCAAAGACCGTTAGCTGCATTGGAAGACAAGAAACAATGGATAATTGATGCGAGCAACAGGGACAATAAAACACTCACATTTATTGAACCCATCTACAATGAAGCACCCTGCTATACTGCAGCCTGCCATATTCATTCTCAGGAACAAAGGGTGTTAGGGATTATTGAGACAGACTTTTCCCTGGCCTCTCTGGATAAAATTGTTCAGAGACAAACTGTAAATATAACCATCTATGCCTTTATGTTTCTGGTAGGGGCTTCTTTTCTTCTCTATTTCATTCTGAAAAAATTTGTCTTAACGCCTGTATCCATACTGTCAGATGCAATGGATAATGTCGCAGGCGGCGACCTCAAACATAAAGTGTACATCCGTTCAGAAGACGAAATGCAATATCTGGCCGGCACTTTTAATGAGATGACTGGAGAGCTTGAGGCCTCAAGGGAAAGGCTTCATAACTGGGCGCAGACACTTGAGAAAGAAGTTGAAAAAAAGACTGAGGAATTAAAAAAGTCGCAGGGGAAAATGATTCAGGCAGAAAAACTTGCATCGCTCGGAAGGCTTACAGCAGATGTGGCGCACGAAATAAGAAACCCCCTGACTGCAATAGGCGGCTTTGCCCGCAGATTGAAGAAAATTGTTACCGGCGCAAAAGAGAAAGAGTATACAGAGGTAGTAGTCTCAGAGGTGAACAGGCTTGAGAAGATACTGCGGGATGTCCTGACCTTTTCAAGGGAGGCCAGGTGTCGTTTTAAAAGAAATCATCTGAAGCCGATTATAATGGAAACGGTGAAGATGTATGAAGACCTTCTCAATGAACATGCTATAGAGTTAAAGATGGAAATCGAGGAGGAGCTTCCGGAGGTTCTGATAGATCCGGAACAGATAAAACTCGCACTTGGCAACCTTATAATAAACGCAATTGATTCAATGCCCCAGGGAGGAGTACTGGGAGTAACCGCAACCGGGAAAGAACTTAACTATGTGACATATGCTGTTATTTCTGTATCCGATGCAGGCCCAGGGATACCCGAAGAGAAACTGCCCCTGATCTTTGAGCCGTTTTACTCCACCAAAGAGATAGGCCATGGCACAGGGCTTGGACTTTCAATAACAAGAAAAATTATAGAGGAACACGGCGGTTTTATTAAAGCAGAAAGCGTTGCAGGAAAAGGCTCCACCTTCAGCCTGTATTTCCCTTATCAGAGTGAAGAAGATTCCTTGGAGAAGAAGTGCTGGGAGTATATGAACTGCAGCAGAGATAAGGATGCTACGATTAAATGCCCTGCCTATCCAAACTTTGGGCGGATTTGCTGGGCCGTCGCAGGCACTTTTTGTGAGGGAAAGGTTCAGGGTACCTTTGCACAGAAATATGAGGACTGCAGAAAATGTCCTTTTTACCAGGAAAGAACAAAGGGAGCGGTCTAATCCAATTTAGAACATAAATATTTACACAGAGCGTTTATAGTTCTTCACACTGGCGGATTCGCCGGGGCCCAAAGACATCAGACAACCTGTTGCCTTGACAAACAAATCAAATAATGTTTATATGATTAAATTGATTCATTATTAATTTACTAACCTACATTATTCATAAACTTGGAGCAAGTATGGTGAAAAAACATATTGAGCGATACCTTAGCAAAAACAGAAAAAATACATTCTGTAAATTCAAGATTCAATATTCAAGATTCAAAAAATCCCTCGCATTCAAGATGTTTTTGAACTGTGGCGTGCTCCAAGTAAAATTTATGAATAATCAGGGCTAACAATAAATCAAATTCAATTAATATGATAATACGTCTTGTTAAAGAAACGGAGAAATCGGGATGCAGGAATTGATAAGCGTCTTTAAGGCGCTTTCAGACGAAACAAGACTGAAGATGCTGAAGATCTTTCAGAAAGGCGAGATATGCGTATGCGATCTCGTCAGCGTTATGGACATGAGCCAGCCCAAGATTTCATTCCATCTCAATGTGCTGAAAGAAGCAGGACTTATAAGGGATAGACGGCAGGGCAAATGGGTGCATTACAGTATAAATGATTCAGATATATTCCGAAGGTTTCTTGTGCTCACAGTCACAGAAAAGATCACGGACGAAACTATAAAGGTATATCTTTCAAGACTGATAAAGTTAAAGGATATGAAGAATAAGAACAAATGCTGTAAATAAGGAGATAAGTAATACTGGGATTTCTTGAAAGTTAACTTTTTAGAGTGTAAGAACACAGGAGGCAAATAAAATGAGAATCAAAATTTACGATCCTGCAATGTGCTGTTCATCGGGATTATGCGGGCCGAGTATTGACCCTGTTCTTGTAAAGATGAACGAGGCCGTGCTGGCATTGAAGAAACAGGGTGTTGACGTTGAAAGGTTTAATCTTGCGCAGCAGCCAAAGGAATTTCTTGAAAACAAAAAAATTGCTGAATTGCTTCATAAGGGTGGAAAGAAAGTATTGCCGGTTACAATGATAAATGGAGAGGTATTCAAGACCGGAGCATATCCTGATTACGAAGAGATATGCAAGGTGTTAAATATTGAACCGATGAAAAAAGGGAAACCAATATCTGTGACGAGGAAATAATTCAGGAGGCTATTATGAACAGAGCTAAAACGATAAAAATAGTCCGGGATGCTTATGGAAAAATCGCAAAGGGACAGAAGGGGTGCGGATGCGGCACATGCTCTGGCCCTGATGCAAAGGAGTATGCAAAATCGATCGGATATTCTGAAGAAGATTTAAGGGCAATTCCGGATGAGGCAAACCTCGCCCTAAGTTGCGGTAATCCTACGGCATTGGCAGGTCTGAAAAAAGGAGAAATTGTGCTGGACCTCGGCGCAGGCGCGGGCTTTGACTGTTTTCTGGCTGCTTCGAAAGTCGGTACTAAAGGCAAGGTTATCGGTGTTGATATGACCCCTGAGATGATAGAGAAGGCAAGGGACAACGCAAAAAGAAACGCGATAAAAAATGTTGAGTTCAGGCTTGGCGAGATTGAGAATCTGCCGGCGGCAGACCATTCAGTTGATGCAGTCATAAGCAATTGCGTGATCAATCTCTCAGCAGACAAGCCGCGGGTCTTTCAGGAGATCTACAGGGTACTGAAACCAGGCGGAAGGATATCAATTTCTGATATCGCTCTTTTGAAAAAACTTCCGGAAAAGATCCTGGAAAATATTCTGGCATATGTAGGCTGTATTGCCGGAGCAATACTTGTTGATGAATACAGAAAAATAGTAGAGAGGGCTGGTTTTAAAGACGTGAAGGTATCCGGGAAAGGGTTATCATTATACACCGATTCATATACCGAAGATCCGGTGGAAGGGAAGATAATGGGTAGCTTAAAAAAGGGAGAATCTATTCAGGACTATGTAGTCAGTGTCTGTATAGAGGGACATAAATGACAAAATATATATTTTTTTCAGGCAAGGGCGGGGTTGGCAAGACCACGATGGCATGCGCCACGGCATTGCATCATGCGTTGTCAGGCAAAAAGACATTGATTGTAACAACCGACCCGGCATCCAATCTTGCAGATGTATTTGAACAGGAGATCGGGCATAGGATAATGCCGATATCTGTAGGGGTAATTCATGAATTACCCCTACAATTACATGCCATGGAAATTGACCCGGATGAGGCGACAAGGGAGTACAAAGAGCGGATCATCGGCCCGTTTCGAGAGATAATGCCCAATGATGTGATAGCATCTCTCGAGGAAAACCTGAGCGGTCCCTGCACAACAGAGATGGCATCTTTTGACAGGTTTATTGATTTTATGGAAGTGGATGAATACGACATCATTGTATTTGATACTGCGCCTACCGGACACACCATACGCTTGCTTGAGCTTCCAGTGGACTGGTCCAGACATATAGAGGAATCCGCAAAAGGCAGCGGCCAAACATGTCTCGGCCCGGTACAGTCCATACAGGATTCCAAAGATAAGTACGACCGTGCGACTTCACTTCTGAAGAATCCTGAACGTACAGATTTCATCTTTGTCATGCGTCCTGAGGAACTCTCGCTTTATGAAACCATAAGGGCGTCAAAAGAGCTTGAGACAATCGGCATTAAATCTGGAGAGATTATCATAAACGGAATACTGCCTGAAGAAGTCTGTGATATTGAGTTTTTCAGAAAGAAATATGAAGCGCAGCAGAGGGTGCTCGGAGCAACTGAAAAGGCAATCAGCAAGCCAAAACGGTTTATGTTGTTAAGGGACAGAGAAGTAAAGGGGATTGAGGCGTTAAAAAGTGTAGCGGAGAAATTGTTTGTAGCACGCAACAACATCAATCGTATGTCATTCCCGCAAGCAGGGCGCGTCGGGAATCTTTTTGAGAAGAAAGATTCCCGACAAGCCGGAATGACAAGAGTAAAAGCTGGAGTCTTGAGTGCTACCCATCTTGGCAATATTGAAAAGCCTGATATCGATAAGCTAATCATTCCGGCTAACCAGACCAAAGCAATTTTTTTCACCGGCAAGGGCGGGGTTGGCAAGACGACTATATCGTGCATTACTGCAATGCATACAGCACAGAAGGGATTCAAAACACTTATTGTAACTACAGACCCTGCAGCGCACATCGGTGAAGTATTTGATGTAAAGATAGATGATGAGCCTTCAGAGATTGCAGAAAATCTTTTTGCAGTGATGATTGATCAGGAGAAGGCTTTTACTGAGTACAAAGAGAGAGTTCTCGAAGAAGCGAGGGAAAAATATTCTGAAGATATGATAGCCGCTATGGAAGAGGAGCTTAATTCCCCCTGTATTGAAGAGATGGCAGCATTCGACAAATTCATTCGTTTTATAGAAAGCAGCGCTTATGATGTAATTGTCTTTGATACCGCTCCGACAGGACATACATTGAGGCTTCTCGACCTTCCTTTTGATTATGCGAAACAGGCGGAGATGATGATAGATACAACAGAGGGTGCAAAGGCAAAAAGGGAGACAGAAAACAGATTCAGAAAAATCATTAATATACTCCGCAAATCAGAGCAGTCAGTATTCTGCCTTGTGCTTTATCCGGAATCTACTCCAGTCCTTGAATCGTACAGGGCCATGCTTGATTTAAAAGATGCAGGCATTGAGACACAGCTTGTGGTTGCGAATATGGTCCTGCCAGAAGAGGTATGCGTTAATGACTTTTTCAGAAACAGGAGACAGATGCAGATGCAGTATTTAGAGGCGATACAGAATAAATTCAACCTCCCTGTGCTCCAGTTTCCTATGCTGCAGGACGAGATAAAGGGGCTTGAACGGCTGAAAATGGCAGGTATACATTTGTCCAAGAATATATAATAGGCAGGTGAATTACAGAAGGGAGGAAGGTTGCATGATTGAAGATTTAAGGAAATCGGACACTTGGCGGGTATTCAGAATACAGTCGGAACTGGTTGAGGGTTTTGAAACCCTTTATGAGCTGGGCCCTGCAGTGACTATATTCGGAAGCGCAAGGCTGAATGAGGATTCATATTACTACCATCAGGCCATAAAGGTGGGCAAGATGCTCTCTAACGCAGGCTTTTCTGTGATAACAGGCGGCGGCCCTGGTATTATGGAGGCTGCGAACAAGGGCGCCAAAATGGGAAAAAGTAAATCCATCGGACTCAATATCCAGCTTCCTCATGAACAGGTGTCAAATCAATATCAGGACATAGCCATTGACTTCAGATACTTCTTTGTCAGAAAGCTGATGTTTGTAAAGTATGCCATTGCTTATGTCATATTCCCTGGAGGATTCGGCACAATGGATGAGTTTTTTGAGGCCTTGACCCTGGTGCAGACAGGAAAGCTTGACTCTTTCCCGATTATACTGTTTGGCAGGGAATACTGGCAGGGCCTTATAGACTGGATGAAAAACACTCTTGTACAGCATGGAACGATAAGCCCCGAGGATTTTGCTTTTTTTCATATTGTTGATGATGCAAAAGATGTGTGCGAGATTTTAAAGGAGCATTACAGGGTATTTGGCGGACCCGTACCCATCGGCGAATGCAAGGATGTTAAAGAAGGTAAATTATAAAGTGAGCCTGGAAGGACTCGAACCTTCGACCCGCTGATTAAGAGTCAGCTGCTCTACCAACTGAGCTACAGGCCCTCTGCTTAGAGTTAAGAGTCAAGAATCAAGCGGTTGAGTTTTTTACTTAACTCATAACTCCTGACTCTTAACTCTATAATGGCGCGCCTGAGAGGATTCGAACCTCCGACCCTCGGCTCCGGAGGCCGATGCTCTAATCCACTGAGCTACAGGCGCATCTTAGAGTTATGAGTCAAGAGTCAAGCAGTTAAGTTTTTTACTTAACTCGTAACTCCTGACTCTTTACTCTAAAATGGGGTGAGTGAGGGGATTCGAACCCCCGACCCTCTGAGCCACAGTCAGATGCTCTAACCGGCTGAGCTACACTCACCTGTACTGATTAATTAAACTTCAGGAAATTTTACAACAAAGCGCCTATAAAAATCACCCGCTTCAATAATATTCAGATTCAGCTCAGAAATTGCACAGGTTATTCTTCAAGGCCGGTGAGGAAATTACAAATGCATTCGGCAAGCTCTTTACTGTAGCCGCCTTCAAGAATGGAAAATGTTGGTATCTGTAAATCTGCAAGCCTTCTCCCTATATCCGTGTAAGTTTCTTTTTCCAGGGAAAAGCTGGTAATAGGGTCCAGTTTATATGTGTCGAATCCGGCAGAGACTGCCAGTAAGTCAGGGGCAAAGCCCCTTATCTTCTCAAGTCCCTGTTCAAGCACAGAGAGATATTCGCCAGGACTTGTCTGGGCAGGAAGAGGATAATTAATGCAGTTTTCCCTGCTGCTAAGGCCTGTGCCGGGATATAGGGGGCTTTGATGCAGAGATAAATACATAACGTTTTTATTGTCAATAAAGATGTCTTCAGTTCCGTTACCGTGATGGCAGTCAAAGTCCACGATTGCAACTTTTTTAATTTTTTGTTGTGCTTTTAACGAGGCGATAGCGATATTATTAAAGTAACAAAAACCTCCAAGTTTTCTTTTGGTAGCATGATGTCCGGGCGGCCGCATAAAGGAAAAGGCCTTTTCGCCTGTGGCTAAACAATGCAGGGCTGCCTCAATTGCACTACCTGCAGATAATTTTGCAATATTGAAAATACCCGGGAATGCAGGCGTATCAAAATCGAAAAAATTTTCCTTTCTTACGCTCTCAAGCAGTTCCGCTGTATGAGCCAATAGAACATCTTCATCTGAACAAGGGGCCGGTTCAATAAATTCGAATTTCTTTTCTTTGAGATAATGATAGGCAGACTCAATCCTTACAGGGGCCTCCGGATGTCCAGGATGTGAATATGCGAGACATTGAGGTGAGTAGAATATTTTCATTATTAATAATTGTAACAGTATCCACTTCGTTTTGATAGTAACCCGATTAGAAAAGACCTTTCTTCCACTTGATTGTTAATTAATTTCACAGGTATACTATTTCATCGCTGACAACTCATGAATAAAAAATTTGTTCATCTCTTCATAGGCCTTATCCTTATCGTTTTTTCCCTGTATTATGCATTTAAGGGAGTTAAGCTGTCTGAGCTGACCGAAGCCCTTTTGTCAGTGCATTATTTATATCTTATTCCGGCAATTCTTCTTGTTCTGTTCAGCTATTTACTCAGGGCTATGCGATGGCACTATTTAATCCGTCCTATAAAAAATGTAAAGACTGCGGCCCTTTTTTCTCCATTGATGGTAGGCTTCATGGCGAATATGCTTCCTGCCAGGGCAGGAGAATTTATCAGGGCCTATCTTCTTTCCAAAAGGGAGAGGATCAGTTTCAGTTCTTCTTTTGCAACAATATTTATAGAGAGACTTTTTGATTTAATTGTACTTCTGCTTTTAATTGTATGGATATTACTGGTTATGCCAGATGCCCTTACCCCAAAAAATCAGGGTGGCGAATATCAGATCATTGATAAGATCAAGTTTTTCGGGACTGCAAGTTTTATGTTATGTATTTTTATCCTTCTTTTTTCGGCCTTCCTGCAATTTAAAAATGATTGGGCTATGAAGATACTGGGTATTTGCATTAAACCCTTTCCTCCAAAATGGAAAGAGAAGATTGTCGGACTGGTCCATTCATTTACAGAAGGCCTCAATATTATAAGGGACCATCGGGGATTTCTGGCTTCCATTTTTCTTTCTTTTCTTATCTGGACAGTATTTATTGTTACCTACTACCCGCTTTATTTTGCCTTTGGAATAGAGAACGAACTTCCTGTTATATCTTCTCTTATGATCATCTGTCTGACTGTTGCGATTTTTATTACGCTTGCACCAACGCCAGGGTTTCTTGGTTCGTATCATCTGGCCTGTGTTGTTTCTTTACATGGAATATTTGGCATTCAGAAGGCCGTTGCCTTAAGCTACGGCATAGTTGCATGGCTTGTAGCTATGGGATCTACAGTGGTCATTGGATCAATATATGCGATTAAAGAACATGTCTCCTTTGGCGAGTTTTCATCAAAGAAAAAACAGTTGAAGTAATGCCGTCCGTCTAAAGACCAGCTTAAGCCGCTTAAGCTATATTTTTTCTTCTTATCTACCCACTATCTCCTAATCCCTATTCCCTGTTTTTTCCATGTATTCTCCATTGCAAATGTTTTTGAATAATCCGGGTTAGAAAAAAAACATTGGTAATGGCATAATTATATCTCCTAAAGTGGTATGACAAAGAGGTGCAGATGAATCTTTACAGCAGGTTTGTAGAGCTGATAGGCAGGGCTCTGGAATATTTGAAGGGCATGGCCCTTGTCTTAATAATCGTTATTGCTGTACTGGGTGTTGTTGTAGGGCTTAAGTACTACAGGCATACCCAGGAGGACCCGCAATTCTGCATGTCATGTCATTTGATGAAAGAGGCTTTCACACAATGGTATGACGGCAGACACAAAAGCGTAATCTGTCAGAAGTGTCATCAATTGAGCATCCTGGAGCAGAACCAGCTTCTTGCAACATTTGTTATAAGCGGCAATAGCAAGAAATTTTCTCAAACTCACGGAAGAGAAAAACCCTGGATTTCCTGCAAGCAGTGTCATATGAATGAATCAATTCAGGGGTCTTTAACACTGAATAAATCCTATGGGCATGCAAAGCATGTATTTATACAAAGGATTGACTGCAAGACCTGTCATAAAGATGCACTGCATAATTTTCATCCCAATGGAAATGCGTGTCAGGAGTGCCATCAGGATAAAGGCGTGCACGGACTTGGCATGGAGGCTTTCTCCTGTCTCAAATGCCATTTTTTTTCAGAAAAGACGCCTTCCATGGTTCCTAAAGACAGATGTATAAAATGTCATCCTGCCATTCCTCAGGCAGGGCCTATGGCAGAACTGCTTTGCCACCAATGCCACAAGCCGCACGGAGAAATAAAACCAACACCTGATACATGCCTAAGCGAGTGCCACAGAAATGAAACATCTGTAGGACAGCATGGATTCCATATGAAAAAAGGCCTGAATTGCATTGACTGTCATAAAGCCCATTCATGGATTGTTGGAAAGGCTGCTGCCAAGACCCTATGCTCCCAATGTCATTCATATAAGAGCCCCGAACAATTTGTATATTAATTCTTCCCAGACTTCGCTATTGTTTTTGCAATCCTGCAAAGATAATTAAATTCTTTGCAACTTTGCAGACAATTCCCATAGCACTTTCCTTAAAAATCAATAGGATTCAACTTGGCATGGAATATGCTTTTTTAAAGACTAAAGAACAATGAAAGGAGGAAACAAAAATGAAGACAAAAGGTGAGATAGCAAAAAAAGGATTATATGTAGGTGCAGGCGCAGGGCTTGTATTATTTGCTCTTATTGGGTTACTCCCTGGTTCATTTATTGGTGGTGTTGTGGGCCTCAGTATTGCCGGTAATTTGTTTGGGACACCAGTGGGCGCTGCATTATTGCCGAGGATAATAGTCGGAATGTCTATGGTATTGGGTGTAATGGTTGCAGGCGTAGTTTTTGTGGTAGGCGGTTCCCTTGCAGGATGGGCCATTGGTTATTTAATTGATTTGGTAAAGACTGGAAAGGAAGAGGTCACGGATTTAGCAGTACATCAGAAATAGATCTTAGCATTGCTTATATATGACGAAAGGGGAAAATATGAAATTTGTTGTAAGCAGGACCACGGTATCTTTGAAGGAAAGCAAAAAGCCATGTGATGAGGCCAGAGAAGAAGAGTTAACGCCGCTGGATTACCGAACAGTTAAGACGCTTGAAGCTGCCAGAAAAAAAGTATGGTATAAGGATTGGATTGAAGCAGGAATAAATCACAGAGAGGAAGGAGGGATGGTTGTTTGCGATAAAAAGGTAAAAGAGAAACAATGGGTAATTGAGATTAATACCCTTGATGAACTGATAGGTTTTCAGAATAAATATAGTGAGCTTATGATTATGGACAGTGCGCCATATAAAGAAGCAAGAAAAGAGATAAAAATTTTAGGATCCAGAAAAAAATAAAAAGCGTGTAGCGTATAGGGAGTAGGGTATAGAAAAATAAATACACGCTAACCGCTATACGCTAACAAAAAAGGAGGATACAAAAATGACAACAAAAGAAATGGCAAAAAAAGGTTTATATGTAGGAACAGGGATGGGACTCTTACTGTTTGCTCTGGTTGGCTTATTCCCGGGCTCTATGATTGGAGGAGTAATCGGTCTTAAGATAGCTGGCAGTCTTTTAGGTTCACCAGTTCAGGCAGCACTTTTACCAAGATTGATTGTGGCTGCTTCCATGATAATAGGGGTAGTAGTGGCAGCAATAACCTTCGTACTCGGAACAGGAATAGTGGGATGGGCCGCAGGCAGCGCAGTTGACGCTATCAGGGCCAGGCACGAGGTACCAGCAGAAGCACCAGCAAGACACTGAAAAAAAGGGTGCAGGGTGGTAAGGATGCAGGGTATAGTAAGAAACCCTACCTATGCCCTGCATCATAATTATTTTGAAAAGGAGGAAAACAGAAAATGCCTGAGGATGTCAAACCTGTAAAGGTATCGGAAATAGTTAAAGATGTTACACGTTCATTTGATTCTTCTGTAGCAACAACATGGTATTCAAATCTCATGGAATTCCTGTCTGGAAGCAAATCATTTTATGTGCTTCTTATAATAAGCGGAATCATGGTCTTTATATCTGCGATGTCAAGTGCAAATGCAATTAACATGGGATATCGCCATGCCTACGGAGTGACCCGTGAGGTGGCGTGGGGGATATTAATCTCGACCTATATATTTTTTGTGGTAACTTCCACAGGGCTTTGCATAGTATCATCTATAGGTCATGTGTTTGGCATTAAAGATTTCATGCCGATTGCCAAACGAACCGTCTTCCTCGCAGTAGTTACAATAATGGCAGGCTTTACAGTCATCTTTCTTGATATAGAAAACCCTTTCAGAATGGCTATCTATAATGCAATCTCGCCGAATCTTACCTCGAATATCTGGTGGATGGGCACGCTTTATGGAGCGTACATGTTTTTTATGATTGTTGAGTTTATATTCCTGCTGATAGGCAGTCATAAATATGCAATGTATTCAGGGCTGTTAGGATTGATCTCCGGAATTGCAGCACACAGCAATCTGGGTGCTATCTTTGGCATGCTTCACGGCAGAGAGTATTGGTATGGCCCTTATATGCCGATTTATTTTATTGCCTCGGCAATGGCCTCGGGATGCGCGGCGATCATATTTTTCACATATCTCGGATATAAGGTTAATAATGAAATGATGGATAAACCAATGGAGCGCTCCCTGGAAGCCGTTGGGAAATTGTGCACCCTTTTGCTGACAGTAATTATGTTTTTTGCAACATGGAAGATAATTACCGGTCTTGTTGCAGCTTCTGGAAAAGTTGAAGCCATCAAGGCCATGCTTGCGGGGCCTTATTCGCTTAACTTCTGGCTCTTTGAGGTATTGATAGGCATGGTAATACCGTTCATCTTGCTGCTGCGTTCAAAGGGAAAGAATATCAACATGATGTTTACGGCTTCGCTCCTTATGATAATAGGAATCTTTATTATGAGATATGACCTCGTTGTAGTAGGGCAGATTGTGCCTTTGTATCATGATCTCGGAGTTAATGAATATTCTTCATTACATAAGTACACTCCTTCCTTTTATGAAATTATGGTTGTACTTGGGGGTATGGGTGTTGTAGCAACAAGTTTTCTTCTTGGAGAGAGAGTTTTTAAAGGGCATAAGAGCGAGATACACTGATTAGCGTGCAGCGTATAGCGGGTAGCGGGTAGGGAAAGATCAAGTTTCTGAATAAAACATGGAGGTAAGAAAGTGAAACACGGCAAATTTAATCCTGATGATTTAAAAGAAGAAAAATCAAACTCTCTCTCGATAATTGAGCGCAGAGAGTTTCTCAGAATTGGACTTGTAATAACAGGCGTCTTTGCCGGAGGAACAATTCTGTCAGCTATCTCAAATATTAACAAGGTATTTGCATCCACAGAGGAAGTGGCTGAGAAATATCCTTATAAGCCTCATTATAGTATGGTAATCAGGCAGAACCTGTGCATTGACTGCGAGAGGTGCCTGGAGGCTTGTATTATTACAAACGATGTCCCTGAATACGGCTATCGCACAGCAATACTGCAACGTGATGTCCCTGATGCCATAGGGCAAAAGAGGGAGTTCATCCCTGTACTGTGCAACCAGTGCAATAATCCTCCTTGTGTAAGGGCCTGCCCTGTAAAGGCGACTTATAAAGACAAGCAGCATGGAATCGTTATGATGAATTATGATAAATGTATTGGCTGCAAGGTCTGCGTAATGGCCTGTCCCTACAATGCAAGATATTTCAATGAAGAAAAACATTCCATTGATAAATGCAACTTTTGCATTGATACCCGTCTCTCAAAGGGAGAGAAGCTTACTGCCTGTACGGCTGCATGTCCGACAGGCGCGCGCAACTTTGGCGATCTTTCAAACCCGGACAGTGAAGTTTACAAGCTCGTGCACCAGATTGAAAAGCCTGTATGGGTACTTCGGCCCGAGGTTGGCGCAAAACCAAATGTATTTTATATGAAAGGATGAGGAGAGCGGATCATGAAAAAGAAAATAGTTCTTGGCATATTACTAATGATTTCAATGCTAGTTTTTTTTGATGAGGCGGTATTTGCTGACGCTTCGCATGGTGGTGATATTATTTATAGCAAGCCTGTAAAGTCAGTCATCTTCAGCCACAAGCTTCATGCAGAAGACAGGGGCCTGTCATGTGAGATGTGTCATAACAGTCTTTTTGACGCAGTTGCATTAAAGGCTCAGCAAAAGAGCGATTTTAATATGGACTCTCTTTATAAGGGCAAATATTGCGGTGCATGTCATAATGGACAGATGGCCTTTGCCTCAAACACCCAGTGCGCACGTTGTCATACAGGGGTAAAGGGATATAAGGTTGCCCAGAAAACAAAATCTGGCAAATCTGTTATATCAGCGCCGGAGGGTTTCATAACTATGGGGAAGGGGAATTCATCTGTAAGATTTGCTCATGAGAAACATACAACATCAAACACATGCGGTGTTTGTCATTCAGCAGGAATGTTTTCTATGAGCAAAGGCAGTACAAAGGTAACAATGGATGAAATATATAATGGCGAATCCTGCGGTGCCTGCCATAACGGTAAAAAAGCATTCTCATCTTACGATTGTAATAAGTGTCATGAAAAGACTCCTGCGCCAAGTGCGGACCTGACTTACAGAAATAAAGGTATTGGAGCAGTTAAGTTCAGTCATAATGTTCATAGCCCTGCATTTAAATGTGATGAATGCCACAAAAAACTTTTTGTTATGAGAAAAGGCGGAAGCAGGATGAAGATGGACGCTATGTATAACGGCAAATTCTGCGGAGCCTGTCACAATGGAAACACAGCGTCAAACGTGATGGATTGCGGGAAGTGCCATCAGGGGTAAGACAGGTGCAAGGGGTAAGTGGCAAGTAAACAGGCTGCAGGGCTTGTCTCTTGTCCCTTGCACCTTGCTATTCGCCCCTTGTCCTTTGCAACTTGCTACTTGTCTCTTGTTCCTTGCTGCTTCCTTTTTCTATGAGTTTATTAAAAAAACGGTCTATCAATACAACCGATAGCCCTCCGATGACAGCGCCAAAAATACCAATTAAGCCTATAGAAGCAATTACGCCGATTATTACGACAATATGATAATTGGGGAAATTGGTTTTAAACAGCAGATTCAGGTCGTGGGCTACGGCCTCGCACCATCCAGATCCTATGCCCTGTCCCAGCAGGATATCCATACTTAAAGCAATTACAAGGCCTAACCCTCCACCAAAGACAGCGCCTGTATGGAAAGGCCTCTTCATTCATCAATTCCATATTTGTTAAATTTTCTGTAAAGTGTTGCGAGGTCAATACCCAGGGCCTTTGCGGTTTCTTCCTTGTTTTTTTTATGCGTCTCAAACATCTTTAAAAGCAGGTTTTTTTCATAATCACTAATGTACTCTTTGAGGGTAGAGGAGGCTTCTGAGGCCTCTTTCTGGTTCAATTTAAATTTATCAGGAATATCCTGAATAGTTATATAAGGCCCCTGTGCAAGAACAACAGCCCTTTCTATAACATTTCCGAGCTCCCGCACATTGCCGGGCCAGGAATATCTTAAAAACAGGAATAGAACTTCTTTGTCTGCGCCCTTAATATCTTTATTGTGTTCTTTTGAGAATTTATTAATAAAATATTTTGAGATCAGTTCAATATCATCTTTTCTCTCTCTTAAAGAAGGTATTTTGATTTCTATTACATTCAGGCGCCAGTAAAGGTCTTCCCGTAACCTCCCCTCTTTAATCTTGCTCTCTATATTTGCATTGGTTGCAGAGATAATTCTTACATCCACTATCCTGGGTTTGGTGTCACCGAGAGGAAGGATCTCACCAGTCTCTAACACCTTAAGAAGCTTTACCTGAAGAGCGGAAGGCATATCGCCTATCTCATCCAGGAATAGGGTCCCCTGATGAGCAAGAGGTATCAGCCCTAATTTATCAGATACAGCCCCTGTAAATGCGCCCTTCTTATAGCCAAAAAGCTCTGACTCAAGAAGCCCCTCGGGTATGGCGGAACAATTTATTGAGATAAAGGGTTTGTCACGCCTCTGGCTGTTACCGTGAATAAGTTCTGCAATAAGGCCTTTTCCGGTTCCGCTTTCGCCTAATAAGAGGATATTGCTTTTTGTGGGAATTACTTTTTCAAGAGTCTCCAGGATGTTAAGCATACCTTCAGAATTCGCAACGAATTCTTTGTAGATCATGCGCTGGCTTATCTGCTGTTTGAGGGCTATATTCTCTGTTATCAGTTTCTTTTGTTCGATGAGTTTTTTTATGGTAAGTTTTATTTCTTCATTAAGGAAAGGCTTAACAATATAGTCAGTGGCGCCCCTTCTCATGGCCTCCACGGCGGACTCAATAGAGGCAAAAGCGGTCATCAAAATAACAGCAGTATCAGGGCTTATCTCCTTGGTCTTTTCCAGGACTGTCATACCATCAACACTGCCCATCTTGAGGTCTGTCAGTATTACATCAAAAGACTCCCGCTTTATCCTTTCCACAGCAGCTTCACCACTGTTCTCAGAGGTTACGGTATAGCCATCATTTTTCAGGATGAATTCCAGGGCCTTACAAATATCAGGCTCGTCGTCAACTATCAAAATCTTTGGTTTCATATAACTTGCGTATTCTAACATCATTTAACTGCATGAAGCAAAAATATAAGGTCCACGAAATTACGGTGTAATTGACAAACTTTTTTAACTTTAGATAGAATAAATCGTCCTCGGATTTATATTGCCTCGCAGTCCTTGCATTATCAAATCCCTGAAAAGGATTCATTTGAAGTGGAAGCTGTGTGCATGAAAAAAGAAAGGGGAATTTTGCGGTTTGTTTGCCGTACGGAAAGGAGGAAAGTATTATGTCAGGAAAAGCCAAGTCAAAGACCGATGTTGCTGCAAGGTCCGAGTCCAGGAATTCAGCAAAACTCTGCAGTCTTTGTGGAAACAAGGTAGAAGTTGTGATGGCGGTTTCGCCCACTGGAAAGAAGAGCATGAGGCGTCTTTGTTGTGAAAACTAACTTGTCATCCCCTGTGCAGTAAAAAAAGAAAGGTCCTGTCACAGGGGATGTCAGCCTGTTTCAGAATTTCTATAAACGACATCCTTCTAAAGAATCGGTTTAAACTGCTTAAACCGTTTTTTATTTCTTATCTACTCCCTATCCCCTATATGCTATACCCTACTCTCTGTCTTCCGGAACAGAGAGCACAAGGAATAGACAGGGTCAGGAAAGCTTCTTGAAAAAATGTTACTGTTGTAAAAACAGAGTCGCAGATGATGACGCAACTTTGCGAAAGCTTATGGAAATTGTGTTGCATGGAGCCGGATACCATGTTATTATCTCTGAAGACGGCGAGGATGCGGTAAGGAAATTTATGGAAAATCATGAAGCTGTATGTCTTTGTCTCCTCGATATGAATATGCCAAAGAAAAAAGGCATAGCTGTCTATCACGAAATAAGGAAAATAAATCCCGGCGCAAGTTTATTTTTATGAGCGGCTATCCGTCAGATATGATAGACAGAAGCATGCTGCCAAAAGAGGATGTGCCTGTTTTACTGAAACCTGTTCAGCCTAAGGACATTTTAACTAAGATAAAGGAAAGTATTGGCAGGGGTAAATTGTATAAGTTTCAGAAAAGCTTTATAATTTTACAGAGAAACGGATTAATAAATTGTCGGGAGGAAATTTAATATGCTGAAGAGAATAATTTTCTGTATACTGATTGCTTTTGGACTTATCATAACCGGTGGGTGTGAAAGGGATGAGAAGTCAATAACGATCAGCCTTGAGAATAAAGAAAAATTGGAAGGAAAAACCAAACTAACCTACAGTGATTCAATGCGTATAGCAGTTGGCGGCATGATTACCCCCAAGGAAGGTTTCATCTACTATAAAAACCTGCTGGACTATATTGAGAAAAAGACGGCCCGTCATGTTGATTTTGTTGACAGGGAGAGTTATGAAGATATCTATAATCTTCTGAAAGCCGGTGATGTTGATGTAGCTTTTATATGCAGCGGCCCTTATGTGGATGGGCATAAGGATTTTGACTTGGAGCTTATTGCAGCGCCTCAGGCCTATGGCGAGGCGGTCTATTATTCATATATTATTGTCGCAAAGGATAGCCCAATAAGAAATTTTAAGGAACTCCGCGGAAAAACCTTTGCCTTTACCGATCCGATGTCAAATTCTGGAACATTAGTACCTAAATATATACTGTCAAAGATGAATGAGACGCCAGATTCATTTTTCCGAAACTACATCTATGCCCATTCTCATGATAAAGCCATTCAGGCTGTCGTTCAGCATATCGTTGATGGAGCTGCTGTGGACAGTCTTATATGGGAATATCTGAATCGTATGAATCCAGGCCTGACAGCACGGACCAGAGTTATCATGAAATCTCCTCCTTACGGAATTCCTCCTGTTGTGGTGCGGCGTGGGTTGGATCCTGAGATAAAGAAGCAGATTCAGAACATATTGCTTACGGCTCATCAGGATGAAAAAGGGAAAAAAATTCTCAGTAACATGATGATAGATAAATTCGTTACGATTGATGACAGCGCCTATGATTCCATTCGTGAAATGAAGGCCTGGGTTGAAGCACAAAATAAAAGAGGAACAAGAAAATAGTGTGGCATAAGAATATAACTCTGAAGGTAAAAATTCTCTGTGGTACTGTCGGGATAGTCTTTCTCACGGGACTGGCGATTACTCTTTTTATAATTGCCTCAGTTCAGCCCAAACTCCTCGATAAACTCCAGAAAAGGGGAGTCTACATTGCACAAAACATAGCGAGTTACGCAGTACCACCGATCTTGACAGAGAAATTTTTTGAACTTACGTTGATGATTAATGAGCAGAAGAAACAGGTGGAAGACATAGAGTACATATATATACTTGATGAGAACAGGAACGTGATAGCACATACATTTGGAGGAAGATTTCCGGTTCAACTGAAAAATTTAAATCATATCCCATCCGGGAAACAAAACAGAATTTACTATTTGAATACTGAACAGGGGGAGATCATGCATATTGCGATTCCTCTGATGGAGGGCAATGCGGGCTCCCTGCATCTGGGCCTTACAGAGAAATCCATTAAACAGGATCTCTCTGATATTCTGATGACGCTGATGCTGTTTATTTTCGGGGTGTTGGTAGCAGGAATCAGCATAGCCTTCTTGTTTGCCAGAACCACTACAAAACCGTTGTCTGAAGTTACATCAGTAATCCGGGGCATAGGCAGCAAAAACCTGTACCAAAAACTGAATGTCAGCACCAGTGATGAAATCGGGGAACTAAGCCGGGCCTTCAATACCATGATAGAGTTGCGTATAGAGACCGAGGGCGCGCTGCAATTATCAAAGGCTATTCAGATGACACAGCAGGAAACATCCTGCGAAGGCATGCTTGTGGTGGATGAAAAGGGGGAAATACTTTCTTGCAATCAACGCTTTATTGATATGTGGAAAATTCCGGATGAAATAATAAAAACAAAATCCGAAGAAAGCGCCTTGAAGTACATGCTGGATAAAGTAATGACGCCTGATGAGTATCTGAAGCGGGTGAGATATCTTAATAATAATCATCATGAAAGAAGCTATGAAGAGATTGCGTTGATTGACGGGACTATCTTTAACTGTCAGTCTGCGCCTGTGACTGGAACAGACGATAAGTACTATGGCAGAGTATGGCATTTTTGCAATATCACAGAACAGAAAAAACTCCGGATGTTACAAGCGCAAAAAATGGAGGCGATAGGGCGGCTGGCTGGCGGAATAGCCTATGATTTTAAAAATCTCCTGTCTTCGATTATTGGTTATGCACATCTTACCTTCATGAAGATAGGCAGCTATGATCCGCTGTTGCCTAATATTGAACAAATAATTAAAGCTGCAAACAAGGCGGCGCAGCTTACAAATAATCTTTTTGAGTTCAGCAAGAAACAAACGATGGATATGAAACCAGTGAACCTGAACAGGATTATCAGTAAGGCTGAAAAAGTTCTCAGACGACTGCTTAATAAGAACATAGAGCTGACAATAGAAACCCCGGCGAATGAATTAATGGTCTTTGCTGACAGCAGCCAGATAGAGCAGGTACTGATAAACCTTGCAGAAAATGCACGTGATGCCATGCCAAATGGAGGGAGACTGACTATTCGCTCCGGCACTGTTGGGTTTGATGCAGAACAAATAAAGGCCTATGACTTTGAGGAGCCCGGAATGTATGCCGTGATTTCTGTAACAGATTCCGGTGTTGGTATGAATAAGGAAAAAATAGATAAAATCTTTGAACCGTTCTTTACGGCAGAAGATGTAAATAAGGAAAGGGGACAGAGCCTTGCCATAGTGTACGGTATAGTACGGCAGCATAATGGCCATATCAGTATCTCCAGTGAGCCAGGCAAAGGGACCACATTCAGGACTTATCTGCCATGTTCAACGCCTGCCGGGCAAAAAGTATCCTAATCCGGTTCATTCAATAATTTTTTGATTCAGTGCAGGAGGGGTTAAAATATAACTATTGTCACAGCCATACCGCCCTCGTCTTCGTTTCCTTTTCTGAAGCTATCAACAAGGGGATGGTCCCTTAAATATTCCCTTATGGCGCCGGCCAGAATCCCTGTACCTATCCCATGAATTATCTTGACCTGTTTAAGGCCTGCCATTGACGCCTCATTGAGATAGCGTTCAATAATGGAGAGGGCCGGGTCCACACGCTGGCCTATTACGTTTAGTTCGTTTGAAATGCTGGATGGTTCTGCTGAGGTAAACGGCCGTTCGCCTTTACGGGCAGGAGATTTTTTCTCAGTCATGTCAGCAGCAGGCTCAGAAAGTTCAATAAGGGCCACTTCAATTTCTTTGCCTTCAACAGTTACCTTGCACCTGCGCGTTTTTTCATTTACTGAATGGACGATGCCATGTTTTTTGAGGGTGCTGACAAACACTCGCTGACCTTCTTTTACTTCCTCAAGACACTGTATTTTTTCAGGCGCATGTTGTTTGCGAACTGTTGTTATCTCTTCGAGTTTCCTGTCGAGTTCTTTTGCAACCTTACCAGCCTCTGACAGGGTTGACTGTTTCAATTTTTCAATAAGCTCCCGCGCTTCCCTCTTGGTCTTTCTGACAATCTCTTCAGCTTCTTTTAATGCTTTTGTAATGGCTTCTTTCTCCATTATTTTTAGCCGGGCAAGTTCGTCTTTTAAATGTGAATGCATGTGCTCAGCCTCGAATTTCAGTTTCCCGGTCTCCCTTATTTTGCTGTCGAGATAAGCTGTCTTTTGTTTCAGTTCATGGATAAGCGCTTCGATTTGCCCCCCCTCATCTTTGAGGAAAACCTTTGCCTCCCTGATGATATCTGCATCGAGTCCCAACGCTTCTGCAATTTCAAAGGCATGTGAAGTGCCCTGTTCTCCTATTACGAGTTTATAAGTGGGCCGGAATGCTGAAACACCTTCAATACTGACTTCATCCATTTCCATGGCTGCATTTATCATGCCCGGTTCAGAATGGGCAAAAGCCTTGAGCATGCCGAGGTGAGTTGATATAAGTGTAAGGGCTCCCTGCTGTTTCAGTTTTCTCAAAATGGCACATGACAGGGCGCCACCCTGTTCAGGGTCTGTTCCTGTTCCGAGCTCATCAATCAGGACCAGTGTATGAGCGCTGCTTTGGCGGATAATCTCAGAGATACGGGTAATGTGAGCTGAAAAAGTTGAAAGGTTTTGTTCGATGGATTGTTCATCACCGATGTCAGCGAGGACATCTTTCAGAAATGGAATTACAGTTCCTGATGCTGCAGGGATGTGCATTCCGGAAAGAGCCATAAGGGTTAATACCCCGATGGTCTTAAGGGCAACAGTTTTTCCGCCTGCGTTTGAACCACTCATCACCATAACAGAAGGGCCTCTTCCGATTTCTATATCCAGCGGAACGAGTTTGACTTCGCGGTTTTCCTTCTTCAATGTTTTCCAGAGAAGCGGATGCCGGCCCCCGATGATTTTCATATATCCCTTCTCATTTAACTCTGGAGCAGACATATTCATTTGTCCTGAAAATCCTGCAATTGCATGAAGGGCGTCAACTTTTGCAACGAGGCGGTAATCTTCTTTAATCTCTTTGATATGCTTACGCAAGAGTGCGGAAAGCCCTTTGAGAATTTTGTACTCCTCAAGCTTTTCTTCGGCCCTGTATGATTCAAGGTCATTTCCAATGTGCTGAATGGAATAGGGTTCTACATAAACGGTTTCCCCTGTATTGGAAATATCGTGAACAACGCCTGCTACTTTTCCCTTGAAATCCCTTTTCACCGGAAGGACCCAGCGGTTATTCCGTTCGGCAATATAGAAATCCTGCAGGTATGGAATCAGGTCTTTCTGATTTAATATTTCCTCCAGGATACTCTTTATCCGGTCTTCACAGGACTTGATGCTTTTCCGTATATAAGCAAGGTCTGGAGAAGCTTCATCACGTATCTTCCCCTCCCGGTCTATTGCTTTATCAATTGTTTTTCTGATGTGAGGATGAGAGTTAAGTTGGGATACGAGTTTGCCGGTTTCAGGCAGAGCGGGGTCTTCGCTTAGTATCTTCAGATTAAATGCAGAATAAAAGAGAGGCAGAAACACCCTTACTTCAAAGGACTCAAGTACGGCATCAGCAGGTATGATCTTTTGAAACAGCGGTGAGAGATCATCAAAATACTCGATACCGAAAGAGTGTCCTTCAGACAAAAATCTCCAGCACTCTGAGACCAGGGTAATCTCCTGCCTTATCCCGTCGATAGTTTTTAGCGGTTTTGTTCCTTGAAGTAAATATTTCCCCGGTACAGTGACTGCAAATACAGCAGCCATTCCAAGGACCTTATTGAACTCAAGGACCCGGAGGGTTTGCTCATCCATTTATTGATAATTGGTGGAGGTGAACGGGATCGAACCGATGACCTCCTGCTTGCAAAGCAGGCGCTCTCCCAGCTGAGCTACACCCCCGGCCAAAAATTTATGAAACAAATTTTTGAGTGAAAAGTTAAAAGTCAAAACTGAGAAGCTAAGAACTTTCCAACGTGGTCTATTATAACTAATAACTTTTAATTTTTCACTTCAAATTTTGCCGAAGGCAAAATTTGCATGGTGGGCCTAGGTAGAGTCGAACTACCGACCTCACCCTTATCAGGGGTGCGCTCTAACCAACTGAGCTATAGGCCCGCTACAGATTCTACTTTCCCTGAGGTTTTTCCCAAGGCAACGCCATGGATGCAATGGCTTTGTCATCTTTTTTGATTTTGCCCTGTTTCATTAAATTGGCGATATATGAGTCTATAAGACCTCTCTGCTTTTCTGCAAGAAGCTGTCTTTTTATTGCTTCCTTTGATTGCTCAAATGATGCAACTTCACCCTTTTTTACATCAGTCAGTTGTATGATGTGGTAGCCAAAGCGGGTTTTTACCGGGTCGCTGACCTCGCCAACTTTAAGAGCCATGACAGCTCTCTCAAATTCAGGAACCATTTGGCCGCTGCCAAAATAACCAATGTCCCCACCTTTTGTAGCAGAGCCTTTATCTTTTGATAACGCTTGTGCCAGTTTTGCGAAGTTTTCACCTTTTCTGATGCGTTCACGGATTTTCTGGGCCTGCTCCTCATTGTCAATAAGTATATGGCTCGCCCTAACCGTGGTGCCGACTGTAAACTTGTCTGCATTCTTATCGAAGAACTCTTTTACTTCTGCGTCGGCAACTTTGGCTTTTTCTTCAACCTCTTTTTTCAGAATCAGAGATATAAGATTCATTTTTTCAAACTCTTTTATTTTTTCGACGTACTCGGGATCCTTATCAAGCTTCATCTTCTTTGCATCCTGATAGACAAGTTCTCTTTTTATAAGTTCTTCAAGAAACTTATCCTTGCCTTCTTTACCACTGAATTGTTCTCTGGCCCATTCGGGAATACGGGTGACTTCTTTTATAAAATCATCCTGAGTAATTACTGCATTGCCAACTTTTACAAGCACGGGACTGGTTGTCTTGGCCTTTTCTTCACATCCTGCAAAAATTAAAATTGATAGCAGTAATATAGAGACTGCAAACAAAACTTTTTTCATTTTCTTTCTCCTTTGGAAATAAATTATTGAGTTAGTTTTATACCATAATATCTAATAATTTACAACTTGCCAATAAAACATGTTTAGGATCTTTTAGCAGACATGAAAGCCTGTTTCAGAATTTCTATAATAGACCTTTTTTAAAAGCCCAGTTTAAGCCGCTTAAGCTGTTTAAACTGCTTAAACCGAACAATCAGCGGGTGGGACCAAAGGAAAATGGGATAAGAAAATACAATTGATAAGCAAAAATTATAAATTAATTTAAATTTTTATATTGACTCTCATATGATTTCTCAAATAATATAGTTACTCATTATCTTTCTTTTTAATAATTTTTTACGGATAAATACCCTATTTATAAATATTCTTCGTAAATTTCTCCGAAGAAAAACAGAGAGTAAATTCTTTTACTAAGCATAAAGGAGACACGTATGAGACTTGTATTATTAGGAGCGCCTGGCGCAGGGAAAGGCACGCAGGCAAAAAAGATTATAGAGAAAAATCCAATTCCCCAGATTTCAACAGGGGATCTTCTAAGGGCGGCTGTTGCTGCTGGCACAGCCCTAGGCAAAGAGGCTAAATCCTATATGGATAAAGGTGAACTGGTTCCCGACAGTGTTGTTCTCGGCATGGTTGAGGAAAGGCTGAAGCAGGATGACTGCAAAAAGGGATATATCCTTGACGGTTTTCCAAGAAACACAAAGCAGGCAGAGGCTCTCGATAATATGCTTGGCTCATTAAACATGTCATTAACTGCAGCCTTGAGCGTGGATGTCCAATTCGACCTCCTTATGAAAAGGCTCACAGGCCGAAGGACCTGCAAGTCCTGCGGACAGATGTTTAACATTTATTCCAACGCTCCCAAAAAAGACGGCGCATGCGACAAATGTGGCGGTGAGCTCTTCCAGAGGGACGATGACAGGGAAGAAACTATAAAAAAGAGATTGGAAGTATATAATGCGCAGACAGCTCCACTCATAGATTATTACGGCAAAAAGAATATCCTGAAATCTGTAGACGGTGGAACAGGCAGTATTGATGAAATATTTGTAAAAGTTTGTAATGCGCTTGGCATATAACATAAATTCCAAAAGAAAAATATTAAGGAGGAAGTATTATGGCATTAATTAAACCACATGGTTCAGACGAACTAAATCCACTATTTGTATATGACACGGCTGCAAATGAAGCCCTGCAGAAGGAAGCTGAGGGGCTGGCTTCTATTGTTGTGAGCTCGGCTGCCGCAGCTAACGCAGTTATGCTGGGTGGCGGTTACTTCACCCCATTGACTGGCTACATGAATAAAGCTGATGCCCTGTCTGTTGCTAATAATATGAAAACAACATCCGGCCTGTTCTGGCCGGTTCCAATTTTAAACCTGGTCAAAAATGCGGGCTCCATCAAGGCAGGCGATCGCATTGCGCTTAAAGATCCAAATGTTGAAGGCAATCCAATCCTTGCAGTTATGGATGTAAAAGCAGTTGAAGAATTCAGCGATGAAGATATGGCGCTGATGTCTGAAAAAGTTTACCGTCCCAAGCCACCTGAAGCACATCCTGGAGTTGATGCATTTAACGCACAGGGCAAAGTTTGTCTTTCTGGCCCAATTAAAGTATTAAACTTCTCTTATTTCCAGGATGAGTTTCCGGACACTTTCCGTACGGCAGTTGAAATCCGTAACGAAATTACTGAGCGTGGCTGGAGTAAGGTTGTTGCTTTCCAGACTCGTAATCCGATGCATCTGGCCCACGAAGAACTTTGCCACATGGCAATGAAACGTTTGGGCTGTGATGGTCTGGTTATTCATATGTTACTTGGCAAACTGAAAAAAGGAGATATCCCGGCTCCTGTTCGCGATGCTGCAATCCGTAAAATGGTCGAGTTGTACTTCCCCAAAAACAGCGCAATGGTTACTGGTTATGGTTTCGATATGCTTTATGCCGGTCCACGCGAAGGTGTATTGCACGCCATATTCCGTCAAAATATGGGCGCAACCCACTTCATCGTTGGTCGGGACCATGCAGGTGTTGGTGATCACTACGGTCCATTTGATGCACAAACTATTTTTGATAATGAGGTCCCTGCCGGTGCGCTGAAAATTGAGATATTCAAGGCTGACCACACTGCATACTCGAAGAAACTGGGCAAGGTTATGATGATGTGTGAAGCGCCTGATCACACGAAAGAGGACTTTGTTCTGCTTTCAGGTACAAAAGTTCGTGAAATGTTAGGTAAGGGTATTGCCCCGCCTAAAGAATTCTCACGCCCTGAAGTGGCAGAGATTCTGATTAAGTATTATCAGAGTCTTGAAAAATAAATTTATGTCTTTTTGAAGGCAATAAAGGTCGAGATCAAGATGTGTGAATATGCTGAAGGATAAAATATGTTGCCCTCTTTAAAAGGCATATTCATTGAAAGGGGGTGTTGATCATAGATTTACAGGCAACTGATGGAGTTGCCGACTTTGCTAAACAATAGCTTAATTTAAGCTGAAAAACCAAAGAAGGAGGTATTACAATGCCAAGTTTTGTAATCACAGAAAAATGTGACGGTTGTAAAGCTCAGGACAAGACTGCCTGTCAGTATATTTGTCCTAACGATCTCATGGCGCTGAACAGAGATCTTATGAAAGCATACAATCAGGAGCCTGACCAGTGCTGGGAGTGCTACAACTGCGTCAAGATTTGCCCGCAGCAGGCCATTGAAGTAAGGGGTTATCAGGATTTTAACCCGATTGGAGCCAATGTTATTCCAATGAGAGGAACAGACTCCATTATGTGGACTGTTAAGTTCAGAAACGGAATTCTGAAGAGATTCAAATTCCCTATCAGGACTACAACAGAGGGATCTATTGACCCATATACAGGCAAACCGGAAGCTGATTTCTCAAAAATAAAGTCAACTGGCTTTTTCAATTACGAAGCCAGAAAAGAATAAATAAAGGAGGGATAACAATGGAAAAAGAAACTTGTACTTTTTCATACTGTGCAAAGCCTGAAGTCGTTGAAGTTGAAACAGACCTTCTCCTTATCGGCGGCGGTATGGCTTGCTGTGGTGCTGCTTATGAAGCAGCCAGATGGGCCACACCAAAAGGGCTAAAGGTCACAATGGTTGACAAGGCCGCAACAGACAGAAGCGGTGCAGTTGCAATGGGTCTGTCCGCTATCAATACATATATCGGCGAGAATAAAGTTGAAGATTATGTCAGGTACGTAAGAGGTGACTTGATGGGCATAGTGAGGGAAGACCTCATATATGACCTCGGCAGACACGTTGATGACAGCGTTCATCTTTTTGAAGAATGGGGACTCCCTGTTTGGAAAAAAGGCGACGACGGATTCTCTCTCGACGGATTCCAGGCAAAAGAAGAAGGAAAGAAATCATTGAAAGATGGCGGTACCCCGGTCAGGTCTGGCAAATGGCAGATCATGATCAATGGTGAGTCCTACAAGGCAATTGTTGCAGAAGCAGCAAAGAAAGCGCTCGAATATAACAGGACCGCAACTGGCGGGGCGCAGAACCATTTCGAGAGAGTTTTCATCGTAAGACTTTTAAGAGATGCAAATGATCCTAACAGAGTTGCTGCAGCAGCAGGCTTCAGCGTCAGAGAAAACAAGATGTACATCTTTAAGGCAAAGGCAATGGTATTGGCTGCCGGCGGCGCTGTTAATTGCTTCAGGCCGAGATCAACAAAAGAAGGACAGGGAAGAGCCTGGTATCCTGTATGGAATTCTGGTTCTGGTTATGCACTCGGCATGCAGGCCGGCGCAGAGCTGACCCTTATGGAAAACAGATTCGTGCCGGCAAGATTTAAAGACGGTTACGGACCGGTAGGCGCATGGTTCCTCTTCTTTAAGGCAAAGGCTACCAACAGCCTTGGAGAAGACTATTGCTTAAATCCTGAATATGTTGCTGAGGCAAAGGCAAAATACGGCGCATACGTTGACAAGATGGGAACTGCCATCAGAAACCATCTTATGATGAAAGATATGAAGGCAGGAAAAGGTCCTATCATCATGAGGACACATGAAGCGATGGACGCCATCAACAAAACATTCATTGAAAAACTTGGCGAGAAAGAAGGCAAAAAGAAGGTGAAACACCTCGAAGCCGAGGCATGGGAAGACTTTCTTGATATGTGTATCGGACAGGCTGGTCTCTGGGCCTCAAAGAATATTGAGCCCGATAAAGAGCCGTCTGAAATCATGCCGACAGAGCCGTATATCCTTGGCTCACATGCAGGCTGTGCAGGATTCTGGTGCAGCGGCCCTGGCGATATACCGGGAACACCAGCCGAGTGGAATCTTGGTTACAACAGAATGTCCACAGTACCAGGCCTTTTCATGGCAGGTGACATCTGTGGAGCATCAGGCCACAAGTTCTCCTCCGGTTCTCATGCCGAAGGCAGAATTGCAGCAAAGGCTGCATTAGCTTTCATATTCGATAACGCCAGCTACAAACCAACTATCAGAAAGACCGCTGATGAGATTGCCGGCGAACTCTATCTGCCGTATGAGACTTACGAGAAGAACAAAACATATTCAACAGATCCTGAGATAAATCCTTTCTACATTAAACCGAATCTGCTTCAGACCAGGCTTCAGAAGATAGCTGACGAGTACTTCGGCGGTATCTCCACATGGTATATGACCTCAAAGACCATGCTTGATGAAGGCCTGAAACAGCTTAAATTGTTGAAGGAAGACTCAGCCAAGATGGCAGCAAGCAATCTCCATGAACTTATGAGATGCTGGGAAAACTATCACAGGATACTCTCCCTGGAAGCACATGCCCGCCATATTCTCTATAGAGAAGAGAGCAGATACCCTGGTTACTATTACAGGGGCGACTTCGACTTTATTGATGACAATAAGTGGAAGGTCTTTACCTGCTCCAAGTACAACATGGATACCGGCGAATTCACGATGTCCTCAAGGGAGTACAAACAGATTATAAGTTAATCTGTTTGATCGCGAGTATAAATTCTCCGGGCGCTGGCAACAGCGCTCGGAGAATTATTTAAGTTATCAAGTCATTAGAATTATTAATGAATCACCACCAGGAAAAATATTGTCAGACATTACCCGTTTGTAGTAAAGTATATCCCGCTTAACTTTGTACTTGATAATTTGAATAACTCTGTTGAAATGGAGGATTAAGATGTCTGAGCAACAAAAGACGGTATTAGTAATCGGAGGCGGTTTTAGCGGGCTTACTGCAGCAGTTGAAACCGCTGAGGCAGGCTTTAACGTTGTTATCGTAGAAAAAACGCCGTTTCTCGGCGGCAGGGTAACACAGCTTAATAAGTATTTTCCGAAATTGTGTCCGCCGAACTGCGGTCTCGAGATAAATTTCAAAAGGATAAAGAACAGCGGCGATATCACCTTCTATACTTTTGCAGAGGTTGAGAAGATATCAGGGCAGGAAGGCAACTATGAGGTCACTATAAAGCAGAATCCGAGATTTATAAATGACAAATGTGTGGGATGCAATGCCTGCACCGAGGTTTGCCCTGTTGAGATATCAAACGAATTCAATTTTGGGCTGGATAAGACGAAGGCTGCGTATATAACGCATAATCAGGCGTTTCCGTTTAAATATGTTATTGACAGTAAAAACTGTAAAGGCAAGGCCTGTGCAAAATGCGCTGAAGCCTGTAAGTATGATGCGATTGATCTTGACATGAAGCCGGAAGCAGTTAATCTCAATGTCGGCGCAATTGTACTTGCAACAGGTTGGGATTTGTATGATGTGACAAAACTGGATATTCTTGGCGGAGGAAAGATAAAAAATGTAATCACAAACATGCAGATGGAAAGACTGGCCTCCCCAAATGGGCCCACCTCAGGCAAAATACTCAGACCCTCTGACGGCAAAGAAGTAAATAATGTCGCCTTTGTCCAGTGTGCCGGAAGCCGGGATGAAAATCATCTGCCTTATTGTTCATACATTTGCTGTATGGCTTCTCTAAAGCAGGCTACATATTTAAGAGAGCAGTATCCGGATTCAAAGGCGCAGATTTTTTATATAGATATACGTACCCCTGGCAGGTATGAGCAGTTTTACTGGAAGGTTAAGGACGATCCAAATGTAACGCTTACAAAAGGCAAGGTTGCAAAACTTGAAGAAGACACTGCAACAGGAGATGTGCTTTTAACGGCAGAGGACGTGCTTTTGGGCAAGAAAATTACTGCAAGATTTGATATGGTGGTGCTTGCAGCCGGTATGGTTCCTTCAACAGTAGCTTCAAAGATACCCACTGATATTTCATACACTAATGAAGGTTTTATCATGCCTGCTTCATTAAAAAAGGGCATGTTTGCCGTTGGAACACTAAAGAGTCCTGTTGATGTTGCACGGTCTGTTCAGGATGCAACAGGGGTCGCAATAAAAAGTATTCAGAGTGCGAGGAGGTAGAGGATAGATGGAAAAGAAATTCGGGGTATATATCTGCACGGGATGCAGCATCGGAGAGACCGTTAACATAGAAAAACTGAAAAAGAAGTCGGCCCGTGTTGCAAAAATTGAAGCAGATAATGTCAGGGTACACCATTTCTTATGCAGCCCTGAAGGGTTGGAGCTTATAAAGAATGATATAAAGGAAGGCGTTAATACTATTACCATCGGCGCATGCTCGCCGCGCGTAAAATTTGAGGAGTTTGATTTTCCAGGCTCTATTGTAGAGAGAGTCAACCTTAGGGAGTTCGTGGCCTGGACCCAGGAGCCGATGACTGATGATACCCAGAGTCTGGCTGAAGATTATATGCAAATGGGAATAATCAAGACTCAGAAAGGCAGCCTTCCGGAACCCAATATACTTCAGGATCTAAGTAAGACAATAATGGTTATCGGCGGCGGCATGTCGGGACTGTCTTCTGCTCTTGAGGCTGCGAAAGCGGGCTATCAAGTGGTTCTTGTTGAAAAAGATGCAGAGCTTGGTGGCTGGGCTGCAAAACTTTACAAAGAAACACCGAGACAATATCCATATGATAAATTAGAAGAGCCCAGGATTTTTAATATAATTAAAGAAGCAGAATCCAATCAGAATATAAAGATTTTCAAATCATCAGTTATTGAAAAGACTGAAGGGCAGCCGGGGCTTCTCGATGTTACTATCAGGAAAAACGGAACCAGTGAAACCATGAGGGTTGGTGCAATTATCATGGCCGCAGGATGGAAGCCTTATGAGGCCTCAAAGCTTGAACATCTGGGATATGGCAAGTCAAATGTCATCACAAATGTTCAGATGGAGGAAATGGCAAAGAAGGGCAAGATAACCCGCCCATCTGACGGCAAAGAAGCAAAAAAAGTCGCATTTATCCAGTGTGCCGGATCCAGGGATCCAAATCACCTTCCCTACTGTTCATCATTCTGTTGCGGCACCTCCCTTAAGCAGGCCAAATATGTGAGAGAGAAAAATGAAGATGCGATGGCAATGATCTTTTATAAAGATATTCGGACTCCGGGACAGACAGAGCTGTTCTACAAAAATATGCAGAATGACGCCGGTGTATTATTAACAAAGGCCGAAGTAACAGGTGTTAGTGATGCAGGAAACGGCAATCTTTATATTGAGGCAGAAAATACACTTCTTGGAGAAAAAATAAAGGTTGAGGCAGACCTCGTGGTGCTTGCAACAGGCATTGTGCCTGTGACACGCGCACCGCAGGAATATCTTGACGGACTCACAGAGGCTCAAAAGAAAGGTGATGAAGCAAAGAAGGCGTACATCGAAGCAACACCGAAGCCGGAGTTTATTTTAAATCTTGATTACAGGCAGGGCCCTGAACTTCCGTCACTCGAAGGCGCATATGGTTTTGCAGATTCAAACTTCATATGCTTTCAGTATGAGACCAGAAGGACCGGTATTTACTCCGCTGGCTGCGTGAGACAGCCTATGACCATGTCTGATGCAGCAGAAGATGCGGCTGGAGCGGCATTGAAAGCTGTTCAGTGTGTGGAGCATGTTGCAAAGGGCATTGCAGTTCATCCGAGAGCCTGGGATACGACATTCCCGGATCCTCTTATGATCAAGTGTACTTCCTGTAAGAGATGCACTGAGGAATGTCCCTTTGGAGCCATAGATGAAGACGAAAAAGGCACACCATTTTATAGAATTAACCGCTGCCGCCGTTGCGGCACATGTATGGGCGCATGTCCTGAAAGAATTGTATCCTTCAAGGATTTCAGTGTTGATATTGTCGGCTCCATGATAAAATCCATTGAATCAGAGGAAGATGAATTCAGGATAATAGTGCTGGCCTGTGAAAATGATGCATATCCTGCTTTGGACAGCGCAGCGATTAAACGTCAGAAATTAAACCCGAAGGCAAGGATTATACCTGTAAGATGTCTTGGCTCAACAAACCTTGTGTGGGTTACAGACGCATTCTCTAAGGGCATTGACGGACTGATTCTTCTGGGGTGCAAGTATGGTGAGAACTATCAATGTCACTTTGTAAAAGGCAGTGAGCTTGCAAATTATCGTTTCAGCAAGGTAAAAGAGACACTTGATAAACTGCAGCTTGAATCCGAGAGATGCCAGCTTGTACAGGTCTCAATATCGGAGTATGACCAGATTCCAAAGATGATTAATGACTTTGTTGAGAGGGTAGAAGAAATAGGCCCGAACCCGTTTAAAGGAATGTAAATTGGGGTTTAGGGTTTAGGGTTTAGGGGTTAGAAAAAATAACTAATCCCCAAGCCCCAACCCCCAATCCCTTTAACCATTGGAGGAATAGATGGCAGAAGCAACAGTAATAAAACCTGATCTGGATTTTGTGAAAGGGGTTATTGAGGGGGGCGGAGATTCCCTGAAGAAATGTTATCAATGTGCTACGTGCACAGTTGTCTGTAATGTAACTCCTGACAGCAATCCATTTCCCAGAAAAGAAATGGTCTGGGCGCAGTGGGGACTAAAAGAAAAATTTGCCGGCAATCCTGATGTATGGCTTTGCCATCAGTGCAATGATTGCACAGCATATTGCCCCAGAGGAGCAAAGCCTGGTGAAGTTTTGGGCGCTATCAGAAAACAGACAATAAAGCAGTACTCCTCACCTGAATTCATGGTCAACTTTGTAAACAGCAAGCCATTTATACCTGTTATGCTGCTGTTATTAGCCGGACTTCTCTCTGTAGCAGGGACGTTTGGGATTCCTGATGGAGAGATTGTATTTTCGAAATTTGCTTCTACTCATTTTCTTCAATTTGTCTTTACCCCGGCGTTGCTTTTTGGCGTTGTGGTTGGAGTGCTGGGTGTGAAAAAATTCTGGGCGGATATGAAGAAGGCGGCCAAGGTCTCATCAGGTGATATGGGTGGCAGCATTTCAGCTACGACGCAGGAGATATTAAGCCATATTAAATTCAAGAGCTGTGGTGTAAGCGCGGACCGGTTTACTTCACACTTTCTCGTATTTTACAGTTTTATTGCGCTTGGTATGGCGACAGCGCTTGGAGTTCTCTATATAGACATACTTCATATAGAGTCTCCGTTCAGCTTGACAGGCACAGGTTTTCCAGTAAAAATTTTCGGAACTATCGGCGCTGCGGGTTTGTTATTAGGTGTTCTCCTAATGATATCCAACAGGTTTAAAAATGCAGAGAAAGTCGGAGTTGGAAGTTATTTCGACTGGCTGCTGCTTACAATAGTCGGAGTCATTATGGCGTCGGGCATCCTGTCCTGGGTGACGAGGGTCGCAGGCATTGCCGGTGTCGCTTACACGGTCTATTTTATTCATCTCGTTTTCGTGCTCTCTCTATTTGTTTATCTTCCTTATTCCAAACTTGCGCATATGTTTTACAGATCGGCGGCAATATGCTTTTTGAAATATTCAGGAAGAGAAACACGGAAATAAGGATGAAACCGGAGAGCGGAAGGCTGAAAAAGAGCAACAACATTTACATAAATATAATTTTCTAAATCAAAACCAATTAAAAAGGAGGAATGCATATGAGTAGTACTATTTTGTTTGCGCTTTTTTGCGGCGCGCTGGGCGTTATATACGCTCTGTTTACAGCAGTCTGGGTATCAAAACAAGATGCAGGTAACGCGAAGATGCAGGAGATTTCAAATGCGGTGAAAGAGGGCGCATATGCGTTTCTTGCGCGCGAATATAAGACAGTAGCGATGGTTGCAGTGGTCCTCGTTGTCCTTATTGCGGCGATGAATCTCGGTATTTGGACGGCTATCGGTTTTATCGTCGGCACGGTCGGTTCAGCGCTTGCAGGCTTTGTCGGCATGTGGGTCACTGTCCGCGCAAACGTACGCACCACACAGGCTGCGCACAAAGGGCTTCAGGCTGCGCTCAGCCTCGCGTTCAAGGGCGGCTCGGTTACCGGCGTTATGGTTGTTGGTCTTGGAATCATAGGGCTTGCGGGTTTTTATTTTATAGCAAAGCAGGCAGCCCCTGAGATGGCATTCCATGCACTCGTGGGACTCGGTTTCGGGTGCTCGCTTATGAGTGTGTTTGCACGTATCGCAGGCGGAATTTATACAAAGGCTGCTGACGTAGGCGCCGACCTTGTTGGAAAAGTTGAAGCAGGAATTCCTGAAGATGATCCCAGAAACCCCGCGGTTATTGCTGATAACGTTGGTGACAACGTAGGCGACTGCGCAGGCATGGCAGCAGATCTTTATGAAACATACACCGTCACGCTCGTTGCAGCAATGCTTTTGGCCAAGACGGTTTTTGGCGCTGAAAGTCCATGGGTTGAATTCCCGATGATGCTCGGCGGAATATCGATCATCGCGTCCATTATCGGCACCTTTGCGGTAAAACTCGGGAAAAAACAGTATATCATGGGTGCCCTCTATAAGGGGCTTGCTGTTGCAGGTGTTCTTGCGGCAATAGCATTTTATGTTGTGACAGGTAAATTCTTGGCAGGCCTTGATGCTGCATCAATAGCCGCACATCCGTCATTTACACAGATGAACGTTTTCCTTATGTCACTTATCGGCCTCGCATTGACCGGCCTGATCGTGGCGATAACTGAGTACTTTACCGCCAAAGAGTATGGCCCGGTGCAGCACATTGCAAAGGCCAGCCTGACCGGTCACGGCACAAACGTGATCGCCGGGCTCGCAGTCAGCATGAAGTCAACCGGGGCGCCTGTTGTAGTTATTGTTGCCTCAATCCTCGGCGCTTATTCATTAGGCGGCGGATTTTCCGGTGATGCAGCGGGCGGTCTTTTTGCTATCGCCCTGTCAGCGGTTTCGATGCTTTCAATGACAGGAATTGTTGTTGCGATTGACTCGTATGGACCGATAACAGACAATGCAGGCGGTATCGCAGAAATGTCAGGACTGCCTGAAGAGATCCGTAACATCACCGACCCATTGGATGCAGTCGGTAACACAACAAAGGCTGTTACAAAGGGTTATGCGATAGGTTCAGCAGGCCTTGCAGCGCTTGTGCTGTTTGCTGAGTATTCAAGATCGTTTATTGATCCTGTAACAAATGCAGTTATCAACATGCAGTTTGACCTTTCGAACCCTATGGTTCTGGCAGGCCTCTTCATCGGTGGTTTACTCCCTTATTATTTCGGCTCACTCCTTATGGAGGCTGTCGGAAAGGCAGCAGGCAGCATTGTTGAGGAAGTCAGAAGACAGTTCAGGGAGATCCCCGGCATTATGGAATACAAGGCAAAACCGGAATACGGCAAGTGCGTTGACATTGTCACAAAAGGCGCTATCAAACAGATGATGATCCCTGCCCTTATCCCGGTGGTGGTTCCTATAGCAGTAGGTCTTCTCCTCGGCAGGGAAGCGCTCGGTGGCGTTCTTATCGGAAGTATCCTGACCGGACTCTTCCAGGCCATCGCCATGACAAGCGGCGGCGGCGCATGGGACAATGCCAAGAAATCCTTTGAAGACGGCGTTACCGACGACAAAGGCGTCATTCATAAGAAAGGGAGCGATGGACACAAAGCCTCTGTCACAGGCGACACAGTCGGCGATCCGTACAAGGACACAGCAGGCCCGGCTATCAACCCGATGATCAAGGTCATCAATATTGTGGCGCTGTTGATTGTTCCTTTGATATAGCTAAAAGCTGATAAGTGTCTCTCTTCATAGTGAGGATGAGATTGGGGCGAGGGAATACCCCGCCCCTTAAATGACAATGATAAGGGTTATACCTGTTAAAGGGTATAGCCCTTTTTATATGTTGCATAAAACAGGAGGTAGGGGTAGAAAAAAACGGTTTAAACAGCTTAAGCTGGTCATTAGAAAAAGGTATTTTTTAATAACAAGCAACTCAGGTATAATATACTCTTCAATAAAATAATATTTTCTAAGGAGATGAAAAATGTTCAGACCAGAAATCAAGGTGATTGACTGTTCCGTACGTGACGGAGGTCTAATGAATAAGTGGCAGTTTGACGACGCCTTTGTCTGCAAGGTTTATACGGCCTGCACAGAGGCAGGCGTTGATTATATGGAAATTGGTTATCTCAGTTCCGAGTCCGCATTTTCACGGGCTGAGGTAGGCCCGTGGAAATTTTGCGCTGAAGCGGATATCCAGCGCATTATCGGTAAAAGTGAAAAGATGATCAAACTGTCTGCCATGGCAGATATTGGCAGGATTGAATATGACGATATCCCGCACAAATCAGATAGTTCCCTGGATATGATACGGGTTGCATGTTATGCACATCAGACCGACGCAGCAATAGACCTGGCGCATCATTGTATTGACAAAGGGTATGAAACGACCATTAATCTCATGGCTGTTTCAACAGTAGGATTACGGGAACTGGATGAAGCCCTTGACGATCTCTCAAAAAGCCGGGTTCCGATAGTTTATGTAGTGGATAGCTTTGGAGCTTTCTATTCTGAGGATATAGAATTGCTTGCAGAGAAATACATGGAACGCCTGCCTGGCAAGACAATAGGGATTCATTGCCACAACAACCAGCAACTGGCCTTTGCCAATACCATATCTGCAATTATTGCCGGCATTAATTACCTCGATGCAAGCTTATATGGCATAGGACGCGGAGCCGGAAACTGTCCTCTGGAACTTCTTATTGCATTTCTGAAGAACCCCAAATTTAAAGTGCGTCCGCTTATCGAGGCCATAGAGGCTGAGATCCTTCCATGGACCGAAAAAATTGATTGGGGGTACTATATTCCTTACATGATTTCAGGCGTCCTGAATCAGCATCCGCGTGCTGCCATGGCGCATATGGAGTCAGACAAGAAAAATAAAGTCACACAGTTTTTTGATCAAATGACAAATGCCACGGACCTGGGATAAAAAGATTTGAACAGGAAATTTTTGCTATGAAAGGCATAATCAAGGCGCTGGGGCTTGTATTCGGAGACATCGGTACAAGCCCCATTTATACGGTAACTGTAGTTTTTCTCCTCCTTCAACCCACTGCTGATAATATCCTCGGAATAATGTCCCTCATCATCTGGACCATGATGCTTCTGGTTTTCCTTCAGTATACCTGGCTTGCCATGAGCCTGAGTATAAGAGGAGAAGGCGGAACCATTGTGCTCAGGGAAGCGCTTACATCGCTTCTCACCTCCAGAAAAAAGATAACCTTTGTGACCATTTTGACATTTATCGGAGTTTCTCTTCTAATGGGTGACGGGGTAATCACTCCAGCCATCAGTATTCTGAGTGCGGTGGAAGGTTCAGTATTGATACCGGGTTTTGAAAACTTATCCAGGTCTACTATCGTGCTTGTTGCCATGTTCATAGCGCTGCTTCTCTTTTCGTTTCAGAGGAAGGGTACGGAAAAGGTTGCTTTTGCCTTCGGACCCATAATGTGTGTGTGGTTTTCAGCGCTGGCTCTGATAGGTGTCTTGTCAATTCTTGAGGCTCCTGTAATACTGAATGCCATAAATCCATATCATGGTGTGAAGTTTTTATTGGAAAATGGATGGAAAGGGTGCCTGGTGCTTGGAGAGGTAATCCTGTGTGCTACCGGAGGTGAAGCGCTTTTTGCAGACATGGGACATCTCGGCGCAAAACCTATCAGAAAGGCCTGGGGCGGGGTCTTTGTAGTGCTTACTTTAAATTATCTGGGACAGGGTTCATTTCTTCTGAGACATCCGGAAGCAAAAAACGTCCTTTTTGAAATGGTCTTTCACTATGCCCCGCATTTATATATTTCGTTTCTTCTACTCAGCATTTTTGCTACGGTCATAGCGTCACAGGCTATGATAAGCGGAATGTTCTCCATTATTTATCAGGCAATAACTACGCGGATTATGCCTATGTTTATGGTGGACTATACGTCTACTGAGAGAAAATCGCAGATTTATATCAGCTCGGCAAACTGGTTTCTTTTGATAGCTGTCCTATTTGTCATGTTGATATTTAAAGAATCGTCAAAACTTGCGGCTGCATACGGACTGGCTGTTACAGGGGACATGACTATCACAGGCATAATGATGGTGCTGATTTTTTATCTCAAGAAAAAAACCATGCTTTTCCTTGTAGCGATAATTGTAACTGCTGTTGATCTGATGTATTTTTCAGTCAATATGACCAAAATACCTCACGGCGGTTACTGGTCCTTGATACTTGCCTCTGTGCCTTTTATCATTATACTTATTTATACACAGGGGCAGAAGAGCCTTTACAAGGCTATGAATTTTATGCCCTTTGAGCAGTTTATACAGAAATTTAATACAACTTACTCTATGGCCCCTAAAATAAAAGGTACCGCGCTCTTTCTCTTAAGAGATATAAAGACAATTCCAGGCTATATCACCCAGACCATGTTTTCTCACGGGATTATGTATGAAGACAATATCTTTCTTTCAATAGTAAGCAGGAGGGACCCTTTCGGGGTTGTTGGTTTCTACAGAGAAGACATCGGAAGCGGCCTCAGGGTCTTTGAGATACAGGCGGGATATATGGAACGTTTCTCAGCCGAGGAAATCCTCAGACAGGCCGGGGTAGATGAGAGAGCTGTTTATTACGGACTTGAAGACATTGCTGCAAAGAACCCTGTCTGGAAGATATTTTCTTTTATTAAAAGGGTCGTGCCTACATTTATAAAGTTCTACGAGTTTCCTCACGGCAAACTTCACGGCGTCATTACAAAGGTGACGATGTAGTTATTGAGGGTTGTTGGCTGCAGCAGAAAGTTTTTTGCTGGTCTTCGGGCTTTTCTCGGTTTTAGTTTCATTCAGAAAATGCGGATAAGGAATTTTTGACAGCACCTCTTCCACAGTTGTTATGCCTTCCCCGACTTTGGCCCAGGCATCTTCAAAAAGCGGCTGCGTGCCCGAGTTGCGCGCAACATCCCAGATGTCATCCACGGTGAAATGTTTTGAGAGGAGGCGTTTCATTTTTGTGTCCATCTGTAATAGCTCATAAATTCCAATCCGGCCTTTATACCCCGTATGGTTGCACTTATCACAGCCTGTGCCTTTGTAATAAGTTTTAAAGGGCACGACTTCAAATCGTATCAGTTCTTCCGGTGTCGTTGTCTCCACCTTGCAGTTTGTGCAAATCTTTCTGATAAGCCTTTGCGCCAGAACTCCGCTGACCGCTGCTGTTACCAGGAAGGGTTTAAGCCCGATATCAATCAGGCGCGTGATTGTAGAAATAGTATCATTAGTATGTACGGTGCTGAGTACGAAATGTCCTGTCAATGCGGCCCGTGCAGCTATCTCGGCTGTTTCTGCGTCCCGGATTTCTCCTACCATCACTATGTCCGGGTCCTGCCTGAGAACAGAGCGGAGCGCATTGGCAAAGGAAAAACCGATGGCTTCGTTAATATGGACCTGTGTTATTTCCCCGAGTTTATATTCCACTGGATCTTCAAGGGTAATAATATTTTTTGTCTCAGTGCGAAGCTGCTGCAGGATGGAGTACATGGTAGTTGTTTTACCGCTTCCTGTCGGGCCTGTGACAAGGAGCATGCCTTGCGGCTGGGTAAAGATTTCAATGAGCGGTTTCAGGATATTATTAGCCAGGCCCAGATGGCTGAGAGGGATAAGCCCGGTTGAGGCATCAAGCAGTCTTATGACGACAGTCTCGCCGTAAATGGACGGCAGTGTTGATATCCTGAGATCTACGTTTTTATTTTCAAGGCGCAAGGCGCTTCGGCCGTCCTGGGGGAATCTCCTGTTGGTGATATCGAGATTTGATATTATCTTTATTCTCGAAGTCACGGCCTCCTGAA
This sequence comes from Nitrospira japonica, assembly GCA_020723105.1. GTDB lineage: Bacteria > Nitrospirota > Thermodesulfovibrionia > UBA6902 > UBA6902 > SURF-23. The sequence continues at coordinate 70,594 of DYJL01000009.1, read as the reverse complement.
TTTGTTTTGGATATATTTGTATGTTCTTAAGTGCGCCGTCTATTCTGTATCGCACCTGAACATTTTTTTCCCGGGGCTCGATATGAACGTCGCTGGCCCCTGATTTCACTGCATCAGCAATGACCATTGTCACAAGCCTGACTATAGGAGGCGCTTCACTGTCCTGATAGATAGAGTGAACAGCCAGGGGCTGTTTCTCTTCGTCAACATCCTGTTTGATGAATTCGACGTTTTCATATGTCGGCAATTCCTTGAGAACCTGCCAGGTATCATCGGAAGAAACATAATAACGTTCTATTGCGTTTAAAATGCTGTTTTCTGATGAGATGGCCACGGTTATCTTCAACCCTGTTTCAAATGCAATATCCTCTATAGTTTCCCATTCGAGCGGGTTGGCCATGGCAATCAAAAGGTTTTTACCTTTCAGCTCCAGCGGTAAGACGATTTTGCTCTCGGCGATTTCTTTTGGAACAAGAGCCAATACCTCTTTCGAAGGGGTATAGTTGTTGCAATCAACCAGTTGAAGAGAAAGCTGTTTAGTCAGCGCTTCTGCCACCTGAATATCGTTTATGTAGCCCAGCCCAATAAGGACCTTACCGAGCTTTTTGTTCTTTCCTCTTTGAATGGTAAGGGCGGTTTCGAGCTGTTCTTCTGTAATCAGGCTTTCTTCTAAGAGAATTGTTCCTAATTTTTTCCTCTTCATGGCATTGTTCTTTTAAGCTGTTTTTAAAAGCGTACTATTCCTCTTGCTATATATAATCGGTTTAAACTTATATTAACTTAACCCGGCTTCAAGACAGGCTCAAACCGCTCAAACTGTTTAAACAGTTTTTTTTCTACCCCCTAATCCTTCAGGATAGTATTATCTTTGATGAATAGTTTATAATGAACCGTATCGTCTGCAGCAGTAAAACCTTCTGTTTCAAGTTCTCCAACGATAAAACATGCAGGGGTGAGTTGTCAGGCTAACATCTAATACTAATAACAACTTTTATAAAGAGGTTTTATGAAACGTGAAGACTTAAGAAATATTGCAATCATTGCCCATGTAGACCATGGCAAGACAACGCTTGTGGACTGCATGCTGAAGCAGGCTGGAATCTACCGCGCCAATGAAAGGGTGCAGGAGAGGGTTATGGACAGTAATGATCTTGAGAGGGAAAAAGGGATCACCATAATGGCAAAAAATACTGCCGTTGACTATAACGGAGTGAAAATAAATATTTTAGATACGCCGGGCCATGCGGATTTTGGCGGTGAAGTAGAAAGAATAATGAAGATGGTTGATGGTGTGCTGCTCCTCGTTGATTCCTCAGAAGGGCCGCTGCCCCAGACAAGATTTGTTCTTAGAAAGGCGCTTGAGCTCAACCTGCCGCCAATCCTTGTGATAAACAAGATTGACAGGCCTGACGCAAGGATTCAGGAAGTGCTCAATGAGGTTTATGACCTTTTTATTGACCTTGATGCGACAGAAGAGCAGCTTGAATTCCCCATTGTCTATACAAATGCAAAGGTGGGAATTGCCAAACTTGATATGAACGATAAATCAGAGGACCTGATGCCTTTGTTTGACGTTATACTGAAAACAGTACCGGCGCCTGATGGCGACGGTAGCGGCGTTCTTCAATACCTTGTTACAAACATTGACTATAACGATTATGTGGGCAGGCTTGCTATCGGCAGGATTTTTTCAGGGACCGTAAAAATCGGTGATATCGTTGCCATGATAAACAGCAGCGGAGAGGCATTAAAGAGAAAGATTACAACCATTTATACTTTTCAGGGACTTGAGCGTATTGATGCAAAAGAAGTGTCAGCCGGCGACATCGTGGCCCTTGCAGGCATTGAAGGGATAAACATAGGCGACACGATCACCGACGTGGAAAATCCTAAGCCTTTGCCGAGGATAAAGGTTGACGAGCCGACCATTTCAATAGTGTTTTCCATTAACAACTCACCTTTTGCAGGCAAAGAAGGCAAGTACGTGACATCAAGAAATCTCAGGGAAAGACTGGAAAAGGAACTCCTTTATAATGTTTCCATAAAGGTTGATTTTGACGGCGCCTCGGACTCGTTTAATGTAATGGGGCGTGGTGAATTGCAGCTTGCGATTCTCGTTGAGATGATGAGGCGTGAGGGATATGAGCTTTCTGTTTCAATGCCGGAGACGATAACAAAGAAGATAAACGATGTTTTGCATGAGCCAATGGAGCTGCTCGTGATAGATATCCCCGAGGATTTTGTCGGCGTGGTGACGCAGCAGGTAGGCATGAGAAAGGGCCGGATGCAGAAGATGCAGAACAACGGCAACGGACGGGTAAGGCTTGAATTCAGGATACCGTCAAGGGGGTTAATCGGTTTCAGGTCGCAGTTTCTTACAGACACAAGGGGCACAGGACTTCTCAATCACCTTTTTGACGGATATGAGCCGTGGCACGGGCCTCTTTCAAAACGGCAGACCGGAGTGCTTGTTGCTGACAGGTCGGGTAAATCAACTACATATGCCCTGTTTCACCTTCAGCCGAGAGGGACCTTGTTAATAAAAGAAAATACACCTGTCTATGAAGGAATGATTATCGGTGAGAATTCAAGAGAAAGCGATCTGGATGTCAATGTCATAAAAGAAAAAAAGCAAACCAACATGCGCGCTTCGGGCTCTGATGAGGCGCTGCTTCTTATCCCGCCGCGGCTCTTAAATCTTGAGCAGGCTATAGAATTTATCAAAGAAGATGAGCTGGTGGAAGTAACACCTCAGTCCATACGTCTTCGAAAGAGAATCCTCGAGGGGAATAAAAGGCCGAAGGGCAAGGGGTAATCATATTTAACCGCCTGCTTCCTTAAATAACACGATTTTTGTATTCTATCAGTTGATGATAGAGAATTTTAAAGACAGGATACTGAGCCTTATAGAATACCTGCCGCCTATCCCCGGCGTAATTAATGACCTTATCAAATTGCTTGAAAGTGAAAATTGCGATGTGCGGGAAATAAGCAGGATAATAGAGCAAGACCCGTCCCTTAGCGTTAATGTCCTGAGGATAGCAAACTCCGCTTTCTACGGACTTCCCTATAAGGTCTCATCAATCCAGTATGCAGTAAATCTTATAGGATTCAGAGAATTGGCGTCGCTATGTATATTTTGCGGCGTCGGCTCAGCCTTTAACCCTCCAGCCGGCATAGATACGATTGATCTCAAAATGTTCTGGAAACATTCTATCGCCACCGGCATAATAGCAAAGATATTCTGCAGGGAATTCGACATAGGGGTACGGGAGAATCTCTATCTTGCAGGACTAGTACATGATATAGGCAAGATTGTAATTGACAGGTCCGATCACGATATATATTCCGGTGTTATCAGACTGACCTACGACGATAATATATCTGTTACTGAAGCAGAGGATAAAATAATCGGTGAATCGCACAGCAGCATAGGCAGTTGGCTTTTGGAAAAATGGAAATTGCCGCGGATGTTTATCGAGACTGCGGCATACCATCATTTGGTAAGGGACGCATCGGAAGAGTACAGGGAATTAGTCGCCGTTATTTCTTTAGCAGACCAAATAGCAAGGCTCAAAGGTTTTGGTTTCGGCGGGGACATGAGGGGGATTATATTAACCGGGACTCCCGCATTTGAGATTGTCAGGGACAAGAACCCTCATATAGGTGATCTTGATATGGCAAGATTTGTAATGGATCTGGACCGGGCAGACAATGAGATATTCGAGATGGAAAAGATTATAAATGGATAGAAGTTATAAACTTGCCGACGACGAATTCAACTCCCTGAGAGAATATATATACAAGAGAAGCGGCATATTTTTTACTGAAAAGAATCGTTTTCAGCTTGAGATAAAGATAAAAGAAAGATTGAGTGATACAGGCTGCGGCAATATCTTCAACTATATAAATTACCTCGGCAGCTTCAATAACAGTTCGGACGAGTTGAATAATCTCTTTAACGCGATAACCGTAAATGAGACCAGTTTTTTCCGTGACAGGAAATTCATTTCTGCGGTTGAAAAAAATGTTATTCCTGAAATAATAAAGACTAACAAAGTCCTCGGGTTCGGGCAAGTGCGGGTATGGAGCGCTGCATCGTCTTCAGGAGAAGAGGCGTACACTATCGCTATTATGTTTGCCGAGCATCTGAAAAGTGAATTAAGCAAATGGACTGTCAGGATAATCGCCACTGATATCAACGAAGATGTCCTTAAGAGCTGCAGGACAGGCATATACAGCGGTTATTCGATGAGGAACATGAGCCCTGATATAAGGCAGAGGTATTTCAGACACATTGACAGCGACAGGTATGAAATAAGAGACGATATAAAGGCAATGGTAATCCCTGAGAAATGTAATCTTATGGATTACGAAAGCTGCAGGAAATATAAGGGAATCGACCTGCTTTTAATCCGCAATGTGCTGATATATTTTGATGCGGAGTCAAAACAGAAGGTACTAAAGACATGTTTTGAAAACCTCAAAGCCGGCGGTTACATGTTCTTAGGACACGCGGAGACGCTCTTCGGTTTCAATAACGACTTTAAGCTCGTGCACTTCGTAAATGCAATAGGATATAAGAAATAGCAGCATCTTAATAAATTTCTGTAATCCTTACTCTCCCTCTGTAATTATCATTAACCCGGAAATCCCCGCCCATCCCCTTTCCCGGATTATTCATAAACTTTTATTTCGGAGCAGGCATGACTAATAACATCAAGATTATCGTGAACCGTGTCCGGTTAACGTGACCGTGTTGAAAAAAAACGGACACGGACAACGGGCACGAGCCACGATTTAAGGTCTCGCACAATATGTTCTTTCGCCACACTTGCTCCGAATTTGTGAATAACGCTGGCTACGAATCTTGCAAAGGGCGGCTTATCATTTCCCACTTTAACAAAGAGGGGAAAGGAGAGAGTCTATAAACAGTCTATTCAAGTTTAAGTTTTTTTGACCGATATTAATATAGAGCTGAATAAGCAGGACCCGTCGCATATGTAAGATTACATATATGCTTTTTAAACAGGAGAGAGGAAAATTAAAGCCATAACATTCAGGGTGGGCTCTGAGCATTTCAGCATGGACATAAGCCATCTGAAGGAGATAAAACCTTTTTCAGAGCTCAAAAACACCTATGTGCCTAATTCCCCTGCGTGGCTAAAAGGGCTTGTAAATCTTAGGGGGAACCTTGTCCCGGTAATAGATTTAGCCGTTGCCTTCAGGATCAGGGACAGGGCTGAGCAGGGATACAATGTAATCATCCTTTCGATAAAAAGCCGTATAACAGGTATGCTTGTTGATTCAATAGGCACAATTATGGATATCAATAATGATGAGCTGGAAAAACCACCCTCAACAATATCAAAGGCAGAGGCAAAATACATCGTAGGAGTTAAACGCCTTGAGGATAAACTGCTGGTCCATATAGACCCTGAAGGTGTAATTGATATCGAGGGACAATCGCAGCAGTATCACGAAAAAAGGAAATACACAAGAAGAACACCAAATGTGCTGGCGATTTTCTCCGCCGCCGGTAACGGCATGGGACCGGAGTGGAAACCTTGCAGGATACTGGATGTATCTCTCGGCGGCTGCAAACTTCAGGTTGAAGACCATATAAATATGGGAACGGAGATTAAAGTCGTCAGGGACGATATACAGTTGGAAGGGATGGTTATCTGTACGATAAATGCACAGGACAAGTCGGGTAAGCATGCATGTGTCAAGTTTAAAGAACCTCCGGAATTAATTGAGGGCAAAATTATTAATCTGATCAAAGCTTAAAGAAATGGCTGCAGAAGAAACAATACAAAAAGATACAGTTGATGCTTCGGTTGATGTAATGATGGACGAGATCATGAGGGGATTTTTGACCGAAGCAACAGAGGGTATCCAGCGGCTCGAACTTGATTTTATAACCCTTGAAAAAGAACCCGGCAATACTGAGCTGCTGAATAATATTTTCCGCGTATTCCATTCCATGAAGGGCGCTTCATCATTTATAGGCTTGAAGAATCTGGAGCTCACTTCACACAGAACAGAGGACGTGCTTAACAAACTCAGAAAATCAGAGTTGATACTCACCCCGTCCATAATGGATATATTATTAAACGCCGTTGATATCATAAAACTGATCTTAAAAGATGTAGAGGAAAATAAAAAAGACTCAACTATAAATACGGAAGATATAAGGGCAAGGCTTGAAGACATAATCAGTAAAGATCAGGAACCGGGGACAAAACAAGAGGAGTCAAGAACGGAAAAACAGGACCCGGCAAATACTTCAACAACAGCAGCGGAGATTTGTCCGCAGAAGGATGTTCTGCCGGTCATTCCTTCAGTAGTTCCTAAATCTCAGGTTCCAATCTCAGAGCCTCAGGCCCAAAAGGAAGATATACGTTCAATAAGAATAAACGTAGAAAAGTTGGACTATCTCTTTAACCTGGTAGGCGAACTTGTACTTTCGCGCAACCGGAATATACAGCTTCACAGACTTCTTTCAAGAAGGTATGCTGATGACGAGACTATAAACCTTGATTTAGCCGAGGCCGGCAGCTATCTGAATCATCTTACAACTGAAATACAAATAGCAGTAATGAAGACCAGGATGATGCCCATTTCAACAGTGTTTAACAAGTTCCGCCGGGTAGTCAGGGACATTGCAAAAAAAATGAATAAAGAGATAGAACTTTTCATAACAGGTGATGATACGGAGATTGATAAAAATATTGTAGAAGGCATAGGGGACCCGCTGACTCATATAATCAGAAATTCAGCGGACCACGGCATTGAATCGCCGGATGAAAGGGAAAAGTCAGGCAAGCAAAAGGCGGGGCGCATTGACCTGAAGGCATATTATGAAGGCAACTATGTCGTTATCAGCATAGAAGACGACGGTCGGGGCATTGATATTGAAGCTGTGAAGAAAAAGGCAATTGAAAAAAAGATGATCAGTGAAACAGAGGCAAGTAAACTCTCAAAACAGACCCTCTTTGATTTTATCTTCGCCCCGGGTTTTTCAACTGCAAAAGCAGTATCCGAAACATCGGGCAGGGGGGTCGGCATGGATGTTGTAAAGACCAATATCGAAAAACTAAGGGGACAGATTGTAATAGATTCCGAGCTTCATGAAGGCACCGAAATAAAGCTGAAGATACCTCTGACGCTGGCTATTCTCGATACCCTTATAGTGAGCATAGCCGATCAAAGGTACACTGTACCGCTGTCAAATGTACTTGAAACACACAGGATAAAATACGGCGAGATAGAGATGCTGAGGGGCAACAGGGTATTCAGAATGAGGGATGAATTGATGCCGCTTGTCTTATTGTCCGAGCTGTTTAACCTTCCGCACAAATATGAAAATGATGCAGAAGTTATCATTGTAGTAATTAAGCACGGCGTGCTCAGGATGGGGCTGGTAGTTGATAAAACATCCGGGCAGGAAGAGGTCGTTATAAAACCCCTTGACTGTCTTGCGGGCATTACCGAGCCATATGGTTTGTCCGGAGCCACCATATTGGGAGACGGTTCGATTACTTTTATATTAGACGTGGACGCATTAATGAAATTGTCAAAGACGGCGGAGAGACAGTTAGACGCTGAAAGCGCGGCAAATAAAGATGCGATACAGGCAGAAGCAACAGCCATCAATGTTGTTTTAGTGGACAACTTCGATAAAGAGCAGTATGCCATTCCGGCGAGAAAGATAAAAGAAATAGAGATCATACATAAAACGGATATAGAGGAGATCGGCGAAAGGTTGATGATACAATACAGGGGCAGGATAACCCCTCTAACTACTATCCCTTCTATTACAGCCGTCACTGCTCAAATGGAATTTGATCAATATTACATGGTAGTGCTGACTGATAACGGAAGGGAGGCAGGGCTCCTTGTCGGACGCCTGTTGGGGATAAAGAAGTTGCCGGAGCCATCTGTTAATAAAGAGGCCGATAAGATATTAAACGGTGTTTCCGGCTCTGCCATATTCAACAACAGGATCACATTCCTGATCGATGTAGAAGAAATAATGAAAAATCGTTGGTAAATGAAGTTCAGGATTATTGCAATAAGAACGTAAATATTATCGGCAATACAAAAATAGACCAGGAGGAATATATGATGAATTTAAAAGACATATCCCTGAAGTGGAAGATTATAATCCCTTTAATTGTGATGTTATCTGTAATGATAATAATTTCCAGTATTATAACAACAAGCAGGACAAAGAGTATAGTGCTCGATGAAGTAGTAAATACAACATTTAAAGGATACAGAGATACGGTTTTAAATGCCATGACTACAATGATGCTTAATGGAGATTTTAAAACAGGCAAAAGATTATTCATAGACCAGATGTCTTATGCGGCCGATGTACGGATTATAAGGGCCGAGACTCTCGATAAAGACTTCGGAAAAGCGTCTGTCGACGAATATTCAAAAGATGCTGCTGAAAGAGAGGTCATAGATAAAGCTCAAGAGAAGATAGTCTTTGATGGAGAGTATGTTCGCGGGATATTTCCATATATGGCAAAGTCAAATCATATGGGCAAAAACTGTCTGGGTTGCCATAATGTAAGAGAAGGAACTGTTCTGGGAGCAATAAGCGTAAAGGTGCCTATAACAGAGTCCCTGAATAAAATCAAAACCACCCAGCGCCTTTATATGGGTCTTGGAATTCTGGGTTTATTATCAGGGAGTGGTCTCATTCTGCTGATACTGAATTACAGACTCAAACCGGTATGCCATCTGACGGAAAAGATGGAAAAGATATCGTCCGGGGATTTTACGGTGACGATCGACTGTGTCGACAAAGATGAAGTCGGCGTGCTTGCCGAAGGAATAAGAAAGGCCTGTGACGGAGTGCGCGGTTTAATAAAACAGGTGTCAAATGCCGTGGCGGAGCTTTCCGCTATCGGCTCGTCGCTCTCTGCCCAGAGCGGACAGACCGGACATGAAGTGCAGGAACAGGTATCTCAGGCCATGGCTGTGGCCGCCGCTGCGGAAGAGATGACGGCCACCATCTCAGAGATAGCGAGGTCGGCAGCCAATGCAAGCGAGTTGTCGAAACAGGCTAACACTATAGTGAATGAAAGCAGGGGGGTCGTAAAGGAGACAACAAATACGATCTATGAACAGAGCGAAAAGAGCGCAAAGATCGGTGAGGTCATAAGCTTCATAAATGATATAGCCAATAAGACCGATCTGCTTGCGGTAAACGCGGCGATTGAGGCCGCCAACGCAGGCGAGCACGGGAAGGGTTTTGCTGTGGTGGCGGAGGAAGTAAGGAAACTTGCTGAAAGGACCACGAAGGCAAGCGCGGAGATAAAATCAATAATAGAGGACATACAAAAAAGTTCCCAGTCGGCAGTTGTCTCAATGTCCAACGTCAATCAATCCTTTGATGAAGTTATGACAAATGTAACTAAAGTCAATGACCTGATAATACAGATTGCCGCGGCTGTAGAGGAGCAGTCTGCTGCGTCCGATGAGATTGCCACTAATATACAGCATGTATCGGTGATCGCAAAAAATACCCATGAATCCTCCGAGGAAACGATCAAGCTCGTATCGGAGCTTACAGAAGTAGAGGGGAAATTAAGGGACAGAATATCGACTTTTAAAGTGGTATAGCCCGGCGCTTCTGTTGTCGCCTTATTTTTCCATCAGCTTCTTTACACCTGGGAAGGCGTCAATATTTGTATGCGGTATAAAGAGCCCGGAGATATACTCATTCATAAATGAACTGGAGACAGAAAGTTCAACATAGGTCATCCGCCTTGCAATTTCTTCTGCCTCTGAGCGCAGATTTCTGGAAAGCAGACAGAGATATGCCCCTGTGACGGACGTGTTGCCCATGTATTGGAATTTCTCTTTTGCCAGCTCCGGAAGCATCCCTAACATGACGGCTTTTTCTATATCGAGAAATTTGCCGAAACCGCCTGCAATGTAAACCTTTTGTATGTCATTAAATGTAAATCCCACTTCTTTCAAAAGGGTGGAGAAGCCGGCATATATTGCGGCCTTGGCTCTGATGATATTTTCTATATCCGGCTCTGTAAGCACGAGGTCCCTTCCTTCGCCGGAATAAATTACGAATTCCAGGCTGTCTTCGCCTTCTCTTACTCTGCTTGACGCTTCCTTCTGCAGCTTTCCTTTTGGGTCAATTATTCTGGCGAGGAACATTTCTGCAATTGCGTCAATCATTCCGGAGCCGCATATGCCAATCGGTTTGGTGTCGTTATCGCCTATTATTTTAATCTCAACATCAAGCGTTTCACGGTTGATGGTTACGTTCTCAATGGCCCCCTCTGTAGCCCTCATTCCGCATTTGATGCCGCTTCCTTCAAAGCAGGGACCGGCGGAACAGGCCGCTGATACGAGCCATTCAGAATTTCCTATAACTATCTCGCCGTTAGTTCCTATGTCAATGAAGATGCAGAGTTCCTGTTTTTTGTGAAGCTGGGTTGCGAGCACTCCGGCTACAATATCTCCGCCTACATAACTTGCTACACAGGGAAATGCATATACAGGGATATTGGGATTTGCCTTCAGTCCCAGCTCCCCGGCAAATGCGAGGGGAAATGTGTTTGCAGTCGGGATATACGGCTCTTCCCGGATGGCCTCCGGGTCTAATCCAAGAAAAAGATGCGTCATTGTCGTATTGCCTGCAACCACAAAACAGTCTATGGATTCTACGTCAATATGATGGGCCTTTCTTATTGCTACTAGTGCAGTATTGATGTCAGACACGACTGCATGATTTAATTCCTTCAGCTTATTGTGTTCAGTGGCGTGGACAATCCTTGTAATGACGTCGTCGCCAAAGCGTATTTGCGAGTTGTATGTTGAGGCCACATCTGCGAGATGTCCGGTTGTCAGATCAATAAGGAATACGACAACAGTTGTTGTGCCGATATCCACTGCAACTCCATACTGCGGAGTTTTTTTGTGGCCCGGTGTGATGCGTATGATTTCTTCGCAGTCCTCCGTATGGATGGTGCAGAGAGTGACCTGCCAGTTTTCCTTCCTCACGATTTTTGCGAGGTCCTGCGTAAATCTGAAAGGGACCCTCAGGCAGCCCATGCCTTTTGACATGAGTTCACGCCTTAGCCTTTCCAGATCGCTTATGTTGTCATCGAGTGTCGGCAGCGGAAGAGCAAGGACAATCCTTCCTGTAAGAGGGTCTATGGCTGTGCCTGTTGAATGCAGAAGTGCAAGCAGGTCTTTTGATTTTCCGGTGACGACCTGGCCTTCAACTACAAGCATTGATTCCTTCGGTATGTCCATAATGACATCTTCAGCAGGGAAGGTTTTGCAGGCCAGGACATAGCCTTTGTCTATTTCATCCTGAGAGAGTTTAATCCTGGATTTGGAAATAACATTGCCGGATTTTACAAGCACCTTGCACTTGCCGCACGTGCCCTTGCCTCCACAGGAAGAGGTGAGGTAAATGCCGGCTTTCTTGAGGGCTTCAAGAATGGAGGTGTCAGCCGCACATGCTATCTTTTTACCGGAAGTAAGAGAGAGTTCCATTTATTTTTCCAGTTCCTTCGCTGCCTCCATTGCATGATACGTGAGTATCATATCTGCGCCTGCGCGTTTCAGAGAAGTTAGTATTTCCATCATGACTTTTTTCTCATCTATCCATCCCATCTTTGCTGCAGCCTTGACCATTGAGTATTCTCCACTCACGTTATATGCTGCAACAGGGACGTCGAAGGTGTCTTTCACATCAGAAATTATATCCATATATGACAATGCAGGTTTCACCATTACAATATCTGCTCCTTCTTCTATATCGAGAGCGACTTCCTTCAGGGCCTCTCTCCTGTTTGCCGGATCCATCTGGTAAGATTTTCTGTCTCCAAAAGAAGGAGTTGATTCAGCAGCCTCTCTGAAGGGCCCGTAAAATGCAGAGGAGTATTTTGCTGCATAACTGATTATCGGCATGTCTTTAAAACCGTTTGCATCAAGAAGGTCTCTTATTGCCATGATGCGCCCGTCCATCATGTCAGACGGCGCAACTATGTCAGCGCCGGCTCGGGCATGCGATAAAGCTTCCTTTGCAAGAAGCTCGAGTGTGGGGTCATTTAATATTTGTCCTTTCTTTACGATGCCGCAGTGACCGTGGCTCATATACTCGCACATACAGACATCTGTGATTACGACGAGGTCCGGAACTTTGTCTTTTATCGCCTTGATTGCTTTCTGTACAACACCTTTTGGATTATATGCTTCCGTGCCCTTTTCATCCTTGTGTTCCGGGATGCCGAAGAGAATGATAGCGGGAATGCCAAGCTTGTAAGCGCTCTGTGCTTCTTTGACAATTTCATCCACTGACATCTGAAAACATCCGGGCATGGAGGATATTTTCTTTTTAACCCCCTTGCCGAAAGTGACAAAGAGCGGGTATATAAAATCATTGGGGGTAAGAAGGGTTTCTCTTACCATATTTCTGATAGTTTTATTGAGTCTTAGCCTGCGCGGCCTGTGAATCGGGAAAGCCATGTCGGTCTCCTTTCAATATTAATAATTCAGATTATTCATGGTGAATACTATGCAGCTATGGGGGGCTGTGAAAGAATTTCTATACGACACCTTTGAAAAGGGATTAGGGGGTAGGGAGTAGGGATTAGATAAGAAGAAACAAGAAAAACAGTTTGGAGCAAAAATGTAATATGTAGTTTGTCGATTATAGAAATTCTGAAACAGTCTGCCATAGCTGCCAAGAGAGATTAAACATTTAATGATTAATAACATAAATTTTATAAAGGACGTAGCCACACTTCCTCAAGGTACAGATTAAATTATATAGAGTATATCAAAATTCCATATGTTATTACTGTTTTTTACTGACTTTTGTTATCATATTGGCAATATGGAGCAGGAGGGCAGGATAAAAGATGAGATTATCGGCATCCTCACTATTGTTACAGGCCTTGTTATAGTTATCAGCCTCTTAAGCCATAATCCCTGGGATCAATCCCTTTTCACTCATAATACTTACGAACTGAAAAACTGGCTTGGACGTTTTGGAGCCAATCTGTCAGAGATACTTCTTCAGAGTATCGGTCTTTCTTCTTATATAGTGCCTGTTGTCTTTCTGCTCTATGGAGTAAGAAAAGTTTTTGGCTGGGCGGCAAATCAAAGACCGCTTATGCTTTTTATCGCAATAGGTATTTTGACAATGTCCTCCTCGTCACTTCTCACACTTCTTTTCAGCGGCCCTTCCGGAGGCGCTGCAGGAGTTTTGATTACGGAATTCACAAATAGAATCATCTCATCGCTCGGTTCTCTGCTGCTATTTGGAACCTTAACGCTTATTTCCCTGATGTATATTATCCAGTTCTCCGTTGCTGATCTTGCGAGAAAGACAAAGAGCAAGGTCCTTTTCAGTGCGCAGGCCCTTGCGAAGGCAAGAGAGAAAGATAAAGGAAAAGTGAAAGAGACGGAGAAGGAACAGCCGCAGATAAAGACAGATGACATAGCTACAGAAATATTGAATCAGCCGGAAGTAGCAGAACCGGCAGAGGAACTGGCAATACCTGCTATCCAGGAATTGCTTCCGCTTGCACCGCCGGAAGAAACTGCGCCAATGCAGCAACCGGTTAAAAAAACAAAATTCAGCGGTGCTTATGTGCTTCCGGGTATTGATCTTTTAAAGGACTCTTCCCCGTCGAAAGCCAGACCGACAAAGGAAGAATTATTGCAGCAGTCCGAACTGCTTGAGAAAAAACTTCAGGACTATTCAATCGAAGGGAAAATCACATACGTATCGCCAGGGCCTATAGTAACGATGTTTGAGTTTGAACCGGCCCCGGGTATCAAGATAAACAAAATCATGTCACTTTCAGAAGACCTGACCATGGCCATGAAGGCCCACAGCATCCGCATTGCACCGATACACGGCAGATCCACACTCGGGATAGAAGTGCCTAATCAGGAGAGGGAAGATGTCTTTCTGAAAGACCTGATCGTTTCCGATGCATTCAGGAAGAGTCCTTCAAAACTAACTATTGCACTCGGCAAAGACATCTTTGGAATTCCGCTCACTGCTGATCTGAGCAAGATGCCGCACCTGCTTATTGCGGGAGCGACTGGTTCAGGCAAAAGCGTGGGAATGAACAGCATCGTGCTGAGTCTTCTTTACAGAGCCACTCCCCAAGAGGTTAAGATGCTCATGATAGACCCCAAGATGCTGGAGCTTTCCGCATACTCGGAAATTCCCCATTTGCTCATGCCCGTTATCACTTTACCGAAGGAAGCTTCAAATGCCCTGAAGATGCTTGTCTTTGAGATGGAAAGAAGATACAGGCTTCTTGCAGAATCAGGAGCAAGAAATATCGAGGCCTATAACAAAAATATCGAAACCCGAAATTCGAATTCCGAAATTGCCGAGAAGGAACCACTTCCATATATCGTTATTTTCATTGACGAACTTGCAGACCTCATGTTTGCATCCGGGCATGAGGTGGAGGATTCTATTGCGCGTCTGGCACAGATGGCGCGCGCTGCCGGCATACATTTAATCCTTGCAACACAAAGACCTTCGGTTGATGTTATCACGGGAATAATCAAGGCCAACTTCCCATCCAGAATTTCCTTTCAGGTGTCGTCGAAGCTGGACTCAAGGATAATCCTCGATACATACGGAGCAGATCAATTGCTGGGCAAGGGCGACATGCTTTTTGTCAGTCCCGGCAAAAAGATAAAGAGAATTCACGGCGCCTATGTAAGTGAAGAAGAGATAAAGAATGTTGTTGATTTCATAAGGGCCCAGGGTGGACCCGATTACACATTGTTTGAAGAAATTTCAATCGAATCACAGGAGGAAAAAAGTCTCGATGACCGGGATGAGTTCTATCAGCAGGCAAAGGACATAGTTCTTTCCACGGGACAGGCGACAATTTCATATATACAGCGCAGGATGAAAATCGGATACAATCGCGCAGCAAGGATTATGGAAATGCTTGAAGAAGATGGCATAGTCAGCCCTCCCGGTGAAGCAGGAAAGCCGAGGGAAATACTTTGGAGGAAGAAATGAGAGTTAAGAGTCAGGAGTTAAGAGTCAGGAGTCAGATAATAGGGGTTAAGAAGTTTTTTATTTTCTTCTTGTTACTCCTAACTCTTCACTCTTCACTCTTCACTCTTGTTTACGCTGCAACCGTTGACGACATTGTCAAGGACCTGCAAAAGAAATTCTCCGAGATAAAAGACCTCAAAGGAACTTTTAATCAGACCAGCTATCTTAAGGATCTTGAAAAGACGGAAATATATTCAGGAACATTTTTCATGAAAAAACCTGACCGCATCATGTGGTCCTATAAAGCGCCAAGGGATGAAAAGATCTTTATAACCGGCAATGATACGTGGATATACAAAAAATCACGCAATCAGGCCCTTAAATCAAAATTCAGCAAGGAGGCTTATTCTCAAATTCCTATTGCGCTGTTAAACAGTTTCGACAATCTTGCTGCCGATTTTGAAATAGCGCTTATAGATGAGGACAAGTTAAGTCTCAAGCCCAGGAAATCATCAGGCGCAGTCCGTGAAATAATTGTCAGGACCGCACAAAGGAAATTTCCAATAAAAATGCTCAAGGTTTCAGATATATATGGAAATGTCATTACTATTGAACTCCTTGATGTGGAGAATAATCCCGGCCTTGACAACGCCCTTTTTGTATTTACGCCGCCTGAAGGAGCGGAAGTATTTGACATGAGCCAGTGAAAACCAAATTCGAAATCCGAATATCGAAATACGAAACCCGGAGTTTCGGTCATTTGTATTTGTTTCGAATTTCGTGTTTCGAGCTTCGGATTTTTTGAAATCAGGATTATTAAGTCGTCAGGAGCAAAACTTTGCGCAAATCAAAAAAAGGTAAACATCACTTCATTCTCATTCTTCTTTTTATCATCGTCGCAATTTTCTCCCTTTACGAAGAATTCGGAAAAGAAAAGAAGCCGAAGGCCCCTCCTCGCATAACAAAACCAGACAAAAAAGCCGAAACGGTTTTGCCTGAACCCTCCAAACCAAAAGTGGCAATTGTTATTGACGACCTGGGCCCGAATAAGGATGCGGCAAAAGAAGTCTTTAATTTAAAAGCCCGCATCACACTTTCCATCCTTCCTCAGCAGACCTACTCATCATGGATTGCAGAAGAGGGGCATAAACTCGGACATGACATTATAGCCCATATACCGATGGAAGCAGAAAAATCCTACAAACTTGGTGAAGGCGGTTTGTATATCTGGATGACTGATAAGGAAATCTCTGACACTCTCAATAAAGATATTGATTCCATTGCGCACGCTCAGGGGGTAAGCAATCACATGGGGTCTGCGTTTACTCAGGATGAACGTGCAATGCGCGTCCTTATTTCAGAACTGAAAAACAGGAAATTATTTTTTCTTGACAGCCTGACGTCTCCAGAATCAACTGGTTTCCAACTGGCAAAGACACAGGGTGTATATTCACTCTCGAGAGATATATTTCTTGACGATAGAGACACCCCTGCTGAGATAGAAAATCAGTGGAAAAAACTGATGGCCCTTGCACACAGGAAAGGTTTTGCAATCCTGCTGGCCCATCCGAGGAAGAACACCATGGAGTTTCTCCGGAAGACATTGAAAGACAATAGCGAAATTATGGTGGTGCCGATTTCAGAATTGATTAATTAAGTTAGCTTGGTATAAACTTTTTAAAATTTAAATGCAAACCAAGAGACACAGAGGCACGGAGTAAAATTTAAAATAAATACTTATGAAAATCCCGTCATTCCCGATTGCTGCCTCGGGAATGACGATCTTGTTTTTTTCAGAGAAAGTCTTTCTTTGTGTCTCAGTGTCTCTGTGGTTAAAAATAAAAGGGAGGTTACAATGGACATCAATTATATGCTGAAAGTTCAGGACGCAAAAGCCGTTGACATTCAAAAGGCCCTTCAGGCTGCTGGAGTAAAGGTTACGAGCATCACAGAGATTTATAAAGAAAAAGGAGAAGAGACTCAGCAGGCAGCGCCGCAGGCCACTGCGTAATTATGTAGGGGCGAACCTGTGTGTTCGCCCTTTACCAGGGCAGACACATAGGTCTGCCCCTACCGACGGGGATGACAAACCAATCTGAATTAATCAAACATTAAATTTCAATATATGGAACACACTAATACATTCCCTAAAAAATGGTATGCGGTCCATACTCGTTCACGTCATGAATTTCAGGTCCTTGAGAGACTGAAGCTCAAAGGCGTTGAGGCTTTTCTTCCGGCTGTTGAAAGGCTTCGGAAGTGGAAAGACAGGAAGAAACTCATTGCATTTCCTCTCTTCCCGGGTTATCTGTTTATTCGCATTCCAAAAGATTCCCAAAGCATGTTGAATGTCCTGAAAGTCAAGAGCGTTGTCAGGATATTATGCACGCTGCCGGGGGAGCCTGCGCCCATACCAGATGAACAAATAGTATGTCTGCAAAAACTTATAGAAAACAAAGAAGCCCTCGACCCTTACCCATATCTGAACGAAGGTCAGAGAGTACGCATAATCAAGGGCCCTTTATATGGCATTGAAGGAATCCTTGTTGAAAAACTGGATAAACATCTGCTTGTGCTTTCAGTAGATGTACTGCGTCAGGGCGTAGCGCTTACGATTAATGCATCAGATGTAGATAAGATATAGTGTTTTTTTTACATCACTGCAATTGCATTAACAACACAATTAAAGGCAGTGGTTAGGGATTAGGGATTAGGGGTTAGAGAAGCTAACTCTTTGTTTTTTCTTTATAAACGCTACACGCTATACGCTACACGCTACATTAGCATAAGATTTGCTATATATTTATTGTTACAAATAGTTCTTTGTAAGTTTTAGTACTTGTTGTTGATAAATGTCACGCACAAGTTTCTTGACATTTACTGGTTGTAATGGTATAAATTTAACCTAAGAATCAGGGACACGCAACGTCAAATGAATTTGTTTCGTATTTTGAAATTCGGATTTCGGATTTTTTTATAAAAGGGGGTGATAGAGAGAAAAAATAATCATCCGGTATCCCGAAGGGTCGGGAGAGGAGTTTTAGTATAAAATATTTAAACTATTTAAAAAGGAGGAATTGAATGAAGAAGTTAGCAATAGTATTACTAAGTGTGATGCTCGTTATGGCTTTTGCCTTTTCAGCATTTGCACTGCACGGAACAAAGGCTTATGAATATGCACCCGCAGTTGTAAAATCAGGGAAATCCCAGATCGAACTCGCCGGTGAATTAAGAGTAAGAGGCGATTATGCAAAGAACCTTGATTTCTTTGAGGAAGCCGCTGACACATCAGCAAAGTACGATGAGAGAGCAAGATTAAGTGTTAAGGCAACCTTATCTCCAAACACCATGGGACTTGTAGAGCTTGAGACTGGTTCATCTGGCGATACTTATACATGGGGTAGCAACAATACCAAGCCCACCTCTTTATATCTCCGCCAGGGTTATATCGCACACCAGTTTGGTTCAGGTATGGGTGTTAAGGCAGGACATATGCTTGCAGCGCTTGGCAATGGCTTGTTCTTTGACCACACCAAGTTCGGTGATGATGGAATAGTTTTCTGGATGTCTCCTGCAGAGGGAACAGAGGTATCTCTTTCTACATTTAAGATCCATGAAGGCGGCGCAACAGCAAACAGTGATGATGCTGATGCATATATACTCGGCGCTGAGTCCTCAATGGGCGGGGTAAAACTGAGCGGCGACGTCACCTACTGGCGTGACAGAGAATCTTCTAATGCCTCAACTGCTTATAAAAAAGGTTTGAACTTATGGAACATCGGTGTAAGAGGCAGCTCAGATGTAGCAGGTGTGAAGGTAAGAGGTGATGTAGAAATTCAGAATGGTAGCATGAAAGATAGTGACACAGCAGATGACATTAAATTCAAAGGCTATGCAGTCCTGCTTGGTGTAGATGCAAAGGCTGGCGATGTTAATGTTACTGTAGAAGGCGCTTATGGAAGCGGTGACAAGATTGACTCAGACGATAAGAATGAAGGCTTTCAGAACTTCCTGAGCGACCAGCAGAAATTCACCTATCTTTATGAATACAGAGTGCCTGGCGCAGAAGATGCAGCAACAAAAAATACTGGTCTTTCAAATACAATGTATTTAAAGGCCGGCGCTTCTACAAAAGTTAATCCTGATTTAAAAGTTGGCGGCGATCTCTACTATTTAAGGGCTGCCAAGAAAATCAGTGATGCAGACGATCTGGATTCCAAGAAGATCGGTGTAGAACTTGATGCTAAAGTTGAATACCAGATTGACACCAACCTCGTTTACTATATTGAGGCTGGTTACCTCTGGGCTGGCGATCTTTACAAGAATGCCGCTGCAGTTGGTGCAGACGAAGATCCTGACAATCCTTACGCAGTCAGACACGGCGTTATCTTAAAGTTCTAACACGTTAACTGTACGTTACAAAAGGCGTCCCGGGAAACCGGGGCGCCTTTTTTTGTTTTGACAATTCGCTTTAATTCTGCTATTTTCATTACAGGGACATGGGTAATAACAGCAGGGAAATAATGAAAGAGAAACTTAAGGTCGATTTAGAAAAATTGAAAATTACGGTAACAATTATCATTTTACTGACAGGCGGATTAGTTGGATTATTATATAAAAACATGCAATATCCATTAAATATAGCATTGTTTATCTTAGGTGTCATATCGGAGACGATCTTTGTTTCCTATGTCGTTGTCTTAAACAATAGATTAAGAAATCACATAGAGCAACTGGAGGTAATAAATGATTGAACTTGTTGGCGCTATAATTATAGGGATAATTTTTATATATTTTGCATGGGCATTTACACACGAACCGAAAAAGAAACACAATTAGGAATAACAATGGATAACATGACTATAAAAGCGCTATTATCCTGTTTGGCGGCGGCATTATAGCAATTTTAATTGCATATTACATCATTAGAAAGAATGAAGAAAAGCATACCCATAATCATTAAATAACAAAAAGCTTCTAACGACCAGCTTAAGCCGTTTTTTGTTTTTTATTTACCCCCTATCCCCTAATCTCTATCCCCTGTCTTCTTGTCTGCAACCATTGGAACAGAGTTGGCCATGAATAATCCGGGCTGAAATTTACACAATCTTAACAAACATTAACTGCACATTTACAAAACACTCTGCTAATCTTTAATTAAAAGAATTCTCCGAAGTTTTGCTCTGAGGGAATTCATCTTATTAATCTCAAAAAAATCTAAAGAAAAGGGGGAAGTTTAAATGAAAAAGATGCATTACCTGCTGGTTACAGCAACAGTCGCAGTCATCCTGACAGTTGTATTTTACTGTTCAGGCACTGCTGCAGAGATGGATACTGCACAAACCAAGAAGATGGTGCAGACCGAAAAACCTGTAAAGGTTGAGACGAGTTCTGGCTATCGGCTTTAATTGACAAGATAGTTGAAGGTAAGAAAGCAGGCCTTGACGAAGAAACCATCAAGAAGGCGCAGGACAATCATCTGAGAGCACACATTCTCTGGGAATTCTGGACTGCTGAAAACTCTGACGGTTTCCATAATCCTGATATGGCCCGGGAATCGCTCACAAGATCTGTTGACGAATCCCAGAAGGGAATAAAGATTATCAATGATGCGCTGGCAGCTAAGACAGCAGCAAAGTAAATAAAATAATAGCGTGCAGTGTGCAGCGTGTAGACCTGCATGCTGCACGCTAATTGCTATTTTACAGAGAGGTAATATGGTTATTGCAAGTGGATTTATTGAAGCAAACGATTCAACTGATGTAGAGAATGTTATAGCAGAGCTGAAGATGAGGAACATAGAGGTCAACGAGGTTAATAATGCAAAGATAATTTTCCTTATCGAAAGAGAGACGATAGCTCAGATAAAAAATGACTTTGAACCACTGAAGGATCTCAACGGCGTAAGAAATGTTCATCTTGCATACTACAGCGTTGAAGGTGCTGATGAAGAGAGTCCTATTCCTTAAACATGTAGCCGGCGCCGGAAACGGTGAGAAGGTATTTGGGGTTTGAAGGGTCTTTCTCGATTTTTTGTCTCAAATGCTGTATATGAACATCAATCACCCGGCTCCAGGAATAAATCTGAGAGCCTTTCCATATAGCCTTTCTTATTGTATCTCTGCTTAGAGCCTCCCCGCGGTGGGAAATAAAATAACATAACAATTCATATTCCTTAGGCGTAAGATCAATTTTTTTCCCGGAGACTGTAACAAGGTGTTTCCTGAAATCAACTTTAATATGGCCTATGCACACCTCTTCTTTTACAGCCTGCGGCACAGCCCTTCTGAGGCAGGCCTTTATCCTTGCAATCAGTTCCAGGGTTTCAAAGGGCTTTACTACATAATCATCAGCGCCGCTTTCAAGCCCGATGACTTTATCAGATATCTTGTCCCTGGCTGTAAGCATTATGATGGGTAATTGCAGATGGTCTTTTCTCAGATTGCGGCATATCTCTATCCCGTTGCCGTCAGGCAGCATCATGTCAAGGAGTATGAGATCCGGCAGGTTTTCAATTATCATCCCTTGTGCCCTGGTCCATGTGTCGGCTGTATCAACTTCATATCCATGAAGCTGGAGGTTTGCCTTGAGGACTTTCAATATGTCCCGGTCGTCATCAACTGCCAGTATTCTATAGCCCATTGTTATTTGTCCTTCTCAGTTTAGAGTATTACATATGAGGAAGTACTGACAATCTGCTCTATTTTTCCGCCCTTATCCTGTACTCACCATCGGCAATCTGAGTTGTATTTACCGTATATCCTTCCCCGCTGAATATCCCTGGTATTTCATCTATTGCAGATGGACAGTCAACTAAGACATCTACTACTGTGCCTTTTTCTGCGTTTGCAAGTTTTTCCAAAACTTGTGGAATTACATATTTTGGATATGGTCACATCGTATTTCTTATATCTACTTCAAAATGCTCACCCATTTATTGCACCCCCTTTCTTTCTGACCTTTTTCTTTCTGAACTCAATCCATGCAATAAAGAAATAAAAAAGTATGATAATTGATAAAGTGATGAGTAAAGCCCCTCCCCAGCCAAACTTATCGGGCAGGAACACAGGTGTTCCATAAAGCTTGCCGGTTCCAACCTGGGAACCGTAAAGCGGCACCCATAAGCCTGCAACAAGCATGGCTCCAAGAACTGCAAACCAGTGCCTGATATATCCTTCGGCAGACCTGCCGATAATTCCAACTGCTCAACCTCCGGTTATGACCATGCCAAACCCGAATAGGGCCCCTCCGATAACGCTGTGCCAGCCTGCCGGAAGAACAAACATATCTGCAGGCCGGAATCCATTTGCCTTAATAATAGTAAATCCGATGACTCCTATTACAAGACTGATCATAAGGGAACGCATGGTTTCATTCTTCTTTGTTGTAAACACTTCTCTGAATGCACCACAAAGGCAAAATGCAGACCTTTGAATGACAAGGCCAAAGGCCGCGCCAAAAAGCATTATCCCTCCATGTAGATTCTTCCCCGCTAAGAAATAAATTGAAGATGCAGCGACCAGAATAATCGTGAGGAGAATCCCTATTGCTGGTTGCCTGGATTTGTATTCTTTCTCAATCCCGACTGAACTTTTTGGCACTATTCTAATTTCAGCTATCAGCTTTTCAGCCTTTTTGCGCCCCTGCCACATCAACATTTTTCCACCATAATATCCGCCAATAAGTAAACCTGCCATCATATAGAACCCGCTTAATGATAAGGACATAATTGCTGAATAAAAACCGCCTATAATACAGGCGCCGGCCAGAAAACTGCCTATGCCCATGAACGCCCCTCCGATAAATCCCTGGGCATATCCGGAAATGGTATCTTTTCTGACCTTGAATTGCCTGGTTAAGAGCGCTGATGAAAAAAAACCCAGTATTAAACCGAAATTCAACACACTTATTATGCTCAAATGCGGCAATTCCAAAGTGCCCCACGGCGGCTGAATATTTATTCCTGCAAGCCTGTATAACCAGATGCCCCAGTCTGCCATTGCTGGATATACTCCGCCTATCGGCATTAAGAATAAGAACAGCAGAATATTTAAAAATGCCAATAATACCCCTCCTCGCAATTTGGACCATGTCCTGGTAAAGTTTTTCCTGTAAAAGTTTTCATAAAGATATTCAGAAAGAGTCATAGCATCTCCTTATTTAATATCTTTTATCAGATATGGCAGATTGTTTCAGAATTTTCATAAATGACATTTTTCTAATGACGTAACTTAGGCAAGGTAAAATAAAAAGTACTGCCCTTCATCTTGAAAGCGATAAGATTTTTAAATGTTGAATTTTGAGTCTTAAATTTACATAGGGTATTTGTTCTGTTGTCGCTAAGGTATCGCGCAATATGTTTTTGAGCCACACTTCCTCCAGATTTATGAATAATGTGGGTTAGCCCAAAATTGAAGTTCTCACTAAATTAAGCAGGAATGAGGGGAAGACGCCAATAAGTATAACCATTACCGTTGTAATTGCAAGAGCTAAATTCAGGGAAGAAGTTGTAGTGAGTGTTACTTCTTCTTTTGGATCTTTCATATACATATTCATAACAACTCTTAAATAAAAGAAGGCCGAAATAACGCTGAACACAACCGCAATGACCGCAAGATATGTATAGCCGGCATTGATGGCTTCCATAAATACATAAAACTTTCCGATGAAGCCGGCTGTCGGCGGAATGCCGGTTAAAGAAAACATAAAGATAAGCATCAATGCGGAGGCCAGCGGATGGCTCTTTGCAAGCCCCGTGTAATCGTCAAGATTTTCACCCTGAAACCCTTCCCTTCTCAGCATGATAACTATTGCAAAGGCGCCAATGTTCATGAACATGTATATCATCAGATAATTGACCATGCTTGCAAGCCCCCCCGGGGTGCCTGCGATAACTCCAAGCAGCATATACCCTGCATGTGCAATGGAGCTGTAAGCAAGCATCCTCTTTATATTAGTCTGTGCAAGTGCGCTGATGCTCCCAACTGCCATTGTAATAATGGCCAGAGGTATCAGGATGCTGTTCCATTGTAAATGCATTCCTCCGAAGGCTTCAAATAATACCCTTCCCATGACTGCAAAGCCTGCGGCCTTGGGTCCTACGGACATAAATGCAGTGACAGAAGTTGGAGCGCCTTCATATACGTCAGGCGCCCACATATGAAAAGGGGCGAGCGCAACCTTGAAGGCAAATGCAGCTATCAGAAAAATCAGCCCGAGGAAGACTACCGGGCTTTCAAGAATATTCAGGGTCTGTAATGCAGCGGCTATTCCTTTAAGATTGGTTGTGCCTGTGAGGCCGTATGTCAGAGAGATTCCATAAAGCAGAAACGCCGAAGAGAAAGCGCCAAGGAAAAAGTATTTTAAGGCCGCCTCATTTGAACGCGGCTGTTTCCTTAAAAGTCCTGCAAGGATGTATGTGGAGAGCGCCATCAATTCAAGTCCGAGATACAGGGTTATAAGATCAGAGGCAGACGCCATTATCATCATGCCGGTAGTGGAGAAAAGCAGCAGTGCATAGTATTCTCCGAAAGAGGCCTTTTCTATTGACATATATTTCAGGGAAATCAGCATGGTCAGGATAATATTGAAATAAAAGATCAGCTTGAAGAAATTGGAATATCCATCCAGCACAAACATATCCGCAAAGGCGCTCTGAGGCTCGGTGAATACAAACAACTTATAAGTGCCGTATATTGCTACAAGGATTCCGGAAATACCCACGCCTGCGAGGACTTCTTTCTTTTTGACAACAAGATCCAGCAATAGCAGTATCAAAGCCATAAACATCATCGTGAGCTCAGGCATGAGCATGGTAATCTCAACTAAATAATTTGCTGTCTTCATCAGAAAATCTCCAGGATGCGCTGTGCTATCAGGTCTTCCGGCCCAGCAGCAGCGGGCTTGTTAATATTTTCAAGTAAGTGTTCTACTGATGAATGCATATAACTTAAAAAGGTTTCAGGATAACACCCTATCCAGAAAATCAGAATGAACAGAGGGAGCAACGTGATTACTTCTCTCAGATTTAAATCCCGCACAGCATGAGAAGCTGAAGTCCAGTCCGGGTTTGCCTTTTCCCAGAAGACCCGCTGATAAAGCCATAACATATATCCGGCTCCAAGGATAACTCCTGTTGCGGCCAGCGCCCCGTAAAGCTTCTGTGCCTTGAAGGCTCCAAACAATATTAAAAATTCTCCAATGAAACCATTAGTGCCGGGCAGACCGATGGAGGCAAATGTGAGTATTATAAAAAGCCCTGCAAACCAGGGCACCAGTGTTGCAAACCCGCCGTAATCAGCAATAACCCTCGTGTGCGTTCTTTCATAAATGATCCCTACCATAAGAAACAGCGCCCCTGTAATAATGCCGTGATTAAGCATCTGAAGGATTCCGCCTTCCATCCCTTGTGAATTAAGTGCAAATATGCCGAGCGTTACAAAACCCATATGACTGACGCTGGAATATGCAATAAGCCTCTTTAAGTCTTTCTGGGCCAGACAGACCAGTGCCCCGTATATAATTGCTATAACAGACAGTATCAGCATGGGTTGCATAAAAAACTTTGTCGCATCAGGGAACATAGGTATGGAAAATCTCAGAAATCCGTAAGCCCCCATTTTGATCAGCACCCCTGCGAGGATGACACTGCCTGCGGTAGGCGCTTCTGTATGTGCATCCGGCAGCCAGGTATGAACGGGAAACATGGGGACCTTTACTGCAAAGGCTGCGAGAAAAGCCATAAACAGCCAGTACTGTAATTTGACAGGATACTGCATTGCACTGAGCGTTAAAATATCCAGTGTATTGCCGCCGGTAAAATACAGCACTACAATGCCGACAAGCATAAGCACGCTTCCAACAAGGGTATAAAGGAAGAACTTTATTGCAGCATAAACCCTCTGCGGGCCGCCCCATACGCCTATTAAAAGGAACATCGGTATCAGCATCGCTTCCCAGAAGATATAGAAGAGGAAGAAATCCAGCGCAACAAATACACCCAGCATACCTGCTTCCATTGTAAGGATGGCTATATGAAACTCCTTGGCCTTTGTCTCAATTGCCTTCCATGAGACCAGGACGCAAAGCATGCTTAGTAATGTTGTGAGAAAGATAAACAAAATGCTGATGCCGTCAATTCCTATAAAATAATTTATCCCCCATGATGGTATCCATTCATGCCTTTCCACAAACTGCATCTTGTAAGTGCTTTTGTTAAAGGCTGTCAGAAGCGGCAGAGAAATAACAAAGGTTGCAGCGGTGACAGCAAGAGTAGTCCACCTTATAAGTGTTGCGTTACTCATAAACAGAAGGAGCAGGGCGCCCAGCACAGGCAGGAATACCGTATAAGTGAGGATTGGATAATTCAGTTGATTGAAAATTACATTTTCCATTCATTACCTCAGAAAAAGCATGTACCCGATTATTGCCAGAGCGCCTGCAGCCATTACAAGGCCGTAATTAGATAAAAGACCGGTCTGTATTTTTCTGAACTTGCTGCTGAATACGCCGATCAGATTGGGCACGCCGTTTACAACGCCTTCAATTATTGATTTATCAAAGAAACCGAGAATGACCTTGTCGGAAAATTTAAGTGTCGGCTGAACGAATATCCTGTTGTAAAGTTCATCTATGTAATATTTGTTATACAGAAGGTTATAAACAGGCTTAAACTTTGCGCCGACTTTCTGCGGCAGTTCGGGATTCCTGACATACATTTTATACGCAATATACCATCCTGCCAGGGCTACCAGTACAGACATCCCCATAACCATCATTTCTTCTGAGTGTGAACCTTCTCCATGTGGATGGCCCAGCACAGGCGCCAGGAATTCTCCTATTTTGTCTCCGTGCTCCATGAGAAGCGGAGGGATGCCGACCCATCCGGCGGCAACTGCGCCGACAGCAAGCAGCATCAGCGGAACCGTTATGACTTTTGGTGATTCGTGCAGGTGATGCTCCTGCTCATGAGGGCCCCGGAACTTGCCGTGGAAAGTCAGGAAGATCAGCCTCCATGAATAAAATGCGGTCAACAGGGCAGCAACTGTTGCAAGCATCCAAAGCCCTTTCCCAACCTCCCCACCGAGATAGGCCCTATACAAAATTTCGTCCTTGCTGAAAAATCCCGCAAACCCCGGAATGCCCGTAATGCTTAATGTAGCCAGGATGAATACCCAGTAAGTGATGGGCATGTGTTTTTTTAGTCCGCCCATTTTTTGCATATTCTGCTCATCATGCAGGGCATGAATGACGCTTCCTGAACCAAGGAAAAGTAGGGCCTTGAAATACGCATGGGTATAAAGATGAAAGATGCCCGCAGAATAAGCCCCGACTCCAAGGGCCAGAAACATGTAACCGAGCTGGCTTACCGTGGAATAGGCTATTACACGTTTTATGTCATTTTGTACCAGGCCGATCGTAGCTGCAAATATGGCTGTTATCCCGCCGACTACTGCTACTGTATTCATCGCTGTGTGAGACAGGCTGAAGAGCGGGTTGCAGCGTGCAACCATGAACACGCCTGCAGTGACCATTGTTGCAGCATGTATTAATGCGGAGACAGGTGTGGGGCCTTCCATGGCATCAGGCAGCCAGACATGCAGCGGCATCTGGGCTGATTTGCCGATAGCGCCGCAAAACAGCAGAAGACATATTACAGTGATAAGGTCCAGATTGTATCCGAAGATATTTATTGTCTGACCGATAACACTGTTTGCCTTTCCAAAGACCTGTAAATATTCGAGGCTTCCAAATGTAAGAAAAACAAGTATCACTCCGAGACCAAAACCAAAGTCTCCGAACCTGTTGACAATAAAGGCCTTCTTGCCGGCATCCGCAGCCGACTTCTTGTGAAACCAGAAACCAATAAGGAAATAAGAACACAGCCCGACAGCCTCCCATCCGAAATACAGGAGCAGGAAGTTGTTCGACATTACAAGTATGAGCATGGAGAATACAAACAGGCTCAAATAGGAGAAGAACCGGTAATATCCGCTGTCGCCGTGCATATAGCCAATTGAATAAATAAAGATGAGCGTGCTTATAGAAGTGACGACAATAAGCATTATTGCAGTCAGTTGATCTATAAGGAAACCAATAGTTACGTTGAAGTTGCCCGATACAATCCAGTTATAGATATTTATATTTATGACGTTGCCTGATTGCACATCCATAAAGGCGCTTACTGCAAGAACAAATGAGCCGAAGACCGCTGGCACAGCAAGCCAGTGCGCCTTGTCTTTTATGAAATTCCTGCCGAACAGGATGTTGATTATGAATGATAATAACGGCAGCAATGGTATGAGTGTATATTTCAGCATATGTTTCTTTTACCCTTTCAGCAGATTAATCTCATCCACCTTGATTGTCGGGTTATTTTTGTAAAATGCAATCAAAATAGCCAGGCCGATTGCAGCCTCGGCAGCAGCAACGGTGATAATGAAAAAGACGAGCATCTGTCCTCTCATGGACTGCAAATAGTGACTGAAGGCAATCAAGCTGATATTTACCGAGTTCAGCATTAATTCAATGGACAGGAAAACTATTATCAGATTTCTTCGTGCGAGAAAACCAAACACGCCGATACTGAACGTAAGCGCGCTGAGAATAATGTACCAGCTTAACGGAACCATGTTACTCTATCCTCTTCTTCGCCAATACCACGGCGCCTATAATGGCAACCAGCAGCACCAATGAAGCTATTTCAAAAGGCAGCAGAAATTCAGTATATAAAACCGTACCTACAGTCATCATATGCCCCTCAGATTTCATGGTCTCTGCTGTATACGGGCCTAACGGCGCCAGCACCGCTATGTTTTTAACAATCAGGACCAGGAATATTGCAAAAACTATCCCTGCAACTACACTAAACGGCCACTGCTTTTGAAACCGTTTTTCAGTTTCCTCTTTTCGTAAGTTAAGCAGCATGATAACAAATAGAAACAGTACAAGTATGGCGCCGGCATATATAATTATCTGTACCGCAGCCAGAAATTCGGCGTTCAGGAAAAGATAAAGGCCGGCTATGTGAACAAACAGGATCAGCATCCACAGAACACTGTGTACAGGATTTCTTCGGGTCACTACAAGCACTGACAAGGTAACCATTGTGACTGCGAAATATGCAAAAAAGACCTGCGGCATGCTCATTGTTTTATCTTCTCCTCTGCCTGCGGTATTGCAGGTATGCCGAAGTCCGCAGACTTTGGTCTCCAGAATTTCTCAAGATATGTTTCGCCATTGTCACCAGCCATGAACTTATCCCAGTTTTCCAGCAGGCGTTCTTTTGTATAGTAAAATTCATCTCTTGTGTAACCGGAGTATTCGAAGTGAGGAGTAAGCACCACCGCGCCGTAAGGACAGGCATCTACACACAAGGCACAGAATACGCATCTCAATACCTCGATTTCATATTGGTCCACGACCTTTTTATGGGACTCATCCTCGCTCGTATAAATATGTATGCATTGTGAGGGGCACATGGCTGCACAAAGTCCGCACCCTACACATTTCTCCCGGCCTGTCGCAGGGTTTCTTACCAGTGCGTGAAGGCCTCTGGAGCCCTGGAACGGTTCTCTTTTTTCTGTTGGATATTGTCTTGTGACCGCAGGAGTGACCATGTGCTTGAACGTAAGGGCCAGCCCTTTGAGGATCTCGATGAAAAATATCTTTTTTATGAATTCGTTAGCAGTCATAATATTTTTATTAACCCCGTTACTACAATATTTGCCAAGGACAACGGGATGAACAGCTTCCATCCAAGGCTCATCAGTTGGTCATATCTGTATCTTGGCAGAGTCGCTCTTATCCAGAAATAGAAAAATATAAATGCATAGACCTTTAATAAAAACCATACCAGCCCCGGAACGTTTGCAAGGATCCCGTAGGTGGGGCCGCTCCAGCCGCCGAAAAAACATATTGTTGCCAGGGCCGACATAATAAACATGCCTGCATACTCAGCCATAAAAAATAGTCCAAACCTCATGCCGCTGTATTCCGTAGCATAGCCTGCAACGAGTTCTGTCTCTGCCTCCGGCAAATCAAACGGCGCCCTGTTGGTTTCTGCAATGGCTGCCATGAGGAATACAAAAAATGCAACAGGCTGGGACCAGATAAACCAGTGCTCTGACTGGGCTTTTACAATATCGTGCAGATTTGCGCTTCGGGACAGCATCATGACCCCTACAAGGCTCAGTCCCATTGCAATCTCATAACTTATAACCTGTGCTGAAGAGCGCAAGCCTCCAAGGAATGAGTATTTTGAATTTGACGACCAGCCTGCAAGAATGACGCTGAATGAACCAACAGAGGAAAGGGCCAGTATGTATAAGATGCCGATATTAAGATTGGCAATTGAAAAATTTTTCCATAAAGGAATCACTGCAAGTGAAGACAGTGCAGCAATTACTCCTATAACAGGAGCAATATAGAAAATCGGTTTGTCCGCGCTTGAAGGAATTATGTCTTCCTTGAAGAAAAGTTTAATCCCGTCTGCTATCGGCTGAAGCAGTCCGTGCCAGCCTACACGCATAGGCCCAAGCCGGGCCTGCATATGGCCGATCACCTTCCGCTCAAAATATACGACATAAGCCACATGAAGCATCAGCACATTGACTGCTATGAAGACCTTTATAAAAATCCAGAACATTTCCATTGCGCTCATAGTTGTTACCTATATCTTTTTTATCCTTACCTCGCACCCCTCGAGGCCGGGCGCTTTTGTAACATTATCCATATTAAAGGACATTAAGTGAAGTACCCCGTTGTTTTTAAAATTATTGCTGTAATAAACCCTGTTGTCTTTTATAGATTCATCAGTAGAGACAAAGGCCTCTTTACTGCCGTATTGTGTGAAAAATTGTACTCTGTCTCCATCCTTTAACTCAAGTTTTTTTGCAGTCTCCATACCAACCTTCAAAGCCGGCTCCGGATATATTTTAAGCAAGGCCGGAGCCCTTCTTGAAAGAGTGCCTGAATGAAACAGCGGCTTTTCAACTGCGAGATAGAAATCATCTTTGTATTCCTTTGTAATGTTAACTGCAGCAGGAGCTTCGCTTATTTCGCCTCTCAAAGGTTCTCCATTATAAGGCCAGAGGCAGTTGCCTTTACTTATCTCCTGATAGGTCAGATCACGATAAAGCGGAGAGACCTCTGCTATTTCAGCCATAACGTCTTTTGAATCTGAGTAATTCATTCTGTATCCCATCTTACTGGATATCTCAGAAATTATCTTCCAGTCTTCCATGCCCGAAGGTGTTTCTACAGCCTTGTGCTGAAGCTGGATACGCCGTTCAAGATTTGTATAGGTGCCTGTCCTCTCAGTCCATCCAAGGGCTGGCAGGACCACATCTGCAAGCTCTGCGGTTTCGGTAAGAAATATATCCTGCACCACAATAAAATCAAGAGACTTTAAGGCGCCTCTTACAAAAGGTTTGTCAGGAAGATTAAAAACAGGGTTTTCACCCATAATGTATAACGCTTTTATTCTCTTCTCACTTGCGTCGTTAATTATTTCCAGAAGTGTCAGCCCCTCTTTTTCCGGAATAACGCCGTCCCATGCTGCCTCGAACTTCCTTCTGAATTCATGTATGCCCAACGGCCTTCCCCCGGGAAGCAGGTCCGGAGCGCAACCGGTGTCAATAACTCCCTGTTCATTTGGTTTTTCTGAAAGCAGATAAAGTCTTGCTTCAAGCAGATAAATAAGCCCTGCAACAGCAAAGAGCGCTTTGTGCCCATCACTGCGTTGCAACAGATCCATTCCCAGAACTACGGCTGTTGAGGCGCTGCCCAATAATATATTCCTGAGATCTCTGACTTCCTGCATATCAGATTTTGCTGCTGCTTTTTCACAAAGCGTCCGGATTCCCCTGTCAAGGGCCGGGTTTTCATTGCGCAATCCTCTGGTGTTATAAATCTCAGTTAAAAGGGCCTCAAGAACATCAGCCTCTTTAAACACTGAAGGCACTACCTGAAAAGTTTTGAATCTCTCAAGCCCTTTTGCATTGCCGAGCACTGTAATTTTGGCTCCCCGGCGTGCAGCCTCTCTTATGGCAAGGCCCAGTACAGGATTTATTGCAGAAGGGTCTCCGCCGAGGACCAGAATCGTCTCTGAATTTCTAAGGCCTTCGATTATGTTTGCTGTTATCCCCTGGCCCAGCAGGTCTTCAAAATATTTCTGCGCTGCTGCAAAACCAGTCCTTGAGATTGAATCAATATTATTTGTGCCGCAGGCCAGGCGCATAAATTTCTGGAACACATAATTGTCTTCATTGGAACATCGGGGCGAGGCAAGGCCTGCAATAGCTGGACCACCGTGTGTATTTTTGATTTCCAGCATCTTCTCAGCAACAATGCTTAAGGCTTCACTCCATGTGCTTTCTTTTAACTCACCGTTTTTTCTTACCAACGGCATCTTGAGCCTCTCAGCGCTATTGATATATTCATATCCAAAGCGTCCACGGGAACAGAGGAGCCCTTTATTTAGTCCGAGTCCGATTTTCGGAATGACACGTTTTATGGAGTCGTCCCTTACCTGCGCAACAAGTGAGCAGCCTACGCCGCAATACGAGCAGAGGGTCTCCACTTCTTTGTCAATCTGCCACGGCCTGAAACTGTGAATATATAAACGGCTTAGTATGGCGCCCACCGGGCATACAGTAAGGCAATTGCCGCAGTATTCGCACTTAAAAGATTCTGTCGAGAAAGGCTCCATCTTGGAATGGCTGCCCCTTCCGATAATAGAAATAGCAGAGGCCCCCTGAACATCGCTGCACATTCTCACGCAGCGTGTGCATACCACGCACCTTTCCATATTTCTTGTAAAAATCTGATCCTTGTGGCTTTCCGGGACCTTTCTTTTTTCTTCCTTGAACCTGCCTGTTGTAGGCCCATATTTATTAACGAGGTCCTGAAGTTCACATTCTCCGGCCTTGTCACAATAGGGGCAATCAAGAGGATGGTTGATAAGCAGAAATTCCAGTATCCCGCGCCGCACTTTGGATATAGTGTCAGATTCTGTCTTTACGACCATGCCGTCTGCTGCCAGCAGAGTGCACGCAGTTTGCAGCCTCGGCATTCTCTCAACTTCAACAATGCACAGCCTGCAGCCGCCAAAAGGTTTTAACGCCTCATGATGGCAGAGCGTGGGGATTTTTATGCCAGCTTTTCTCGCAGCCTCAAGTACTGTCACAGGCTTTTCAAGAGTTATATCTTTTTCGTTTATGGTTAGAGTTATCATCTTCTTAACAGTTTTGTTAGTCTGATTGGTTCAATTTGTTAACACCAATAAAACTAATAAAACCAATCAAACCTTTCTAATCTTTTCTTCAAATTCTCCTTTGAAATGTTTCAGCATTCCTGTAACAACTCCGGCTGCGCCGTCTCCGAGGGGACAAAATGTCTTGCCGGCTACATTTCCGGCAATATCAGAAAGCAGTTCTATATCGCCTTCCCGTCCTTGCCCCTCCTCTATGCGCTCCAGAATCTTTCTGAGCCACTCTGTTCCCTCTCTGCATGGCACGCATTTCCCGCAGGATTCATGTTCGAAGAATTTTAAAGCCCGGTGTGTTACTTTCACCATGCAGACAGATTCATCCATAACTATTACTGCTCCGGAGCCGAGCATGCTGCCTGCTTTTGGCAATGAGACAAAATCCATTGCACAATCTATGCTGTCAGCGGGCAGGACCGGAGTTGAAAGGCCTCCCGGGATTACAGCCTTCAGAGCCTTTCCGCCTCTGATGCCGCCTGCATATTTATAAATAATATCCTTTAAACTTGTACCCATCGGAAGTTCAAACACTCCTGGATTATTTACACAGCCGCTCACGCTGAAAAGCTTGGGGCCTGAACAATCTTTACTTCCTGTTTTTGAATAAGCCTCTCCGCCTACTTCGACAATGTATGGTAAGTTGGCAAGGGTCTCGACATTATTCACTATCGTGGGCTTGTTCCATGCGCCAACATTCACAGGAAACGGTGGTTTATTTCTGGGTTGACCCTTCTTGCCTTCGATGGATTCGATCAGCGCTGTTTCTTCACCGCAAATGTACGCCCCTGCGCCCTGATAAACCGTAAGGTGAAACTTTATACCCTTTCCGAGAATGTTGTCTCCAAGATAGTTTTTTTCATAAGCCTGTTTCAGGGCCTTATTGAGAATTTCTTTTGCATGAGGGTATTCGCCTCTGAGATAGATATAACCGTTTTCAGAACCAAGCACATAGCCCGAAATCACCATGCCTTCTATTAATAGATGCGGGTTCTTTTCCAGAATCGGCCGGTCCTTAAATGTGCCAGGCTCCCCTTCATCAGCATTGCATAACAGATATTTTGGGAGGTTGGGATCAGCTATTGCGAAACTCCATTTCATACCGGTTGGAAAACCTGCGCCGCCTCGGCCCTTGAGCCCGGATTTTTTTACTTCTTCGAGTATATCCTTTGGCTGCATGCTGAGGGCCTTGGACAGATTCCTGTATCCGCCGGCTTTGATATATTCATCTATATCAGATGAATTCGGATTGTCAATATTTTTTAAAAGTATTTTTTCCATATGCTCCAAATGTCCAATTTGTTTAATTGGTTCTATTGGTTTTATTAGTTAAACAACGAGAACTGCTTAACCAATACAACCAATAAAACCAGTAAAACTATTTATACCCTTCCAGTATCTCCTCTATCCTTTTCTCTGTCAGGTTATCATGAAAATCCGTATTTACCAGCATGGCCGGGGCTGTGCCGCAAGCCCCGATGCATTCCATTATTACAAGAGAAAATCTTCCATCAGGAGATGTGCTGTTTGGCTGAAGGCCGTATTTCTGCACGAGCATATCTGCCAGCCTTTCAGCTCCCAAAATCATGCATGAAACGTTTGTACAGAGTTGTATGAGGTGGCGTCCTATGGGTTGGTGTTTAAACATTGCATAAAAGGAAGAGGTCCCTCTTACTTCAGCTTCCGGCAGGTTGAGGGTTTTAGCTACATATTGCATGGCTTCATGACTCAGCCAGCCAAACTCCCTTTGTGCAATATATAATGAGGGCAGAAGGGCGCTTCTCCGATCCGGATATTTCGCTTTAATCCCTTCGATCTCATTTAATACAGAGTCATTAAACATATTTTTAAATGAGGATTAGTTGTTGGGCGTTGGGATCGGTTTTTTACTAATCCCTAACCCCTAATCCCTGATTTATTTACCTGTCGCATTCACCCAGCACAATATCTATGCTTCCGATATTTGCTATTACGTCTGCGACAAGTTCTCCTTCGGTGATCTTCGGCAAGGCCGATACATGCACAAAGGATGGGGATCTTACTCTCATGCGGTAAGGTTTCCCTGTCCCGTCACTCACAAAATAAAATCCCAGTTCCCCTTTTGGAACCTCGGTAGCCACATAAAGTTCACCCTCAGGCGCAGTTTGCGGGCCTTTTGTGATAAGCACAAAATGGTGTATCAGATGCTCCATATCAGAGAGCACCCGGTCTTTTGCAGGCAGGACAAATTTAGGGGCGTCAGCCATTATAGCTCCATCCGGCAATTTTTCTATGCATTGTCTTATAATTGAATTTGATTGCCGGAACTCTTCCATTCTTACCCGGTACCGGTCGTAAACATCCCCGTTTTTCCCGGTCGGCACTTCCCATTTCACCTTATCATAAGCGCCGTACGGCATGGTCTTTCTAACATCGTATGGAACTCCGGAGCCCCTGAGCGCGGGCCCGCTCAAGCCCCAGTTAAGGGCCTCTTCCGCAGAAATTACGCCAACTCCTTTTGTGCGGCGCAGCCATATGCGGTTTTTGTCAATAAGGGTTTCATACTGCTCGATTCTCATTGGAAATTCATCTGTAAATTTATAAAGGTCTTCCAGCCATTGAGGCTCCACATCGTTTTTCAGACCGCCTACTCTTGTATAACTGACTGTCAGTCTGGCGCCGCAAAGTCTCTCAAAGAAATCCAGAATCTTTTCTCTTTCTCTGAAACAGTAAAGAAAGACAGTCATGGCGCCGATGTCAAGGGCGTGGGTTGCAAGCCAGAGAAGATGGTTTGCAATGCGGCTCATCTCTCCTGCAATGGTTCGGATAAATTCGGTTCTCTCCGGAAGTTCTATGCCAAACAGTTTCTCTACAGCAACACAATAACCTATGTTATTTGACATGGAGGAAATATAATCAAGACGATCGGTGAGAGGCAGTATCTGCAGATAATTCCGGTGTTCTGCAAGTTTTTCAACGCCTCTGTGAAGATAGCCAATATAAGGCGTGCATTTCACAATAGTCTCACCGTTGAGGTCTAAGACCAACCGCAGGACTCCGTGTGTAGCAGGATGCTGGGGGCCCAGATTAAGGGTCAGCTCTTTTGTTGCAATGCGGTTATTATTAAGATTATTTGAACCGTTACTATTATCTTTCATAAAACAGTTTAAGTCTGAAATTTTTTATTATTGTTGAAAATATTAAAACAGGGCTTAAGGCTTTATGGTGTTAACCAATATTCCAATCCCTGTCATGAGCATGCAATTCTTTTAACTCTTCAAGGCCCCTGTACTCGCGGTCTTCTCTTCCTTTCAGAGGGTAATCCTTTCTCAGCGGAAACCCCTCCCAGTCATCAGGCATTAATATGCGTCTTAAGTCAGGATGGCCGTTAAAGACGATTCCATACATATCGCAGGCTTCTCTCTCATGCCAGTTTGCGCCACTCCAGATTTGCACGACACTGTCAATAGCTGGATTGTCTTCCAGTATCAAGGCCTTCAAAATTATTCTATGATTGTGTTTAATTGAATAAAGGCTATAAACGACCTCAAACCGGTGCGTTCTGCCGGGATAGTCAACCCCGCATAAATCCGACAGGAAATTCATAAAAATATCAGGGTCTTCATAGAGATAGCGGCATATGTCAATAATCTTCCCGCTTTTGACGCTGACAAAAACCTGATCCCTGAAGGTTTTTATATCTGCAACTTCAAGCGGGAATTTGTCCCTTATCCTGTTCGCTATCTCTAATGGTTCCATGCATTAATCCGTTATTAAATTAGGGCGAGGCACCGCCTCGCCCCTACATTAACTCTTAACTCAAAACTCCTAACTCTGAACTCTTTTTCATCTCCAGGGGCTCCATCTGAAATACTCTTTCTGTATTTTCTCCTGCAGCTTAATTATACCTTCTATTAGGGCTTCCGGCCTTGGAGGACAACCCGGGACATAAACATCAACCGGCAGAAAGCTGTCACAGCCCTGCACTACTGAATAAGTATCAAATATCCCGCCGGAACATGCACAACTGCCCATGGAAATCACATATCTTGGCTCCGGCATCTGGTCGTAAACTCTTCGGACCACTGGCGCCATTTTCTTCGTTACTGTTCCTGCAATAACAATGACATCAGACTGCCTCGGTGAGGCACGAAAGACCGTGCCAAAACGATCCAGATCGTAATGACTTGCACCGGTGGCCATCATCTCAATAGCGCAGCAGGCCAGCCCGAAGGTCATGGGCCAGAGAGAGTTTTTTCTTCCCCAGTTGACGAGCTTATCAAGGGAAGTAATTATGGTGTTTGCACCGGGAATTATCCTCGTCCCCTTTTCAACCTCTATTAAATCTGTACTATGTATAAGCATTTGATTCCCTTATTTGAACCTGCTACTATTCCCAGTCAAAGGCGCCTTTCTTCCATACGTATATATAACCGATTAAAAGGATGAATATGAACAGCATCATCTCAACAAAACCAAATAATCCAAGTTTATCATAAGCGACAGCCCATGGATAGAGAAAAACTGCTTCAACATCAAACACCACAAAAAGCATGGCTATGATATAAAACTTGACAGAAAATTTATATCTCGGCTCCCCAACCGGAGGATTGCCGGATTCATAAGGGAGGAGTTTTTGTGTATAAGGTCTTCTCGGCCTTAAAAGAGTGCCGACAATTAATGCGCCCAGGCCAATCAGTGCGGCGAATAGAAAAGTAAGCGCTACTGGGAAGTAATCTGATGGGGCAAAGGTTCCTGGCATAGTTGTTTTTTATACAAAAAATCAGCTCTTCGTGTCAAATTAATCTTGTTTATGGTTGCATTATTTTAATTATTCTTTCAAAAAAATCAAAAGCCTCTTATAATATATTTCCACTATGAAAAATATTTTCAGGAATCCCGAGAAATCCATAGCAGCAAAACTTATAATTGCCATCGGCGCATTAATGGTAATTCTAACCCTTATTTTCTGGTATGCCATCCTTGCAAAGCAGGAAAAGGATATAACTGCTATCGCTATCAGATACGGCGGGTCCTTCGTAAATTTTACAAAAGAGAGCATCCATCACAGCATGCTTAATTTTCAGCCTGATGAGACACAACGCATGCTTGAAACTCTCAGCCGGCCTGAAGGTGTTCAGAGAGTGAGTATTTATAATCATAAGGGTCATATTTTATTCAGCTCGCAAAAGCAGAACGTAGGGCAGACTGTTGAGAAAACATCCATTGTATGCAAAGGATGTCATACGGAGCCGGAGAAGTCTTCGGACCTGCTGCCGCGGCAAAAGAAATGGGTAGTATATAAAAACGAAAAAGGCTTCCGAATACTTCAGATTGTTGATGAGATCCCGAATGAGCCGGCCTGTTATACTGCAGCCTGCCATATCCATCAGAAGAATCAAAAAACACTCGGATTTATTGACGCCCAGCTATCTCTCTCATTTCTTGATGAAGCCTTATTAAGACAGGGCCTGGCACTTACTGCATATGTAGTAATGTTTGTCCTTTCTGTATCATTGTTTTTGGGAATAATCATCTACAAGATAGTTTCAAGGCCGGTAAGCGATCTTGTTCATGGAATGGAAAAAGTTGCAGGCGGGAATCTTGATTATTCGGTCCCCATAAAATCCATAGATGAAATGGGGGTTCTGGCGCAGACCTTCAATTCCATGATTAAAGATTTAAAGACTGCACAGGACCAGAGAGAGAAATGGACCCAGACACTGGAGATGGAAATTGCAAAAAAGACGGAAGAAATACGGAGGACTCATGCAAACCTGGTACAGACAGAGAAACTTGCTTCCCTGGGCAGGATGGCTGCGGGGGTTGCACATGAGATAAACAATCCTCTCACAGGGGTTGTGACCTTTGCGCATCTGCTGAAGAAACGTTTTCCTCCGGACAGTACCGAAGCGCAGGACCTCACGGTTATTATAGAACAGGCTGACAGGTGTTCAAAGATAATCAGAAACCTCCTGACCTTTGCCCGCGCCACGCCTTCTGAAAAGGGAAAGGTAAGCATAAACGACATAATCAAACGTACCATATTCCTGGTCCAGAACCAGGAGAAATTTCATCACATCAAATTTAATATTAAGCTGGACGAAGATCAGCTTGTTGTTGTCGGAGATGCGTCTCAATTTCAGCAGATATTCCTGAACATGTTCATCAATGCCGCCGACGCCATGAATGAGCGAGGCCAGATAACTGTTGCGACACGCAAGATAGAGGAAAACGGCAAACGGTACATCGAGATAGAATTTACAGATGAAGGGCATGGAATAAAGGAAGAAGACATGCCAAAACTGTTTGAACCGTTTTTTACAACAAAGCCTGTCGGCAAAGGCACAGGACTTGGACTCTCTGTCAGCCATGGCATTGTCAAGCATTTGGGAGGACATGTAAAAGTGAAAAGTGCTGTTGGCAAAGGGACCAGTTTTTTTGTTAGACTACCTCTGACTGAAGGAGAAAAATAAGATTATCTCAGGTATCAGGCCTGGCAGGGATTATAAATGAAAAAAATACTGGTAATAGATGATGAAGCCATTGTTAGAACAAGCTGTGAGAGAACTCTTGGTCCCGAAGGATACGAAGTAAAGCTGGCAGCAAGCGGGAGAGAGGGCCTCTCCATCCTTGAGAAAGAATCTTTCAGCCTTGTCCTGCTCGACCTGAAAATGCCGGATGTAGACGGCATTGAGGTCCTGAATAAAATCAATGCCATATGGCCTGATACAAAGGTTGTGATGATTACCGGCTACAGCACTGTTGAGACTGCTGTGCAGGCTTTAAGGTT
The DNA here is from genome assembly GCA_020723105.1 of Nitrospira japonica. Lineage (GTDB taxonomy): Bacteria > Nitrospirota > Thermodesulfovibrionia > UBA6902 > UBA6902 > SURF-23. Next base: position 30,523 of record DYJL01000009.1, on the reverse strand, counting down.
AGGCGCTTACAATTTTATAGAAAAACCCTTTACTCCTGATACATTACTTACTGCTGTCAAAGAGGTTTTCGAAAAGTCAGAAATAGCATGAATCTTAGCGAGATAATAAAAATTCTTGAAGCAACGGTTATAGTCCAGCCAGATACAGAGGATTTTAATATCCAAAGGGCATGCAGCGCGGACCTGATGAGCGACGTGCTTTATTATCATGCCCCTGATTCACTGCTTATCACCGGACTTACTCAGCTTTCCGTAATCAGGACGGCTGAGATTGTGGGCATAAGGGCCATTGCATTTGTTTTTAACAAAACGCCTGATGCTCAGATTATTGAGTTTGCACAGAAGAAGAAAATTCCCTTGCTGAGCACACGGTTTTGCATGTATACAGCCGCTGGGAAACTCTACGAGGCAGGATTGACAGGCTGCTAAAGAGATGTCATTAAATATCAAAGAGACTATAGACGGAAGCTTTCAGTTAGTCGGAGCAGATTTTACTCATGCAGGAGAGGCATCTACTCAATTAAAACAGAAACTTGCAGAACTTGGCGTCCCTGACGGCATTGTCCGGCGCGTAGCAATAGCAACCTTTGAAGCTGAAATGAATGCGATAATATATGCTGCGGCCGGCTGGCTGCATTATTGCATAACTCCCCAGAGCATTACTATTCAGGTCGTGGATATGGGGCCGGGGATAGAAAACATTGAGCTGGCAATGCAGGAGGGCTATTCCACTGCGCCTGATTGGGCCAGGGAAATGGGCTGGGGTGCAGGCATGGGGCTGCCGAATATGAAGAGGAATTCGGATATATTTAAAATTGACTCTGTTGTCGGGGAAGGGACCACAGTGGAGATGATTATAAATTTTCCATAAAGGAAAATTTAGTTATTTATTGTTAGTCTAAAAACTAAAAGCTAACGATGCAGGAGGGGGGCAAGCCATGAAACTTTCAGACATCGTAAATAAATTATCCTTAGATGTTAAAACTTATAAAGACGGCCTGCAGCACGCCGTAACAGGCGCTTATGTAAGCGACCTGCTTTCAGATGTGATGGCAAACAGCAAAGAAGGCCATATCTGGATAACACTTCAGGCACATATAAATATTGTGGCTGTTGCAAGCATGAAAGATTTAGCCGGGATTATTATCATCGGCGGCAGACAGGTGCCGGAAGAAGTACTGAAAAAGGCAGATGAAGAAGAGATTACTGTAATGACAACACCGCTGTCTGCGTTTGAAATTGCCGGCAGGCTTTATCAGCTTCTTACGTAATGCTGAAAAAATTCAGAGCCGACCTCCATATTCACACATGCCTCTCACCGTGTGCGGACCTTGAAATGACTCCTTCCGCAATCATCAGAACAGCCCTCAAAAAAGGCCTTGATATAATTGCCATAACGGACCACAATTCAGCAGAGAATGTTATGGCAGCCCGGAAAGCCGCTGAAAATACAAACATTACTGTCCTTGCCGGTATGGAGATATCCTCACTGGAAGAGGCGCATATCCTTGCGCTGTTTGATAACATCGAGGGTATTATGAAGTTGCAAGAGCTTATATATAAAAACCTTGCGCCCGGGAGAAATGATGAGAAATATTTTGGCGAACAGGTTGTGGTTAATGAGAAGGACGAGGTGCTGAGTTTCAATAAACGCCTCCTGATAGGAGCTACGACATTGTCTGCACAGAAAATTGTAAACACCATTCAGTCACTCGGCGGACTAGCTGTGGCCTCACATATTGACAGGGACGCCTTCAGCATCATATCACAGCTTGGCTTCATACCCGGGGATTTAAAATTCGATGCGCTTGAAATTTCTCCAAATACCAGCCCGGAAAAGGCAGCACTTGTTTTCGCTGAATATAAATCACTTGCGTGGATTACTTCATCAGACTCTCATTATCTTAAAGATTTGGGACAGAGAACGACAATTTTTATTATGAATCAGCCGACGCTTGAAGAGATGAAAATGGCGTTGGGGAATGTTGATGGAAGAAAGGTTGAGTGGTAGCCGCAGGCTTTAGCCTGCGTTCCATGTCATTCCCGCGAAGCCGGTCCTCAAAGGCAGTAGTCGGGGAGCGGGAATCCAGTTTTTCCCTTCCAACAATCAATACCTTTTCTGCTATAATTCCTCATGTCGAAAAGTTCCCCCAAATACGGTCCCGACAACCCGCATCCGTTAAGCAAGCGGAAGACAGAGCTTGTGTGGGAGGGGAAGTATGACGAGTACGGCAACAGGCGTGAGGTGGACATTGCAGGATGCGCCATGCCGATGCAGAAGATAAATCTGTAAAGATGTTAAAATTGTGAGCAGGAGGTTTTATGGATGAAATAAGCAAAGGGAAAAGCCCCTTCTATCCCGGTCAGCCGGTTCCAACAGAATTTTTTATTGGAAGAATAAATGAAGTCCATCGGATTGCAAGAACAATAGGTCAGGTTGAATTAGGAAAGCCGCAGGCGATATTTCTTACCGGTGAATATGGCATTGGTAAAAGCTCCCTGGCCGGGTTTATGAGATATTATGCGGAAAGAAACAATAATATATTAGGTTTGCATATTCTTCTTGGAGGGGTTGAATCGTTAGAAGATGTTGCTGCAAAAACCGTTGAAATTGTCATTAGAACTCAAAGTTATGGATTAACTATTACAGAAAAACTCAGGAACTTTTTGTCCAAGTATATCGGCAAACAAGACCTTTTAGGATTCAGTATTAATTTTGAAAGTTTGAAAGCAGACAGTCCGAATATTTCCCACGGTTATTTACCTTTTTTGCGTGAATTGCTGAACCGGCTCAACGATGATGGGATTAAAGGAGTAATGTTAATACTTGATGAAATCAACGGTATTTCTAAAAATCCTCAGTTTGCGCATTTTATAAAAACATTGGTTGATGAAAATGCGCTTAGCCCTGATCCGTTGCCTCTAATGTTATTGTTGTGTGGAGTTGAAGAACGCAGGAAAGACATGATCCAGCATCATCAGCCGATTGAAAGGATTTTTGATATTGTTGAAATCTCGCCTATGAGCAAGAATGAAATGGAAGATTTTTTCAATAAAACTTTCAGTTCAGTAAATATGAAAGTTGAGCCGGATGCCATGTCTATATTGTGCAATTATTCAGCCGGATTCCCCAAAATAATGCATATGATCGGCGATGTTGTTTTCTGGATAGATAAAGACAATATTGTCAGCGCTGACGATGCGATAAACGGCGTTTTAATCGCTGCTGACGAAGTCGGGAAAAAATTTGTCGACCAGCAGGTTTATAAGGCATTGCGCAGCAAGGATTACCATTCAATTCTTGCGAAACTTGGTAAAGGGGATATTGATTTATCCTTTCAAAAAAGTGCAATTGAAGAAGGGCTTTCCGATATTGAAAAGAGAAAATTCAATAATTTCCTTCAACGTATGAAAAAGCTCAAAGTTTTAAAATCAGGAGATGAAAGAGGGGAATATATATTTAACAGCCGGTTGGTAAGGCTTTATATACGTCTTACATCTCTTGAAAAGAAATAATTGCACAAGTTGAATAATAAGAATGGCAACAAATACGGTCCTGACAATCCTCATCCGTTAAGCAAAAGAAAGACGGAGCTTGTGTGGGAGGGGAAGTATGACGAGTACGGCAACAGGCGCGAGGTGGACATCGCCGGATGCGCTATGCCGATGCAAAAAATCGAGACCATTGACGAGCCCGCCAGCCGTTTAAGTCAGACAGGATTGTTTGACGCGCAGAAGGCGCACAAAGATGATTTCCGCAACATGCTCATCTGGGGTGACAACAAGCTCGTCATGGCAAGCCTGCTCAAGGGTTTCAAAGGCAAAATTGACCTCATATACATAGACCCGCCGTTTGATGTGGGCGCGGATTTCACCATGAACATTCCCGTCGGTGATGGCAAAGAAACAATCGGCAAAGATCAGTCAACCCTTGAGATGGTTGCTTACCGGGATATGTGGGGGAAAGGGACAGATTCATATCTTCACATGATGTATGAACGCTTGATTTTGATGAAGGAGTTGTTGAGTGAGACAGGTGCTTTATTTATTCACTGTGATTGGAGAGTAAATAGTCTTTTGCGCCTTATTTTAGACGAGGTTTTTGGGTCTGAGCAACATAGAAATGAAATTGTGTGGTGTTATGAAACTGCAGGGAAAAGTAAATCAACATGGTCACGTAAACATGATACGATATTTTTTTATAGCAAAACAGGTAATTATTTTTTCGATGCAAGCAAATCTCCAATGCCGCGTAAAAGAGATAAGCATATGAAAACTGGTATCGATGAGAATGGTCGTGAATATGAAGAGAAAACTGATAGAGCCACAGGGAAAGTATATAGATGGTATTTTGACGAAGGTAAGCTACCAATGGATTTTTGGACAGATATTCCCTTCATAAATTGGGAAGCTAAAGAAAGGACTGGATATAATACCCAAAAACCAGAAGCCCTTCTGGAACGTATGATCCTTTCATCCACTAACGAAGGCGATCTTGTTGCCGATTTCTTTTGCGGAAGCGGCACAACCGGCGCAGTTGCGGAACGGCTTGGCAGACGATGGATAATGTCTGATCTCGGCAGGTTCGCCATTCATACGACACGCAAACGCATGATTGAGTTTCAAAGAAAGCTGTATGAAGAAGACAAGCCGTATCGCGCCTTTGATGTCTACAATCTCGGCAGATATGAAAGACAGTGGTGGCAAAAGGAGAGGCTGAAAGGCGCTGATCAGGAGCATCGAAAGGTTGTGCTTGAGTTCTACAAGGCGGAGGTATTGCAAAACTCAAGCTCTCCGCTCATTCACGGCAGAAAAGGCTCTGCACTTTGTCACGTTGACAGCATTGACGGACTCTTTACACGGGATGAATTAAAGGCAGTTGCAAAGGCTGCTAAAGAAGCAGGCGCAAAGGAGCTTCATTGCCTTGCGTGGGAATTTGAGATGGACTTGAGGCTTGTGTGTCATGAGATTGAACATGCTGATGATGTCAAAATAAAACTCATCCCCATTCCCCGTGAGATCATGGAGAAGAACAGGACCACGCCGCCGCCGTTTCTTGAGGTTGCGGTGCTTGAGGCGGAGGTGGTTTATAAGAATAGGAACACACCCCTTGATCCCCTCTTGATAGAGGGGAAAACTAAGAAGGCTGTTGACATCAAGCTCAAGAAGTTTGTCCCGTCCCTTGCGGAAGTTCCGAGCAAGGAACTCGACGCCTTGAAGGAAAGGGCGATAAAGAGCGGGTTTGACTTTATAGACTTCTGGGCAGTGGACTTTGACTATCAGGACGGACAGCCGTTTGAACATCACTGGCAGACATACCGCACAAGAAAAGACCGCTCGCTTCCCACCGTCTCAAATCACGAATTCGACAAGTATCCAAAGAAGGGCAAATACACAGCCTGCGTGAAGGTGGTTGATATATTCGGCTGTGATACGAGCATTACGGTGGAAGTGGAGATATGAGGGGGCAAGATGGAAATCTATTTTGAGGTTAAAACAATATTAGGTAAAATTGTAAGAACAACAAAAAGTCATTGGGAACTTATCACCAAATTAAAACATCCTGAAATAGAGGGGAAAGAGGCTGAAGCAAAGAAATGTCTGTCTGACCCTGTCGAAGTCAGGAGAAGCTCGGAAGACCGGGATGTTTACTTGTATTATTCCCCCTTCGAGAAATATTACCTTTGTGTTGTGGCGAGACATTTGAACGGTGATGGCTTTATAATAACAGCATATATAACTGACAAGATAAAGGAAGGTGAAAACGTATGGAAAAGATAACCATAACATTTGATAAAGTCGGCAATACACTCGATGTCTGGTTTGAAAAACCGAGACCCTGTATCAATGAGGAAGTCGGAAACGGCGTTATCGTAAAGAAAGATGAGCATGGAGAAATAATCGGGTTTGAAAAAATCAATTACTTAAAGAAAGACAAGCCGGAAGACGTTCAGTCCATACCTTTAGAAGTTGTTATTGTTTAAAGCACAGGAGGTCAACGAATGTGGATATTGAGAGCTATTTAAAGAATATAGTTAAAAAGGTCACTGACAACTTTAATCCTGAAAAAATAATACTCTTTGGCTCTTACGCTTATGGGAAGCCTACAAAGGACAGCGATATTGACCTGATGGTAATAATGGATACCGAAATGAAACCCTATGAAAGAGCGCTTCCCATCAGAAAAGCCCTGAAATATCTTGGGGTGCCAAAGGATGTAATTGTAAGGACCCCGCAGGAATTTGAAAGATTCAAGGATATTGTGGGAACCATAATCTATACTGCTGCTCATAAAGGAAAAGTGATCTATGAAAGACGATAAGATAACCGCAGTAAACGCATGGTTAAAAAAAGCTGACAACGATCTCAGGACCGCTGAATATACTATGACGATGGATGAGCCGCCTTATGATACCGTCTGTTTTCATGCTCAACAATGTGCCGAAAAGTATATTAAAGGCTTTCTCATATTCCATGAAATAGATTTTCCTAAAACGCATTCCATTGAAGACCTTGTTTTATTATGTAAAGATATTGCGCCGACCCTTGAATCGGAAATTGGAGATATTGAGGTCCTGTCAATTTATGCGGTTGAGGCAAGATACCCTTCTGAACTGTACTATGAAATTCCTGAAGAAAAGGCGCGTGAAGCCATAGAATTTGCGATAAAAATTAAATCCGTTGTTATGAAATATCTTGAAGGCAAGATATAAAAATGACCAGCCCCATCATAAACCTCTCCGCCCTTGAGCCTTTATACCTTCCTCATGAAATGCCGACACATCACCGTGTCAGGGCAAAGAAAGAGGGCGAGCCTGCCGAACTTGTAAAGGGAAGAAGGCCGAGCGATATTGTCATAGCGCAAAACCTCCGTCATTATGTCACCGAATGGAGAGACACGGATTACGCCGGGGCCTCGGATACCACGCGGGAACTGCTTTATCACTGGTTCGGCAGAGACCACACGATTAAAAATATTGACGGCGATGTTATGCCCTTCAGATATTATTTCTGCCAGAGAGAGGCGTTAGAAACTTTTATCTATTTAAGAGAAGTGCGCGGACTTGATACCCTTTCAGGAATTGTATCAGAATTCGGCGGAGATAACAGAGAGATAGCTGCATTGGGCATAGACCCCGAAGAAGACCTGTGGGCAAAATATGCATTCAAGGTAGCTACAGGAGCGGGGAAGACAAAGATAATGAGCCTCGCTATTGTCTGGAGTTATTTCCACGCCCTCAGAGAATCCTATTCTCCAATGACAAAGCATTTCGTTGTGATTGCGCCCAACCTCACAGTGTTTGAAAGACTGAAGGAAGATTTCGGCGACGGCGTAATATTCGACAGAGACCCTTTGATACCGGTTGCATGGAGAGGAGACTGGAATTTGTCCGTCGTGCTTCAGGATGATGCAACAGGAGCGGTTACAGGCGGGACTTTATACCTGACAAATATTCACCGTCTATATGACACAGGCAAAAGACAAAGAAAGAAAGATGCCGAGACATATGACTGGATGGGGCCTGCCGTATCAAAGGCAAAGGCCCTTGATACAGGCGAAGCCCTCAGAGAACGTATAACATCTCACAAGCGCATCATGGTTCTCAATGATGAGGCACACCATGTGTGGGACCCTGATTCCGCATGGAACGAAGCGATAATATATCTTAACGATACAATCAGGAAAAGAGGCGGCGAAGGTATTGTCGCCCATCTCGATTTCTCCGCTACGCCGAAAGACAACAAGGGAAATATTTTCAAACATGTTATTTGTGATGCGCCCCTTGGTGAGGCGGTAGATGCAGGGATAGTCAAGTCACCCATTATCGGCAGGGGAGAGAAGCTCATTGAGCAGACAAGCGATGACGACTCAATCAAGTACCAGCAGCATCTTATGATAGGATATTCCCGCTGGCTTGTATCTAAAGAGGAATGGGAAAAGAGCGGCAAGAAAGCGCTCCTCTTTGTCATGACAGAAGACACAGAGTCCGCAAGTCAGATTGCGAACAGACTAAATACCGATTCCCTTTATAAAGAGCTTAACGGCAAGACGATTAACCTCCACACACGGCTTAAAGGCAAACTTAAAAAGAGGGGCAAAGGTGAAACGGTCTATTATGAATTCATTGAAAACGAAAAAGAGATCAGCGATGAAGATTTAAAAGAATTAAGAAAGCTATCAAGAGAACTTGATTCAAACAAAAGCCATTATCTATGTATTGTATCCGTCTTAATGCTGCGGGAAGGCTGGGATGTAAAGAACGTAACAACCATTGTCCCGCTCCGTCCATACAGTTCCAAGGCAAACATTTTACCTGAACAAACACTCGGCAGAGGACTCAGACGTATGACGCCGCCGGGACAGGCTGCGGAGGTTGTCACGGTTGTTGAACACAAAGCTTTTGTAAATCTCTATAAAGACCAGTTGAGCCAGGAAGGCTTGCCGATTGAAGTTGTAGATATAAACAAAGTACCGAAAACGACAGTAACAATATATCCCGACAAATTAAAAGATTTAGAAAAGCTAGATATCCTTATCCCATCCCTAAGCGCAGGATATAAAAGGTCTCCCAAACTTGGGAACATCTCTATTGAGGATGTCAAAAAATCCTTCTCCAGGTTCTCATCCTTACCAATAGGTGAAGTTAGAAAGACTGAAATAGACTATGAAGGAAGACATTTATTTACAAACGAAATTATTGAGAAGATGAAAGTGCAGCTTCCGCTGCTTGAGAGCTGGGTAGGAGCTATTTCGTTTTACCGGGAAGAGTTGGAAAGACAGACTTCACTGAGGGGCACTCATCAGCTTCTTGCGCCTTTGATACAGACATTTCTTGAAGAGATATTGTTTGAGAAAAAAGTAAGTATATTTGATGAAAAGCTTATCAGCCGTCTATCAGACTCGGATGTGCGTGAACATATAAGAGCGACTTTTGTTCCTCTAATTCTTTCAAAGACTACTTATATAGAGGAACGCTTACAGCAATATGAACCTGTATCTGTCTGCGACTGGAAACCGTTTCAGGTTACACATTCGGAAACACGTCCAACATTGCCTGCGGAAAATACGCCTTTTAACCTTGTGCCGTGTAACAGGGAATTTGAAGTAATGATGACCACGTTTTTAAACCGTGCGCCTGATATTCAATCTTTTTGTAAAAATGCCGGACCACAGGCTCTTCGCATTGATTATCTGTCAAATTCCGGAAGACTTTCTTTCTACACCCCTGATTTTATCATTAAGAAAAAAGACGGGAATTGTCTGCTTGTTGAAACCAAAGGGCGCGAAGACATAGATGTGCCTTTAAAAGCGACGGCTGCTGCTTCATGGTGCAAGTCTGCATCTGCTGCAAAGCTTAAGTGGGAATACCTGTATGTTCCGCAAGTAATCTTCGGCAGTGTTACTTCCAATAAAATAGATGATTTAATTAGAACATGCAAACCGTCACTTGCTGAGCTGTTAAAGGAAAGGATTAAACCTCAATTATCATTGCCTCTTGGTGAATATGTTGAGGGGAAGGTCACCGGCATAGATGAATTTATTAATTCCACGCAACTTGAAAAATTACCTTCAAGATACAAAAAGTCCATTGAACAGGCTGTGACATTATTTCAATTTACCGAGAAAAAGGAGGGGATGTCGTTTGCCCCGGTATTTACCTCTCTGCTTGGGCCGCTCGATGAATCCGCAAAAGGGCTGATAAGTGATTTATTGCTGCCACTGATGCCCTCCGTTCCTGCTGAACAGAAAATTTTCTTTACTCCGTACTACGGGGGTGTGAACAAGGGAACGACTGATTGGTTGAAAATGAACGCTAAGAATCTTGAAAAGACATTGGTATTTAAGAATGGGCTTATGCCGATAGGACTTTTAAAGTTTTGTCTTGAATATTCTCAAGGTGATTACAAGATTGGCGGTGTTTTTGAAGCGGTAAAAAGGTGTTTCTCTAAATTTAATGAATCTGATTTATATGATACCGTGAAAAATATATATGATTTCAGAAATACATATATTGCACATCAGGAGAAAGACCTGACCGATATCAGCACGGTAAGAAAAGGGTTAACAGGCTGGATAATTGGAATTTACAAAATCTATTTTGCTCATCATTAGAAGAACAACCCCACATGAAAGACCTTTCGTTACATATCCTTGATATCGCTGAGAACTCGATAAATGCCGGCGCATCCGAGATCCGGATAAAAATCGTTGAAGACACGAGGGAAAATATTCTATCTGTCGAAATCGGCGACAATGGAAAAGGAATGGATAAAGAAACGATTAGGAAAGTCTACGATCCTTTCTTTACCACAAAAGAATGCAAGCGTACAGGCCTCGGCATTCCGTTGCTGGCCCAGTCTGCAAAGGAATGTAATGGTGATTTAACCATAAAGACAGAAAGAGGGAAGGGCACAACCATCACAGCCTGTTTCCAGTATGACCACATTGACAGGAAACCTCTTGGAGACATTGAAAGCTCCCTTATAGTTCTTATTGTCTCGCATCCGCAGATTGATTTTATCTTTGAACACAGAAGAAACGACAGCACATATATCCTGAATACCGCTGAAATAAAAAAGGATTTGGACGAGATTCCTATAACTTCACCTGAAGTAATAAAATTTATTAAAGATGATATAAAAACATGGTTAATTAATACAAATAATATGCTAAAATAGCCCAACTTTGTCTCTGTTGTTATTCCTGTCTCGGCGAGAATGACAGAAACAGGGAGTCATAATTTCGATTTTGACTTTTCAGTATCAGCCAGAAGGTAAGTAAGAAGTTACTGGAAGGGGGCGCAATGGAAAAGGGACGAATTTTAGTACTCGATGACGATCCGGTTGTAACTTTAAGCTGCAAGAGAATTCTCGGCGCAGAAGGCTACAACATCTCAACTGTGGAAAAAGGAGAAGACGCCCTCAACAAACTGGCAAAAGAAGATTATGACCTCCTTATCTCGGATGTGAGGCTTCCTGACATAAGCGGAATGGTTGTGCTCAGAGAGGCCCGGGTTCTCAAGCCTAAAACCGATGTTGTCATCATCACCGGTTATCCAACACTTGAAGATGCAAAAGAGTCTACGAAACTTGGGGCCTTTGAATATATTGAAAAACCATTTACCCCTGACTTCATGCTTAATGTTGCAAGAAAGATATTTGACACTCGGGGATGGATATTAAAACAGGCCTTTATTGATGAGTTCAGGGGCTCTATTACTCCGCTCCGGGACAATGAGAATCCCGTCATTTTCTATAAGGAAGGGACCTGGGCCAGGCCAGTTCAGGACGGTTTATGGGAAGTTGGATGCGATCTCAGATACTGGATGTTGTCAGGTAACCTCATGTATGTTGAATTTATGAAAGATATTGATAAACTGGAAGCCGGAAAACCTTTTGCAAGGATTTATACAAGCAGTGGTCAGGGATGCGAACTGCTTTCGCCAATGAACGGTGAGCTGAGGGAGTTGAACACGAAAGCAAATGACGTTATGGTGGCGCTGCTGAAAGAACATTTATCAGAGGGCTGGCTGCTGTGGCTGGCAAGGGTCTTTCCATTAAGCAATGAGTAATTTAATAATCAGTTTTTAGTTGTTAGTCTAAAAACTAACAACAACCACCTAACAACTGACAGATGGAGGCTTTTAATGGCAGATGATTTAAAAATACTGGTCGTTGACGATGAGCCTATTATTATAAGAAGCTGTGAAGCTATCCTTAAGTCTGAAGGCTATAATGTTGAAGGTACCCTGAGTGCAAAAGATGCAATACTCAGGATGGAGCAGCGCTCTTACGACCTTGTCTTTACGGACCTGAAAATGCCTGAAGTGGACGGGATTACCCTCATACGCTGGATTAAACAAAAAAAACTTAATGCAGGCATTGTAATAATTACCGGTTATCCGTCACAGGACACCATTAAAGACGCTCTCGATCTTGGAATCATAGATTATGTGCCAAAGCCCTTTACTCCAACAGTGCTGCTGGATGTAACAAAGAGGGCTGTTGAATGGGTAAGAGGGAAACAGCCTGTTGTCAAGAAGGAAGCAGAAGAACTTCCGCCCTCGATGCTTCAGGAAATAGATAGGGTAATTAATCAGTATAAAAATAAGCCAGGCAACTCCATCCCGGTACTTCAGCGCTGCCAGGAGATAGTTGGCTATCTGCCGCCTCTTGTGCAAAAGCGTATTGCAAAGGGGCTGAACACGACCCCGGCTGAAATCCACAGCATTGTTTCCTTTTATTCTTTTTTTACCATGAAACCCAGAGGCGATCACAACATCAGGATATGCCTCGGCACTGCGTGTTATGTCAAGAGAGTTGAAGAAGTCCTGAACAAGATTAAAGAGAACCTCAAAATTGATGTCGGTGAAGTAACGGAAGACAAGAAATTTTCTCTCGAAACCGTCCGCTGTCTTGGCGCGTGCGGATTGGCGCCTGTCATGGTGATAGACGATGAAACATATGGAGCAATGAATCCGAAGAAAGTGCCGGATATTATTGAGCAGTATAAATAAAGTGTCACTAAAATAAGGAGCATAACATGACACGATTAACCATTGAAGACCTGAAAAAGATAAAGGAAAAACAGAAATCTACATTTGCCCTGAGAGAGGGCGGTTACAGGGCCAAGATTACAGTCCATATGGGGACCTGCGGCATTGCGGCAGGGGCGAGGGAAGTCATGACGACTCTGCTGGATGAGATAACAAAGGCCCATGTAGAAGATGTAATTACCACAACTTCAGGATGCGCTGGCCTTTGTGCCCGTGAACCTATGGTGACTGTGGAAATATATAATAAAGCGCCGGTTAAATACGGGGATCTGAACAGTGAAAAGATGCAGGAGATATTTAAGGAACATGTACTCGGCGGCAATCCTGTGGAAAAATATGCCCTGGTAATCGGGAGCGAAACGACGTACTGAAACAGGGATATGGATTATGGATTAAGGGACAAGGGATAAGGCTTAAAGATTGGTAAGAGACTAATCCTTATCCCTTAATCCTTGCCCCATATTATAGGAGACTGTAATGGAACAAATTCGTGCAAATCTGCTTATGTGTGCAGGAACCGGGTGTGTTGCAAGCGGCACTCCCAAGGTGAAGGCTGCATTGCAGGAAGAGCTTGAAAAGAAGGGTCTTGCAAATGAAATAAAAATTGTCCTGACAGGCTGTAATGGTTTTTGTGCGGAAGGGCCTGTAATGCTGGTTTACCCTGAAGGAATTTTTTATCAGAAACTTACCGTAGATGAAATCCCAAAGCTGGTTGAAGAGCATTTTCTGAAAGGGCGTCCGTATCAGAAACTGTTATATACGGAGCCTGAGAAAAAATTATCCATCCCGAAAATGAACGAAATCCCGTTCTTTAAGCATCAGGTTTTGAGGGTGCTGAGGAACAAGGGTTTAATAGATCCTGAAAGCCTTGATGAATATATAGCAAGGGACGGATACCTTGCTGCTGCAAAGGCCCTCACTGAAATGACCTCTGCTGACATAATAAAAGTTATGAAAGACTCCGGAATCAGGGGAAGGGGAGGTGCAGGTTTTCCGACGGGACTTAAATGGGAATTTGCATCAAAGTCCCAGGCGGATCAGAAATACATGCTGTGTAATGGTGATGAAGGCGATCCGGGTGCGTTTATGGACCGGTCGGTTATGGAGGCAGACCCGCACTCTGTAATTGAAGGCATGATAATAGGTGCAAAGGCCATCGGCGCAAGCAAGGGCGTTATATATGTAAGGGCAGAATACCCCCTTGCTGTTAAGCGGCTTCAACTGGCAATAGATAAATGTTACGAATCAGGCCTTCTGGGGCAGAATATCTTAAACAGCGGTTTTACCTTTGACCTTGAAATATACCTTGGCGCAGGTGCATTCGTATGCGGGGAGGAAACAGCGCTGATGCGTTCCATTGAAGGCAAGCGGGGCATGCCAAGGCCCAGGCCGCCTTTTCCGGCGCACAAAGGATTATGGGACAAGCCTTCGGTATTGAACAACGTTGAAACTCTTGCACAGGTTGCACCGATTATCCTGCATGGCGCAGACTGGTACAAGACATTAGGAACAGAAAAGAGTACAGGCACTAAAGTATTTGCCCTTACCGGTGATATAAAAAATGTAGGGCTTGTTGAGGTGCCGATGGGTATCCCTCTGCGTACAATTATCTATGATATCGGCGGAGGGATGAAAAACAAGAAGAAGAAATTCAAATCAGTGCAGATGGGAGGCCCGTCGGGCGGTTGTATTCCTGAAAGCCATATAGACATCCCTGTCACATATGAAGATGTTGTAAAGACAGGCGCCATCATGGGTTCAGGCGGCATGGTCGTTATGGACGAAGACACTTGCATGGTAAGCACCGCAAAATTTTTCCTTGAATTCACCGCTGATGAATCATGCGGGAAATGTACCCCGTGCAGAGTAGGCACAAGGGTTATGCTCGATATGCTTACCGATATCACGGAAGGTAAAGGTAGAGATGGTGATATAGAAACCCTCCAGGACCTGAGCCGGGATATTATTGCGACATCCCTTTGCGGCCTGGGGCAGACGGCCCCGAATCCTGTACTGTCAACAATAAGATATTTTCAGGATGAATACGAATCGCATATCGAAGAGCGCTGGTGTAAGGCAGGGATATGCAGGAACCTCTGTTCATTTCATATCAATGAGGAATTGTGCAAGGCCTGCGGGGCGTGCCTGAGGGCCTGTCCGCAGAAGGCCATTGTCGGAGAAAAGAAGGTCCCGCACAGGATTATTCAGGAACTCTGCATACAATGCAGGACGTGTTACGATACATGCAAATTCGGTTCTATAAAAATAGGCCCGGCAGGATGTAAAGATATAAAAGACATACCGGAACTTGCTGGAAAAGTTGAGGGAGCAAAAGAATGATTAACCTTACGATAAATGGCAAAAAGATTTCAGCACAACGTGGAGAGACCATACTGCAGGCTGCGCTGAAAAACAATATTTATATTCCCAACCTCTGCTACGACAAAAGATTGAGACCGTATGGCGGCTGCAGGCTTTGCATTGTTGAAGTTGAGGGACAGGCAAGGCTTTTTGCAGCATGTTCATCTCCTGCAGAAGAGGGAATGGTTGTTAATACCGATACACCAAAACTCAAAAAACTCCGCCAGACCGCAATTGAACTGCTCCTGGTCCACCACCCTCTTGATTGTCCGGAATGCGACAAGGCAGGCGAATGTGATCTGCAGGACCTTGCATATGCCTTTGGTAAACCAGAAGCGCGTTTTTTAAGACACAGAAAGGCTGCCCCGCCTGATGTCCGAGGCCCGTTGATTGAGCTGACATCAAGACGCTGCATTCTCTGCGGGAAATGTGTCAGGATTTGCGCAGAACATCAGGGCCGGGCGGCTCTCGGGCTGATCGGAAGGGGCTTCCCTACGGTTGTTCAGCCGGCCTTTGGTGAAATACTTGAATGTGATTACTGCGGGCAGTGCCTGGATGTTTGCCCCACAGGCGCAATTATCAGCAAGCCGTATAAATTTACTGCTAGGTCCTGGTTCCTCGAAGATAAAGACACAATATGTCCGTTTTGCAGTGTTGGCTGCACGCTCACCCTTGGATTGAGAGAGGGGAAAATTTTAAGATCAAGGGGAATAGAAGGCAAAGGGGTAAACGATGGGAACCTCTGCGGAAGAGGCAGATTTGGCATTGATTATATTTACAGTGAAAAACGCCTCCGGCGTCCCTTGATAAAACAGGATGATGAGTTTGTCCCCGTATCATGGGACGAGGCTCTGACCTATATTTCACAAAATATCAAAGCCATTATAAAAGCTCACGGGGCCCATGCAATCGGTGCAATCGGTTCGCCAAGATGCACAAATGAAGACAACTACATCCTGCAGAAATTCATGAGAAAAATTGTCGGCACTGAGAATATTGATTCCTCTGCGGCATTTGGTTACGGAAAAGTTCAAAAAGCCTGGGAAAATGTCTTTGGTGAGAGAAGCCATTCCATAAACCTGAAAGCCCCTCTCGGGAAAGAGGCCCTTCTGGTTATTGAATCAGACCTGAGCGTAACACATCCTGTGTTCGGGCTGAATATTCTGCAGGCAAAAAGGGAAGGTTCAAAACTTATTGTTGCAGATTCAAGAGAGACAAAACTGACGCGCCACAGCACTCAGTGGCTCAGGCTTAAAGATGGAACAGGTGTCGCTTTTCTGAACGGATTAATGAAGGTAATTATTGATAAAGGTCTCTTTGATAAAGAAGCTGAGATAAAAGTGTCTGACTTCAACAAGCTTAAAGCAGCGCTTGAAAATTATACTCCCGGAAAGGTCTCAATGATTACAGGGATACCGGAAAATGAAATTATTGCAGCAGCAGAAACAATTGCGAATGCAAAAAGCAGAATGGTTTCCCTTTCTGTGAGCGCTTCAGAAAACACAAAAGGTATGGACCATGTTCTTGCGGCTGCAAACCTGATCAATCTTCTTGGTGATGATCATGAGGCCCTCCAGATTCCTGCCGAATTCTCAAATACTTATGGGCTCTATCATATGGGCGTCAGGCCTCTGGACCAATCGTTGGGCCTGGGAATTACAGAAATGCTGTACAGCGAGAGCAGCCCCCTTAATGCATTATATATTATGGGAGAAGATCCCGCCGTTACTTTCCCTGACAGTGCAAATGTAGTAAAGAAATTAAAGTCATTAAACTTTCTGGTGGTACAGGACATTTTCCTCACAGAAACTGCAAAGCTTGCAAACGTTGTTTTGCCTGCATCAAGCTGGGGAGAAAAAGACGGCACTTTCACAAATACTGAGGGCCAGTTGCAAAAAGTTTTTAAAGTGGCGGACCCGACAGGAGAGTCCGTACCGGACTGGATGATATTTAAGAATCTTGCATTGGCCATGGGAGAGGAATTAGGGGTAAAAAATCTTGAGACTATCCAGGAGGGAATTAAGGCCTTTTTAGTTGAAAAAGTGTCGTCGGACAGAAAGAAATCTTTTAGTCCTGTCGAATACAAAACAGGAGAAGCCTTAAGTGAAAATTATCCTTTCAAACTTGTAATTCGTGACGTCCTTCAGCATTCTGGCAGCATGTCAACAAGCTCGAAATCCCTGGACCTTGTCATTTCTGAAGCACTGCTTGAAATAAATGAAGAAGACGCCAAAAAGCGCGGCATTATAACCAACAGTCATGTAAAGCTGTCTTCCATGCAGGGAGCTGTCTTTCTTAAGGCAAAATATTCTGATGCAGTCCCGGAAGGTACGGTCTTTGTACCGGCTCATTTCCCGCATGCAAAGATCCACGCTCTCACACATATTTCATCAAACGGAGAGTGTCCCATAGTGGCCGTGAATGTCGAAGCAATGAAGTAAGGGCTAAAACCCTGACCCAGGTTTTTTCAGCACGGCTAAGGCCTTATTGTGTAATTCCTTATTTGCTGCGGAAAGGATAGAAGTTGTTTTTTTAATCCCTGTCTCAATATGATCAATGCTTTTGCCATTAAGGTCTGTAACAATGCCACCCGCTTCTTTTATCAGCAGATATCCTGCTGCAAAGTCAAAACTTCTTGAGTGGGAAGGCACAACAAACATGCTGACAGCGCCCTGGGCAAGAAAAGCCATGTCGAGCGCTGTGGAGCCAAAACATCTGGCCCTGCGAAACAATGACAGAAGAGGGATAATTTTTGGTATATCTGTTTTTGGAGTCTGTGCTTCATAGGCGATAACTTTAAAGGCATTATCCCGCCGGGTCTTTATTAGTGTCCCATTGAAAAAACTGCCCCCTCCTCTTATGGCCCAAAATTCGTCCCCGTTTATCAGATTAACTATATAACCTGTTATGGTATTACCTATCGTTTCTCCATCTATGACAGCTATTGAGGTAGAAAACATGGGAATCCCACTCAATGCATTTCTGCTTCCGTCAATTGGGTCCAGTAAAATTTTAAGCCCACCCCCCTTTATAGCTCTTAATCCACATTCTTCCGAAATAATGGTAAGCGGGATATTCAGTTTTTCTGCTTCTTCAATAACTATGTCTTCAGCTTTTTTGTCAATTGGATGAGTGATATCACCGCTGGCGCCCTTACCTATCGGCGCACCATCACGCAGTTCTTCCAGGTGGGAAAGAATTTCTTTTCTCAGGCGTTTACCGATTTTTTTCAGGGCTTGAATATTCATGTCTTTTTTATATACTCATTTACCTTATCAATTTTAAATGAGTCATCATTCAAAATGCTATGCACAAAATTAAAAATCTTTCTCCTGTTTTCCGGTGTTACATCAGGATAAAAAACAGGGTTGGCCACTACTGCTCCCCTGAAGGCATAAAAGGGGGCCACAATTTGAGGCAATTCTGCATCTCCTGTCTTATTTATATATTCATCATAAAACAATTTCAGGGCTTCCAGATAAACCCCTTGCACCTTGCCGTAATAATTGATTGAGAAAAAGATGTAGTTTATTGTCAAGGCCGTTATATCATCTGCAGCATCACCCCAGGGCCCGCGGCTGCGGTCTAAGAGGATGAAATCTGTACCCTCTTCTTTAAACCATATATTCCCGGGATGAAAATCACCGTGTATCTGACAGAGCCTGTCAGACTTTGGCTTTAACCTCACCCTCCAGTCCACACATTTTTTTTCAATATCAGCCATTTCTTCATAACTCATTATTCCATCGGGATACGTATCAAATACTCCCATCAGGCACTCGCCGTGTCCGATGGTGTCGCGGATCTTTCTCCAGTAAAGAGGCAGGGATTTTTTTTTAACATAATGGATATCTGCAAGATATGAAACCATTATCTCTATTTTTGCAATATCAGTTTTCTCAAGTTTTTCTTTTGCTGCAAATGTTGACAGGTCATGGAAATAATGCCTGCCGTCAGCCTTTTCCATCAGAAGGTAATATTCTTTGCCGCCGCCGATGGATTTTATGAAGCCGTCCTGCATTTCAGCAAGCACATCAATTGCCTTTACATGCTTTGGCAGATTTTTAAACTCGTCAAGATCCAGGAGGAATACACCTGCTCTGTCAGAGGGATAATCATGCTCAAGCCCTTCGGGAAAGAGGCCTTTTATGACATATGATCTTAACCCCTCCGGTGTTTGCACTTCTATAAGGAATCCTGCGCCCTGCACCCCTGCGCCGAGTTTTTTTATGTGAACATGTTCCGTTTTAACATTGAAGAGATTTTTAATATACAGTTTTATGCTTTTCTCATTAATCATGGCCCTTGCCTATAATCTACATTATTCATAAACTTGGAGCAAGTATGGTGAAAAAACATATTGAGCGATACCTTAGCGAAAACAGAAAAAAGGCATTCTGTAAATTCAAGATTCAATATTTAAGATTCAAAAAATCCATCGCATTCAAGATGTTTTTGAACCGTAGCTTGCTCCAAATAAAATTTATGAATAATCAGGGTTAGTCCAGATTAATAACATATTTTACGGATTGACTATTATAAAGAATTGTTGAATAGAAGGCCAAATCATTATAAGACATGCAAGTCTTGCGAAGGAAGGAACCGTGTTGGCAGTTTGTTAGAGAGGCAGGCGCTGGTTGCCAGCGCCTGCTTGCTGTATTTACAGTTTTACGATATTTATTGCCTTAAGGCCCTTATCACCCTGAACAACGTCAAAGCTTACGGCATCACCTTCAGCGAGGCTCTTAAACCCATCGCCTTTAATTTCTGAATAGTGCGCAAATACATCGCTTCCGCCGTCATCCTGGGTTATAAAACCAAACCCTTTGGACTCATTGAACCATTTTACTTTTCCCTTTGCCATACAGACATTTCCTCCTTAGTTAGTAGGTTGAATTTCCAAGAATTCAACGTGTAATAAAAAAGCCGCAAAGTTTAAAGTCTTTGCGGCATTGCTTGTGTCAAAAACTCCTAAAACTTCGTATCAATAATGACATCTTTAATTCTAAAAAGTCAACTGCCAATACAGCTTCCTTCTACAATAATGTTATGTAATACGTTTGTTCTAATCCAGTATCTCAAGGACAAAACGCTTGCCGAGTTTAGTGCCTATAGAACTCAGTATGGTTCTCAGTGCCTGTGCTGTATTGCCCTGTTTGCCGATAACTTTGCCGACATCGGTTTTAGCAACACGCAATTCAAAGACAACCGTTCTCTCACCATCTACCTCGCTTACCGAAACTTCTTCCGGTTTATCTACTAGAGACTTTGCCATCAGTTCAACCAGTGATTTCATTTTCCCTCCATTTGCAGCCGGGTTATTTATCAGCTACCAGAATTAAAAGTCTGAGTATTATCTGGATTAGATTTCTAATGTCAACAACATATTATCATATATGTATGAACAAAACAAAAAAATATGCGATAATCCGGCTTAGGAGGAAATCTTTTTTATCAATTGCAGCATCTCATCCTGGGTACTTGCGCCAAAGGCCTTGCGTTTTAATTCCTTTACTGCAATTCCTTTTGCATACCAGGCAAAGAATTTCCTGAAGAGTATGACGCCGGTCTCCTCCCCGTGAAATTCTATATTCAATGCAAGATGTTTTTTCATAATTTGCACTATTTCATCAACATCGCAACGGCATGACATGTCACCGCTTTTTAAATGTTCAGCCGTCTTTGTCCATATCCAGGGATTGCCGAGAGCGCCTCTTGCAACAGCTACACCATCGCAACCGGTCTGATCAAACATCTTTTTGATGAGAACTGGCGTCAGAGCATCACCGCTTGCTATCACAGGTATTTTCAGGAGGCTTTTTACTTTCTTTATTATGTTGTAGTCCACTGTTCCGCTATATCCTTGCGCTCTGGTCCTGCCGTGTATGAAAATTCCTTTTACTCCTTCATCCTCTGCGCGAAGCGCCAGGTCTATTGCATTGACGGATGTTTCGTCCCAGCCAGAGCGTATCTTGATTGTGACGGGGGCCGTGGTATTGTTGACGATTACCTTTATGAGTTTTTGCAGCTTCACAGGTTCTCTGAGCAGTCCGGCGCCTTCTCCCCTCGATATAACCTTGTTTACCGGACATGCGGCGTTGAAATCTACGAGATCAAAAGAATACTCTGATACAATTTCAAGCGCTCTTTTGATGATGTCGGGGTCTCCTCCAAGAATCTGTACCCCCAATGGTCTGTCATCCGCAGTTGTGGCAAGCATCTTCAAAGTGTTTTTACTTTTATGA
This sequence comes from Nitrospira japonica, assembly GCA_020723105.1. Lineage (GTDB taxonomy): Bacteria > Nitrospirota > Thermodesulfovibrionia > UBA6902 > UBA6902 > SURF-23. Next base: position 9,360 of record DYJL01000009.1, on the reverse strand, counting down.
ACCAGCGATCTGGCACTTATCATTTCGGTGAATGCAAGTCTGCAGCCGAAGGACCTGTTAAGCAGGCGGAAGGGCAGATTGCTTATCCCTGCCATTGGGGACAGGACGAGGGGTGAAGTAACAGTTACATTTCCGATTGAAAGCACAATTAATTATACAAAAAGAACAACAGGATATAATTATCGGTATGGTCCAAGAGATTCCTTTACCACTTTTGCAACCTTTCTGTTCATTCCCTTTAATGATGCTATCTCATCCACCGAAGCTTTTCTTATTGCATCTATGCTGCCGAAATGCCTCAGAAGCGCAAGTCTCCTTGTTTTACCTATACCTTTAATTCTCTCAAGTGGTGATTCAAGGATTCTCTTTGAGCGGAGTTTTTTATGATAAGTAATAGCAAAGCGATGAGCTTCGTCGCGTATTTTCTGAAGCAGGTGTGTTGTTTCAAGAAGAGGTTCCAGATATATAGGGGCCCTTTTGCCGGGGAGGTAAATCCGGTCCACATCTGTGCGGACTCCTGACAATTTTTCTGTGCTTCGCCGTTCCTTTGCCTTTGCAAGGGCAGCGACTTCAACCGTGAGATCAAAAGGTTTCATGGCATCCAATGCGGACTCAAGTTGTCCTCTGCCTCCATCAATAATAAGCAACTTCGGCAATTTGCTTTCATCATCGGAAATATTATTAAGATATCTGCCGGCTACTTCACCTATCATGGCAAAATCATCAATGCCTTTAACAGTTTTGATCCTGAATAACCTGTAATCATCTTTTGCGAACTTCCCGTTTTCATGGATGATCAATGCGCCGACAGCTTCCGAACCGGAAATATTTGATACGTCAAGGGCCCCGATCCTTGACGGCACTTTCTTTAGACTAAGGAGGTCTTTTATTTTTAAAAGGGTCTCATCAATTTTTGTTTCCTTATGCCTGCCGAACGAATAGAAGGCATTATCGTCAGCCATCTTCAGCAGCCTGGCTTCAAGTTCATTCTTCACGTAATCAAGCTCAACAGTATCTCCTCTTTTTTTGCTCAGCCACTTTTGCTGGGTTGATAGTTTTATTTTTAAAGGAAGGATTATCCTTGGAGGCAGCAGCATTTCTTTTGAATAAAACTGTTCTATAAAGCTTATAACAACCTCTTCAATCCTGATATGGCCAACCTTTCTTAGAAAGAAATCTTTCTGGCCGGTGACCATGCCATTTCGTATAAAGAGTATGAATACAGATACTTCCTGTTCTCCTCTGTAGATTCCTATGACATCCGCATCTCCGAGCTCAGGTGCTATAACACGCTGTGATTCCCATGCTTTCTCCAGCGCCTTTAGCCGGTCTCTTATTCTTGCTGCTTCTTCAAATTGCAGTTCGTCGGAGAGTTTTTGCATGCGCGCCTGAAGGTTTGAAAGGAGTTCTTTTTTTTCTCCCTGAATGAAGGATCTTACTTCGTTGACGATCTCCATATATTTGTCACGGTCTGACGGCATTCTCAAAGACTCAGCGCACGGGGCCAGACATTTTCCCATCTGATACCGGACACAGGGCCTGAACGGTTTGTCAAGATTGTATCTGCATATGCGGATGGGAAAATTGCGCCGGATAAATTTCAGCATTTCCCACATAATTCCGGCAGGGACATAAGGGCCAAAATAAAGGGCCCCGTCTTTTGTGATTCTCCTTGCCACCTCAAGTCTGGGCCACTCTTCATTGAGGGCGAGTTTCAGATACGGATAATTTTTATCATCTCTGAGGATTATGTTGTAACGAGGTTTAACTCTTTTAATAAAATTTGCTTCAAGCACGAGAGCCTCGAGCTCGTTTTTTGTGACGATAAATTCAAAGGTCCTGACTTCCCCGATCATCTTTGATTTCCGTGCATCCACGGAAGCAGATTTTTGAAAATACGACCTCAGTCTGTTTTTGAGATTCAGGGCCTTACCTACATAAAGCACCTTTTCTCTGGCGTCTTTCATAATGTAGATGCCGGGAGAAGAGGGTACCTGAGCGAGTTTCTTCTGTAAGTCCATACCGTGATTATAGTTTTTAGTTGTTGGTTGTTAGACTAAAAACTAACAACTTACATCAGCACCAGGTTATTTCTGTGAATTACTTCGTCAGAATATTTATAGCCCAGAATCTTTTCGATCTCTGATGTCTTCCTGCCCCTTATCTGTTCAAGGTCTTTTGAGGAATAGTTGGTCAAACCTTTGGCGATTTTTCGTCCTTCTTTATTTATGCAGTTTACGTAAGCTCCTACGTCGAAATGTCCCTCTATTCTAACAATCCCCGATGGGAGGAGACTTTTCCCTTGTGCGGTCAGGGCCTTCACCGCGCCGTCATCGAGGTAAACAGCGCCTTTTGATTTTACTCCGTAGGCTATCCAGCCCTTTTTCAGGGGAAGCCTCTGTGCGTTTGGTGCAAAATAAGTCCCTGCTTTAGCACCATGAATAAAACGCGTGATCTGTCCGCTTTTTTTCCCGCTCATGATTATCACGGGAATTCCGTAACTTATTGCCTGTTTTGCCGCTAAAATCTTTGAATACATCCCGCCTGTACTGACAGCGCTTCCTGCACTTCCAGCGATTTTTTCAATATCAGGAGTTATCTCATCAACACATTCTATGAGTTCAGCACCTTTATGTTCAGGGGGCTTCGTATAAAGCCCTTCCACATCAGAGAGAATAATTAGCATGTCTGCCTCGACAAGACTCGCTACAAGTGCGGCAAGCATGTCATTGTCACCAAATTTTATCTCATCAACAGCAACGGGGTCATTTTCATTAATTACGGGAATTACATCATAACTCAGAAGGGTGAACAATGTATTTTTTGCATTGATATATCTCTGACGGTTGGAGATGTCATCTTTTGTAAGCAGCACCTGCGCAACCTTTTTGTGAAAAGCTGCAAAGTTCTGCTCATAGGCCCACATCAGACTTGATTGCCCTATTGCAGCAGCAGCCTGTTTGAGCTTTATGTCTTTAGGTTTTTCCTTCAGCCCGAGTTTTTTGAGGCCTGCGGCAACCGCGCCCGAAGATACTATGACAACGTTGTATCCTTTATCAACGACTTCGGAAATATCTTTTGTCAGCGCATGTAGCCGCTCTGTATTCAGCCCCCGCTCCGCAGATGCAAGGATGCTGCTTCCTATTTTTATGACAAGACGTTTCACAACTTCAGTTTCTCCACTTTCTTTCCAAGATATATCATTAGTTCTCTTATCCCTTTGCCAGTAACGGCGCATATTGGGAAGAAATCACAGCCTTTATTTTTACAATATCTGACGAGTCTGTCAAGCCTTTTCCCATTGCCTTTGATATCCAGCTTTGTTCCCGCTACAGCCATGGGTTTTTCCATAAGCTCCGGACTGTATAATTCAAGTTCTTTGTTAATTTTTTCAAAATTTTCAACAGGGTCGCCCTCTGCCATTTCTGATATATCTACAAGATGAAGGAGAATGGATGTTCTTTCCACATGTCGTAAAAACTGGAAGCCTAAACCCACGCCTTTATGCGCACCTTCTATCAAACCGGGAATGTCAGCGATCACAACGCTTTTGAAATCTTCATGTTTGACGACCCCAAGTACAGGTACAAGGGTCGTAAAAGGATAATCCGCAATCCTGGGTTTTGCCGCAGAGAGAATGGAAATCAATGTGGACTTGCCGGCGTTAGGCAGCCCTATTAAGCCAACATCTGCAAGCAGTTTCAGTTCCAGTAAGAGAGTTCTCTCTCCTCCTGGTTCGCCGGGTTGTGCAAACCTGGGGGCCTGTCTCGTAGCGGTTTTGAAATGTGTATTGCCGAGGCCTCCCCTGCCGCCTTGTGCTGCAATAAATTCCTGCCCGTCGGTTATAAGATCGGAAAGGACTTCTTCTGTCTCAATATCTTTAATAACAGTACCAATTGGCACGGGGATAACCATATCTTCACCATTTTTGCCATGCATATCTTTCCCCATCCCATGTTGTCCCCGTTCTGCATTATATTGCTGCTGGTATTTAATGTCCAGGAGAGTATTCAGGTCTCTTACGGCTCTAAAAATTATATGTCCGCCTCTGCCGCCATCCCCTCCGTTAGGACCACCTTTGGGGACATATTTTTCCCGCCTGAAACTTATGCAGCCTCTGCCGCCGTCCCCGGCCTTTACATAAACTTTTACCTGATCAATGAATTGCATTGGTTATTGCAAAATAAAAAAGGCGGAAGTAACTCCGCCTCCTGATAGTATTATTGACACCTTTCGCTTTTAGGCGCTTCCTGGTGCTGGATAAACGCTTATCTGTTGCCTGTCTTTTCCTTTACGCTCAAATTTTATAATGCCACTGATTTTGGCAAAAAGCGTATCATCGCTGCCCTTACCGACATTAAGCCCCGGATGGAATTTGGTGCCTCTCTGCCTGACAAGTATATTGCCGGCCTTTACGAGCTGTCCGCCGTATCTTTTTACACCAAGTCGCTGTGAATGACTCTCACGGCCATTCCTTGTACTGCCGACACCTTTTTTATGAGCCATTTGTTATATCCTCCAAACAATATTTATTAAGCCTGTATGCTTTTAATTTTGACTGCAGTATAAGGCTGTCTGTGCCCCCTGATCTTTCTGTAGTTCTTCCTCGGCCTCATTTTAAATACAAGGACCTTTTCTCCCTTGCCAGTACCAACAACATCAGCAGTAACTTTTGCTGATGAAAGGAAAGGGTTTCCCACCGAGATCTTATCACCCTCTGAAATCATCAGGACCTTATCAAAGGTAACAGTTTCACCTTCTCCAATTTTTTCTATCTTTAACGTGTCTCCCTCAGAGACCCTGTACTGTTTTCCACCTGTTTCTATTATTGCAAACATAATAGCCTCCTCTTACTAAAATAGACATATTTTTTAACATAAAGCCAGAGCTAAAGTCAATTTTTGTCAGTTGTTTTGTCAATACCGTTATATTTATCATGACAAAAGGCGATTCTTTGACATGCCAAAGATATTTCAGTAATATAAATTCTTATGAAAAACATCAAGCTTACAGAAAAAGTAAAAGCAGGCGGTTGAGCGGCAAAGTTAGGTCCGGCGGACCTATCGGAGATATTAGCGGATATCTACAGATGTAAAAACAAAAATGTTGTGGTAGGCCCCGGTGACGATGCGGGCATATTCCGATACAATAACACGCTGTTAGTTGAAACTGTAGATGTTATTACCCCTATTGTTGACGACCCTTATACATTTGGAGCTATATGCGCTGCAAATGCGGTAAGCGATGTATATGCTATGGGGGGAATACCTCTTACAGCCCTTGCCATATTGGGTTTTGCGTCCTGTGATTTCAGCTCTTTGGTAATTAAAAAACTCTTAAAAGGCTGTATTGATAAACTCGAAGAAGCAGGCGCTTGTCTTATCGGCGGACACAGCATTGAAGATAATGAGTTTAAATTTGGTCTTGCAGTAACAGGCATAATTGAAACAAAAACAATTTTAAAGACAGATGGGGCTTCACCAGGAGATATCCTTATTCTCACAAAACCTCTCGGTACAGGTATTATTACTTCTGCATATAAACGCGGCAAGCTGAAAAATCATGCTTTGAAAGAGGTTGTTGCGTCAATGCTGAAACTTAATAAGACGGCATCAAAAGCTGCTGTCATGTGTGGAGCACAGTCTGCAACCGATGTTACTGGGTTTGGTTTGTTGGGACACGGATTAAATATAGCAAAAAGCTCAGGAGCAGACCTTGTGATTTCCTATGATAAGGTGCCCTTGATGAAGGGCGTAAGAAAATATGCAGCATTGGGTCTGGCGCCAAAGGGGGCGCACAGGAATTTTGTTTTTTGCAGCAGGGATGTAATATTTCCTGTAAACTTTCCCAAAGAGGCACAGCTTATCCTGTCTGATCCGCAAACATCCGGCGGCCTGCTCATTGCGCTTCCGTCAAAAGGATTGAAAAAATTTGATAACGTTGCAAAAAAAGAAAAAATGTCTTACTGGATTATTGGAGAAGTACAAAAGGGAAAAGGGAAGATTGTAATAGAGTGATATTTTTCAGTCCCTCGTTTGCAGAATTGAATTCATGCCTATGATAAAAATGATATCTGACTATATGGAAAATGGATTTCTTGAAAATATTGTAGATATGTTCAGGCATGATAAAAGTTTGTATCCAATGATTGTAGATATGCTCAGAGACGAGAGGAGCAGGGTCCGGATTGGCACAGTTGCCCTTGTCGAAACACTTATGGCAGAAGAAGTTAATAGCATGCAGGATTCAATCCCCCGTATTGCAGAAGCGCTTAAAGACCCTAATCCCACTATTCGCGGTGATGCAGCCTATTTGCTTGGGATCATAGGACATGGGGATGCGCTGCCTTTTCTATCAGAGGCCGTGGATGATGAGCAGAGTCTTGTAAGAGAGGCAGTAGCAGATTCGATTGCAGCAATAAAAAGCGGAGATAAATCAGCTTCAGGATAAAACTTCCAGAGCTGCTTCGGATGATGCAGCATTATTTTGTTTTTGTGGATTGATAATCCAGATTGCTCCAAACATCTTTTCCTGATATGTCTTTACCAGGCCCAGCCTGATAATTTCGAGCAAAGCAAGAAATGTTACAATGAGCGTAACTCGTGAATAATCTTCTGTAAAAAGGTCTTCGAATCTAACCCCGTCTTCATTTTCTATTTGTTCCATGATAAAATTTATCCGGTCTGACACAGTCAGTGTTTCTCTCGTGATCTCTATGGCTTGTGCCGGTGTTTTTTCAAGCAGTTTCTTAAAGGCGGTGATAAGGTCAAAGACATTTGCTTCGAAGAGTAACGGCTCCGGCTCCAAAGCAAAAGCATCCCTATCAGGCATATTTTTCTGAAAAATGTTTTTCCATACATCTTCCTGTTTTCTCAAAAAATTAGAAGACTCTTTATATGCCTGATATTCAAGAAGTCTTTGAACAAGCTCAGTTCTCGGATCTTCTTCGGGCGTTTTATTTTCCTCTTCATCGGGGGGGAGGAGCATTTTTGATTTTATATGGATAAGGGTTGCGGCCATCACAAGAAATTCACCGGCAATTTCAAGATTCAGCTCTTTCATCAGCTCAAGGTATTTTATATACTGCTGAGTTATATCAATGATGGGAATATCATATATGTCTATCTTGTTTTCTTTTATTAAGTGGAGAAGCAGGTCAAGGGGTCCTTCAAAAACTGGCAGCTTAAAATGAAAATTATTCAGGGTGTCAGGTTCGGGATTTGTACCTGCTCCCGAGCCATCCTGCTTTTGAGTTTCATTCTGAGATAATTCGGTTTCCAATACCTCTGGCATTGGTCAATATTATAACATCAGGAATTTAAAATGCAAGAAAAAAATTATACTGATTGAATACTTTATGTATACATTTGTATGATTTTTTCAAACAATCTTATAATGCTCAGTTCTCCTGTCTTTAAAGAGATCATTAAAGGGATTTAACGTTTTATCCCGTGCAGCTCTCAGGTCAATTTCTCTTATCACAAGGGTTTCCTGATCTTCAGTCGCCCGCACTAAAATTTCGCCATTTGGCGAAACGATTTCGCTTTTGCCGATAAATTTGAGAGCTGCTCCTTTTTTTCTATTCTCTATTCCTGTCCGGTTGGCTGTTATTGCAAACACCCTGTTTTCAAGGCATCTGACAGGCATGGCATCCGGACAGAAAGGGAGAACGAGATTTGACGGATGTGCAACAATATCTGCGCCTGAGAGCGCGAGCGTTCTCATGGCTTCTGGAAAGAGCCAGTCAAAACATATCATAATTCCAATATGTCCTATCTCTGTATCCCAGACTTTGAAACCTGTATCACCAGGTGCAAAATAGAGGTTTTCTTCGAAGAAAAGATGGGTCTTGCGGTAAGTGCCAATGAAGCCCTCGGGACCTGTAAGAATAGCCGAATTATAAAATTTATCTTCATACAGTTCGGGAAGTCCGGCAACAATGTAGATATTTTTTTTGCGCGATAGTTCTGAGAGTGCTTTTGTTGTGTATCCATCTGGAACAGTCTCAGCAAGCTTTGCAACTTCATCACGATGAACAAATTGATATCCTGTTGCAAAAAACTCGGGTAAAACAAGAAGGTCCATATGAACATTGGTTATAGCGGATGTTACTGCTCCGATATTTTTTTCTTTATTGCCAAACGAGGGGTTAAATTGGTAAAAGCCTGCTTTCAAAAGTCATACTCCTTGTTATCTGTGAATTCAGGTTAAATTTTGACAATAATTTATAAATTTTGCAATGGAGGAAGCACGACTCTCCTCCTCGGCGAATCCGCTGGGGCGGAGAGCCACACTTCCTCCAGATTTATGAATGATGTGTGCTAATACAATCCTCACAGCATACCATTAGAAATTTTTATAATTTAAACAGGAATTTTAAATTGACATTTTTATTGCCTATTTGCACAATTATGCAAATATCAATGCTCAGTCAATTGGTTGTCCGGCTTTATGAATAGTCTTGGCTATAAAATATAAAGAGGAGGTGAGTAAATTGTTATTTGCGCTGATTGGACTGCTGGTGCTGTTTGTGCTCGGCGGATTCTGGGTTTATATATTGAGCTTTTCAAAGCAGGGAAACCCAAAATGCGGAGCAACATAAAATTTTCAAAAGATCTTAGCGGATATTAATTGTTCGCAGGAATAAAATCGTGCAGTGTCAGAATATTATAGACTGGATATCCCAGAGCTTCAATGTTCTGTCTGCCGTTTTGTTCACAACGGTCTAAGAGGATAATCACTGCATCAATAATCAGACCGTTTTCTTTTGCGGTAGTTATTGCCTTTATCGTAGAACTGCCTGTAGTTACTACATCATCCACAATGACAACATGATCTCCAGCTGTAACGTCTCCTTCTATTGGAAGTTTAAGCCCATACTGTTTTGGTTCTTTTCTTATTACAATAGCCCGAATAGGTTCTTTTGCAATAAAGGAGTGCATGGCAACGGCATAAGCAATGGGATCTGCTCCAAGAGTAAGCCCGCCAATTGCGTCCGGATGCAAGCCAAGTTCTTTAATCTTTTCGAAAATGATTCTACCTACAAGGTGCATGCCGTCAGGGGCTTGCGTTGTTTTTTTTAAATTAAAGTAGAAATTGCTTACGGCGCCGGAAGAAAGTTTAAATATGGGCTCATTGCTATACTGGAAAGACCGCTCCCGTATTATTTGAATAAGTTCTCTTTTTAAATCGTCCATGGCTATGAACTATACCAAACAATAAAAGCGTTTTTCAATCAAAGAAGATTATTACATTGCAATGAACGGCTTTCTTCAGGATCAGGGAATTGACAGGATGTGAAGAGTGTGTAATACCAAAATGATAATGTCCTAAACCACCAAAATAAGAATGTCCGGTATG
>DYJL01000051.1 GCA_020723105.1 Nitrospira japonica | reverse complement strand
GGCTTTCTGCTCTTTTACATCTTGGCAGTGCCTCTCGTCAGTCATCAGGGCGTTAGACTTCACAAGATTAACGGCTGTGATATACTATTTCAATGAAACCAACAGTTTATATCGAAACAAGTGTTATCAGTTATTTTACTGCAAAACCGAGCAGGGATTTGATTGTTGCAGCCCATCAGCAGATTACAAATGATTGGTGGGAAAACGCTTTACCAAATTATGAGGCATTTATTTCTCCGATTGTTTTAGAGGAGATTTCAAGAGGAGATGCTAACGCAGTTCAAGCACGACTTGAGAAGGCATCAATTTTTCCAGTTTTGGAGGTTTTGCCAGAAGTACGGTCTATTGCAGATATATATTTTTCTGCATTGGCTATACCCGAGAAAGCCAGAGCAGATGCTTATCACCTTGCCGTAGCATCATGGCATGGAATAGATTTTATAGTTTCGTGGAACTGCACCCATATTGTAAATGGTCGTATCAAGATGTTGATTGAAGAAATTAATGCAAGGCAAGGAATCAGAACGCCAATAATATGTACTCCAGAAGAGCTTATGGAGGGCTAACATGGAACAAGAACCTATCCTAAAAGAAATTCGTAGAATCAGACATGAGATTGAAGCAGAGTGTCAGAACGATCCTCAGAAATACTACGAGCATATTCAACAGATACAGAAACAATACAGCAATAGGTTGGTAAGTTTTAAACCTAAGCCAGCGTTGAAGTTGGCAAAAGCTGAATAAAAAAGTCTAACCTGACGCTGCACTTGAACGAGGCGCACAGGACACTTTTTCGGCACGTTTTTGGTATGAGGGATGCAAATCAGTTTTAGGCAAGTTGACGAGATTCAGTGGCACTCGTCAGTGAGCTTAGCGTTAGGCCTTCTAATTATGGCAATATTCTCTTGACGGTTGTATACGATAACTATATACTTAAATAAATGCCAGAAATTGATTTGCTGCTGAAATGTATCGGCTTTGAATGGGATGAGCATAATACAGATAAAATTTGGCTCAAGCACAAAGTATTGCCATCTGAGAGTGAATAAGTATTTTTCAATCAACCACTTGTAGTCACTGATGATGTTAAGCATTCAAGTCAAGAAAATCGTTATTATGCTCTCGGTAATACAGACACTAAACGATTGCTGTTTGTAGTGTTTACTATACGTGGGAATCAAATCCGTGTAATTTCAGCAAGAGACATGAATCGTAAGGAAAAGAAGGAGTATAAAGCTTATGAAGAAGAGAATCCCTAAATTCAAAAACGAAGATGAAGAGAGAGAGTTTTGGGCAACTCATGATTCGACTGGGTACATTAACTGGAGCAAGGGCAAACGAGTCATTTTATCAAATCTTAAACCATCTATAAGGACAATATCTTTACGACTACCTGAGTCTATGATAGAGGAGCTTAAACTCCTTGCGAATAAAAGAGACGTGCCTTATCAATCTTTGCTCAAGATATTTTTAGCAGAACGAATTGATGAAGAATTAAAAATGGTTAAGGCCTAACAACCAGATGCACATGAACGAGTGCCACAGGGCGCTTTTGGGGCAGGTGGATAGTCTGAGGTTTCCAACTCGTTCTTATGCTCGTTGAAGTGCTACATGGCACTCGTCAGTGAGCTTGCCGTTATACCCCTCGTAAATGACGATGATTTAACTGTGGACAAAAGGCACACACTGTAATATTATAAATAGCATGAAATATTTCGACTGGAATGTTGAGAAAAATGATGAATTACTACAAGAGAGAGGAGTATCATTTGAAGAGATCGTCTTCTGTATTATGCATGATGGACTTTTGGATGTTATCGAGCATCCGAACAAGGGTACTTATCCTAATCAGAAAATATTCATTGTGAATATAGATGATTATGTTTATCTTGTTCCTTTTGTAGAGGACGAGAAGACAATATTTCTAAAGACAATAATTCCGAGTCGGAAGATGACAAAGAAATATTTGGGAGATGAAGATGAAGTTGAGTAAAGAAGAAAAATCATTGCTTGAGTCAGTTGAAAAGGGCGAATGGAAGTCGATTCAGGGAGTCAAGGGAAAGGTGAAGAAATATCGGGAATATGCCAAGGCAACATTTCGTAAGGACAAGAGAGTAAATATCAGAATGTCTCAGAAGGACCTGACTGATATTCAGAAGAAGGCAATTGCAGAAGGACTTCCTTATCAAACACTGATATCAAGTGTGCTTCATAAGTTCTTGGCTGGACGACTGATTGAGAGGAAATCTTAAGTCAGGGTATAACAAGTCGTTGCAGATGAACGAGTACCACAGGACACTTTTTTAGGTAGCATTATTGTGAGGAGTGCAAATCGGTTTGCAGGCATGTTGTTATCATTCAGTGGTACTCGTAACTCAACTCTACGTTAGATTGCTCTGATTGACAAGCGTAACTCTAAAGGTTACACTGTAATAGTGATAAAGAACTTCGAACATAAAGGGCTGGAGAACTATTTTTACAATGGATAGAAGAAAGGCATTCAATCACAACACGCTCAGAAATTAGCTGATTTACTTGATAGACTCGATGCCGCACGAGACATAACTGATATGAGATTTCCAGGGTCTGACCTACACCAACTCAAAGGGAAGATGAAGGGATTATGGGCAGTCAAGGAGAGGTGGACCCCAATGGTTGGACAGTTTTGGGGCTGAATTAAGGTGGAAACC
>DYJL01000008.1 GCA_020723105.1 Nitrospira japonica | reverse complement strand
TTTGTATTTTACCTAACCTTTCGGTGTGTCCGCTATTTCGGGGGAAGTCCAAGGTGTCGTATAGAAATCCTTCTACAACCTTCCATGTCGCCAAGCATTGGAACGGAGTTCATCATTAATTGCCCTCCTTCCAACACTTCCCACTTGCAGAAAAGAGCAAGAGATTATTATTATAAATCAAATCAGCCGGAGCAAAGTTTCGGTAAAGCCTGTATATTAACCACTCTACAAGATGAAGAAAAAAATAATCATAGGGTTATCCCTTTTTACCCTCATCTTTTTTTTAGCGACTGTTTACATAATTTTTAACATAGAGACCACGACCTCAAGGCTTGACAACCTCATAAAGCTTCATCAGGTCGAGATACTCAGGGAGCACCTGCTCATACATATCTCACGGGTGCAATCCGCTCTTAAGGCAGAGGAGAAAGACCATAAAGCCATAATAACCACAATAAACAATATGGGAAAAGTTGCAGACGCCTGTTTCAGTTGTCACCACGATGAGAGTGTGAAGAGTAAGCTTGTTGATTTAAGAAACCATATTCAGGAATATAAAGAATCTGTGACGTCGGCATTAATTACCGGCAACAAACTAATTGCCACACCTGTGAAAATAGACCATGCCTTCAGCATTGGCGAAGACCTCATTATTGAAGTTAACAATATGATAACCATGACGAGCAACAGGCTTGACGAGAAGACCCGGCTTGCATTAAGAAAGATAGCCGACACAAAAAGCACGCTGTATATCATCCTGGCGCTTGGGCCTGTGCTGGCTGCTGTCTTATCTTTGATTTTTATAAAGGCCGTTACAAGTCCTCTAAGTACAATCCTTGAGGCCACACGCAGACTGAAGGCAGGCGACCTGGATTACAGAGTTCAGGCCCTGAAAGACGAATTTGGTGAACTCGCTGAGTCTTTTAACGAGATGGCAGGCGCCCTAAAACAACAGTTGCTGAATATACAGAGGACCGAACAATTAAGGGTGTGCGGAGAGATAGCAACAGGTTTGGCGCATGAGATTAAAAATCCCCTCGCAGGCATCAAGGTGTCAATGGAGGTCTTATCAGAGGATTCCAATCTTTCAAAAGATGACAAGGATGTCTTGTCACAGGTCATTGGCGAGGTAAGGCGCATAGAGGCTCTGTTAAAAGGGCTTCTTAATTTTGCAAAGCCGCCGGTCCCGCAGTTTACGCCTACAAATGTAAATAACATCATTGACATCTGTATGACGTTTTCAGTAAGGGTCCCGTCAGGCGCTTCCAGTAATAATTCCAGGGAGATTGCTGTCGTTAAGAATTTTGATAAAGATATCCCGATGATAATGGCGGATCAGATGCAGTTGCAGCAGGTGTTTCTTAATTTAATATTAAATGCGGTTGACGCCATGCCGAACGGAGGCATTTTAACTATCAATACCTCCCCTTTGGATGAGACTTCAATTATAATTGAGGTATCTGACACCGGCAGAGGAATTAATCAGGACGTGATAACTAAAGTCTTTCAGCCTTTCTTCACTACAAAAACAAAAGGCACAGGAATGGGCCTGGCAATTACGAGAAGGATTGTGGAAGAGCATGGAGGCTTTATAAGTATGAAAAGCTTTCTTGATAAAGGGACGACTTTTAGGATAGTTTTGCCGATAAGCAGAGACGGGGGAGAGGATGCAGGTGAAGAGTAATTTATATGAAAAACAATAGCAAAATATTTCTCCTTGATGATGAGGAGCTTATCGTTTCAATGCTTTCAAGGTCTCTGAAAAAGCAGGGGTATAATGTAATGGCAGAGACCCGTCCCGTAGAGGTCCTTGAAAAAATACGCACCTGGGCGCCTGACATAGTAATGCTGGATGTCAACATGCCTGAAACAAATGGCCTGGACATCCTTCAGGAGATCAAGGATAAAGGAATAGACACAGAGGTTATTATGCTTACTGCAGACGACACTGCAGAGACCGCAGTCAAGGCCATGAAAATTGGCGCAACAGATTACCTGACAAAGCCTCTTAATATAGAAGAAGTAAAGATTGTCATAGAGAAAATCCTTGAGAAGGGAAGGCTTAGGCACGAAGTTGATTATCTGAGAAAGGTATATCTGGAGACATTTAAAAAAGATATCGTGGGCGAGTCAAAGGTCATAAAGGAATTACAGGAGAAGGCTGCAAAGCTGGCAATGGCAGGTGTCTCAACAGTCCTTATCACGGGAGAAAGCGGTACTGGTAAGGAGCGCATGGCACGGTTTGTTCATTCATTGATTTACAGGGACAGCACCTTGAGGTGCGCGCCTTTTATTACAATTAACTGCACGGCCCTGCCTGAAACTCTCCTTGAGAGCGAATTGTTTGGCTATGAGAAGGGCGCCTTTACAGACGCCAGAACAGATAAGAAGGGACTCTTTGAACTGGCTAATGGCGGCTCTATATTGCTGGATGAAATAGGCGACATGAAGATAGGTTTGCAGAGCAAACTTCTGAGAGTGCTTGAAGAAAGGACTATAAGGCGCATTGGCGGCAAACAGGAGATGCCGATAGAGGTCACTATAATTGCCACCACAAACAGAAACCTCCAGGAAGCTGTAGATAGAGGAGACTTCAGGCTGGATTTATTTTACAGGCTGAATACGTTTTCCCTGCACATACTTCCCTTGAGGGAAAGGAAAGAGGACATACTTACCCTTGCATCGCATTTCCTTTCATACTTTACAGCGGAATATAAAAAGAGCAATCCCAAGGGGTTCGCTCCGGAGGCAGAGAAGGTCCTTCTTTCCTATACATGGCCCGGCAATGTCAGGGAATTAAGGAATGTAGTAGAAAGGCTTGTGGTGCTTGAAAACACCGAGTTCATAAGCGACAAGCAATTGCCTCTGGAGGCCACGAGAACAGTTTGCTACACAAATAACAGATGCATTCTCCCTGATGAAGGCGTATCACTTGATGAGATTGAAAAGGATTTGATTATGCAGGCGCTTCAGAGGACCGGAAATAACAAGACCCTCACTGCAAAACTGCTTAAGATCAGTTACGATTCCCTGAGATATCAGATAAAGAAGTTTGGACTGGAATGAAAAAGACAGCGTGTAGCAGGTATAAAAACAAAAAACCTACACGCTACACGCTTTCTTTTTCATGCTCTTTTCATGAACTCGATACCGGCTCTGTAGGCCTCTTTATTAAGAGGAGTGCACCATTTAACGATTCCCACTTCGTGAGAAATTATCTCTGAGGAGAACCTTATCATATAACCCGGCCTGAGATGGTAGTCTGTTTTAATGCCGATGCCGCCGTCACTTATGTCAACTATATCTCCTCTGAGCGTCAGCAGCTTCAACTCGCCGTCTTCAAATACCCCTGCGAAATAGTCCAGAGGCTTTGTAAAGGATTTCCTTTTGAATTGCCTGCCTGTTTTGGAGTCCTGTTCGCGAATTTTATTATCTTCCGGACTCTTTTCAGGACCTAATGCCAACTCTGCAATGGTTTTTATCTGCGCCAGGTCAAAGGGTTTTCCAACGAAATGAAAGGCATTGTCTTCAATTTCCTTCTTCATGTCGCCGCTTATATGATAGGCCGTCATGATAACGACCTTGGTTTGAGGGGAAGTGTCCTTTATCTGCTTCATGATGTCCAGGCCGTTGCTGTCAGGCAGGCAGATGTCGAGAAAGCACAGGTCATAAGGATACGAGTTGATTTCATGGAGCGCATTCGTGCCGTTTGAGACTGTTTTTATTTCAACATGGTCGTTGGCAGCGAGGCATTTTGACAAGCCGTTGAGTATAAGCATTTCGTCATCAACAATAAGGATTTTCTTTTTCATATTAATTTCTCACAGAAGTTTATTACAAATAAAAAATACTTTGCAATTAACTTGCAATTAACATGCCACTAACGTAGGGTGTAGGGAATAGGGAATAGTGTGTAGTTGCTTTCATGTCGTTATCATACAAATTAACTAAACGATTTTCAACAGAAACAGACTCTATTTCTACACGCTACCCGCTATACGCTATCTTTTTCCTACCCCCTAATTTGGTGAAATAACCAAATTAGGTCGGTGATTTCACCAATTAATGATAGCCTGCATAATAGACTCTTTGAAAAAAATACCATCATTTTAAGTAGTTATCTGTTGGCATACCCTTTGCTTTGTAAAAGTTAAGTTCAGAGGACTCTGACAAATCCAATATTAATAAGAAAGCGAGGATGGTTAAGGAAGTGAAAGATTTTTTAAATGCATTACTCAACTCGCTAAAACAAAAGGAGGTGGTTAGGAAAGAAAGATTAACAATTCAGCAAACAACAGAAGCAGACTTACTATCAAGGAGGTTCAAGAATGAAAAAAATAAGGAGGTATAAACTATGAAGAAAACATTCATTATAGCAATAGCTTTAATGCTGACAATGGGCTTTGCCGTTTCCGGCTGGGCTATCATTGCAGGCACTCCTCATGACGTAAACGTTATGAGGGATACGGGAGATGACCTTGAAAGATGTGCAATGTGCCACACACCGCACTCCGGACAAGGGTCATATCCATTATGGAACAGAACACAGACAGGTGTTGCTGCCTATCAATTGTATGCAAGCCCAAGTTTTGATATGACAATGGGTACTGTAAACGAAGAGTATCCAGTAGGGACTGCAAATAACGATCATTATGCCACAACTCACTGTATGGTTTGCCATAACGGCGTAACAAGTTCGCTTGTTAATTATCCCGGACCGGGATCCCCTGTAAACACTCAATACGATTTTACCAGCACATTGCTTCAGTCTGGCAAGTCAAATCTTGGCAGCAGCATGAAGGACGATCATCCTGTAAGCTTTACATATGATCCGACAAAAGATGCTGACAACAACGGCTTCAGGGATTCTTTACCTTATGGAAGTGGAAGCAGAAAGGCAATCTATGGAGCACAGGGCACTTACCCGCTGTTTACCGCAGATGGCTTAAACTACACCCAGTTTGAATGCGCCACATGCCATTCAGTACATGATACCGTTGATTATCCTGGCAAGTCCATGGATGATGGTATATCAGCCGGTACACAGGTTTACTTCCTTAGAGGCGACAATACAGGCTCCGGAATGTGCATGGATTGTCATGTTAACAGGTAATATAAAATTTATAAAGGAGGGATATAACTATGATAAAAATAAATCGTAGAGAGTTTTTAAAGGGTTCAGCCGCTATCGGCGTAGCTGGAGCCTTAAGCGGTACCTTGCTTAATACTCTGAAGCCTGCAACGGCTCATGCAAGTGAATCAACCGCTACATGGACACCAAGCATGTGTCTTGGTTGCACCACCTGGTGTTCAGTAGAAATCAAGACTCAGACTGATACAGGGATCAAGAGAGCTGTTGATGTAAGAGGAAATCAGAATGCCAATACTCATAACGGCTATGTATGTCCAAGGGGCCGTATGGCTTTGCAGGAAGTCTATGATGCAGACAGAATAAAGACACCTATGAAGAGGACCAATGCTACAAAAGGAAGAAATGATAATCCTAATTTTGTGCCAATTTCATGGGATGAGGCAATGGATCTGATTGCCACACAGATGCTGGCTTTAAGAAGCACGAATGAAGGCCACAAGCTTGTAATGATCAGAGGAAGGTACACTTCTGTACAGACAGCGCTTTTTGACAGTATCTATGCTGTATACGGCACACCTAACTTCATCACTCATAGCGCTATCTGCGCAGAGGCTGAAAATTTCTCAAGGCAGAATTGTAATGGTCAATGGGGTTATGATGACTATGATATTGACAATGCTAAATATCTTTTGCTTTGGGGTGTAGATCCAACATCATCCAACAGAATGGTTGCAGGAGCCATTGCTCAACTTGGCGCCCGTATGAATGCAGGCATGAAGGTTGTTGCAATTGACCCAAGACTCAATACAACTGCTGCAAAGGCACACAGATGGCTTCCTGTAAAGCCCGGCACAGACGGCGCCATGGCTTTGGCAATGGCACATCATATACTGGTAAAAGGCCTGTGGAACAAGACCTTTGTAGGTCTTGATGATTATGTGTTTACAGCTGGATCTAACGCAACAGGTACATTTTCTGAAAAAGGCACTAAGGGTCTTGTAGACTGGTGGAATACAGAACTCAAGAACAGGACTCCTGAATGGGCTGAACCAATTACAGGTATATCAGCTTCAACGATTAAGACTGTAGCAGAGGAATTCGCAGGCGCAGCCACTGATGACGATAAGGCAAAATCCATATCATGGTTAGGGCCTGGCGTTTCAATGGCTCCAGCAGCAGCCTACTCAGGATGGGCGATTCTTGCATTAAACGGTCTTGTAGGTTCTTTTGACCATACCGGTGGATCGCTTCCAAACTTACCGTCCGTCAGCGCTTATCAGAGCGGTACTCCATTAACAAGTGCATACACCGATGCTGTCGGCTATACAGCGTACAAAAAACAGCGTTTTGACCTGTATGCAACATCTGGCGTGCAGCTTGCCATGCCTCAGATTGGAAGCGGTATAGCAGTCGGCGGCACTAAGTCAACGAACAGGATCGCACAGAATGCACTGGATGCCATGCCTTATGCATGTAAGATGCTTCTTACCAACCATGGTAACTTTGCTCATTCCTGCGGCGGAGCAACCATATGGGAACAGGCGCTTAGCTCAACAAATCCAAACGGTGCTCCTTATTTCGTATTTATCGGAACTCATGTAGGTGAGACTGCGATGTTTGCTGATATCGTTCTTCCTGCAAAGCACGATATGTTGCAGGCTAAGGCATCTACAGCCCAGAAGGCAAGAAAATCTATGGTACATGGATTAATGAATGATGCAGTTCCTGCACTCTGGGAGGAAAAGACATCAGAGACAGCGCTTACATGGGCATTGGCGTCAAAGCTCAACGACAAGGGCTATGCCAACATGTACAATTATCTGAAAGATAAATTCTATGTGTCAGGATTTACTTCTATTCCGACAAATGAAGATGAATTTGAGGCAAATGTTCAGAAGTATATTGCAACTTCCGGCTCTTCATCAAACAGGAATACCCAATGGTCCAATATCACATCAACTACATATAATCCTACTGCATATGGCACAGGTAAAGGCGCTGGTAACGGTATAGTCCAGGTGACATATGGCTCCTCTGATTTCGATTCTAATGGAAGAGGCGTAATGTGGAGATATGCAGTTGGTGATACAACTATGACCAAGTCCTTTGGCACAAAGAGCGGAAAGATCGAGTTCTATAATGCCTCAAGCAAACTTGCAACAGCTCTTACTGCACATAAGACATCTCACTCTACCACTTATCAAGGTATAATGACGGCAATTAACTATACGGACACAGCAGCCGGTATTGGATCTGGAATAGGCGATATGTATGCCCTTATGCCGCACTGGGAAAGTCCAAAGATCGCTTCTGCATCAGGATACAACTACACCTTCATTGACTACAAGTCCAGACTTAACCGTGAAGGCAGAAGCCAGAACTCTCCTTGGTACCATGAATTCAAGTCATGCGATCCTGGTGATGAGAAGTGGAAAGATGTTGTCAAGATTAACCCTGTTGACGCAGCTGCAATCGGCGTGAAAACCGGTGATACAGTTCAGATTACATCCCCTTCAAATACAGTTGGTATTACCTGTAAGGTGAAGGTATGGAACGGCGTAAGACAGGGAACTGTTGCAAAAGCCTATGGTCAGGGACACTGGGCAACCGGAAGATATGCTGCAAAGACCTTTGGCAGCGTACCTAATGGTGGTAATAATAACGCAGTAATTCCTGCAGAATATGAACGCTTAAGCGGCGCTACTGTAAGGAATGCCTGTACCAAGGTAAAAATAGTAAAAGTATAAGTTAAATAATCTAATCCTGCATCCCTGAAAGGGGATGCAGGATTAAAATGAAAGGAGATAAGATTATGCCACAATATAAAATGAAAATTGATTTATCAAAGTGCGTAGGCTGCGGAACTTGCGCCATATCCTGTAAGCTTGGAAACAATACACCCAAGAGAGGCTCAGGACAGACCTTTAACAGGGCTGACTTCATTACAGAAACAACAGGGTCTTTCCCAAACACAAAGTGGACCGCCCTGCCGGTCAACTGCAATCACTGCACAAATCCTGCATGCGTAGCAGCATGTCCTGTAGCGCCTGTAGCAGATACTACCTGCGAGCCTCAGCCCGGCCTTCCAAGTGGTGGAAGAAAGGCCATGTATAAACTCAATGCTGCCAATGGCGGTATCGTTCTCCATGACGACAGCAGATGTATTGGCTGCCGTCTGTGCCAGAGGGCCTGCCCCTATAGCACAGCAAATGTCGGAGCACAGAGAGCACAGTTTAGCGTAATAAGCTATAACCCAACCTTATCTGAGCCTTATGGATATCTGACCAGCAGTCAGCAGGCTGTTCTGGACTGTACAGCATCTGAATCTGAAGTAAGAGATGCAGTAACCATGACAGATATCGCACCTGCTTACAGGAACAGCTGGACTTATACTCCAGTAACCGGTGTTGATGTAAATGACCTGAGGACTCCGGGTAATGTTGAGAAGTGCTATTTCTGTATCCACAGACTTAAGGATGCCACACTCGGTGCAACAGAGAATGCAGGCGACAGAAGGCCTTATTGTGTTATGGCATGTCCTGCACAGGCCAGAGAGCTTATCATTGATGGCAGCGCTATCAGTGGAGCAAAAGTTCTGGCAGGAAAGTCTTACACTTACCTGAGAAAAGTGGTTCTTACAACCCCAACCACAACAGGAAAGAGCAGACCAAACGTATTCTATGTCGGCAAATTCAGCAACAGGTAAGACATAAGGATAATGAACTAACCTCAAAAGGGGCAAGGCATTACTTGCCCCTTTTTTTGTCTGTTGATTCTGCTCTTGTCTTGACATCTCTATTTTTCGGTCTTGCATTGTTGCTTGTTATTTTAATAATATATTGGAAATTGGAAGAAAATTATTTTTTTAAGAGGGAGGTTTTTAGATGCAGCTTACTGATGAATTCATTCAAAACGAGGCCTACAGAGCGGATGTTTACAGGCTCCTGTCAGCATGTTATTGCAAGCCTGGCCAGGAATTTATTGAAGAAGGATTGGCAAAAAATCTGGCTGCCGCATTAGAACCTGTTTATAGTGAAGCCGTATCTCTCGCAAAAAATATGGATGAGGCACTTGCGGCACATTCTGTCCAGGATATACTTATTGATTATTCTGCATTGTTTGTAGGACCATTGCAGCTCATTGCCCCTCCATACGGTTCAACATATCTTGAGGGAGTCAGGACTGTCATGGGTGAAACAACTGTTGATGCAGTGAGATATTACAGACGGGCTGGAGTTGAAATGGATCCGGACCAGAAAGATATACCTGATCATATATCTGTAGAGCTGGAGTTTATGTACTATCTGATATCCAGAGAGATTGAGGCTTATCGCAATTCAAATCAGGATGAGGCGCAAAAAAATCTTCAGATACAGAACGATTTTATGAAGCAGCATCTTGGCGCCTGGGTGCCGCAGTTTGCCAGGCAGGTAAAAGACGGCGCAGGAAATTCATTTTATAAAAACCTTGCCGACTGTACGCACACCATTATTAAAGCTGATATGGAGTATCTCAAAAACGTGCTGAAAGGCGGAGGCAACTAATACAAACGCATTAGATATCGTTACATTGTCATTGCGAGCGACTAATAGGAACGTGGCAATCTCAAAATTAGAAACGAGATTGCTTCGTCGTTTCACTCCTCGCAATGACACTTTACTTAATACGTTTGTATTAAAAAGCCAGGGAAGATGTTAAAAAGCAAAATAATTGACAGGCTTACCAGCCACACAGAGAATATCAGGATTTACCAATCCCTTTGCTCACGCATGCGTTTAAATACAAATCAGTGCAGTAAATGTGCGGATTGCTGTCCTCAGGCCTCTATCCGGATTGAAGAAGGTCTGAAAATAAATCTTGAAACCTGCACTGAATGCATGCTGTGCATATCAGCATGCCCCGTGGGGGGATTTGAGATTAATCCAAAGGAATTTTATTTTCTCCTGTCAAAGTTGAAGAAGTCCCCTCAGCCTGTTCTTGGTTGTAATGTCAGGCAGAATGTGGAGGCCCATGCTGCTTCTTTTTGCCTGGGTTTTTTGTCTGAAGAACACTTGATAGCGCTTATGGTAGTTCTTAATAAGCCATTACAGATTAATCTGACCGAATGCAACTCCTGTAAAAACAGCTTTATTGTGGATGTTTTAAAAAAGAGACTTAAATCAGTTGAGGAAAAGTTATTCTCAACGCAGGCTAAAGCCTGCGACTACCCCCTACTCCCTACTCCCTACACCCTGACTAATATATCGCTTGTCGAAGACAAGGCCTCTTTACAATTTCAGGATATACCATGCGACCGAAGGGGTTTTTTTAATATAGTCAAGAGTCTTACAATGGAAAGCGCCGCAACCTTTTTTGAAAGCGCGGCAGAGCAGGAGAAGAAACAATTTTCCGAGAAGTTGTTGCCTTCAAGACAGCAACTATTAAATAAAATATATTCAGCGGTCTCAGAGAAATCAGTAAAAGACAGGATCAAAAATTATTACTATGACGTTGAAGTCGCTGACAGTTGCGATATGTGTTTTGCATGTGTTGGCATGTGTCCTACAGGCGCCTTGAAGAGTCATTATGAAACTAATAACAGGGAAAGCAATCAATCCGAAGACTCTGAGAAACAGGAGTTGTTTTTCTACTCGGTTTTGTGTGTTGGGTGTGGTCTTTGTTCAGAATTTTGCATGAATAGTTTAATAAATATCAAACAGGGTTTTTCAGGAGATAACCCTTTCAGGATTAAATGTGTCAGGAGGGTGATGCTTGACGAAGAGGATCATGACACAATTGATGAAGAGGAGCAGGAGATTGCAGGGAATGACAAATAAAATTAATTTTTTGGAAGGCGAGGTTATTATGTATCGAATTGTTTTATTGTTATCTATTGTTCTGCTATCAGGGTCAGGGATATCTTTTGCTGATGAGGCTTCTGCGGTATTAGTCAAAGTTAATGGTTCAGAGATTATCCAGAGAGAAGTGGATATGGAAGTAGCCACGGCCGTCCCGCAAACATTATTTCACAGAAATGTATCTCCAGAGAGAATGGAGGCCTTTAAAAAAGAAGCAGTAGAGAGACTCATTGACAAGGAAGTTCAGTTTCAGGAAGGAAAGAAGCAGGGGATGAAGGCAGAAAAAGGCGAGATAAAGGATATGGTGGAGGAAATAAAAAACAGGTTTCCGTCCAACAGTGATTTTAAAGACGCTCTGAAGAAAAACAATATGACCCTGAAAAATCTGGAAGCACAGATAGAAAAAGATATTATCATAGGAAAAATCTTTCAAAAGGAAATTGAGGATAAGATTAAGGCTAATGATGAAGAAGCAAAGGCTCATTATGAAAGCAATATGCGAAGATACAAAGAGCTTGAGCAGATAAGGATGCGCCATATAATGGTTAAGTTCGATAAAGACGGAAAGACAGTGACAAGTGACAAGGAGCAATTAGCAAGTCAAAAGGAACAAGGGGCGAGTGACAAGGATCAAGTGATAAGTGGCCATGAGCATATGACGAGTTTCAAGTCAAAAGTCACAAGGAGCAAAGAAGAAGCAAAGACAAAAGCCGGGGAGATATTGGCTAAGCTTAAAGAAGGGGGCGATTTTGCATCTATTGCTTATGAATCTTCTGACGATCCGTACAAGGTCAAAGGCGGGGACCTGGGATATGTTCACAGAGGCCGGATGCAGCCGGAACTGGAAGAAGTAGCCTTCAACACAAAGGTTGGGGAAATAATAGGGCCTATAGAGGCTGGGGAAGGTTTTTATATCATAAAGATAGAAGATCACAAGCAGGAAAAACAGTTTTCTTTTGATGAGATGAAAGACAGGATAAAAAGAGAGATAGAAAGAAAGCGGAGAGAAGATAAAAGAAGAGAATGGATTGGCATCCTGAGGAGTAAGGCCAAGATAGAGCTGATAGAAATCAAGAAACAGGAAGTAAGCAGCAAGGAGTAAGATAGCGTGTAGCATGAATTTTTGTTTTCTACCAGCTACTCGCTATACGCTACACGCTATATTGAAATAGTCTTGTAGAAAATGTTTTAATTATGTTTTAAATCGGAGGTAATAATTATGCAAGCTAAATTTTTAAACCACTATACGCTACACGCTACACGCTACACGCTGATTTTCATATCGTTTTTACTGACTTTCGGACTTGCAGACTTGCGCCTGTCTTTTGCCGAGCAACCGGATTGTTCGATGTGTCACGAACCGCTTACAAAGGAGAAGGTTGTGCATATGGCGTTACAAATGGGCTGTCCGACTTGCCATACTGCGATTGATGCCAAAGACGTACCTCATAAAAAGACAAATAATATAGCAAAGGGGCTTTCCTCAGATCAGCCCGATTTGTGCTATAGCTGTCATGATAAATCTGCTTTTACACAAAGTGTCTTCCATGCCGCATTGGGCATGGGCTGTACAAGCTGTCACAACCCTCATTCCTCAAAGAACAATAAAATCCTTGTTGCAGAGCCGCCGGATTTATGTTTTAACTGTCATGACAAGTCTGCATTTTCAAAGAAGGTGGTTCATCCTGCATTAAGCATGGGCTGTACAAGCTGTCACAACCCTCATTCCTCAAAGAACAATAAAATCCTTGTTGCAGAGCCGCCGGATTTATGTTTTACTTGCCATGACAAGACAAAATTTAACGGCAGCACTGTGCATCCGCCTGTAATGGGCGGCATGTGTACAAGCTGTCATAATCCGCATGCAAGTGATACGGATAAACTGCTTCTGTCCAAGGTGCCGGATTTATGTTTTACCTGCCATGATAAAGCCACTTTTGACAGGAGAAAAGGACATATGCCGGTTGCGGCTGGATTATGTCTGACATGTCACGGGCCTCATGCAAGCAGCAGCATGGCGCTGCTTGTAAAACCCATGTTTGTGCTTTGTACAAGCTGTCATAAGACACAGGCCTCAGGTACGCACGTATTGGCAGGACTCAGAGGGTCCCATCCAATAAAAGAGGGCACTCCGGATCCGAGCAGAAAAGGAAAGGATATGGGCTGTTCAAGCTGCCATAACCCTCACGGGGCCGATTTTGACAAGCTGTTTTATCAGCAGGGTATATGCAAAAAGTGCCATAAGTATTAGGGAAAAAGGGTGTAGGGGGCAGGATGGAGAAAATCAAAAGCTATAAGGACTTGATTGTATATCAAAAGGCGTATGACGTGGTATTGAATATTTATAAATTGACTAAAGATTTTCCGGATATTGAAAGATATGGATTGATATCACAAATAAGAAGGGGCAGCATTTCCATTTCTTCTAACATTGCCGAAGGTTACAGAAGAGGAAAGAAGGAATATGTTCAGTTTTTGAAGATTGCATATGGTTCATGCGCAGAGCTTGAGACTCAACTTTCATTATCAAAAGATTTAGGATTTGTTTCAGATAAAGAAAAATTCGAGAATATTTACTCCTTACAGGAGGAAGTCTCAAAGATGCTCGGAGCAATTATATATAAAATTAAAAATGGAGAAAATAAATGAAGCTACATTCTACACCTTATTCCCTACTCCCTACTCCCTACTCCCTACCCGCTACCCGCTACCCGCTATACGCTATTATGCTACTCGCTATATTTATTTTGGGTTGTGCTGCGCCTCCTCCCAAGCCTGCAAGCGAGTATGTCTGGCCGCCTTTACCTGAAATTCCGAGAGTTAAGTGGCTTACCCAATGGTCTAACCGTTATGATTTTGGATCTCCGAACCCTCTGATGACTTTTTTAATAGGTGAGGAAAAGACAGAGGCTCTGAGACGGCCCACTGCAGTTGTGGCGGATTCTGCGGGGAATGTCTATGTTACTGATGGGGAACAAGGTATGGTGTTCGTATTTGATCAGGAGAAGAACACTCTTAGATTTTTAGGGGATGGTACCCTTGCAGGACCTGTCGGCCTGGCTATAGACAATAAGAGAGGGATTGTATATGTATCAGACTCAAGGCTTGATAAGGTTTTCGGCCTGGATAAAAACACAGGCAACGTAATGGTGACTATAGGAATGCCTAAAGAACTCAGTAATCCATCTGGAATGGTCTATGATGAAGAGAGAGAAATATTATATGTTTCAGACACACAACATCATTCCATAAAGACTTTTGACAAAGAGGGCCGGCCGTTATTTAAATTTGGCAGCAGAGGATTTCAGGATGGGGAGCTTAATTTCCCAAGCTATCTGGCACTGGATAAGAAGGGGCGTCTCTTTGTAGTTGATACACTTAACTTCAGGGTTCAGATATTTGATCCGGAAGGAAAATTCGTTAATAAGTTTGGCAAGCTTGGAGATGTTTCAGGCACCTTCACAAGGCCTTACGGCATAGGCCTTGACTCAGAAGGACATGTCTATGTTGTTGACTCTGCTTTTAACAATTTTCAGATATTTGCAGAAGACGGAGCATTACTTCTGAATATAGGAAACGGTGGTAGGAAACCCGGCGAGTTCTATCTGCCGCAAGGTATGTACATAGATAAACAGGACAGGATATACATTGCAGATACGATGAATCGCCGAGTGCAGGTTTTTCAGTACCTGAAAGAGAAGGGTATAGGGAATTAGGGAATAGGGTGTAGAAATGCCCTATTCCCTATACCCTGTCTTCTCACCAGCCTGGCGGGCAATTGCTGTTTATGCAGTAAAGCCCCCCCGTTATTTTATGTTCATACGTTTGTGAACTTATATGACAGGTCAGAAAACACCGCGGCTTCCCCGCTACAACCTTTAGATAGTTTAACTCACCCAATGAGTTTGGTGTAACAATCGTGGTATCAAAATTTATAAGGTTGGCATAGTTTAAAGTGCCATGGGCATCATGGCAGGCAAAACAGGAAGCATTTTCATAAACTATATGCTTTTTGTGAGCCTGGAAGCTGTCATCGTTGAGTAAGCTCGATCTCCTGTGGCATTTATAGCAAAGTTCGTAGGCATAAGGACTTTCTGCACCAGTATCCATTGTATAATTTTCACTTAGAATATAGTCATAGTTAGAGCCGTGAGGGCCCTTAGCACCACTGATATCATCATTATTATGACAGTCCGAGCAGGTTATAATGCTGACCGTAGAGAGGCTGGCTACGAGACTTGGAACATTGTTGTTTTTCCCAACTGTTTCTACCGGATGGAAAGCGGCATTGCCTGCTTCAAATTTACTTGCTATATCACTTGCGCTTGAGGGAAGATTGGCGCTGTCAGAATGACATTTATAGCAAACTTGATATTCATATTGAGCTTTATTAATCTGCAATCCTCTTCCTGAATATCCCTTGGCTCCATTAAGTGGATTGCTGGATGTTAACAGGTGCGGATTGTGACAGTCAAAGCAGGCTGCATGTCTTGTAGTTGTGGTGGACCTTTCAGGGAGGCTTTCTCCCCGGTAATGATATTGTGTTGTCTGTATAATCGGGTGATTGGATTGCTTTAGAAGGACGCTGTATATGTCGGTTGAGGCTTCTCCGGGTGCGCCTGTTTTAACGTTCCCGTGACATTTAAAGCATAACTGGTTTTTGGGCCTTTCTAACATTACTGTAGAGCTGGTGCCGTGGTTTTTATGACATGAGACGCAGCCCAGCGGTAATTTAGATCTGTCAAGGTGGGTTTCGTTTAAGGCATGGGCAAGGCTAAAACTTACAATGAAAAAAAATAAGGCTGCTAATAACAATAGAATATTATTTCTTTTTTTCATATACTTTTTTCCTTTAACTATAATATGTATAAGATTTTCCTACCCACTACACCCTATTCTATGCTCCCTGCCTTTCTACGGACAGAGTTGGTGACAGCTCTCACAAAATAGCCCGTCACTTGGCACCCTTAAAAAGTAAGGAATGGTGTCCTCATGCGCATCATGACATGATGCACATTGCACCCCGACACCGGTGGATGGTCCTATTCCATAGCGGTTATCGGTAGGCGTCAGTTTAATAGGTCTTTGAGGGAAAATCAGTCCGAATGAAACCTCATTGGTACCACACTGTGTATTTTTATCATTAATAAGCGACAAATTAACCTCAATAGATACCGGATGTTGCCCGCTGAGTTCGGTCCCGATATAAGCAGGTGAAGCAGATGTCAGTACTCCCTCAGGCGTAATATGCCCTGTACCAGAGTCTTGCATGGTAACGGTTGTGGCAGCGTTGCTGAGATTAACAATAGCGCCTAATGCTATAGTTCCATCATGACAGCTAAGGCAGAGCCTGGAATCCCCATCAGGTGGTGTCTGGGGATGCGATAGCAATGTAGACCATTCCTCCATTAACAGTGATGAAGGTAAAGTATATGACGCTTGGGAGAGCGAGTGATTCCATAGCGGAGTAGTGACAGCTCCGTGAGGGGTATGGCAGAAGATGCAAACCCGTGTTTCTGTAGTTGCCTTTACAGGCCCGGGTCCAGAAGTTGAAAGATTGTGTTTTGTATTTTTAACGTCAGCATGAGCGGAAGTTGGGGAGTAGGGGGTAGGGAGTAGGAGGTAAAATAATAGAAAAATCAAGGTGGAGATGATAGGAATCAGGAGGTAGGAGACAGGGTTGCGCATATTCTTGAAATTTAAAATTTGAAATCTGAAATTTAAAATTTGCAACGTCTTTGTATTCTTCATCATTTCTACTTATCCCCGCACCCTTATCCCTATTCCCTGATTTTTCTATTCTCCTTTTATATACTGAAAGGCTTGCACCCTCATATTATAGGTATCGGCAACATATATTGTATTTTTATTATCAATAAATATGCCTGACGGTAAATAAAAGTCTCCATATTTCCTTCCTTTAGTTCCTAAAAACATGAGGAACTCGCCTTTGCGGTTGAATAGTTTTACCGTATCTTTGATAGAGTCAACCACGTAAATATTACCTTCTGAGTCTACTGCAATACCTTTTGGCTTATCAAGGTTACTGTAATCGTCTCCGAGGCTTCCCATGCTTCCAAGTAATATTCCTTTTTCATCAAACATCTGTACCCTGAAATTCATTGCATCAGTGACATAAAGAATGCCATCATTATCAACAAACATATGTGTAGGATAATTAAGTTCGCCGGGCAGAGAGCCAGGTGTGCCTAAGCTTCCAAGGCGTTTGCCTTCAAACGAATATATATAAATTCTGTGTTCAATTGTGTCTGATAAATATATTCTGGAATTTTTTGTATCTATCGCCATACAACTGGGCCGTTTAAAGTCGCCCTCGAATTGAAAAAGATATTTGCCTTTTTCGTTAAAAACAAAGACCTTTCTTAATTCAGAGTCAGATACATAAATACGCCCGTTTAAATCAACAACTATTCCTACAGGAAATAAAAATTCTTCCTTGCCAGCGCCAAAAATATTCAGGACCTCTGCTGTTTTCATATCAACAACTGTAACCCTGTAAGCGCCGGGGTCTGTAATGTAGAGTTTTTCTTTTGAATCATGAAATACTCCATAAGGCCTCATAAGCACATTTGAAGTTCTGGGATCTGTAATGTCTTCAGAAACATTCCCTATAATAAAATCAATAAGTCCCTGTTTTCTGCCTTCTACTCTGGTGGATATATGGGTAAGGCTCCATAAATATTGAATGCGGGGCCTCTCCGGAGGGCCGGGCCAGATAATCTGTCTCATGGCCGTTTTGTCAATATAAGCCTTTGGAGAAGCGCAGGAAGATAAAAGTAGCAAGAGGCAAGTTACAAGTAACAAATACAGGGTGTAGGGAATAGGGTGTAGGGTGTAGCGTGTAGGGTGTAGGAGTTTTTTTATGAATGATGTCCGCATTTTCATTTTTAAATTATAACACAACCTTTTATTGATTCCCTATCTCCATACCTCTTAATCCCTATCACCTACACCCTATTCCCTACCCCCTGTATTTAGAACAATCTGTAGAATCTTCTGATGAGTTTAAGAAATATTCTATGTTCTGTTACAGGGAGTGTTTTTGAAGATGTTGTAGACAAATATTTATATTCGGCGTCTATAGAAATCTGTCTTAGTTTCCATAATAGTATGGGCCGGATTTCAAGGGTTGTTTTGTCATCAGGCTCACTGGTCCAGGTTGAATAAAGATTGAAGAAAATGTTTCTGGCAAGGGCCTTTGACAGGTTGCCATTAAGCGACACGAGGGTTGAGGCTTCCGCCTGAACAGCATTTCTTGAAGTATGTACATAATTGCCGCCAAGTGAAAGAGAAGCATCATAGAAGCGTCCAAACAGATTTGCAGAAGTGGAATAAATATTTTCAGAATATTGTGTGATTGCATCAGAGACGTCCTGTTTAGTATATGCGGCACCTGCATTAAAGCTGATATTTTCTTTCAGAGGCCCCGATGCCAACAGATTAACAGTATGAGCCGACTTATCACCGTCTTCGTAGGACAGGAAGGTATATGAATATCCGGCTGTAGACCTTATTTTGGTCTTTGTAGATAACTGGGTTTGAAGGCCGTATTCTATACCGTTTTCATTTTCTCCAAGAAATACTCCGCTTGAAGATGTGAGTATTTTGGACACCTCAAATATTACATTGTCACTTATACGCTCAGAATGACTGGTTTTTGATGTGCTTTGTCCATATGACAGGGACAGGGAAGTAGTATTTTTTAGCCTTGTAGAGAAGACTTTGGTATATGAGCCGGAACCCATAGTATGATAGCGTTCATGCCTTTCTGTGTTGGTGACCGAGTTGGTATATTCGATTCCACCGGAGAGATTGAGAGTATCGTTATCTATAGGTTTGCGCAGGCTCAGGTTGCTGGCAAGAAAAAACTGTTTTGTTTCATCAAGCTTTTCTATCTTTATATAATTGTTAATATCTATTCTTTTTTTGGTTTCTTTATCATAGAAGCTGTAATCAGGACTGAATCTCATAGTACTCCTGTTGGATTCCGAGGTTCCGGTTTGCGCGAAATTCTCGTAATTAAATTCATAGTTATAATTGTTTCTGCGTAATGTTGCTCTAAAATTGTATAGATCTGTAATGCTGTTATAATTTCCTGTGTCATACGTTGTCTTATCATAATCAAAGTACATTGTAGGGATAGGCATAATAGAGTCTTTTTCCGTTTTATCTTTTTTGTCTTTTTTACCTTTGGCGGAGATTTTAAGTTGTTCTTCTGGAATTGAATATATTAATCCGATACCATAACTTCTGTAATTGTAATCATTTGAATAATCGGAATACCTTAACATCAGGGGGCCAGGAATATATTTCCTGAAACCAGACCATCTGCGCGGAGGGGTTTCCAGTATATTCATGTTGAAGTTTAAACCTGTAAGAGACGATGCATTTTCCTGATCATCCCTTTTTCGTGTAAAGGAGAGAAGTGTATTGTAATTGATTAATCTGGGGTCTAATATATAACTCCTGAAGCCGAGGGTGTAGTTCTGGGAAACTTCTTTAAAGTCAACAACATTTTTACCCCAGCGTTCATCATAATCCAACTCAAGAGAACCATAAAGAAAATGTCTTTTTTGAAAGAAAGTTCTCATCTGGGCTGAGGAATCAGTCGGGGAAATTAAAAGGCTTATAAGGAAACAAACAATGAAGAGAATTGTGCCAAATGGCATATATGCAGTTTTTTGTTTCTTCCCTGTTGAAGATTTCAATTTGATGTTCTCTGTTTCCGGGAAAATACAACTTCGTTTGACGTCAAGTTTTATAAAAATTTCCAGATATTATAACCTATCTCTTGATAATCATTCACTAAATAAATTTTAAATAAATAAATTTTAAATAAATTTTAAAGGCGCTTTGCTAAATTCTTAAATTCCGGGGACTGAAACTTTCTTGAGAGCAGATGGGTCAAATGCTTATCGAGGAGAGCGGATAGTTCGGTGAGCACCTCCTGACGGGGTTTAAGCCGGTTTGAGATATGAATAGGCCATTCTATGCTGTGTGTATAAAACTGTATGGTATTGCTGGATATTTTAAAGTGAGATTGTGCGCTTACAGGGGGCCGTGCGCATTTATTGCAAAGTATGGTTCCTGATGCCGGGTAGAAATTTAAACCTTCTCTGCCGCATCTGCCGCATCCGTTCAGCCGAGGGGCATATCCTATTGTTGCCAGCAGGCGAATCCTCGTAATCAAGTGCAGTGCGTCTTTTGATTCCTGTTCCGACAATTTTATGGTGTGGAGGATATTAAGGAAGAAGGCAAACAGCTTTTTATTTATAATACCTTCGGGTATTAGCGCCATCAGCATCTCAACAAGTTTCGATATACTGATGAAGTCCTGAAAGCATTCTCTTATCTGGTGAAAAGAATTGATAATGTCTGACTGGGTAATTTTAGGCAGGTGGGCCTGCTCTTTTCCCCACAGGGATATCTTTGCATGAGTGAGCGGCTCCAGGCTGCTTCCGAATCTGCTTCTGGTTTTTCTCGGGCTTTTTGCAAAGGTTTTGATTATCCCTCTGTCAGAGGTCAGATAAGTCACTATGAGGTCGGCTTCACCGTATTTTTGCGTCTTGAGGACTATGCCTTCTGTTCTTGTCAGCACAGCTTACATGATGTTTCCAAAGTCTTCAGGTTTCAATTTTTCCAGCCAGTCTTCAAGTTCATCATTGTTCCTGTGTTCGATAACCTGTTCATCTACAAATATCGGAGCATTTATTCTTATCGCTACAGCGATTGCATCACTGGGCCTTGAGTCAATCGGGACCTCGATGCCGTCACCTTTGTCAATATAAATTCCTGCATAATATGTGTTGTCAACTATTTCGCTTATTATAACCTTTGTTACTTTCATCTTGACCCCCTTGATTACATTCTTGATGAGGTCATGTGTAAGAGGGCGGGGTGTGACTATTTTCCCCAATGCGAGCGCAATGGAATCGGCCTCGGGTTTTCCTATCCAGATAGGCAGTGTATTATGTCCGTCAACTTCCTTGAGAAGCAGGATATACATATTGCTTCTCGGATCAAACAACAGCCCTTCAATCTTCATTTGCTTCACCAATTCGTGATACCCCTTTGTCTGCTAAATTTGTTTTAATATGATACCTTATTGATGAAAAATTTTTCTATAAATACTCAGGGGATTATGTGGGCAGGATAATGAACAACCAGTAATTGATAATTAGCAATTACTGAAAATACTTCTTAATTGTTCATTGTTAATTATTAATTGTTGTCAAGTTTTGACAGAGCATCCTCTATCCTGTCGAGGCCTTTCTTTATATTCTCCATAGAAGTCGCATATGAAAGCCTTATATATCTGTCATCTCCGAATGCAATTCCGGGAACAAGGGCTGTCTGGGCCTGCTCCAGAAGATATGCGGAGAGATCCAGAGACGAGTTAATTGGGTTGCCATTAAATTTTTTACCGTAGCAGGATGAGACCTTTGGAAATGCATAGAAGGCGCCGACCGGTGTTAAACATGAAACGCCTTTTATATTGTTCAGTCTGTCAACCATATATTTTCTTCTCCTGTCGAATTCAGAGACCATTTCAGGGATAAAATTCTGCGGCCCGGTCAGCGCTTCGACAGCGGCTTTCTGTGTTATTGACGTCGGGTTTGATGTGGACTGGCTCTGAATATTCGTCATAGCTTTGATAATATCCTTAGGTCCGGCAGCAAAGCCCACCCTCCAGCCTGTCATTGCATGTGATTTCGATAGTCCGTTGACAACGACGGTTCTCTTCCGTATTTCTTCGCCGAGAGATGCAATACTGATATGGCTGAATCCGTCATATGTGAGTTTTTCATAAATTTCATCAGAAATAATATAAAAGTCATGTTTGACAGCCAGTTCAGCTATTGCCTCGAGGCTCTTTTTGTCATATGCAAGCCCTGTCGGGTTTGAAGGAGTATTGAGTATCAGAGCCTTGGTTCGGGCTGATAATTTAGTCTTCAGAAGTTCCGGCTCTATCTTGAATGAAGTTTTTTCGTCAGTTGCTGCAATAACAGAAACTGCGTCATTTAAAACTACCTGATCCGGATATGTTACCCAGTATGGGGCCGGAATTATGACTTCATCGCCTGCGCCAAAAAGCGCTTCAGCAATATTATAGAGGCTGTGTTTGGCTCCGCAGGAAACAATGATTTCCTCTTTCTCGAAGGACAGATTGTTGTCTTTTCTGAACTTTTCAATGACGGCTGTTTTCAACTCATCTGTTCCGCCAACAGGCGTATATTTTGTGAAGCCGTCCCTTATTGCCTTTATTGCAGCTTCCTTGATGTTGTCGGGAGTATCAAAATCGGGTTCACCTACGCCGAAATTGACGATGTCTTTACCTGCAGCCTTAAGCGCTTTTGCCTTTGCATCCATCGCCAGGGTTGGTGATGGTTTTATTGCCTTTGCTCTTTCTGACAGTCTCATTTTTGCACCTCGATAAAAAATTAGTAATTATTCATTCATTTATGGTTTGCATATTTTCATGCTTTCTAAGATTTCCTCACAGGTGGCAACCGCGGTTCCTATTTTGCCGACTACAACGCCTGCAGCATGATTGGCGATTATAGCTGCGTCTTTTAAAGGTGCGCCTGCTGAATGGCTGAGAGTCAGGGTCGCTATTACTGTGTCTCCTGCGCCGCTTACATCATACACTTCTCTTGCACAGGTTGGAATATGAGTGACTTTGCCGTTTTTCTCAAAGAGACTCATGCCTTCGTCTCCCCGTGTAATAATTACGGCCTTGCAGTGCAGTTTTTTTAGAAGTATTTTCCCTGCGGTGATCAGTGTTTTTTCATCAACTATTTCGAGGCCTGACCCGAGAGAGGCCTCATTAATGTTAGGGGTTATAAGACTTACGCCTTTATAATAATCGAAATGGCCGATCTTGGGATCCACAGAAATGAATTTTTTTGAATCTGCGAGGGTGAGAACTTTTTTTATCAGGGCCTCTGTAATCAGCCCCTTGCAGTAATCCGATATAATGATGCCTTTTATTCTGGGCAGACAGGATTTTACATAGTCCAGAATTAACGACAGTGTTGAAGGCCTTATATCCGATTTTATCTCTTTGTCAAAGCGGACCATCTGCTGACTGTGTGCAATGACCCTGGTTTTTACGGTTGTAGGCCTGTCGCTGTCTATAACGATGCCGTCTGTGCTGATGCTGCTTTCCCTGAATTTGTCTATTAAGATTCTGCCTGCATCATCACTGCCGATTATGCCTGCAACATAAACCTTCCCCCCAAGAGACAGTATGTTGTGAGCTACGTTTGCTGCGCCGCCCAGGAGCAGTTCCTCATTTGTTACTTCCACCACCGGGACCGGAGCTTCAGGGGATATCCTTCTTACTTTACCCCAGATATACCTGTCAATCATGAGGTCGCCGATTACGAGAATGCCTGTATTCCTGAATTTATTGAAAAGTTCTTTCATATATTATGTGGATGGGTCCGCAATAAATTTAGCATTTAAGCTTTTGATTTGGCAACAGGTATCCGAAAAATAGAGATAGAGGGTTGTCATTGCGAGCAAAGCGAAGCAATCTCGTCTTTTTCAATGAGATTGCCACGAACCCTTCGGGTTCTCGCAATGACAGGTAGAATATAGTGTTTCTCATTCTATTTTTCGGAGGTAATGATTTGCAGATATTGCTTATCCAGATGCATTGTCTTCTTTTTCAAATTCTTTAAGGACTTTTTTAATCTCATTGTCGGTAGTTTTGAGTTTTGCCTTGCAGAATTTGATGAGATGAGCAGCCCGTTTTACCTTTTCCGCAAGTACGTCCACGTCAACGGTTTCGTTCTCAATCTCTTCGACAATTGATTCTATTTCCGCAATTGCATTTTTATAATTTATGGCGTCATTCATCTTTCCTCCCGGTATTTTTTCTTTCCACTTTACTCATCAGCTCCCCTTGATGCAACACGGTCCGCAAGCTGTCTCCGATTTCCACATTTGAAATGGATTTGACGGCCCGGCCGTTACAGTATGTTATGCTGTAGCCCCTTGCGAGCACCTTCCGTGGATTCAGATGATTGATATTGTTTTCCTTTGCATGAAGCTTTTCCTGTTGAAACTGTATCAGCTTGAGGGAAAACTTAAGTCCCTTTATAAAAAAATTGAGCCGGTGCGCTTCATCAAGCAGGTTTTTCCTGACCGAAGTGTCAAGGCGTTTTGCAAGAGAAGAAATCCTCTCTCTTTCATCTGCTGTCAGATAATGAGTTCCATGCACCAGGCTGTGTGTTAAAGAATCTATCCGGTCTTCAAAATCCCTGACCCTTGTAATAATCAAGTCTGCGGCTGCAGTCGGTGTCTTTACCCGTATATTTGATACCTCATCAACTACAGTGACGTCCCTTTCGTGTCCAATACCTGAAATAACCGGAAGGGGCAGAAAGGCGATGGCCTTTGCAATTTCGTAACTGTCAAAGCAATGGAGGTCTGCTGTTCCGCCGCCGCCTCTTACTATTACCACGATATCTAATTGCTGAGCTTCCTGCATGCATTGGTTGAGAGCTCTGACAATGGATGGTTCTGCTTTGTCGCCCTGCATGGCTGCCTCATATAGTTTACAGGTAAATTTATACCCATAGGAATTGTTTGTTAAATGTGTCATCAGGT
Source organism: Nitrospira japonica (assembly GCA_020723105.1). Lineage (GTDB taxonomy): Bacteria > Nitrospirota > Thermodesulfovibrionia > UBA6902 > UBA6902 > SURF-23. The sequence goes on along the minus strand of DYJL01000008.1, from coordinate 112,168 downwards.
CTTCATAACCTGCTGCTGTTGCAGATGAGACAATCCCGATTCTCTGGGGTACGAGCGGGAATTCAAGTTTTTTATTCCGGTCCTTCAGCCCCTCTTTGGCGAGGCGTTCCAGAATCTCTTTTCTCCTCACCGCAAGTTCTCCGATAGTGTAAGAAGGGTCAATGTTTAGAATATTCAGCTTCAGCCCGTATCTCTCGTGAAAACTTACCTCAGCCTCAAATAATATTTTGATCCCTTTGCCGAGTTCAATGCCTGCAGTTCTTCTGAATTCTGCAGACACTGTTTTAAAGGTGCTGGCCCAGATGACGGCTTTTATTTCAGCGCGGATAGTCTCTTCCTCTTTATCAACGAGAGTCAGATAGCAATGATTTTTCACATCGCATGATGCTATTTCAGCAGTGATGAGAAGTGTTTGCGGAAAGGCATCATCAATGACAGACCTGATAAGCTTATTAAGTTCAAAAAGAGATAGTATCCCCACTGTTTTTTCCTGGTTGTGTTTATATCGTTATCCACATTATCTGTAAAAGTTATTTAAGATCTTTTGGCCGACATGGCAGCCTGTTTCAGAATTTCTATAATCGACAAACTACATATTATATTTTTGCTTCAAGCTGTTTTTTTATTTCTTCTTATCTAATCCCTATCCCCTAATCCCTTTTTAAAGGTGTCGTATAGAAATTCTTCCACAATCTCCCATATCTGCAATTATTGGAACAGAGTTCACCATTAATAATTACGGGCTATATTATAACAAATCTTAATGTTATTATTTGCACCGGAACATGCAGCTACAATGAGATGCTCTTCCAGATAAAAGGGGCCCAGGCGGAACTTTACAGGCATCAGGCAGGCTATTCAAGAAATATTAATAACCTCGTAAACTATATTGAGTCTTTTGATGAATCACTGGAATTCCTCTCCAGAAAATATACAGGCCATCTGCATGATGTCGCATGTATGCAGTGTCACGGAAAGATAGAAGAGAGATTGACATCTCTGACAGGGATATTTTCGGAGGTAAAACAACTTATAAAAAGTTACAAAGAAGATGTCAGTATCATTTTAACCAGTAACGACGTAAACCAAACCAGGCTGTTAGAGGATAATGCGGCTCAGAGGGGTATTGTCATTGTAGAGATGATTGAAAAGGTGCGGCATGCAGCAGATAAGATGAGGAGCGACATTAAGGACAAGAGGAATATGCTCATAACCAGGTCCCGCATGACGATATTCCTTACTATTTCCTTAACCATTATTTCTTCTTTGGTCATATTTATATGGATAATCAGGGGTATTACTTCTTCTGTGGATTCTCTGATAAAGGGGATTCAGAAAATAGCCTCAGGGGATTTTTCACAGAGGGTAAGCGTTGAGGCCCAGGATGAGATAGGCTTTATGGCTAATGCCTTCAATAACATGGCAACGAAACTGAATACAATGAACGAGAATACTGAAAGTCAGCCGTACAATCGCCGACCTTGCGGAGTCAGAACAAATACTGGCAGAACACATCTCCGAAGCAATACAATACAGAACGCTGGATAGAGGACAGTTTTAGAGGAAGCAAATCCTGGCGGCTATGCGTATATAATATCAATAAAGTTCCGCAGAAAATACTTACTTATCTCAACCTTGAAAATGTTGTATAATGAATTTAATAACAGAGAATCATATAAATGTATCTGGCTTTCTTTAAAGGGCGTATCAAAAATTAAGAAAAAATCATGGATGTGTAAGATGCCATGAATAATAAGCTTACACCTTTTAAAATTGTTTTACTTTACACCATCCTCGGCGGGCTATGGATTTTATTTTCTGATACAGCGTTGATGGCGATTGTCAGAGATCCCGAAGCATTCACCCGAATTGCAATTATTAAGGGCTGGGTTTATGTAATTGTGACTGCATACCTGCTTTATTGGCTTATCCGTAGATTTGCATATGAGCGCAAAAAAATAGAGGAAGAGTTTGTAAATGTTTTTGAACGCATCACAGATGGCTTTGTAGCACTGGATAATAACTGGCGATACACTTATGTAAATAAGAAGGCCGCGGAGATGTTCAGCAGAAAACCGGAGAACCTGATCGGCAGGCATATCTGGACCGAGTTCCCCGAAGGCATAGATCAGCCGTTCTATAAGGCATATTACAGGGCGATGGAAGAGCAGAAATTCATTCAGATTGAGGAATACTATCCGCCTTATGACCGCTGGTTTGAAAACCGCATCTATCCGTCAAAAGAGGGACTGTCCATTTTTTTTCAGGACGTGACAGAGCGCAAGAAAACAGAGCTGGCGCTGAGGGAGACTGAGGAAAGATTCAGGGCGATAGCCTCCAACACGCCGGACCACGTTCTGATGCAGGACAGCGGGCTCAGGTACCAGTTTGTTGTAAATCCTCAGTTGGGTCTGACTGAAAGGGACATGATCGGAAAGACGGACCACGATTTTTTGTCAAAGGATGAGGCGGACAGGCTCACCAAAGTCAAAAGACAAGTGCTTGAGACCGGCAAGCCTGTATATTTTGAGACGTCTTTGATGTCCATGTCAGGAGAGCTGGAGTATTTCGACGGGACTTACGTCCCCAGGGTTGATTCTGAAGGGCGGATCAGCGGCCTGATTGGGTATTTCAGGAACATCACCGGGCGTAAACGGGCGGAGGAGGCTCTTCGCGAGAGCGAGGAACGACTGCACTTGGTGATTGACGGCCTGGGGCCGCACATGTTCGTGGGTTTGCTGGATACTGAAGGTGTTATCCTGGCGGCCAATCGGCCCGCGCTGGAGGCCGCCGGGTTGCGCTTAGAGGATGTCCTCGGCAAGCCGGTCCACGAAACCTACTGGTTTACCTACTCAGACGACGTGTCTCAAAGATTTCGCGCGGCGGTCCAACGCTCGACTCGAGGGGAAACCGTGCGCTACGACGAACAAATCCGTGTCGCTGAGGGCCAGTTGATCTGGGTTGCTTTCACTGTGCAACCGGTGCGGGATGGATCGGGCAACATCGCGTTTCTCGTGCCGTCCGCGGTGGTCATACACGAGCGCAAACTGGCGGAGGAAGAACTTCATATAACCAATAAAGAGCTGCTTGCTATTAACAGGATTATCACTACTACTACTACTACTACTGGAGTCAAGGACATCCTTGAAAGCATCCTTGATGAGATAAGAAAAATTAGCCCTGGCATCAAAACATTATATACAAGCGGATATACAATGGGTACTATCGACAGGCAGGAACTGATCGAAGAGGGAATGAACTTCATTCAGAAACCTGTCTTGCCGAAAGACCTTCTGAATAAGGTACGAGAAATTCTTGACAAATGAAAAAGCATCAGATTACTGCAAGAGGGACTTACAGCCGGCGTAAACGATTTTCTTACTAAACCCATTGACAAATCTGAGTTGACCATACGTGTTAAAAACCTTCTCAAGATAAAGGCATTTGAAGACTTTATGTTCAAACATAACCAGATACTGAAAGAGGAGGTTCAGAAAAGGACGCAGGAACTTGACAATGCTTTTCATCAGCTAAGGAATATGAGCAACGAAATAGTGCAGAAATTGACTGCTGCCGCTGAATTCAGGGATATGGACACAGGCGTTCATATATCCAGAATAGGCTTTTATTCGAACAAAATAGCAGAGGCTATGAATATGTCAAACGAATTTGTTGAGAGAATAACTTTTGCAAGCCTGCTGCATGATATAGGAAAGATAGGTATGCCGGACCATGTACTTCTAAAACCAGGGCCGCTTACACGGGAAGAATTTGAAATCATAAAAACGCATACGGTTATCGGCGGGAAGATACTCTCGAATTCAGCCTATCCAAGGCTTCAAATGGCAACTTCCATTGCATTGAGCCATCACGAACGGTGGGATGGCGGGGGATATCCAGAGGGGCTCAAAGGAGAGGAAATACCGCTTGAGGGACGGATTGTCATGCTCGTCGACCAGTATGATGCCCTGCGGAGTCAAAGACCATATAAACCGGCTTTTGACCATCCCAAGACACGCAGGATTATTACCGAGGGGGACGGAAGGACATTGCCCGGGCATTTCGATCCTGCAGTCCTCAAGTCATTTGTAGAAGTCGCGCCTCTGTTTGAAGAGATTTTCAATCAAAATCAATAGACGTCTAACATATGGTTTTCCGCCAGTTCCTATCCTTAAGATGTCTGTGACATCCATATGCCTGCGCAGTGGTGGGCGGGCGTGGTCACGAGGTATCCTGAAGATTTCAGCAAACTTATAGAAAGCTATCCTGAGAAAATCGTTAAAGAATATCTTGAATATACTGAAAGGGTTTTGGAATGGCTAAAACAGAACGAGAAATTAAAGACATAATTGAACGTTATAAAACAGCTCTCAGGGAACTCGGTATCGCGCCTAAAGATATCATTCTTTATGGCTCATACGCAGGGGGCAATCCCCGGGAGGACAGCGATATTGACCTGGTTGTTATCTCCGACGATTTCACCCACATGAATCTTCGTGAAAGGCTTGAGACCCTCGGCCTCGCCGCAGGACGGGTTTTCGAGCCTATTGAAGCTATCGGCTATACAGAGGAAGAATTAAAAAATACGAAGGGAACTTTTCTTGAGGAAATACTGTCTTCCGGCTACCCCCTGCTGATCCAATCCCGCCTCGACTATCCTTAAATGTATAATATTTGTTGCATAAATGTTCAATATATGTAACAATTTGATAATGAAATTTGAATGGGATGCCGCAAAGAGCAAGTCAAACAGGAAAAAACACGGCATTGATTTTAATACGGCTCTGGGACTATGGCGCGATGAACGTCTCATACAAATTAATGCTCCGCACCCCATCGAAAACAGAGGCGTCATTATCGGACAGATCCATGGAAAACTCTGGACGGCTATTTATACCATGAGAGGTGATGCTGTCCGGATCATTTCGGTAAGACGTTCGAGGAAAAAGGAGGTGAAATTATATGAAAAAGATAAAAACGGCTAAAGACACAAAGGAATTTGATCAGCGGTTTGACAGGGGTGAGGACATCCATGACCTGATAGACATGTCGAGAGCGAAAATTTTACGCGGCGGGAAAAAAGTCCGCATCACACTGGATATTACAGAATCGCTTGTGAATGAGATAGATGAAATACGGCGTACGATTGGTGTTGATAGGGGGGCCCTGATAAAAATATGGCTGCATGAGCGGGTAAAACAGGAAAAAGGAGCCGCCTGAGCCTGACGAGCATGTTTCCCATACCAATTTAATATACTCTTATGCTATATTGTAGCGGGAACCGGCTGGAGTAATTTCAAAAGCACAAATAACAGCTTTCAGCAATCAGCATTCAGCTCCGACAGTGGTTTTCTTAGCTGAACGCTGACGGCTGATTGCTGGTAGCTTAAGAGGGGACATGCTATCCAAAATTCTTAGCGCAACATTAATCGGCATTGACGCACATCTTGTGGAAGTTGAGGTTGATGTTACCTCAAAAGGACTGCCTCATTTCTCCACGGTAGGACTGCCGGACGCCGCTGTCAGGGAAAGCAAAGAACGGGTGCGGGCCGCCCTCAAGAACACGGGCTTCAATTTCCCCCTGAAACAGATAACTGTAAATCTCGCGCCCGCAGATTTAAAAAAGGAAGGTTCTGCATTCGACCTCCCGATAGCGATAGGGATTGTGGTGTCGGAAGGCATAATTGAGCCTGACGCGATCAAAGACTATCTGATCTCCGGCGAGCTGTCTCTCGACGGAAGGATCAAACCTGTAAAAGGCGCGCTGTCTATGGCTATCATGGCGCGCGAAGATAAACTCAGGGGGCTGATCCTTCCGGGGGAGAACGCGAATGAGGCGTCGGTTGTGGACGGAATTCCAGTGTACGGTTTTAATGACCTGCCCGAGCTGATCGAATTCTTCAGAGGCATAAACGGAAAAGAAGCGGCTCGTACGGACATATCCGCGGTCATGAAAGAAAACTCCGTCTACCAGGACGATTTCTCCGACGTAAAAGGGCAGGAGCACGTCAAACGGGCGCTCGAAGTCGCAGCGGCAGGCAGCCATAATTTCCTGATGATCGGCCCGCCCGGCTCCGGGAAAACAATGCTCGCAAAGAGACTCCCGACCATACTGCCCGACATGACTTTTGAAGAAGCCCTGCAGACTACCCGCATTCACAGCGTTGTCGGCATTCTTAAATCCGGTCAATCGCTTCTTGCAACCAGACCTTTCCGCTCACCGCATCATACACTTTCAGATGTAGCGATGGTCGGCGGAGGGCAGTTCCCAAAACCGGGAGAAGTAAGCCTTGCACACAACGGCGTGCTGTTCCTCGATGAATTACCGGAATTCAAGAGAAACGTGCTCGAAGTCCTGCGGCAGCCGCTTGAAGATTCAACCGTCACAATATCGAGGGCGCTGAGTTCAATCACTTATCCCGCATCAATTATGCTCGTATGCGCCATGAACCCGTGTTTCTGCGGGTTCGCAGGGCATCCCCAGCACTCTTGTTCATGCACTCCCGCGCAAATTGACCGTTACAGAAGAAAAATATCAGGGCCTCTCCTTGACAGGATTGATATCCATGTTGAAGTTCCGGCTGTGCCTTATAAAGACCTTTCAAATGAGCATTGCGGAGAATCTTCAGAGACGATCCGCAATAGGATTCAACAGGCGCGGCAACTTCAAATTGAAAGATTCAAAAAAGACGGCATCTATTCAAATTCAAAGATGCGCTCAAAGCATATCAGAAAATACTGCGGGCTCAATGCAGACGCGCAAGGCATTATCGAAGTCGCGATGCACAGGCTTGGTCTTTCCGCCCGCGCGTATACAAGAATTCTGAAAGTCTCGCGAACAATCGCCGACCTTGCGGAATCAGAACACATTCAGGCGGAGCACATCTCCGAGGCCATTCAGTACAGGACGCTGGACAGGGGAATGGTTTAAAAAATATCTTATTCTATGAGTGGAAAAAGATAGTTTTCAAATTGTTATTTTACTTCGGACGGCGGATAGCGATCTTTTGTAAAGATACCAAGCATGCTCGTCTATCTGTCATAAAGTTAACAATGTTTTAATCAGCTCTGCAAGGCTTACAAATCTAACTTGCACATTATCATAGGAACGTGAGAAAGATTTTTTTATATCCGATGAGACAACAAAATTATTTCCCTTCGGATACTGCCTTCTGAATGATTTTATGTTAGTTGCATCAAAGTCAGCAGCTTTCCATTTACACTCTATTGCTACAGGTTCAGACTGACGTTTTGTCAGGATGAAATCTATTTCATGGCCGCGTTTGTCTCTCCAGTACATAATTTTTCGGAATTGTGTCTGCGCATGCAGTTCATTGAGGACATAATGCTCCCACAATGTTCCATAATCATCCTGTCTTAATGTTTGCCATCCACGGTAATAGCACATGAACCCGGTATCAAAAGCATACACCCTGGGAGCCGAAATGATCTCGGTCTGACGGTATGAACTGAAAGGTCGTATCACATGCATCACAAAAGTAGCTTCGAGAACAGCAAGGTAATTGGAAATAGTTGTACGGCTGACCTCGCAAGGGCGGGTAAAACTGGTAGCTTCAAATATCCCTCCGCTTTGAATCATAAGAAGTTCAGCAAACTTTAAAAAAGAGTGTCTTCGCTCAAGTCTGAACAACTCCTGAATATCTTTGGCCCAATACGCCTCCATCCACTCCTGCACATCACGCTCAGGAAAGCTTGCAGCCAAGAAAAATGGAGGAAGCCCGCCACGGATAAAGCGATGAGGGAGTTCCGGTCGATCGAAACCAATAAGGTCTTGTGAGTTCATGGGTGTCAGCCATAGTTCATGTTTCCTTCCGGTCAGCGTATCTTTGAATTTCGCAGAAGCTCCGAGTGTAGAAGATCCAGTGGCTACTATCTTTATGTCAGGATAATGATCTGCCGCAATTTTAAGGATTTCGGATGGATTGGAAAGGCGATGGATTTCATCCAGTATTATTGTGCGTCCCTTCATGTCTTCGAGGAAAGACTGGGGATCCTCCATCATGGTACGTACCCCTGGCAATTCGCAATCAAAGTATTCGATTTTGGGAATACTCTGACAGAGCATTGTCTTACCAACGCGCCGAACTCCCGATAACCAGAGAATCGATCGCTCCTGTAATCTGTCCTTAATCTTATTCAGCCAAAATTGCCTCTGGATCATACGCAGTGATGATATCACATAGTGCTACTAAATGCAATAGTAAATGCGATTAGGCGAAGAGGGAAGTGTCGGTGACACTATTTCCTTTTAAGTTGTCAACGGTACATTAAATCATTTCACAACAGGCGATGCAGTCCTGTCAAAGGGGTTCATCCTCATTGCAAGGGAGAACAGATAAGGGTAATTCACCTTCAGATATTTCATATAATCCAGCCATTGATAAACGAGCAGGCCGTATACTCTTTTTATATCGCCTGCAAGATGCTGCAAATCCGTATCCGGCAGTTGGTTGATATCTGTTCTGTTTGCCAATTCCTCAGTCAGATGGAAAATCGCCCTCAACAGTTCTGTAAATGATTCGTGCTCCAGCAATACGGGGTTTTCAAGCAGTCGGAGCAGGAAACTCCTCTTCCCGATTAGATAACTCTGTAAATGAAGCAGGTCTACCTTTTTTATATCAACCATATAATCATACTCTCTTAAACGCCTGCTGACCGATATAAAATCATCATCAGACCATTCGTTGGTAATAATCAGGTCTTTTTTAATCCTGTCGAGTTTTGGGTCAAAATCCGAGAGATAAGTCAGAACACTGGTCCCTGTTTCGCTAAAAAACGCCTCTATCACCATATTCAGCTTTTCAAGTCTCGCTTTTTTCTCTTTTGCATCCAGAAGCCGGTGAATGATCATAGTGACGAGCAGGACTTCAATGGGCAGGAAAGCCATATCCCCGATCAAGTACAGGATTATGTGATGGGCATCCCTGAAGATGAAATAATGAATAAAATACAAAACAGCCGAGAGGGCAATAAGCAGTAAGCCTAAGATGATTTGCCATCTGAAATGGTTCATATGGTAAATATTATCACAGCTTGCTAATAATTGAATATATAAAAAGGCTCTCTGTGATTCAGACGTCTATTTTTTAAAAGCGTCATTTCAACCTAAAATCAACCCGGCTGTCTTTTACCTTTTCCATCTGTTCAGGCTTTGTCTCTTTAATAATTCCCTGCACATTGAGCGTGCCGTCCTGATTGACTATCAACCTTGAGTAGAAGTCGGTCAGCGCAATCTCTTTTATATTCACGTACAACGGATTATATGCGGCGTCAATGCCGCTGAAATAAAGCGACTGCCATTTAAGGAAATCGTCTGAGTTCAACTTGTCGACAGTCGCAAGTTTTGTTATGGCCGCGTCGCCTTTAAACGCCGCCTTGATGTTGCTGTCGCCGGTCTTGCTGACTGCAATATTTCCTTTTGTCATAATGCTGCCGCCGGTGACGATGATATTTATCCTGTCTGTAAAATAAGGCTGAAAAGGGGTCAGCTCAAGGTCCTTTATGTTCAAAGAGAAATTGGCAGAGAGAGGATCAAGTGCCAGTATACCGTTTAAGGAAACTGAGCCGCTCTTGTTTGCCTTCAGTGACAGTGACAGCTTGCCTTTAGTTTTTTTCGCGGTGGAAAGATTTTCACCTTTGATCTTTATTTGTGACGCCGCAAGCTTGACCGGATCAGCGGGAACCATATCTTCATAGTTCACAGTGTATTGCTCAACAAGCAGGTTTTTCAATGTAGAAACAAATTGTCTTTCCTCCCGGGGAGGAGTAACAACAGCCTGTTACTCATCCATGTGTGAAGGCGGCAGGAGGGTTTGAACATTCAGTGTGCCGTCTTTCACGCGGATTAAATTCAGGACCCCCTTGCTTGTTGCAAGCTCCCCGACGGCTATGTCTTTGCCGGTCAGGTCAATATCCGTATCCTTAACACGGATTTCGGCAATAGTCAGAAAGGCCTTGTCCTCGCCGCGCTTCCGGAGTTTAAGGGAATTCAATGACGCAGCCAGTCCCGATAGTTTGATATCAGGAGCATCGGCTTCTTTTTTAAATCCATATGACGTGCTTAAGTCCAGCACGGCGTCATCAATGTCAAAGAGGATTTTGTCTCTGTAGGAAATTTATCCTGTCTGAGGAATCTCTGATAACATTCAATTCAGGCGCATTCAATAGTATTTTCGCAAAATGTATTTTGCTCATTAAAAGGTCTGAGTCTGCGACAGTAATATCAAACGCCGGTAGTTTCACAAGGCGATTATTTTTTTTGTCGGCAATATCTATATCCTTTAAAACAATATTCCCTTTCAGAGAGACAAGAGGCTGGCGATCCTTTATTTGCGAGTACGAGATGGTTGAATTCACATCGAGATATGCTGAGAGGATCTTGTAATCCATTTTTACAGGGACGTATTCAAGGTAATAGGGAATGTCCATGTTTTTAATATTCACATCAAATGTGGTCTCAAGCGTATCCATGAAGGGCTTGGTCTGTCCCTTCAATGCGACCGGCCTGCCGTTGAGCTTTGCCTCAAATGACGGAGTCACATACGTATCCACGTAATAAGGCAGGTTGGATATGAGAGGAAGCGCGGCATTGATGTCGCTTACGGAATGCTCCGTATGCTTCGGCAGGTCTGAGAAGCTTACCTTGCCGTTACTGATGCTGATGTTGTTTAGAGAGAACTTCAGAGGCTCTGATTTTGTTGCCAGCTCCGGCTCTGGTTCTTTGCTTTGTACAAGGTCGGAGAAGTTGTAGGTCAGATCTTCATTGCGGACTATTTTTACATAGGGCTTCTCAATGCGCAGCTCACTGAGTATCACACCTCTTTTAAATATCGAAACGGTCTGGAGATTCAGGTAAAGCTCATCAAAGGCAACAAAGGTCTCGGCACCTTTCTCTGCCTCGGTTGACGATATCTCCCCGCGTGAATAGCCCGCCATCCTCAGGGTGGTCCTTTTCCATGCCCCCAGGTCTTGCTTAATACCAATGGGTGTCAGATATTACATATATAGCGACACTGGAAGGCTGGCTGTATCTGGTGGTGATTCTTGACCTCTTTTCCCGGCAAGTAGTGGGGTGGGCCATGAGTGATCGCCTGACGTCCGGGTTTGTTGTGAAAGCTTTGTATCAGGCTGTAGGTAGGCGGCATCCGGCTTCAGTATGCATTTTTCATTCTGACAGAGGCGTTCAGTATGCGAGCGCTGACTTCAGAGATGTACTGAAAGCTTATGGATTTATCCAGAGTATGAGCAGGAAGGGCAATTGCTATGATAATGCTGTTTCAGAGAGCTTTTTCCATACGCTCAAGACAGAGCATGTGTATGAACATCGGTATGAAACACGGGCAGGAGCCCGACAGAGTATTTTCGATTATATCGAAATGTTTTATAATTGGCAGAGGCGGCATTCAGCGTTGGGGTATCGGTCACCGGTATCATTCGAGCTGGAAGCTATGGCGGCCTAACCTAACTGAGTGTACGTGAAAACGGGGGAAGACCAGTCTTTGTATCTGCATTGATAGTATAATGCAGCCTTGACCTTAAACTGCTTTTCCTGATAAATATGGAGGAGGCGTTATGAAATTGCCGGAATATGTAACCGTTAATGAAGTCAAAAGGGTCTGCAGGGAACTTAAGATAAGGGACTGGAGCAGACTGAAAGAGATCAAAATATTGCCCAGGGAGGCAAAGATCATTTTAAAAGAGGTCAACTCAGGAGGCCTGAACATCGATATTGATGATTTTAGCGCGGGGCTCGAAGTTGAGCTCGAACACGGCATAAGGTTTAAGGATGCGAATGTTACAAATAATCATCCGGTGCTGACCGGAAAAATTGTGTTGGCGCACCTTAAAGAATCTCTCGATTATTACAAACGACTTGAAGTGGCTGAACTTGAGGGAGATTTGCTCAAGGCCCTTATAGCAAAAGATCATGCAAAGATTGAGTCAAAACTGAAAAAGCTTGTTGAGGCCAGACGCATACTCAGCCAGACAGAGTCCGACCAGTTAAGATAAACTGTAGTGCCCGAGCGTTAGGTAAATGGACAGGCTTTACAAAGGCATTCATAAGTTTCAGGAATCATATTTCAAATCAGCCAGTCCATCAGTTACTTATGATGCTTATCCGTCACCGTTTGAGTATCCCGTGTTTTCTTTCTCATTTACTGACTTTTACGGTAATAAGAAATACCGGCATCGCAAGTAAAAGTATTGCTGCCAGCACGCAGAATGAAAAAAGATAACCGTGGCTTGCCAGCAGGAGCCCGGCAACAATAGGCCCGGAGGCGTGGCCGATATCAAATATCGTTCCAAAAGTTCCCATAGCAGTGCCGAAATGTTTTTCCCGGCATATATCTGCAACAAGAGCAGCCGAGGATGAGGTTACAAATGATTCACCAAGTCCGAATATAATAGCAGCCGCTGCCAGGAGATAAAAGTCTTTCAAAAGCGGTATTGCCGCAAAAGAAATTGCACAGAGCAACAACCCAATTGTGATCAACGGTTTCCTTCCGTACCTGTCGGAGATTTTTCCCATGACCGGTTTTGAGACAATAGTGATGATTACCTGCACACCCCAGAGAAGGCCGGCCTGGAATTCATTTAGCCCGGCAACCGTCACGGCGTAGATGGGGAGAAAGGCCTCCAGCGCGCCAACGGTCATGTTCTGCAATCCTTCCATACTCGATGTGACAACGACTCTTCTGTCGCTTATTACCTCCTTTATGCCTGATATGAATTTTTTGTAAGCCTCACTCAATCCATTATGTTTTTCTGAAGAATTGTTACCTTTCAGAATGCCGAGAGCCAGAAGAAGTGACATTAGTCCTGCAAAGCCGCTAACAAGATATGCAGTCTGAAAGTCACCAAGTGTCGGACTGCCGGCATCTGGTATTCTGTGAAGAATGAAGCCGCCAAGTGGGGCGCCGAGGAGATTTCCGATAATTGTCACTGATGAAAACCATGAAAGCAGTTCTCCTTTTCTGGCTCCTGCCACGTCTGCTACAACTGCCATTGAAACAGGCCCATAGACAGCCGTTGCGAGACCATGGATAAACCTTATCACTATGAGCAACTGATAGTCCTTGACGAAGAGATAGGTAAAAGGCATGACCGCAAATACAACGAGACCTATCAGCATCGTCTTTTTTCTGCCGATAACGTCTGACAACGCGCCCGATGGGAGCTTTAAGAATATGCCAGTCACTGTAGAAATACCTACTGCAAAACCTATGGCCTCAGGCCCTGCTCCTAGATAAAGAGCAAAAAGAGGAAGCACAGGGCTTCTTGCAAGGGCATAGGAGAGCCTTGCGAAAAAGCCCACTGTGCATAGTGCTGTAAATGGTGAAAGAATATTTTGCATTGTAAACTTATTAGGTATGAAGGGTATCGGGACTCCGAGGCTTTTGCCTCATGATTTTTTAAATGTTGCATCTGAGGTCTATCGGTAAAAGAAACCCCTCAAATACCATATCCTGTCAGCTTAATTTTTAATGCTTCACCGGCGTCTGCCTGTCGTAATAGATGCTCTTTCCAGTGATGCTGACCGGTATTCCGAGAACGACTTCTCCTTTGATTAGTCCAAGTGTGCGCGCGGTTGCACCGACCCTCTGCTGCACTCTGTTGTCAACATTATGAATGCTTGCAGTCTTTGACGCCGATGAGAGGGCAACACCAATGTCTATCATTCTCATAACACAATGCGGTCCTGAATAACCCATTTCCTTTTCTTTCAACTGTCTGTTCTTTGAAAACTCACCGCATGTGGGGTAACCGCAAGCACCACAGTCGTAACCTGCTGTTACAGGCTTGCTCAATCCAACAAGGAGCAGCGCCTGAGAGTTTTCGATGTTAGATGCGTCCCTCAGCCAGTACGCTTCGTTTGTGCTTTTTGGCGCGTACTCCTTCATTGCCTCAGCTATTTTCTTCAGATCTTCGTCCTTTGTAATCACTGCAATCTCAAGAAAATCCTTTCCACCCGCCTTCGGCGCTGTCCTTGCCGACGCCGCCATAAGCTTTACTGCAATTTCTGATACTTCTTTCATCTCTTTTTCCTCCTTTTTCCCGTCGAGCTTTGATAAATTCCGTCTTCTGCAAAATTATCGCGCACTAAAACGGGATTGTCTTCTTTTTGTTGTTTATATCAACCGTCAATGCATCGAACCATGTTACCGAATCCGCCTTTGTCCATAAACCTATGAACCCCCGGACATCTTTGTCTGCGGTGTATTCGATGACAGGGTCGCCGTCCAGGAATCCCCTGATGCGTTTTCCCCGGACCTCAACCGAAAGTTCACACCACCTGTCGGGATGGATCTTTTCATTGATCGCCGCCCTCTGGTATCTTTTGCCGTTGACGTATTCAAACAGGATTATATTGTCTTCGAGCGCGTTTATACGTATGACGTAATAATAGCTGCTGTTTAGTATGCCGAAGGCGATGCCTCCCGCCCTGTCAATATGCCCTCTGACCGGCTTGACCCTGACGCTCACCTTTCCATCCGACATTTCAGAGTTCTTCGCTATTGCAAGGGGAAAGTAATAATACGCTTCGATGTTGTCAAGAAGTTCCTGCACCTTCTGTCCGATGAATTTTCCCGCGATGCCCGCGGCGCCGGACGCGATAGAGTATTCCTTCGAACCGTCCTGGACGCAATATGTATGACCTTCTGAATCCATGCGTTTCCAATAGCCGCCGTGAGTATAGAAATTCCTTAGTCCGTCATCCCGCCTTTTGGAGAGAAAATCGTAGCTTTCCTCGAAAAAGGCATTAGTTAAAAGCTCCACGTCACCCTGATCCGATATAGCCACATCCAAAAGGCGGGATGAGGCAAGCAGTCTTCCTATGAGATCAAGTACTCGCTCCTCCGAGGTTTTATCATAACCAGTGAGAGATGCCTCTATAAGGTCACCTTTCAGGGATATCTGAAACCCGAGTTTTTTAAGCACATTGCCGAGAAAAGAAATCCTTAAGGACTTGCCGTAGTAATTTCCCGCGCCGCCCGAAAACTGAAGAGAGATATAGTTCTGATTGCTGATTTCGCTGCAGAGGGCATCAATAGTCGCAAAATGATAGCCGAATTTGGCGCTAAGGTTCATATATTCTCCGGAGAGTATCGCATAACTGGTCCCGCCAGGTGATTCACCGGCCCCGGAAGCAGCGCTGACGGCAAAGAGGGTCATAAGCTTTTTGGCATCAACAGAGATTGTCCCTGACCACGAGATGCCGGGATGGGTTAAGCCTCTCCATATGGCCTTCATGGGGACTGATTCGATATGCTCAGGCGTAACAGTATGACAGGTGGTTAAGCCCCGGCTGAGCCCTCCCCCCAGGTCTATGAAACGGAACGTCAGGGGGATTTTCGCAGACAGTTCTATGGACCGTACCTCTTCAGCCTCGTCCGTTATGCCGAACATGGCCTTCATTCCCATTTCGTGTGTGTAGCGTATGATATCATGCAGGGTCCTGCACCCCTCAGGAGAGAATGCCGCGTCCCTGGAATCAGTCAGATTCAGGGGAGAGATATGGTCAAGAATCCGCCTCATCCTTCGATGAACAGGGCTCTCAAATACGAGTTTCTTCGGGGGCCTTGCGTTTGCTATAAGTTCTTTAACCTCTCCTTTGTATACAGTTATGTCGGAGGCAGACATTGTGATCAACTCCCCGTCATTCAAGACGAGGGTTGCGTTTTTTGCGCCTGCTATAAACGGTATTCCGAATTCCCGTGCAACAGAGGCCAAATGGCTCGTAATACTGCCGAGATCCGTAATAATCCCGTTTATTTTTCCAGTCAATCTTGCGTAATCTGGTGATGCTGTTTTTGTTACCAGTATGGAATTTTCCGGAACACTGTTGATTTCCGATCCTTCCTGCGGCATAAAAACCTTTCCTGCGGCAATGCCCCCGGAGGCTGTCTGACCCTCTGAAATCAAAAGAGGATGTTCGGGTGATCTTTGCTGAAAAGCTTCTTTATAAACGCCGGCCCGCGAAATGCTCAGAGGTCTTGCCTGCAGGAGATACAGGTTATTATCTTTATCTGCTGCCCACTCAATGTCCTGCGGACCGGCAAAGGCCTCTTCCAGCATTGTCCCGTAGTATGTAATCTTGAATGCCAGGGAATCGCTGATGGACGGGACCTCTTTTTGATCCTCCGGAACTTCCTCGATTGTCGTACCGCCGTTGTCAAGCGCCTTTAGCATATGTTCTTTTCTTCTTATCTCTTTTATCGTGATTGCCGGTACTTTTTTTTCAACGGAGTAGGTGTCTGCTGTAGCCCTGCCGTCTACAAGATATTCCCCCAGACCCCATATGGAATTTATTTTGACCGCATCACTGCCGAAAGAGTCGCCCGTATAGGCGACGCCGCTTGCTTTTGAATCAATCATTGCAATCCCTATTACGCACATAGGGGTCTCTTTGTCGTCAAAGCCGTGTTGAAGCCTGTAATATACAGACCTCTCGGAATATTTAGACGCTATCACCGTTTTATAGGCGTCTATTATGTTTTCCTCTGTAACATTCAACATTGTTGCATACTGGCCGGCAAATGTTGCATCGGTGTCCTCCCCGATAGAGCTGCTCCTCATCGCTATGCGGACGCCTTTACGGGTTTTATCTTCGAGGCTGTGGTAAGCCCTCATTATTTCATCAATTATATACTCCGGAACAACGGAATCATTAATCATACTTTGGAGTTCAAGGCTTATATCCTTGAGGCCCTCCAGCGACTCAGGGAGTATTTTCGATAATTCATTTTCTATCCGGCCCGGAAGGTCATTTTCTTCAAGGAACTTCTCGAAGGCATATGTAGTAACAGCAAAACCATCGGGGACAGGCAATCCGAGCTCGTTTTTCAGAAAGGCCAGATTTGCCGCTTTTGCCCCGACCATCTGTTTCAAATCAGGGATTATATTTTCAAAAGGCAAGACAAAATGTCTGGATATGTAAGAGTATCTCGGTTTCATCTCTTCCAAAATCGAATTGTCTATTCTGCTCAGGGAACCTTCGAGCAGATGATAGTCTTTCCGCGATATGAATCCGAGAGTATAGACAGCGCCATACGCCGCTTCGAGGAGCTCCTCGTATTTGCACTTTACTGAAGACAGATCGAACGGCGCCCCCCTGTAATACAACTGTTCCAGTTCGGCAATTGCCTTCAGAGCAGCCTGATTGTGACCCAGATAATTTTTAAAAAAGAGGTATTTTTTGGCGACCGCCCCCCGGAAATCGGTTAGAGGCATGCAGATATTCTTCTTTTTCATAAATATGCCCTCCTCATGACGGTTATATGAAATACGCCTGCAGACAGAATAAGCACAACGGATGCAGCAACCGCTGAAAGATACCTGCGTATTCATGGTGAACTCTGTTCCAATGTCTGCTTATCGTGAAAAGACTACCACTCGTCATACCCGCGAAGGCGGGTATCCAAGTTTTTACACAGGAATTGGATTCCCGACTATTACATTGACATCTTAATAACATATTTATTAACCTGCTTTTGAACGGTACACCATCTCAAAGACCGACATGCCTTTCTCTAACAATTCTATATCATCTTTTACAGCCTTTCTCAGGCCGGAAAGCATTTCCTTAATGCCGGCTGCTTCCGGGTTCCGGTACTTTTCGTCCTTAATGTCGAGCTCATGGACAATCTCGGCGATCTTTCTGACCGCCTTGTCTTTTATTCCGAATGCCCTCACAAGCGTCTCAAAGGTGCACAGGTCCCCCATATGAGTGAAAACCCCTCCGCTGACATCAAAAGTGACATGATCTTTTTTAAAGGGTGCGACCTCTTTTTCATCAACGAGATAGAAGGATGCGCTTCTGTCAATAAACCGCCTTATAAGCCATGCTGACGACATCCGGTCTACAAAAGGTTTCTTACGGCTTACCCATATCTTGCCCTGATAGTCCTCAAGTCTTTTTCGGACTACCGATGGTATTCCTTTTGCCGACCGCGTATCGGAAAAACCTTTTATGACGGCATTAAGGGTATCAATCCTTGCTCGAAGCGCCTTGCCCTTACTGGATAGGAAGAAGTCTGTTTTTTGTACTTCTTCGAAACTCCTGTAAACTTTGGTTATTTGCTCTGAGAGATGCTTGAGATTCTGGGACCTGGATCCCTTCCTCAAACTGTTTATCCGTGTTTCCATGTCTTCAACAGTCCTGGTGATAGCCTGATATTCCTCATTCCTGCGAGTAGCGAAAAAATCAATGATATCCTTGTCCGGCATGGAATCTATTTTCCCGACACTTGTGAATGCTGCTTCTCCGCCCAAACTCTCAACTTCAGAAACAAGCCACTGAAAGAACTCGTAATGCTCATCAGTCAGAGGAAGGATATAGACTGCCCCCTTAAGCTGAACCGCACCGGCTCTGGCAAGTTTTCTCCATATCTTCATCCTGCCGCTGACAGGTTTTGAAGGTATGCTGTAAAAGAACAAAAGCCAGCCTTGTCTGTTGTCGACATCGTTTTGCGGAGTCTTTTTATCTCTCTTTGTCAGATTCCTCACGCCTTTCTTTATCAGATGTTATATGTGATTCAAATGTAACACTCATAACAAATAATGTCAAGAGAAAGAGTGAATGTGACATATGAAAGAGCATGGAAAACTTGAGACAATTACTCCACTTGTAATTTAATACAAACGCATTAAGTGGGATGTTATTTCGGCTTGTCCAGTCGGAGCGACTCTTCGCGGAGACTCACTTCGAGAATCTTTCAATAGAGGACTCCAGGCAAGCTGAAGTGACATTCTGTTGCGAGTTCGTAAACATAATAATTGCGTTTGTATTAGTTAAAAGTTTTGCTGCCTCCCGGGTAAAATTACTCTCTAAACCGGATATTCATAGGAGAATCCTGCTTGTAATGTCATGGGATTGTTGTTATCATTTAACAGCATGGATACACGGAAGATACTTGAAATTATCAGGAATACGGAGTCGCCGTTAAAGCGTCAGCTTCTTATTGTCGGTCTCATCACGAAGATGCTTGAACAGCAAGGTAAAGATATCCCGACGGTGATCGGCGGCTGCGCCTTGTCCTATTATTCGCGGGAAGTTTATTTTACTTCTGACATAGACCTCTCATATTCTGACAGAGAAGCGCTGGATAAAGTTTTAAGCGGGATAGGTTTTGAGAGAGAGAGCAGATACTGGATTAACTACGGGCTTAAAATTGTGATTGAGGTTCCTGCGGGGGTGCTTGCCGGCGAGGAGTCGCCCGCAGAGATTGTTGAACTCGGAGAGGATATGAGGTGCAGGATTATCGGTATTGAAGATCTTGTGATAGACAGGCTTAATGCCTGCAAATACTGGAAATCCGAGATAGACTGCGAGATGGTGGAACTTCTTCTCGCCAGATATTGGAAGGAAATGGATTGGCCATATCTTGAGAAAAAAGCTGCCATGCCTGAAAATAATTCATTGTCCGAACTTGCTGAGTTAAGAAGAAGGGCTGAAGAATGAGAGATAGAATCAGGAAGTATGAAGAGTCATCTCCGGCAGAAATGCTGCTGCTCAGGGAAAAACTCGGCCTCGGCAGATACCGGAAGCGCGCGAAAAGAGATAAGGAAAAGAGAAAAATTCTCCTGACTCTCGGCTTAAAAAAGATTGAGGAAAAGGAAAAGGATGATTTCACTTCAGCAGGCGAAAGGCGCAGAAAAGTAAGAGTCTTTTAGATATTGCTACGCAAGCCCGACAATCCCTTTAGCGCCCGTATAAAGTCTTTCCTTGAACCTCTCTTTTTTAGAGTTTTTATGAAAATTCTTATCGTTGAAGACATTGCTGATGACAGAAGGCTTTTAAGGTACAATCTCGAACATCACGGCTGTGATGTTGTGATTGAAGCGGCTGACGGCGAGGATGCAGTAAGAAAATTCATGGCTAACAGGGACAGAATTCAACTTCTTTTGTTTGACATCATCATGCCGAAGAAGAACGGAAAAAAAGCTTATGAAGAGATAAAGAAGATAACACCCGATATAAAAGTCATTTTTACCAGTGGATACGCGCCTGAACTGGTCCGACAGAAAGCATCACTCGAAAACGACGCCCCACTGATCTACAAGCCGATGTCTCCGATGAAACTTTTACAAAAAGTGCGAAGTGTTCTTGATGGCTCCGGCTCCTGAAGAGATTTTCAATCCCCTTGAATCTGAATAGTGTTATAATAAAAAAAATTAAAACTTCGTTTAGGGAGACATGAAACAGAAAGTCTGTTCTATTGCCCTTTTTTACCTTATTCCAACTTGCGCAGGAGTGCCGTTCTGATAAAACATTCAGTCTTCATTAAATGAAAACAGTTCTGCTTGATAATCGGGATATGGGGCAGTGGGATGAGTTTATTGCGTCCAGTACTGAAGGTACGTTTAGCAATTTATCCGGGTGGGGTAAGGTTTATGAGATGTACGGCCATAGGTCATTCCCTATTGCTGCGATAGATGACTCAGGCAGAATCAGGGGGATATTGCCTTTATTCCTGATGAAAGATATATTCGGCAGAAAATTTTTGGTATCCAATCCTTATTTAAGCTATGGCGGGATATGTGCAGAAGATAATGATGTTAAAGATAGATTGATCCTGAAGGCAGAGGATATTGCCGTCGAAAATCATGTGGAATATTTTGAAATCAGGCAACTTGCCAGTATGGTGAATGCATTGCCTGCGAAGAAGGATTTTGTGACAATGTTTTTAAGGCTGAAGGAAGGCGAAGAGTTTATCTGGAAAAATGCCTTGGAGTCCAAGGTAAGAAATCAGATTCGCAAAGCGATAAAATCGGGATTGACTGTTGATTTCGGGAATAAGTACCTCGATGATTTTTACAGGGTGCTTGCAATTAACCACAGGGATTTTGGGACTCCCTTGCACAAAAAAGCATTTTTCAGAAAAGTCCTTGAGGAATTAAATAAAATGTCCGGACTCATCGTTGTTAAATATCAGGAGAAAGTCATTGCAGGTATGTTATATATTCACTGCAGGAATGTGTTTTCTGACCCCTGGGCTTCTTCATTAAAAAAGTATAATACATTATGCCCCAATAATCTTCTCTATTGGGAGGCTATTAAATATGCTTGTAAGAGTGGCTTTGAATGTTTTGATTTTGGCCGTTCAACAATTAATTGCGGAACTTATAATTTTAAAAAACAGTGGGGAGCGGAACCGGTGCAGTTGAATTATCAATATTTCCTTAATAAAGCAAGGAAAATACCGGTACATAATGTCCACAATAACAGATATCAGTTGGCAATAAATATCTGGAAAAAGCTGCCCCTGATAATAGCCAATACTCTCGGGCCGAGAGTGGTCAGGTATTTGCCGGAACTATGAACAAAGGCGCTAATGCAGAGATGAAGGGCAAGATTGCTTTGCTGGTTCTCTCTATCATAATGAGTATTTATGCAATAGAGATTGTCCTGTCATACAATGTGAAAAGTAATAACGGAAATATTCTGGCAAAGCTGGCAAGAGAGCAGGGAATTCGTTATGACTCCCGGCACAGAGCCCATGTCTGGATGGATCTCAGAAATAAGGGAATTGATGCATATCCCCTTTACAGCCCTTATGACAATATGGAACTTAGTGAAACAGATATCCTGCCCCTTGGATTTGTATCTGATAAAACAATCATATCCTGTAATGAAAGCGGAGAATTTGTAATTTATAAGACCGATGAACATGGTTTCAATAATCCGGAGGGCCTCTATAACAGGGAAAATACGGATTATGTGCTGATAGGTGATTCTTTTGCACAGGGAGCTTGTGTGAAGAGGGAGGAAAATATTGCTGGCAGATTAACCACTGCAGGGCTTAGAGTTTTAAATTTAGGTATGCTTAACAGCGGACCGCCCAAAGAGCTTGCAATATTGAAAGAGTATGGTGAATCTTCAAAGCCCAAAATCGTATTTTGGCTGTTTTATGAAGGAAATGATTATGAAGGGTTGGCCTTTGAGAAGAGCTCAGCGATTTATATGAAATATCTTGATAGAGCTTTTTCCCGGGATCTTATTAGCAAACAGAAGCTGATTGATGATACACTGATCAAACATCTGGAAACGGAATTTTCCGGTTTAACAGAAGAACGGATAAAACAGTTTGAAGAAAGAAACAATGAAAATAATCAACGTATCTTCAGCATATCTCTGTCAAGTCTAAAACTGCCCATGCTGCGCAAGAGAATTGGACTCTTTAATGAAGAATGTTCATTTAAATCTGATCCCCTGTTGAAGGATATCTTTTATGAGGCGAATCGAACTGTTCAGGAATGGGGAGGTCAGATTGTTTTTGTATATCTTCCCTCTTATTACAGATATGCAGAGAAAATTAATCAATGCAAAAAACGTTTCCTTGATGGAGGAAGGGATGAGGTATTGGCGATCATTAAAGACTTGCAAATACCAGTAATTGACATCCAAAGCTCTTTTGATTCTCATCCGGACCCGCTTTCTTTTTTCCCTTACAGGCTTTATGGACATTACAATGCTGAAGGTTATAAATTTGTTGCAGAACAAATAGAAAAGTATCTTTCAGATAACAGTCACGATTCAGGAGGTGCTGAATGAAGGTTTTGGTTTTAGGCGCTGATGGTTATTTAGGCTGGCCTACCTGCCTATACTTTTCTCAGAGAGGACATTACGTCATCGGAGTTGATAATTACTTTCGCCGCAATGCCGGAATAGAGCTTAATTGTGAGCCGCTTATACAAACACCCAATCTCTTTCAGAGAGCAAAGTTATGGGAAGAGAAGACGGGCAAAAAAATTTCAATCCATATCGGAGATGTTACAAACTATAATTTTCTCCTGTCCGTATTCAGAGAATATAAACCGGACGCCGTGATACATTACGCGGAACAGCCTTCAGCAACATATTCAATGATTAACAGGGACAAAGCTGCATTTACTCTTTATAATAATCTTACGAGCACGTTAAACATTGTTTATGCTGTGAGAGAGGTAAATCCTGAATGCCATATTATAAAACTTGGAACCCTCGGTGAGTATGGTACGCCTAACATTGATATTGAAGAAGGCTGGTTGGAGATAGAGCATAAAGGACGCAAGGATAAATTCCTTTTCCCCAGGCAGTCTGGCTCACTTTATCATACGACCAAGATACAGGATACGGATATGCTCTGGTTTTATGTCAGAACGTGGGGGCTTAGAGTGACGGATTTAATGCAGGGGCCAGTATACGGTTTGTTTACTGAAGAGACAGGACAGGACGCCAGATTGATGCCTAATTACAATTATGATGAAGTGTTTGGTGGCGTAATGAACAGATTCATTGTGCAGGCAGTTGTGGGATATCCTTTGTCCATATATGGCAAGGGAAATCAGACCAGAGGTTTCCTGAATATAAAAGACACAATGCAATGTGTATATTTAGCTGCAACGCATCCTGCTGAAACGGGTCAATTAAGAGTGTTTAATCAGTTTACGGAACCGTTCTCACTGAATGAACTCGCACAGAAAGTAAAAACCGTTGGCGACAGACGCGGTTACAAGGTCGTTATAGAACACCTCGAAAACCCAAGGGTGGAGAAAGAGGACCACTATTACAATATACATCACACCGGACTCTCAAAATTGGGATTAAACCCTGTATACCTGACTGACGAAATAATCGAAGAATTTTTCTCAATTGCTGAAAGATATAAAGACAATATAAACAAATCAATTTTTTATAAAGGTATCAAGTGGAAATAGCAGATAAGTTTTCAAATATTACATCTCTTCGCTGGCTTGTTACCGGGGGCTGTGGCTTTATCGGAACAAGCCTGATTGCCTGCCTTTTAAGGAAGAACCCTGAAACGAGCATAAGGGTTCTCGATAATTTTTCTGTTGGAACGAGTGGGGACCTGTCAGAAGTCCTTTCATTGATTGAAAAAGAGAAGGGAGTGAAGCCTGAAGGAGTGGAAGTCATAGAAGGCGATATCAGGGATTACGATACATGCCATAAATGCTGCAGCGGAATTGATGTTATCGTTCACCTTGCCGCTAATACCGGGGTTGCGTCATCTATCGAAAAACCAAGATATGATATGGAGGCCAATGTGGTAGGTATTTTTAATATGCTTGAGGCCGCAAGACAGAATAATATTATAAAATTTATTTCTGCTTCGTCTGCTGCTGCAGTAGGAGAAGTTGAGCCGCCCATACATGAAGAAAAAGTGCCGAGACCTGTTTCGCCTTATGGCGCAAGCAAACTGGCTGGAGAGGCCTACTGCTCCGCTTATTTCAGGACGTTTGGGATTAGAACTGTGTCGTTGAGATTCGGCAATGTTTACGGACCTCTCTCAAAGCATAAAAACAGTGTCGTGGCAAAATTTTTGAAACAGGCCTTTTCCGGAGAAACTCTGGAGATTTACGGGGATGGAAATCAAACGAGAGATTTTATATATATAGATGATTTGATTCAGGCTATAGCGCTGTCTGTTAAAGCAGATGTGGGCGGAGAAGCCTTTCAGATAGCAACATACAAGGAAACAACTGTTAATGAAATAGCCGGCAAGATTATAGAACTTATGGAAAAAGAGGCCGGGAAAAAAGTAAAGCTTATCCATTCTGAACCGAGAATCGGCGATGTGAAAAAGAACTATTCGGATATTTCAAAGGCGCAGAGGATGCTTGGTTTTTCACCAGCATTTGATTTAAACAAAGGACTGAAGAATACCTTTGAGTATTTTAAACTGAAAAATCTGTGTAAATAACAAATGGAAATGTCGGGTTTAAGAATTACAGGTTTAATTATTGGAGTAATCGGGCTGTTCGTGACCTTTGCAATTTATCGCGGACCCAGATGGAAAAGGAAAAATTTTGTTTTTTTTGGAATGTTCAGTCTTTGCCTTATTATTGTGTCAGCCAATCCAGATGCAGTTAATCTTGCAGCCGATCTTTTAAAGCTGGAACAGAAGCAAAGGGGGCGCATTCTGGCTCTTCTGATCGGTTCAAACATTATCCTCTGGTTTTTGCTTTTATACTTTAAATCAAATCTGGATGAATACAAGTATCAATTTGATCTCCTGATTCGGAAGCTGGGACGTGAAGAAATGGAGGGGCAATTAAAAAGAGGAATCGCCGATAAGGAGATTGTGGTGATTATACCAGCCTATAACGAAGAGGAAAATCTTAAAGAACTTTTAAAAAAAATACCGGCAAAAATAAAAGAAAGGAATATAGGCGTCCTTGTAGTTGATGACGGGAGCAGGGATAACACAAAAGATGTCGTGCTTGAGGCCGGACACCTGGTGGCTCAGAATAAGATCAACCGGGGACAGGGTGCAGCTTCAAGACTGGGCTACGATATCTTGTTAAGGAACAATATACAAATAGGGGTAACCATGGATGCGGACAATCAGCAGAGGCCTGAAGAAATCGAGAGGCTCGTAGAACCGGTACTGAATAATGAATATGATCTCGTGATCGGTTCCAGAGTTTTAGGGACCACATATAAAAGCAATTTAATGAGAAGGGCGGGAGTTAAGTTTTTCACAAGAATAGTCAATCTGGCTACGGGATTGAAGCTGACGGATTGCTCGTCCGGATTTAAGGCATTCAATGTAAGCAAGATGAGCAAGTTAAACCTCAGGGAGGCACAGTTTCAGTCCACCGAGGTCCTCTTGGAAGCTGCCAAGAAAGGCTTGAGAATAGGTGAAGTTCCCATGACTGTTTTGGAAAGAAAATACGGTACCAGCAAGAAGGGGCCTGATTTGAAATATGGGCTGTATTTTGCCAAGACAATTTTAAAGAGCTGGTGGAGATAATAATTATCTGAACGAAAAGATATTTACCTGTTCATCCCATCCTTTGATTTCATCCTGCTTAATATTAACTGCTCTTGAATATCTGCTGTCTTTTTTTAGCGTTATAGAAGCTAACCGTATATAGTTTCGGTCCTTTGCCAGTTTTCCTACAATCTCCGGATTATCAAAAATCACAAGTGATTTTACGCCGGCGTCCTTGAGTTCTTTTGAGATTCCTTCGGCATCTTTGGATAATGGTCGTCCCAATAACTGTTTGTTAAGAAAATAAGCTATATAGTAATCCGTATGGGGTTTTTGTGATGAACGTATGACCGCATAAGGTGCCTGAAAATCCACTGTGTTAAGCTGTTCAGCAATTTCTTTGTATGGATTGACCTGCTCAGCAGCGACAATATTGTTCATGGATTTGAGCAAGTTCATTCCGGGTTTTAGCGCAAAAGCTGGAACAACAATCATTAACAAGTAACAGGTAAATAACTTTATCTTCCGGTTCGGGATAATATGGCTTACTCCATTTCTTAATTCTTCTGCAAAATGAAAAGATGAAAGAATGAAAATGATCATAAGTGCGTAAAAGCGTCTCGGAGATCTTGCAATAGTCAATAGAAATATAGAACAGTTTAATGCAAAGGTCATAAGGACCCACAGATATAAATACTTCTTCTCATTGTTTAAAGGAGTCAGAAGCAGGGCCATTGGAATGATACATAGAACCGCAATGATAAATGCATAGACAAAAAAAGGACTGTTGTTTACAAAATGATTGAGTATATAGACAGCATTGTCCTTAATTAACCGTATCTGATGCATAAAGTATTCTTTGCTTTCAAAGGGGGACCAGGTCTTGAATTTTACGGCCGAAGGGTCCTCAAATACATGGATCTGATAAGGTTCGCGAGGTTTGAATAAACCACCTGTAAAGAACGGATGCCGTCTGTCAGTATCTTTTGGTCCCATTACAGCGTGTGCAATAGACCCGGCACTGCTGATTGTGAAATGTCCATATTTAAGCGATACAATGCCAATCCACATTGATGCAATTAGAAAAAATCCTATGAGGCCTATACCCCATGATACTAATACTTTTTTTAGAGGGAATCCTGTCCTGTCTTTAGCGATATAGGCCCGCAGTAAAAGCAGCATGGGAAAATGAGACAGAAAAAGAGGAAAGGCAGAGTGATGCGCCAGATAGGAGAATCCTCCGATAATGCCACAATAAAGTGCAACCTTCCTGTTGCTTAAGATATCCGGTTCTGTAGCTAAATAAATATAGCAGAGTATCAAGCCAGCTATTAATACATCTGTAGCTATAGTGTATATGGTCCAGAAAGAAATCAATAACGCTGCAATCAGGACCGCAAGGAATTTTATATTATTTGATAGATTGAATCTGCAGGCTAAAAACCAGCTGATCACAACCAGTCCAGCTCCGCACAAAGCTATCGCAATTCTTGCAGATGTCAGTCCGTCAAATCCAAAAAACAGAAAGGGAGATATGATCCAGATAATCAATGGCGGCCAGCCGGAAGTTACAGACTGTTGAAAATTCCCCTCGGCAATGTAACCGGCTAAACGCAGCAGAGACAATCCGTCAGGGTTTATTGCGTAGCGATAGGCAAATCCAAAGACCGACGAAAACACTGCATATGAAATCAGGATTATTACCAGGTAATGCTTGTGCGGCGCTTGTGAAGATGAGTTTGTTGGAATTGACATACGTTAAATGTAACGCCCCTGCCTGTTATAACATTTCAGCAGATAAAACGATAGCATTCAAAAGCC
The DNA here is from genome assembly GCA_020723105.1 of Nitrospira japonica. Taxonomy (GTDB): domain Bacteria; phylum Nitrospirota; class Thermodesulfovibrionia; order UBA6902; family UBA6902; genus SURF-23. The sequence continues at coordinate 84,608 of DYJL01000008.1, read as the reverse complement.
TCGGCAGCTTCGACACAAATCTCGCTGCCTCTTAATTTTGACAATCGTTTAACATTCTCTGCACTTCGCAGGTTTGGTTCATCTCTCATTTGTGAGGCGTATAATTCAAGCGCTTTGAGTTTTGTATCAAGATGCCCGGATATATCAACATAAAAATTGGGTTTGAAATTTCTCGAAGACCACAGGTTGTCTACCTGTTCATATACAAGCACGGTTGCTGCATTATTCAGGCCTTCTTTTATCCTGGGACGGCAGGCCGTAAAAGCGGCATGAAATACAGCCTCATGGTCCTGATTCTGGCAGACAAGCGAGGGAATAGCTATTATGTCAGGGTTTATTTTATTAATGGAATATCTCGATTTGCTTTCTATTATGTCTATCAGATCTTTTCTTGGCATGACATCAAGTTTGAGATGAATATCGTCATCCGTATAGACAATCTCATAACCATCAACTTTCATGTGCTCCATGACCCTTTCAACTTCTCCTACCCTTTTTTCCGTCTTGCTTTCCCCACCGATCTGCTTTACATTGCCGACAGCAAACATTATTACAAATACTTTTCCTCCAAGGTTTTTTACCTTTGCTATCAGGCCTCCGCAGCCCAGGATTTCATCATCCGGATGTGGTGCAAGTATTAATAATGTTTTTTTAGATAAAGTCATTTTCAATACACTTGCTTAATTGAATAATGATAAGTATTTGCTTATTGATATTTAAAAAGTATAGCATATAAAATTAAAAGAATTATAGCGTTTTTTAGCAAAACGATATTGGTATAGAGAGAAATATTTATGATAAAATGGGCTTACAGACGGTTTAAATATCTGCTGTTAAGTCCAAAATATTTTTATCTTTTCTTTTATGGTAAGCCGGAAAAGGTTATCAATGCCTTGACAGGTGAACCGGCAAGCCGTTTTTTTGAGCTGAAAAGAGATCTTGAGCATGATGCTGTTTTTCTAAATGCACTCCGTGAAAAAACCAAGAAATATCTAAATGAAGATTTTAATTATAATGTTGATCATTACTTTTTATATTCATTAATCAGGATTTTAAAACCTTCCCTGATTGTAGAAACAGGGGTGTTTCATGGATACTATACAGCCTGTTTCCTGAAGGGAATTTATGATAATCAGAAGGACTCTTCCATAGACGGAAAGCTCATTTCAATAGATTTGCCGGCTTATGAAAGTATAGAAGAAAGCACAAGCGAGACCTGCAAGAAACGTTTACCGGCTGGTTGTCAACCGGGATGGGTGATTCCTGAATATCTCAGGGACAGATGGCAGTTGTATCTTGGTGATAGCCTGAAATTATTGCCTGAGGTGTTAAAAAAAGAAAAGAATATTTCACTCTTTTTCCATGATAGTCTGCATACCTACTCACATATGACATATGAGTTTGAAACCGTTTATCCTGAATTGCAGAAGGGGGCCTGTCTGATGAGCCATGACATACACTGGAACCGTGCTTTCCGTCATTTCGTTAAAAAACATAACCAGAAAGAATATGCAATTCACGGTTTTGGTATCCTGAGGAAGAAATAAGCACTTCTTCAGGGAGCATACCTCCATAACTGTTCTTGCAAACCGAGTCTTTTAATCAAATCTTCCATTTTTCCGAAATCATTGAAATCTCCAAGTGTATGACTGTCTAATCCTATGCTGAAGAGTAACCCAGCGTCTTTAAAAGCCAGAAGCATTTCGTCTGATTGTTCATATCGGCTGGAGAGTTCAACTACCTTGCCAGTTGTTACCAGAGAGTTTATAAACTTATTACTGAAGAATTGAGGATGACCGATAATCGTGCAATCTGATTCTGCAAGCATCTCATAAGCCTCGCGCTCAGCCATACCATTAAGGCCATGTACGCTGCCGATAATGATATCAACTTTTTTTTTGATTTCTTCAGAACAGTCGAGGCTGCCAGCAGGTAAAATTTTTGCTTCTATTCCAGAGAGTATTTGCACCTTATACAATTTATTGGTCCTCTCTATGTCCAGAAGGAGATTGTCAAAATTATATGAGAGGTTTTTTCTTACGTGCTCGGTGATGGCAATTTCCTCTATGCCTCTGTCATCGCAGTATTTTGCTATCTGCTCCACTGTATTAGAGCCGTCAGTATAATTTGTATGGCAGTGATAATTCCATGCAAGTTTAACCATCTGCAATCCGTTCTTCCCAGTACCGTACAACTGTAATCTCATAGTCAGGTGTCATCTTCTCCGTTTTGATAGTTTTCAGTTCTGGATCAATGGTCAGGAGCGGGGTGATGCTGTCGAATCCAGCCTGATAGGAAAGTCCCAGACCGCCGGAATATCTTGGATTGATCTCTATCAGTTTCCAGTTTCCAGAACGGTCCTTCATGAATTGGATGTTGGCTGGTCCGATAATCTTCAAACGCTTGTGAATGATTCTGCAGAATTTCTCTATCTGTTTATCCCTGATGAAACGTCCTCTTGTTGAGATGCCGCCTCTTGTTTGTTCCCTGATTCTCGGGGCGATGCCGAGCAGTGTTCCTTCAAGATCAGCAAACGTATCTACCGTGATCTCGGTTTCCGGAAGCCACTCCTGTATGAAAGGTTCCTTTATCTTGCTGAGTGCATAATTGAAGTCATCATTGTTTTCTACTTTAAAGCCGACTTTGCTGCCACGTCCTATGGAGGGCCTTATGAATAGAGGATATGGATGTTGGTTTAGTGCTTCTTCTACCGAGAAAGTCCTTGCTGATATCTCAGGGAATGTTGCAGCTGTTTTTCGTTTGTCATCACAAATACGAATTGTTGCACGAGGAGACAGAAGTACGAAGCAGTCAATTTGATCTCTGACACTATCAAAAAAAAGCAGGTCTTCGTCAAATGTCGGAACAATAAGATCAGGACTGGCATTCCTGATGACATCCAGCATCTCCTCTTTGTAATTCGGGGCTCCTGCAAATGGGACCAGATGTAATTCATTGCAGAAAAATTGTGCGGGGCTTTTTGAGCTTCCATCAAGCCCTATCAGATAAGCCTTGCCTTGTAAGTATTTTGCCAGACAAAATCCTGCGGGACCTCCGGCAGCGGTTATCATGATTCGTTTCATTGTTTCAGAATATGTAAAAAAACGAAAGCCTCATAAATTTATGATTGCATGTTGAAAGTTTTATGCATTGCTATATTATACATTTTTTATCTCTTCAAGGATGTGTGCTATTCTCATTAGCAGTGAAAGATGCCGGGGGATTTCTGAATCTGTGTGAAAATCTTGCAGTTGTTTTGATATTATTGTTAGAATTATTTAAATGACTGCAATAACCCCCTTTAATAAATTAAAAATAATCGCTCATTCCGATAAAATCCACGAATTATTGCATGGGAAGATCCCCGCACCTGTCAGGATAGTATTGGAACCTACAAATTTATGCAACCATAATTGTTTTTTCTGTGGATACACAAACTTCAGAAATGAAAATAAAGTATTCCTGTCTACCGAGAAGTTGTTTGAGCTGGCTGAAGACTTCAAAAAGCTGGGAGTTAAATCGGTTTCACTTGTCGGTGGCGGGGAACCGATGATCCATCCTGCAATCTATGATTTGATTCATTGGTTTCATAAAAATGACATTCTGATCTCAATTACAACAAACGGTTCAGCATTTAAAGACTCTGAAATTGACACGATCGTTCGTGCTTCAACATATATCAGGGTCAGCTTAAATGCTGCTTCCGTTGAGACTCACAATATTATTAATGCGCCTAAGAGCAGTCAGTTTGAGCGGATTATCAGCAATATTGAAAAACTGAGGAGACATCGTGATGAGATTGGCGCCAATATGCTGATAGGAATAAGGAACGCAATTCATGATAAAAATGCCCATGAGATAGAAGACATGATTAGTCTTGCAGAGAAACTGAAAGTAGATTACATTATGTTTGCCGCAGTCCTCTGGGAATTCGCTGCTTCAAAAAATATTATTGATACTGCCCACAAAAAAATTGAAGAATTGAAGAAAAAAACACATATTAAAATCTCTCATTCATTTTATAAAAAGCCTCAGAAGACACCGAAATGCATCTCTAACCCCCTGATCGGAACCATATCGGCAAACGGAGATATGTATCTGTGCGGCTTCATGGACCATGCTGACGGAGCTTATAGAATAGGTAATGTCAATGAAGAACGTTTTATTGATTTATGGGGAAGTAGGAAACACTATGAAGTATATGATTCCCAGGATCCTGAATATTGTGCCAAATATACCTGCAAAATGAAAGAATACGATGAGGTCATAAGGGACGTATTTGTCAGAGATAAGATGCATATATATTCAATATGAAAACGGTTGGTTTTGGCATTATAGGCCTTGGGAGGCAGGGACTCAGACTCTCAGAACATATCGGGAAGGATATAAAATTCGGTAAGCTTATTGCAGTATGTCGCCGTTCAGAAGCTGGCAATGACTATGCAAAAGAACACGGTGTCAGATATTATTCCGATTATCATGAGCTACTGAAAAACAAAGATATAGATGTTGTGATAATCACAACTCCAAGTAACATGCACGGCATTCAGGCCCTTGATGCGTTAAAGTCAAAAAAACATGTCCTGATAGATAAACCTATTGCCTCCACTTCTGAAGAAGGCCGAAAGATACGCTCTCTTGCAGAAAAAAACAATCTTATGGTTGCAATGAATTTTCCCCTCAGAGTCAACCCTGTTACAAGAACCCTGAAGAGCAACCTGAAAAAAATTGGCAGGCTGAAACAAATACAGATATTTGTAAGCCATGGTCCTGTGCGTAATAAATGGCAATTGGACATGAAATTTTCAAATGGTGGTGTAATCCTGGACCTTGGAAGCCATTATTTTGATTTGATTTCCTTTTTGACAGGGTGCAGGCCGGAAATAATCATCAGCGCTTTCAGTGAAAAAACTGAGAATGAAAACAGCGGGTTTATCAATCTTGTCTGTAAAGATATTAATGTTTCATTAGTTCTGCTTAGAAATCAGAAGCTGAAGAAAAGTGTTATAACCTGTGCCGGAAGCAAAGGCTCTTTGTCAGCCGATTATGTTGAAAAGAAAATCATAGTTTCAAATGCTCATCATATTGATGAAATTAATTGTCCGGCCGGTTATGATTTTGAAGCCATACTCAACAATCTGGTCAGAGCGATAAATAAAAAAGAAGAAATCATTGCAGATGCAGCAGATGGATTGCATTCTCTCGAAACAGCTCTTTCGGTGTATAAGGCGATAGCGATTAAAAAGCCGGTTAGATTACAGGTTACATGATATATTATTAATGGTTCAGTCACATTAACTGACACATATCATATGAAAGAATTTCCAAAGAACTATATCAGTCAGTATGAATTATTATTTTATCTCTCATGGATTGTTCTTTATTTTATCTTTCCGGCATGGCGCTTTCCCCAGATTTATATTTCATTTGCCAATACATTAATAGGCGTACCTTTCGGGCCGAGGATTATCGGGTATTTTGTCTATTTCCTTATTGCAGCGTATCTCCTTGATTATTGTTTTAAAGACAGTTCTGTTGATGCTCCGTTGATCAAGCATTCAAATGGCTGGGTTGAATTTCTCAGGCAGAACTTATTGCTTGTCCTGGCTTGTTGCATAGCTGCGGTTCTTCATATTTTTTTCTCTTCACCTCCTCTTATCGGAAATGCTGATTACTCTTTATGGATCTATAACTTTATCAATTCCTATTGGCATCAATTGTTTGACTTTTCGATTCAGTATATCATCTGGTTATTTATATTCTTATTGATTGTTATAGTAAAGCAGAAAAAAACTGCAGGTTCATTATCAGGCAATTTTAACTCAATGTATTTAGTATACAAGTCAAACAAGTTTATGAAACTTCTTTTGATGGCCTTCGCATTTGGCATTTTTTATTTTTATACCCGGTTAATTCCTGATTATTCCATTTGGGACCACCTTTTCATTACAGGAGAACCTCCTCTTGGAACGGTTTTACATCTTATTATCTATTTGCTGTTTGGGGCAGGAAATATTTATTTGGCACCGGTAATAGTACAATTTTCATTTTATATTTTGAGTGGTGTTTTTTTGTACAAGACAATTAGTTTATTCTGTGAGAAGCAAACAGCTTTATTAGGAGCATCTATCTATCTGTTTTCACCTATTATCTTTACTTATGCAACATTGGGCCACTTACAGAGCGGCGTTGTCTTTTTCATAATTATTACATCTTACTTTTTTCTGAAATTCATCAGAGACGGACATAATAGAGATTTGTTATTAACAGCCTTTTTTATAAGCGTAGGCTCATTGTACAAAAGAGAAATTATATTGATGTTAGTTATTTGCAGTGCATATTTAATCGTTAATAAAATAAAGCAGAAAGATTTCACATTAAAAAAACAGACAACTCAGATAAAGATATTATCTTTATCTCTTTTATCTTTCCTGCCATGGTATTTTATTGGTACAAGAGGAGCTGATAAAATAGTTTTGTCACACATTTCTACCAGAGACAATCTGTTTTCAGCTTTATTACTGATTCCAACACAGTTGTCCTGGTCCATCTTCTCATTATTTCTGCTTTCGATAATCTTTATATTATTCAATAAAAGAGAAAAGCTACCTTTATTTTTTCTGTGTGTCTTTGTGACATATTATGTTTTATACTCAGCATTAGAACAGCAAACAGTGCATCGCTATTCAATGGCTTTTTATCCGACTATTGCTGTTTTTCTGTCGCAATTTATATACAGTATTTCTCAGAAAGTCAGATGGAAACATGCTTTCAAGATAATATTTTCAGTTTTAATAATCTACCTGGCCGTATTATGTATCATTCCTCGCTCCAGCACAAAACTTATTACATTCAGGTATACGGATTTTGAGAATCAGAGTTTTCCTCACAATATGGCTGAGGAATGGATTCTGAATGAAATCAGTAGTGATGAACGGGCATTATTCCTTATAAGAAGAAGTGATGAGTTTGATCAGAGGCAAAAACAAGTTTCAAAAGAACGGTTCTATTTCCTCAGTTTAGGAGGTTTGCTTGATTTATGGTCTGATGACAATCTTACGACCTTCAGAAAAATGCTAAGGGAGCAGTGTGAAAAGTTGAAGATATCATATATTGTATTTCCTGTTACTGAAGCAGAAATAATGCATCCTTATAGTTCGCCAAAAGCAAAACGAATAATGAAGTTTCTTAAAGAAGACAAATATGGTGATTTTATTATGACTAAAAAGTTTAATTTTGATGACAATTATATATATATATGTAAATTAAAAGGAGGTCTTATTGAAAAGGAATAAGGATATTCACCAGTTTACTTCTTAGTTTCCTGAATGTCCAGAACAATAGCCTGTAGCAGCAATTGAAAACCCAGTATAAGCGGTACTACAACCAGCATCAGTGTTCCAAGAGGTGTTTCCTGTTCTGTGAGGAGGGCTTTTATCCAGGTGTAAGAGCCAAAAAGCACTCCCCATCCAAAAAGCATCAAACCAACAATCAGAAAGAGGGCTACTGGAGAAAAATCCGTTAATATATATTTATGATAAATACGATAAATGAATCTCTTAAAAAATAATAATGGAAACGTCACAATAATGTTGGAAAGTTTTATATGGGACTCTTCATCACCATATTTTGCAGGGATAGATACATCCTTAACACGAAAGTTATGCAGGTTGAGTTGTAACAGCATATCATTTTCAAAGAAATAGCCTTTATAAATGCTGTCTAACTTGATTGAGCGTAACGCCTTTGCTGTAATTGCAATATAGCCATTTTGCGGGTCAAAGATATGCCATTGTCCTGAGGCTAATTTATTCATGAAGGTAAGAATGATATTCCCCAGAAGCCGGTGTTTTGGCATAGTCATCAGTTCTTCATTGCTTAAAAATCGGTTTCCTTTTGCATAATCATAACTATCCTTTATGAGAGCGTCCAGCAATTTAGGCATATATTCAGAAGGCATTTGTCCGTCCCCATCCATCTTGACCACAATATCGCTTCCCATTTCCAGTGCCTTTTTAAAGCCGTTAATTGTGGCGCCACCGACTCCCTGGTTTGCTGGGGTTTTAAGTACGATCACACGATTATCATCTATGCCTTTAGCAGTATTAAAGGTATTGTCCTGACTGCAGTCGTCCACAACGATTATTTCATCAACAAAATCCGGAATGGAACTTATTACTCCTCCGACGAATTCTTCCTCGTTATATGCGGGGATGACAACTGTAATCCGATTATTTTTATACATAGTTAATCATTTGTGAATTTGTTTCAACTACCAATATTATTCTTATTAAAAAAGTTTTATATTTTAACATGGTATGGATTAATTTTTATAGACACATTTGCCTTACTTAACCGTATAAAGATAAATAGAAATATTGCTGTCAGAAACTGGCACATGAAATTGGAAATTCCTTATTGATAAGTTATAATTCAATATGTTAAAAATTGTTCTTGTCAATCCGCCGCCTGAACAGATAATCGAAGAGTATGATACTCCGGATTACCCTCATATCGGGATTGGCTATCTTGCATCATCTCTGGAATTGAGAGGTTTCTCTCCCATTGTTGTCGATGCCAAACTGGAGCGTCTCTCTTTTGACGAAGCAGTCGGACGAATTTTATCAATTTCTCCCGATATAGTTGGTGTGACCGCTATGACTCATGAGATTACTTATGCCCATACTTTTATTGCGCATCTTAAAAATATGGGATGCAATGCCATTATGCTTATCGGTGGTGTGCATATTACCGCTCTCCCTGAAAGAACACTCCTGGAGTTCCCGAACTTTGATGCTGGGGTGATAGGCGAAGGAGAATACACTATTGTTGAGATTTCTGAGAGCGTCGTCAGTAATAAGGAAAAGAACTTTGCAGATATTCCGGGGGTCGTATTTCGTACCGGCGATGGGACCATACAACTTAGTCCCGAACGCCCCTTTATCGATAACCTTGACTCGCTTTCTCCTCCAGCCTGGCATCTCTTCCCCCCAGCCAGTAAATATCCAATAATAACTGCACGAGGTTGCCCTGCACATTGTATCTTCTGTACTCAGTTGCATGGACACGCCATACGTGAGCGCAGCCCTAAAAATATCTTTGACGAATGGGAACACACCGCTACTACTTATTCCCCACGAATGATCTATGTGCATGACGAATCATTCGGTTTTCACAAAAAACGGGCCATGGAATTTCTGGACCTTATTATTGAGCGTAAGCTCACTGTGCCATGGTTCGTAACTACAAGGGCACATATAGTTTCCCCTGAAATGCTGCATAAGATGAAACGGTCAGGGTGTTTTGGCGTGGGAATCGGGGTGGAGTCAGGAGATCCGGAAATACTGAAATCAATTCGTAAAGGCATTACTCTTGAACAAGTAAAACGTGCAATAACATTTATCCGTGATACCGGCATGGAAAGTCATACCTTCTTTATCCTGGGTTTTCCCCATGAAACAATACGAACTATGCTGCGCACTATCAGTTTTGCTGCTAGTCTTAATTCAACATATATAGCTTTGGGGATCATAGTACCGTATCCCGGGACAGAAATCGCCCGTATGGCTGCAGTCGGCGAGGGCGGTTACAAAATTATTGCTCAAGACTGGAAAGATTATAACAAGCAGATAGGCAATGCTATAGAACTGAAAAACCTGTCCCGCAGGATGATAGAATTTTTTCAACTTTTTGGGTATGTATATTTCTATCTCAGAAATGGGCGAATTATGGATTTTTTCCGTTTCGCCTCTCAATACCGGTCCGAAGCATTAGGGTTCCTTGGTCATTTTTTTCGATTTCGCCGCAGGCAGCAAAAACACATCTCCTGAGATATGACAGATAACAGTTTAAATATACTTACCTTTGACATCGAGGACTGGTATCATTGCACCTTTTTAAACATTCCTGAAAAAGAGTGGGACAAATGTGAGGGCAGAATTGAACCTCAAATTGAGGAAATCCTTAAATTATTGAAAGAAACAGACAACAAGGCGACTTTTTTTACGGTTGCCTTACTTGCCAGCAGATATCCTCAGCTTATGAAACGTATTGTCAGTGAAGGCCACGAATTAGCTTATCACAGTTACTCACATAAAATGCTTACTGAACAGACTGCTGAAGAGTTCGAAAGAGATTTAAACAAATCTCTTGATATTTTCTCATCAATTTCTCAACAGAAAATCGTGGGATTTCGGGCGCCCTACTGGTCGGTGAATGATAAGAATAAGGACTTTGTAGTGAGGATACTCAAGAAATATGGATTTCTTTATGACTCGAGTATTTTCCCTTTCAAAACCTTTCAATATGGAGATGATAAAGCTTTTCGTCATCCGAATATCTTAAATGTTGAAGGTGGAGTCTCAATTTATGAGATTCCACCAGCTATTCTTGAGTATGCAGACTTTAGAATTCCTTTCTCGGGGGGATTTTATTTCAGAATACTGCCATATGCTTTTATAAAAAGAGGGATAAAGAGAATCAATACTGAAGGATATCCGGCAGTCGTTTATTTACATCCTTATGATATGGATCCGGAGCAACCCAGAATAATCAAAGGGTTTAAGGAAAGAATTATCATGTATACTAACCAAAAGGGATGCGGGAAAAAGTTTAAAAAACTCTTAGATAACTTCAGATTTGGAAGAATGGATGAATATGTTAGAAGGTTAATAGTTCGTTCCTGACATGCTGAAACTTAATAATAAGATTCTTCGACTTTTTCAAGCACTCTATTTTCAATAAGATACATTTCAAGATCATCTCTATTTAAAGGGGTTTCATTTTCAGAAATATAAGATTTTTGTATTTGAGTGGAAATGATGTCAGGATATTCATATGTTATGGATTGAAAGAGAGATTTAAATGCCGGCGTGACTACAAACATGTCCTTTAACTCTAATGAGCGATGAACTTCTTGATCCGTCATGAGCTCCTCATATAACTTCTCGCCGGGTTTTGCTCCGATTTCAACAGTTTTTATATCCGATGGGTTATAGCCATACTTCTGGGCAAGTAGTTTTATCATCACTTCTGCAAGATCCGGAATCCTTACTACAGGCATCTTTGTTACAAAAACTTCGCCTCCTTTTGAAATCAGGACTGATTGCAACACCAGTCTTGCAGCTTCTTCTATTGTCATAACGAATCTTGTCATTCTTCGGTCCGTGATAGTTACTGGACCACCATTTTTGATCTGTTTCATGAATAGAGGCACTACCGAACCTCTGGAGCCAAGAACATTGCCGAACCTTGTGCTGCTGCAAATGGTTTTATTATTATTTCGTACAGCATTGGCTGCAGTTATCAGTCTTTCACCCATAAGCTTTGAGGTCCCCATAACATTTGTGGGATTTACGGCTTTATCACTGCTCGTAAAGAGAAGTTGTTTTATATTGCATGCTGTTGCTGCTCTTATAATATTCTCAACGCCTATAATATTAGTCTGTACAACATCAAAAGGATTATATTCGGAAAGATATACATGTTTGAAAGCCGCTGAGTGAATAATTATATCAATATCTTTAGATAATTTTTCTAATTTGTCCCGGTCCCTCACATCACCGAGAAAACAAAAAACATTTTTATCCCTGTATGCTTCCATAAGGAAGAACATCTCTGTTTCATTGTTGTCCATCAACCGAAGTTCTGCCGGGGTAAATGAGTTCAGCTGCTTTACTATCTCTTTCCCAACCGTGCCAGCAGCACCCGTGACCAGAATTTTTTTGCCCTTATAAAAATCTTTCATAATTCTCCTATCGCTAATTTTTTAATTATAAAATATTTATATGTAGATTGGCTAACATATAAAAATGTCTACTGAATAATAATTGAGAAGAACTGGCCTAATTCTGACTAACTATAAAGGATTATTACTTTGTAAGCTGACTCTGTAACAGGCCTTTTTTATGGAAATGCTTAATAAGAAGCTGTGCAGCATGTTCACCTGCTTCGGCATTTGGATGTTTTCCTCCTATGAGGACCATTTTCTCCCAGTTGGTGGGAGCATCTTCCATTGTATCAATAACATTGATGTCTGCTACACGTCGGAATAACTTATCATAATCTTTTGGGTTCCATCTCCAATTAAGAACAATAAAATCAGCACCATGTTCATTGCTGTATTGTTTCATGTCCTTAATAATGGCCTTTGTTAACACATCAGGATAATGGGGGAAGTTGCCCAATAGAGTGCCAATGCGTATCTTTAGGAAATCAACTAAGTACGAATTGAAATAGTCATCATAAAGGAGCGCTTTTCGAGCAAGGAATAATTCGTTGTTGCTGTTTAGAGCAAATAGAGGCTTAGTCCCTAAAAATCTGGCATTAGGATTTAGCATACGGCGATCATAATTTCCATTCCTTAATATGTGGTCTTCTATAAAAGTATATACAACAACTTTAGTATTGAACTTTGGTAAATATCTCTTTAATGCGAGTAGTGCCTGGTCTGATCCATATCCTTGCACTCCTAAGTTGACTACCTGATATTGCAGTTCCTTAAGAGCAGCAAATTTACCTACAAAACTCTCTTCATATGATAGCCCATGCCCCATTGTAAAAGAACATCCTATAAATAGTATGGATGGTTTAGTGTAATCAAATTTAAAACTAGGATAAGGGACACGAATGCCGTTCTCATCGAGATATACAGGTTTCGGTGTATATTCCGTATTGTGTATTGATGATCTATCGGGAATATAAGACCAACCAAGTTCCGAATCAAATCTGGCAAATGAATTTTCATCAGGGGTATATTTGACGTTATATGGAATGCCAGCTATCCGGAAAATACCTTCTGCCAGAAAAATAACGAGAAGGAAAAGAATAACGTTTATTAATACTATGGTTAATACTTTTCCAGTAAACTTCATAGTACTTCTTGTGTCAACCAAACATGGTTTATAATAAAACGTTTAAGAATTGTAAGCGTAAGTATAGTCTACTCCATTAATAATAAAATATGTTGAATAGAGAAATATGAGCTACACCGCTGTATCTTAGATCTTCTGCTGAGATGGTCATTTTTTAAATACGTTAAGAAATGTATTTGTAATCTATTGTATTTGTTTTCATGTAGTGTCATTTATTTTTACAATAGGGTTGTTGTAGTATATGAATATAGATATGGTGTAATGTAGGCTATATCACATGGTTGTAAATTAAGTTTATAGTTCAAGAGGGGGCAGATTATAAAATTAATTTAATGAAAATTATGCAGTAAATAATATGACACAGACATGGCCAGATTAGATAATGAACGTTTAGTATCTATTGATCTCTTTCGTGGAATAGTAATGTTCCTTCTTTTGGCGGAACATGTAGATATTTTTTATTTACTAACTTTTGTAGCTCCAGAAAAGCCTTTCATTAACGGACTCGTTAAACAATTCTTTCATCATGAATGGCATGGCATGTATTTTTGGGATCTTATACAGCCGTATTTCACCTTTATTCTTGGTGTTGCAATGGCTCTTTCAATAAACAGAAGATGGAACCGGGGTGAAAGTTACATACAAACGTTCAAACATATTTCATTTCGCAGTATTATTTTGTTTGTTCTTGGACTTGTTCTATCATGTTGCGTTCGTCAAAAATTGGTGTGGGAATTATGGAATATTCTAACGATACTATCTCTTAATATATTCATAACATTTTTGATTCTCAGGTTTCGTAATTCCACTAAACTGATTTTCTCTTTTTCGCTACTACTTATTACGGAGATATTATACAGGTTTTCTGCAATTGACGGTTTCGATCAGCTTTTTGTAAAAGGACAAAATTTTGGCACATTTATTGATTTAGTTTTAATGGGAAAAACTCATCCTGCCGGGTGGGTTTTTATCAATTTTCTTCCCACAACGGCACATGCGATATGGGGGGTGGTGGTAGGAAATCTATTAATGAGTCAGCGTAATGCTACTGAGAAGCTTAAAATCCTTCTCCTGTTTGGTATCGTAGGTGTTGTAGTTGGTCATGGAATTGATTTAGTAAATATATCTCCCATAAACAAACACTTAAGTACAAGCCCATTTATTATTGCTTCTGGTGGTTGGTGTTTAATTACTTATGCGTTTCTTTACTGGTTGACTGATATAAAAGGTTACCAAAAGTGGGCTATGGCTTTTGTCATTATTGGGATAAATCCTATTTTTATCTATATTTTCAGCAGAACCATAGGAAAGATGTGGCTATACGAAACAGTAGCTATGTTTACTAAAGGATTATTGAGGCAGCTTAATACGTCAGAAGGCATTACAAATCTGATGACTTATGTAACAATACTGGGACTTGAATGGTATCTTTGTTATTGGTTATATAAGAAGAGAATCTTGATAAAAATATAATGTTAAGAGGTGGCCCCCAAAAATCGGACAATCGTGTAAAGTGTAATTCGATGAACCTGTTGCCTCACGTAAAAATCTATACGAAAATACGAAACGAAATACGAAATGGTTGAATTGACTTTTACAATTTGTTAAAGTTACTATTACTTACCATTATGGATGATCACAAGTTAAAGGTATTTTGCATCGTCGCAGAAACAAAAAGCTTTTCAAGGGCTTCAGAAATAATTCGTTTAACCCAACCCGCTGTCAGCCTTCAGATTCAAGCGCTTGAAGAGATGTATGGCACCAAACTTTTTAATCGTTCCGGATGCGTCATCACTCTAACAAATGCCGGCGAACTGCTATATCGGTATGCAAAAGAAATTAATTCGCTTTATGAAGCTGCAGAAAAGGAAATAGGTGGCATCACTGGTCTCGTAAAAGGTGTAATTACAGTCGGAGCAAGTTCTACAATCGGCAACTATATACTCCCCCACGTCGTATCTGATTTTAAGAAAAAATTTCCAAAAGTTGGCGTCCATATACATGTCGGTAATACAAAGGGCGTTATAGATTTTCTGAACGCCGGCAGTGTTGACATCGGACTTGTAGAGGGAGAAGTTAATAAGCAAAAACTTCTTCTTGAAAAACTCATACCAGATGAAATGGTACTTATAATGTCGCCTTATCATCACCTTGCTAAAAAATCGAGTGTTTCCATCATGGAACTTGCAAAGGAACCCCTAATCTTCAGAGAAGAGGGCTCTGGCACAAGAGAAGCTATAGAGAAATATCTATCAAAGCATGGCATCACACAGCAAAATCTAAAGATATCAATTATCATGGGCAGTACAGAATCCATAAAAAGCGCTGTGGAAGAAGGCCTTGGTATTTCAGTACTTTCAAGATGGGCCGCCAGGAAAGAGTGCCGTTATGGAAGCCTTAAGACGGCAGTCTTTAAAGAGGAGAAGTTCGTAAGAGATTTTTCTCTTGTCTATAGAAAATCAAAAGAACCTTCACATACCATTGAACAGTTTGTGGGTTTTTTAAGAAGATACCCTTTCAATAAACTGTTAACTGCGCAATAATTTTTGTTAATCATTAACCGCTAATTTTCAGTGTCTTAACAAAGTCCATAGAGCTCAACTTCAGAAATATTTCCCTTATTGAGTTTTTATCTCGTGAAGAAACAGTAAAATTATATATAAATTCATTTCCTGCTGGATTTTTTTCGTAATTAATTGAATGGATATGAAATCCGTAATTCTCAAGCAATGAGGCAATATTTTCTTCATGGTCCGGAGACAATGGCGTTGAAACAGTAATATTTTTATATCTGAGCACTTTAATTTTTTTCTCAAGGGTACGTAGAGACATAAGTGCAATAATGGTAATGATAAAGGTAGAGATTCCTTCTAAATAGAGTCCTCCGCCGATGGCCAGTCCGATTGCGGAGATGATCCAGATGGATGCAGCTGTTGTTAACCCCCTTATTGCGAAACCGCTCTTAATAATTACCCCTGCACCCAAAAAGCCGATTCCTATTAATGCGCCTGCTGCAATCCTTGCAGGGTCAATTCGAAGCGTTGAATCGAGACTGTGAATTCGGAAATAATAATTTTCAGAAACAATCATTATTAATACTGAAGCAACGCAAACAATTAACTGTGTTCTAAAACCCGCAGCCCTTCCATGAATTTCCCTCTCAAAGCCGACGATTCCGCCTATAATTGCTCCCAGAAGAAGTCTTATTATTATTTCATAAACAGGGATCATAATGAATCATTATAAAGAAGCAATATCAACACTGTCAAAATATTTTAAATCAAAAACTGTAAGAAGCGTCTTTAAAAAAATCGTTATAACATTCTTTATAAATAATTCGATATAATATAGCAAAACTTTTTTGAATAACTATGAGTGTTCTTTAGTTAATACCTTTTAACTTTTCATGACTGCACAAAAATCATACGAATATATAAACAGTTTTCTATATTTTGTATTCAGGCCTGATGAAAGCAGGAATAAGGGTACTTTTGTTTACTGCACCGGAGTTGATTTGTTTCGTTTCATGCCCATCACAAAAGGACGGCACCGCCCGATGTCCAACCCTGTCATGAGAGGATTACAACTGGTAAATCTCGATGCTCGCGCCATAGCGTTATCAAGAGGAGCGACCCCAAAGGCAATAAAAGGAGAGCACTGCACAGGGATTATTCCTCCAGGCAATGGCTGGTACAAGGAAATGCTGCTGATAGAAAATGCGTCCGATTCACTGCCTGACGAGATAATCAGCCACTGCGTTATACACCTTCTGAAAAAAACGTTTAAGGCAATGGGGATGACTGAGATTCAGTTGCCAGAACAACTCATCAGTCCTAATGAACTTCAGGCGTTTATTGAGGACCTGTGTAACAAGTTCAAATGAAAAGGAGAAATACAAGTGAGAATTGAGAAAGATACCCTTGGGGAAGTAAAGCTTCCCGATAATGTTTATTATGGCGCTCAAACGAAAAGGGCCATGGAAAATTTTCCCATAAGCGGCATGAAACTTCCAAGACGATTTATCAGAGCACAGGGGATAATTAAACTGGCTGCAGCGCGGGCTAATGGCGGGTTGGGTCTTATTGAGAAAAAATTATTAAAGGCTATTGAGCAAGCCGCTCAGGAAGTAACAGATGGCAGACATGACAGTCATTTTGTTGTTGATGTTTACCAGGCGGGGGCAGGAACTTCCCAGAATATGAATGCCAATGAAGTGATCGCAAACAGAGCGATTGAAATTTTAAAAGGCGAGAAAGGCGATTATAAAATAATTCATCCGAATGATCATATAAATATGGCCCAGTCAACAAATGATACAATTCCTGCTTCAATATACATTTCAGCGTTTGAAGCTGTACGAGACGATCTGCTTCCTGTCTTAAAAACTTTAGAAAATACACTATTCCACAAATCCAGGGAGTTCGATTCGATTGTAAAAGCAGGAAGAACGCACCTGCAAGATGCTGTACCTATAAGGCTTGGGCAAGAATTCAGCGGCTATGCAGAAGCGATTAAAAACGATATCCACCGTATCTCCCGTGCTTCTGAATCACTTCTTTATCTGCCGATTGGCGGCAATGCAGTTGGCACTGGCATAAACGCCAAACCCGGCTTCCGGAATTATATTATCAGAGAAATAATAAAAATTACTGGCATTAAATTTAAAAAATGCAAAAATCTCTTTGAAGGCATTCAGAATGTAAACCCTGCACTTGAACTCAGTGCATCGCTTAGAGGGGTGTCAATAACACTGACTAAAATAGCTAATGATATCCGTTTGCTAAGTTCCGGACCGCGTACAGGTTTTGCAGAGATAAAGCTTCCTGCCGTACAACCTGGTTCATCAATAATGCCGGGCAAGGTAAATCCAGTAATGGCAGAAATGCTAAATATGGTTTGTTTTCAGGTTATAGGAAACGATACAGCAATCGCTTACGCGACTCAGGCTTCACAACTTGAACTCAATGTGATGATGCCGCTTATAGCATATAATCTGCTCTCCTCTGTTGATATTCTAACCAATGGTGTGGATGTATTTATCCATAAGTGTCTGAAAGGGATTGAACCTGATCCTGAGAAGTGTATGGTTTTCGCTGATAATACCCTTGCTATGGCGACTGCACTGAATCCACTAATCGGTTATGCAGCCGCTGCTGAGATTTCAAAAGAAGCATACCGGACTGGAAAATCTGTGAAGCAGATTGTTATTGAGAAAAGTATGTTAGATAGAACAGAGGCATCCCGGATTCTTGACCCTTTGAAGCTGACAGGAAAATAATCCCTGGTGATTCTGCTTTTTTGGTCATGATAATTACCGCGATAGACTTTATTTTTTATGACATGTTATTTTTTCTTGTTAATGGCTTCAAATTGCCTATTTATAATTAGAGTTAATTAATGTAAAATAAGTTAACAGAGCTAAACTATATAATTTCAAACAATAATTTAATTTTCCTGCTGAAAATATGTCGCTATTTTTTACATGTTTTGTTGTACCTTAAATGAAAAAAACTAATTATTTCAATATGTTAACTTTTGGCTTGTTTATTGCATAGCAAAGAAGGGGTGTAGAATGTTAAGAGATTGAGCTGGCAGTTATTGCTTAACATATCAATTACAATAATGATTACTAAAACACTTTCACAATTTTTATCCTCAAAAGAGTGGACAGACTACTTAACTGTTCTATCAAAAACAATTAATTTTAACTTGTACGTATGTGGAGACAATGAAGAATTATTTTTTACCAAAGAGAATCCTTTTTGTAAGTTAATAGAATCAGCAAAGATAGATAGTGTAAGATGTCCTGATTCATGCAAAAAAATAATGGCTGAATCTTTGCAGACAGAAGAAATTTCAGTATTTAAATGTGACGCTGGAATAATAAATTTTGCCTTCTCCATTGAACGGTTTGGCGAAAAGGTATATATAGGGGGAAGAGAGGGTTTCGCTTCTTATGAAGATCTGCATAAATACTTGAAGTTGGTTAAAGCAAACAACCTTTCTCCTGTTCCATCTGCTATTGCACTGCATTTCACAGGAGAAGATCATGCAAAGACAATTGCGCAATATGTTTTTCTGACGATAAACCGGTTATTATTGAATTATGATGAGAGATACAGACTTGAAGAAAAATTCTTCCGTGTTATGTCGCTTTTCGACAGTGATACCTTTAAGACGTTATCAAGAAATCCGGAATTATTGCACAGATATATATTAGATACTGTTGAGTTTATTTTTGGCAACACATCAGCCACGTTAATGGTGTTTAATAGTGATAGTCTGACATATAACAATTCCTACAGTATCGGCAAACTTAAGGATGCTCTTGCAGAGCTGCGCCTTAATGCAGGGAACCCTTTTATTCAAGAGATGTATCATACAAAATCATATATATCTTCTGTTAACGCAGAAAAACTTATACCCGAAACTTCGTTCAAAGAGGTTGCAAATTTTTATTTTTTCCCGATTTTTTTTGGTGATACGATTGGGAAAATTATTGGGATTTTTGACCGGCTTCTTTCAAAAGAAGATTTAAAAATAATGAGCGCTTTTAGGGATTATCTGCAGCTTCACTCTGAAAATCAAAATCTGCGTTTTTCTGCAAAGAAGTTTAAGGAGGCAGACGAAAGATTGGCATATTTTGCAGATTTTTCCAATTCCATAATATCAGTTCTGAACAAAGAAAAACTGTTTAATGTTCTTATTGAAAAATCTTTACAACTTCTTAATGCTGAGAAGGCGTCTCTCATGCTTCTGGATAAAGAAACCTCTGAACTTGTAGTGGAAGCTCAAAAGAGTCCAGATGAAGCCGTACAGGAAAGGATGAGGCTTAAAAAGGAAGAGAGCATAGCGGGAATAGTTCTTGACAGGGGAGAACCTCTTCTCGTAAATGATATTGAAAAAGACCCAAGAGTAAAACGTGAAAACAGACCACGTTACAAAACAAAGTCGTTTATCACTATACTGATAAGAATTGACGACCGGGTAACGGGGGTACTTAATGTATCAGATAAAATCAAAGGCGATGCGTTCACTGAAGAAGACTTAAAACTATTGCAGTCTTTTGTCAACAACGCTGCAATTGCAATTGAAAGAAGTCTTTTATACAGGCAGTCCGAAGAATTAAAACAATTATCAATAACAGACCCATTAACAGGTATTTACAACAGGCGTTATCTTAACACCAGACTTACTGAAGAGATTACCCGCTACAATAGATATAAGCATCCTTTTAGTTTCATGATGCTTGATTTAGATAAGTTCAAAGAGTATAACGATACCTTCGGGCATATTACCGGTGACAGGCTTATAAAAGCTTTAGCAATTATCATGGAAAAATCACTGAGAAATGTTGATATTGCTGCAAGATTCGGTGGTGATGAGTTTGTCGCCATATTTCCTCAAACTGCAAAACCCGATGCAATACATATCACGAACCGGCTGAAGGAGAAGATTGATAAAGCCCTGCAACAAGAATTATTAGAAATGCCCCTGACCGTCAGCATGGGGCTCGCTACCTATCCGGATGATGCATCTTCTGTTGGAGAACTCCTTGAAAAAACTGATCAAGCGCTCTATCTTGCCAAAAGAGGAGGGGGAAACAAGGTGGTTTATTTATAGGGTTAACAATCAGAACTATGGAGAAAATGTTCTTAAGACAATTACCATATTAGTTTTATATTTTTAACTTTTAACTTTAATTTACTATGTATTCACAGCTTACTATAAAGAATTTTTTTGGAAGGGATAATGAGCTTGAGATTCTCAGGAATATCCATTCAGAGGCACTGTCCGGCAATGCCACCGGGATTTTTCTTTCCGGAAGAAATGGAATTGGCAAGACAGAGATTCTAAGACAAACGTTTTATCATCTCTTTACCAGCCAAAATGAAGTTATTCCGTTCTTCTATACAATCAAGACTGCCTTTACTTCTATAGAAAATATTTCAAAAGATTATTTCTGCACTTTTATAGTTCAAAGCCTTGCCTTCCTGAAAAAAGATATTTCAATGATGAATGCATGCATCTATTCACTGGAAGATATAGTCCTTCTTGCAAAAGAATCAGGCGTGCAATGGATTATTGATGCTATGAACAGCTTTTTGGAAGTTAAGAAAAACTCGGACCCGTTAAATTTGTTTTTATTTGCCATATCAGCTCCATCCCGCAGTTATCTTACGACAGGCATTCCAGTGGTCGCCATGATAGATGATTTTCATAAAATGCGAAAGTTCTGTGAAATAAACACAACAAACAATAACTCGAATTTTTGGATGTTATTTGAAAGTTCTGTAAAGTCCCCCTATACTCCTCACATTTTCTCGGGATATCAGGCTGAACTCAACAAAATGTTTTTTGAAGATTCCTTATTCGGTGAATATCTGGAATTATTTAACCTTACAGGGCTTGCGCGTGAGGATTCTCTTAAGTTATTTACAACATCTTGTCAGGCTTTTGGATTAAATATAAAGGTAAATCTGTTTGATTACATTGAACTATTCCATGGAAATCCTTTTTATATAAAAAATTATATTCACTCTGCAAGGCAAGCATCAAAGGTCCTTTCTGAAGACAACTTCTGGCTGATATATCTTAGTGAAGTTACAAAAGGCAAGACATTTATGTATTGGACTTCAATTTTAAAAACATATGTACCTCATTTTGATCTGAGAAAACCTTCCCTCATTTTTCTCTACCAACTCTATCAGGACCGTTCTAATGCTGTTTTATTGACTCCATCTGAGAGTTTATCCATCCGACAAGAAGAAATTGAAAATATAATAAACCTTCTACAGGCTTCCGGAACTGTTGAAACAGGATTCAGTGAACTTAAACCCGCTGACGATAATGTATTAATTGATGTAATTAAAGGGTTATATTTCAGAGAAATTGAGAAAGCACCCTGGAATAGTATCAAGGATGCAATAATAGGAGAGAAATACCAATGTTCGGGTCTTCACAAAACACCATCTTTTAATATAACAATTCCGGCTACAACAAAAGCTGAACTCGTGGCTGTTAAAACTATTGAACATATTGCTGAAAATTTCAATATTCCTCCAGACGTTATCGGTCCATTGCAAATAGCGCTAACCGACTTATTTGCAAATGCCATTAAAACTGTTGAAACTGGTCTCGAAGACTATCATTTATTATTCAAGTTAAAGGATAATGTTTTTTTAACAGAAATTACAATACCGCAGAAAAACTTTGTCTTGTCAGGCAACGATGATATACGCCTAAGGACATACCTCGATAACTTAACTGTAGAAAATATAATGAGCGGAACAAAAATAACTTTAATAAAAGAAATTAGCAGAGATGTCGTGTCTGCTTCTTAGTATCTATACCCCCTTTTAACTCTCTGTCCTATAGCTGTTAGTACTTCATAAGGAATTGTGCCGGTCCTGCTTGCAACATCTACTGCAGTAATCTTTTCTTTTCCCTGACAACCTATTAATACTACTTCGGAATCCATGTTCACACCGGATATATCTGTTACATCAACCATTATGGTATCCATACAGACTCTGCCTATAACAGGAGCCCGCTTCCCATTAATAAGCACTTCTCCGTTGTTTGAGAGTTTTCTGTTGTATCCGTCAGCATAGCCGACAGGAATTGTCGCTATGACACTTTTTCTTTTTGTTATAAAGGTTCTTGCATAACTTATTGGGGTGCCGGAAGGGACTTTCTTAATCAGTAAAATTCTGCTTTTAAGGCTTAATGCGGGTTTGAGATTATCTGCATCATAACCGTAAAGCATGATACCGGGCCTCACCATGTTGAGGTGCGCATTCGGCATAGTTAACACCGCAGCACTGTTAGCGATATGAGTGTATTTGAAAGCAATTTTTTTTTGGTTCAGATTTTCTTTGAGTAAAAGGAATTTTTTCAATTGCTGATTGGCAAATTCTTTGTCCTGCAGGTCTGCG
Source organism: Nitrospira japonica (assembly GCA_020723105.1). Classification (GTDB taxonomy): domain Bacteria; phylum Nitrospirota; class Thermodesulfovibrionia; order UBA6902; family UBA6902; genus SURF-23. The sequence goes on along the minus strand of DYJL01000008.1, from coordinate 61,798 downwards.
TCTGAGAAATGGCTCATAAGCCCTTCAAGAAATATGTTTTTCAGGCTGGCTATTTTGGGAATTTCGACTAATGCCCTATCAAGAGTAAATCCAACGCGTCCCATCCCTGTATCAATTTTGATATGTATAGCTATCTTGCAGTTGCGCCTGCCTGCTTCCTTAGAAAATTTAACAGCGGTATTTAAATCAAAGACAACAGGCGTGAGATTAAAATTGAAATACTCTTCAATATGGTTCCTGTCGAAGAATACAAGTATAGGATTGGTAATTCCTGCTTCTCTGAGCTGAATAGCCTCGTTTGTGAATGCAACTCCAAGGTTTGAAACGCCGTGTTTAATTAAATATTTTGAGACTTCTGCTGCACCATGCCCATAAGCATTAGCCTTCACAACGGCTATTATGCTTTTATTGCCGGTTTTTTTTTTGACAACTCTCAGGTTGCAAGAGAGGGCTTTGAGGTCAACTTCAGCAAAAGTGTTCTGCAATTCCACTTATGACTTACTTTCTTTACTTGCCTCAGATCCTTCAGCTTTTTTTTCAGGAGTAACATCAATTTCATCAACTGCAGAAGATGATTTTTTGAAGTTTTTTATAGCTTCCCCTATTCCTTTACCAATCTGTGGCAATCTGGTTGAGCCAAAAAGTATTACTATAATTACCAAAATTATTATCAGTTCTGTTGTTCCAAGTCCGAACATTTTTTCCTCCTTATTAGTCCTTTTTTAAATTTCAACCTGTCCTCAGGCTGTAAATATAAACTAACGTCCTCCGGCGTATTGAGGTTAATAAAAGACCTTGCATCATTCTCAATATGTTTGACTTCAGCCTTTGTTATATATTTTACACTTTTTTCACAATTAAGTAAAAAATCATTTATGCTTTTATTGCCAGTTAAAATAAGATGTTCCAAAGAAGTTAAAATTGATTTTGAATAAAATGCAAAAAGCGGCTCAGCATGCTTATGGTAAGCTGGCACAACAATACTATATCTGTTCGCTTTATATTTCAGAAACGAAGCCATAGCTCTGATAAGTTCTGCGTTTAGAAACGGCATGTCACATGCAGATACAAATATCCAGGGAGTTGAAGAATTCAGCAATGCAGTAAATATACCCGTCATTGGACCTCGTATATTGTAAATATCACCTAACAGAGAAACCCCAAGATATGAATAAAGCTCAGGCTGGTTGGTGACAATGAAAACCTCGTGAAAAAGTTGTTTCATCGTCTCAAGATTTCTCTCTATAATTCTCTTCCCCTCAACCTCAATAAAACCTTTCAATACGGGCATTCTTTTATTCTCACCGCCTGCGAGAATCACGCCAGTGCAATTTTCAATGAAGTTATCCATGGTTTATGCCTGTTCTTAAAATCTCATGCTTTAATTGCCTTTATCAATTCCTGTATATCAATGGAAGTTTTTACTTCTGTCCCACTCATCATGTCTTTAACCACAACTTCTCTTTTTTTTAACTCATCCTCACCAAGAACAATGACGTTTCTTGCACCGAGTCGGCCTGCTTTGCGCATCTGGCTTTTAAGGGAAGATTTGTCGTAATTAATCTCAATCCACAGTCCGTTTTCGCGTAATTGCTCAGCAAGGATTAGAGCTTCCTCAGATTCTTCCGGACCAATAGGACATATAAAAAGGTCAGGATATTCAGACTTCTTCAGAGAATCTTTTATAAGCGGGACAATCCGTTCCATGCCTATGGCAAAGCCAATCCCTGGAGCTGGCGGCCCTCCAAATTCATTTACAAGTCCGTCATATCGTCCGCCTGCTGCCACAGCTTTCTGGCTTCCCAGAGACTCGCTGGTTACTTCAAAGGCCGTTTTCGTGTAATAATCCAGTCCCCTGACGAGATTGGGGTTAATGGTATGAGGGACTCTAAGCATTTTAAGATAATGTTTAAGACCGTCAAAATGGCCTTTGCATTCCTCACAGAGATAATCTATCACGGGTGGAGAACCGTGTCTTGATGCAATGCAATCAGGGACCTTGCAATCAAGTATTCTTAACGGATTGATTTCAAAGCGTCTCTGACAATCGCCGCAGAACCCGTTCAATTTGCTTTGTAAAAAGTTCTTAAGTGCATTTTTGTAAGCAGGACGGCAATGCTTGCAGCCTATTGATGTTATTTCAAAATTAAGATTTTCAAGGCCCGCACCATTAAGAATTCTTGCAAGCATGGAGATTAACTCAGCATCAAGTTTTGGATCTTCAATACCCATAGCCTCGGCTCCTATCTGATAGAACTGTCTGTATCTATAAGCCTGTGGCCTTTCGTAGCGGAACATCGGGCCCATATAGTAGTATTTTTGGGGAACCGCATTGTTATATAGATGATGTTCGACATAGGCTCTTACAAAAGATGCTGTTCCCTCGGGTCGTAACGTTATACTGCGGCCGCCTTTATCCTGGAATGTATACATTTCTTTTTCTACAATATCAGAAGTTTCACCAATGCTTCTGATAAAAATGTCAGTAGATTCGAGTATGGGAAGTCTTATTTCCTGATAGCCGTATATCTTGAAGATATCTCTTGATATTGTTTCGATATGCTGCCAGATCAGAATATCAGGCGGCAAAATATCCTGGAGGCCTTTCAGCGTCTTATATTTCATTTGGCGTTTCTGCCTCGCGTTCTTTATCGAATTCCATCATTCTGAGATGACTCTCTATCAGCCTTGTCAACTCCTCTTTGAAATGCCTCCTGACTCCCTTCAGGTCTGTAATATCTTCGTGAATTTTTATAACTTTTTCCTGAGCTTCTCTTAACATATCATCTGCCTTTAATTCAGTTTCCTTTATAATAAGCTCTGCTTCCTTTTTTGCGGTATTTCTGTATTCTTCTACCATTTGCTGTGTGCTGACAAGCGTGTCTTTCAGTGTAGTCTCAATATTTTTATATTCTTTTAATTGTTTTTCGTATCTCCTGGCTTCTTCTCTCAGATTGGCATTTTCTCTCAGCAGTTCTTCCATTTCCTCCCTGATGAGTTCGAGGAATGAATCCACTTCTTCCATGTCAAAACCTCTGAACCTCGTTGAAAACTGTTTTTGCTGAATATCAAGCGGCGTTATTCTCATGTTATCCTCCTCCAAACCGAAAACCAATTTTTATTAAAGTCTTTATCAAAAATGATTGCACGAATATAATAGCGACTATCACGACGAGAGGTGAAATATCAAGGGGCCCAAGTCTGTAACCAATGAACCGCCTGACAGGCCTCAATACCGGATCTGTAACTGTATGAAGAAACCGTACGATAGGATTATAAGGATCCGGATTAACCCAGCTTATAAGCGCTGAAATAATTATAATCCACTTGTAGATATCAAGCAGCATATCAATAATTTTTGCAATTGATATTATCAAATCTCCAAAGACAAACATTATTCCTTTCTCCCTAACTCTTCAGCCCTGTTTTTTGCTGCCATTATTGCATCTGACACAATTTTTTTAAATCCTTTATCGTCAAACGCTTTCAATCCTGCTGCGGTAGTGCCTCCGGGTGATGTTACCATTTCTCTGAGCTTTGATGGTGGCATTCCTGTTTCCAATAATCTTGCTGTGCCAACTGTAGTCTGCACCGCAAGGGTAAATGCATTCTCTTCACTAAGGCCTAATTTTACCCCAGCTTCTATCATCGCTTCAATAAAAAAAGCAATAAAAGCAGGGCCGCTCCCAGAAACAGCAGTCACAGCATCCATATACTTCTCTGGCAGGGTGAGAACTTCGCCTACTGACATAAAAATTTCTCTCACAACCAATATATCATTATCAGAAAAACATTCACAAAGAGACATGACTGACATCCCCTTCTGAACAAGCGCAGGAGTGTTGGGCATAATCCTTATCAGTTTTTTAGTCTTCAGCTTTGATGATAAATATGCCAGCGTAATGCCCGCGGCGATTGAAACCACGGTCTTCTCTACAGTAATATCCGGACTAATTTCATCAAGCACAGCTTCCATATTCTGCGGCTTGACAGCAAGGATTATTATATTACATGAATATGCTACCTCTTTGTTGGATGATGTTGTTTTTATCCCGTGTGTTTGCTCTAAATATCTTCGTCTGTCATCCCTCGGTTCCGACACAAAGATATTTTCTCTTACCCCTTGTCCCTTGTCCCTTATCCCTTTTATAAGGGCCTCTGCCATGTTACCACCGCCGATAAAACCTATTTTCATTATTTCCTCTCCCCGAATATCGCGGTTCCGATTCTTACCATTGTCGCGCCTTCTTCTATTGCTATTTCAAAATCATTCGACATTCCCATTGAAAGCTCCGGTAGTTTAAACCCTGCCATCTCCGCTTCGTCTCTTAACTCTCTCAATCTCCTGAAATAGGGCCTTGCTTGTTCCGCATCTTCAAAATATGGCGGAATAGTCATCAGTCCTTCAAGTTTGAGGTTGGACGTTTCAGTAATTTCCGTAACCAATGCCATTAAGTCCTTTTCATCTGCTCCACGTTTTGTTTCTTTTTTCGAGATCTTTACCTGAACAAGAACTCTTTGTGTCTTGTTTATCTTTTTTGCCTGCGTATTTATTTCTTCTGCCAATGATATTGAATCAATCGAGTGTATCAGATCAAACAACTGAATGGCATTTTTAACCTTATTTTTCTGTAAATTCCCGACCAAATGCCACTCAATTCTTTCACTTACCCCTTGCACCTTGTAACTTGCAACTTTTCTCTGCGCTTCCTGCACCCTGCTTTCACCTAAAATCAATATACCTGCCTTTACTGCTTCAATAATTTCCGGCAAGTCAACTGTCTTGGTGACAGCTATAAGTTTTATGTCCTGAGGATTTCTATTAGCTTTAATAGCTGCACTATTAATTCTTTCCTGAACCGTTGCGAGGTTTTGCAAAATCCCCATTGTATAGAAGCCTAACATTTTCGATTTTTTATTTACAAGATAAACAAGTATCGAGACTACCCCATACTTCCCTACACACTATTCCCTTTCTTCACCCCCCCTACTTTCTGCCCTCTTTTGTGGTATCATTTTACCATGCACAGGGGCAGAATACTCGTCGTTGATGATGAAGAAAAAATAGCAAGTATCGTGAAAGCCTATCTTGAAAAAGAGGGTTTTACGGTAACAGTTGCACATACCGGACAGAAAGCCCTATCAGCGCTGAAGGAAGGATTTGATCTTATAATCCTCGATCTCATGCTTCCGGATATGGATGGAGAGGACATTTGCCAGACCATCCGTAAAGACTCCGACATACCTATCATTATGTTAACCGCAAAGAGTGAAGAAGAGGAAAGGATAAAAGGCCTCGGCATGGGCGCTGATGATTATGTAATTAAACCCTTCAGTCCGAGAGAACTTGTTGCAAGAGTTAAGGCATTATTGCGAAGATTCAAAGGATCGAAACAGAGCATAAGTTTTAATAACGGCGTCCTTGTTATTGATTCTTTCCGTTTTGAAATAAGAAAAGACGGCTCACCCGTTACTTTCACACCTACTGAGTTTAAGCTTTTGCAATGCCTTGCAGAACATCCCGGGCAAATCTTCTCAAGACTGCAGCTTGTTAATGTAATCCTGGGGTATGACTTTGAAGGATACGACAGGACCATTGATGCGCATATAAAGAATATCCGCCACAAGATTGAAGAAGATCCAAGGAACCCCTCGTATATCAAAACAGTTTACGGCGCAGGATATAAATTTATCGGTCAGCCTGATGAGGACTAAATTATTTTTTGCATTCATATTCATCATCCTTCTCGCCCTCTTCTCAAACATCGTTTTTGAAAAACTTATCATGAAAGATTTCGAGGTCTTTGTTAAAGGCACGAAAGAGGATCATATCTACTGGATTCTGGCATCTATAGAGGGAAGCTATAAAAACGGCATCTGGCATCATGCTACCCTCCATGAAACGCTCCACTGGGGTTTAATGCTCGGTTTCGAGAGTTATCTGGAGGATTCCTCCGGCAGCAGGATACTATCGTCTACCGATGTTATTTTTTTAATGGATTCATACATGCTGCACAGAATGCATTCATTCCTGAAACTGCCTACAGGAAAAGGAGACTTTACATGGTATCCGCTATACGTCGAAGGCCACGAAATAGGCAAACTGTATATAAGGCCACTTGAAAGACTCGGAGCCATTCCGCTCAAGGAAGAAATATTCAGAAAAAGAGGAAGGGAGTTTCTTATTATTTCCTTCCTGATAGCCAGTGCTGGAGCTTTGTTCTTATCAATTTTGTTTACTGTATTGATCTCTACACCTGTCAGACGTTTAACGTCTGCCGCCGAAAAAATAGCGAGAGGAGAGTTTACTATCCAGACACCAAAGAAGCCCCGTAAATATAAAGACGAGATTGACAAACTGACAGAAACTTTCACTTTTATGGCTGAGGCGCTTAAAAGGGAGGACCTGTTAAGAAAGCATCTTACATCCAATATTACACATGAGTTAAGAACGCCTTTAACTATTATCAAGGGGAATCTCGAAGCAGTTGAAGATGGAGTAATTTCAGATCTTCATGAAGTAATTAAAAACATAAATTCAGAAGTCCACAGGATGATTTCTCTTGTTGAAGGGATAGAGGATATGACACGGGCTGAGGCAAGTTTTTTTAAAAGAGGGGATGTGGAAGAAATCGAACTCGGAGCATTTGTAAAAGCAGCAGCCGAAGGAATGAGAAAGCTGATTGAAGAAAAAGGGCTTTCTTTAATGACCAGCGGCCCTTCAATTACTGTAAAAACCTATCCTGAAAAGCTGCATATCATTTTAAAGAATCTGCTGACAAATGCTTATAAAAATACGGAGCAGGGGATGATAACCATACGATGGGGAAAACACAGACAGGATAATATTGAGGGGTTTTACCTTAGTGTTGAAGATACAGGGAAAGGAATTGAACATGAAGACCTTTCAAAGATTTTTGAAAGATTTTATAAAGGCCGGGAGTCGTCCGGACAAGGGTTGGGGCTTGCCATAGTAAAAGAACTGACTGAGGTAATGGGCGGTAAAATAGATGTTGTAAGCAAACCCCTTGAAGGGTCAAAATTCACCGTTATATTTTGATTGTCGTAGATGAATTCATATTTTCTTCAAGTTGTTTTGTTATCGTATAATAAATTCATGGCGAACTTTGTTTAAATGTTTGCTGACATGGAACAGGCTGCCATGTCAACTGAAAGATTTTAAATAGATGTTTGATGATTAATAGCATGAAGGCTGAGAAATGAAACAGGTTATCTTCTCCATACTGATTGTGTCCGTATCATTGTTATGCTTTTCAGTTTCAGACACCTATGCCTGGCCCAGAGGTAAACCGGTAACTCCGTATGGTGATTCCTGTCCAAAAAAATGCGTGGACTACGGCACTTGTAATACAGTAATGACTGATTACGATGCTGAGAAGGCCTTAAAAGACTACTATAATAGAAAAGGACTGTCTGTTATGCTCGAGAAAAGAGGTGAGAGATTTATCAGAGCCAGAATATATGATGAAATAGGAATAGTCGATATTATTATTTTTGACCGCCGAACAGGGCGTATCAGGTCTATTTATTAGCCTGCCTCCATTAACCGCCGGATTAAGGACTGCATCTCGTTACTATCCCATTCATTATAGCCAAGTGAAAACCCAATCAGATTTCCTTTAGCATCAATAATAAATTTCACCGGGGTGGAACGGACTGCATAACCAGCGCTAACTTCACCTGTTTCATCCAGTAAATTATCAAAAGTAAGCCCGTATTGCTGAACCTGGCTTAAGACGGTGTCTCTGTTTTCTCCTATATCAATACCTAAAAGTACAAATTTATCGTTTTTGAAAATCTGATTAAGCTTTTCCAGGGAAGGCAACTCCTTCCTGCACCAGGGTCACCATGTAGACCAAAAACTCAGTAAAACAACCTTGCCGCGATATTGACTGAGACTTACCTTTTGGCCTTTTACAGAAAACAGCTCAAAATCAGGGGCGCCTGTTGGTTGTGTAATATGCTTGATATTCATTGCTGCCATTAATTCAGCAATTGGGGTTTTTTCAGTAAGCTCATGATTGCTTTTATCCTTTGTGCATCCGGACAGAAATATGCCGAGGGAAAATAAAATAACAACCATGCCGGCAGCAGTTCTGGTTATTTTCATCTATTCATAACTCCTTCTAAAATTATTTTTGGCTAGTGTGCTGTCCGTAACAGTTCTTTACACTGTCATTGCAAGGGACGAAATCCCAAAGCAATCTCACTACGAGATTCCTCGCTTCGCTCGGAATGACAAAGCTGTAAAGATATTTAGCTGACAGGACAATAGTATATCATTTCATCCGGGCAAAAAAATATCATGGACTCACAATCTTCACATAATCTTCATATTTTATTCATTTTCTCTTCAAAGTTATCAGGTAACATGTTATCAACAAATCAGTAAAAACCACTTAAAAAGGAGATACTATGAAAAAAATATTCATCACAATAGCTGTCATATCACTCTTTGCATTTGCAGCGCTTGTTTTTGCACATGGCCCTGAGCACAAAGGGGGGCAGGATAATATGATGAAACATGGCTGCGGATCCGCCATGATGCATGAAATGACAGAAATGTGCCAACCGATGTTAGATCAGAAGTTTCTTAATGAAACAAAAGACTTAAGAAAACAGCTTCATGACAAGAAATTTGAATATCGTGAGGCCGTTCGTGATTCCAGGACATCTCCTGATGTACTGTCAATGCTCGAGAAAGACATTATAGCCTTGAAGGAAAAGATTTCTGAAAAAGCCCCGCACACTGCCATGAAAGGATGCAGCAATTGCAGGTGCTGGTAAATATATTTTTCACTTCCTCCGTCCTGGCAGCCGGGATTTCCTGGCTGCCCCCTTTTTTTGGAATGAAGCATAATTGACCTATAACTTTATTTTTGTTAGCATTTATGACAATGAAAAAATATTTCATCATTATGTTGTTGCCGCTATTGTTTGCCGTCTTTAACTGTGCTCATCCGGTTACTAATGTAACAACCGAAAAAAACGGGGCGCTTTACAAAGAAATACTCCCTAACGGACTTAAAGTTTATGCCCTTAAAGACCCGAATGCGCCTCTTGCTGTTTTTCAGATCTGGTACAACGCAGGCTCGATCAATGAGCAGGTCGGCAAGACAGGGCTCAGTCATTTGCTTGAACACCTGATGTTTAAAGGCACTCCCAAACATGGCCCAAAGATGTTTTCAAAAATTATCAGCAGAGCCGGCGGGGTTGATAACGCAGGAACAAGCAGAGACTATGTATTTTACTATCAGAAGCTCGCACCGGACCAACTGCATCTCTCAATAGAACTCGAGGCAGACAGGATGCGCAATTTAATAATGGATCCCAAGGAGACACTCGCAGAGAGAGACGTCGTAATGGAAGAGCGCAGAATGCGTTATGAAGACGACCCTCAGAGCCTCGTATATGAAGAGGTAATTTCAACTGCATTTAAAAATATTCCTTACAGATGGCCTGTAATCGGTTGGATGCAGGATTTACAGAGAATAACGAGAGAGGACCTCTATAATTATTACAGGAAACATTATGTGCCGAATAATGCAACAATTATTATTGCCGGCAATATTGACACAGGCTCTTTGATGAAAAAGATCCGAAATGAATTCGGCAGCATTCCTAAGGGGGAAGAGATAAGGAATCCCGATATTGCAGAACCTGAGCAAATGGGAGAAAGAAGGCTGTATGTAAAAAAGGAGGCCGAATTACCGTATGTGCTTTGCGCCTATAAGGCTCCAAATATCTTCAATGATGACAGCTTCGCTCTTGAGGTGCTGGCTGGTGTGCTTTCAGGTGGAAAAAGTTCAAGGATCTACAAAAGTTTAATTGATGAAAAGCGGATCGCTCTGTCAGCAGACGCATCCTACAGCAGTCTTGGAAAGTACCCTTCGCTTTTCTATCTTGATGCGACAACTTTACCGGGCAAAGCGCTTGACGAAGTTGAAATGGCTTTATATGCAGAGGTTGAAAAAATCAAAAAAGAACCGCCGAGTGAACGTGAAGTTCAGAAGGCAAAAAACCAGATTGAGGCGAGTTTTCTTATGGGGCAGGATTCTCTTTTCTTTCAGGCAGAAATTGTAGCGATGTTTGAGATGCTCGGAGACCAGAAACTAAAAGACAGATATTTTGAAGGGATAAGAAAGGTTACCCCTGCTGATGTTCAGAGCGTGGCCCGGAAATATCTCATTGAAGATAAACGAACAGTTGGAATCCTGATCCCTGTGAAAGTGAGGAGTGAAAAGTGAGGAGTGAGAAGCCGGGAATAATACTCGTTACTGTTTTTCTACTGTTTACTGTTCACTGTTCACTGTTTACTGATGCTTATGCCCTTGACCTCAAAAGAGAAGTACTCGAAAACGGGCTAACGCTTATGACTGTTGAAAAGCATAACCTTCCCATAGTCAAAGTCGTTGTTGCTGTCAAGGCAGGCAGCATAATCGAGCCTGAAAAAAAGGCAGGCCTTGCCAACTTTACTGCGAGTCTCCTGACAGGGGGAACCAAAAACAGAACTTCCCGCCAAATCAGCGAGGAAACAGAATTTGTAGGGGCCTCACTTGGAGCCTCTGCAGATGATGATTATGTAACGGTATCTCTTTCCATTCTGAAAAAAGATATCACCCTTGGTTTCGAACTGCTTTCAGATATAATCCTCAACCCCTCATTTCCGGAAGATGAGCTTAGCAAAAAAAGAGAACGCATAAAAGGCGGCTTAAAGGCCCAGGAAGAGAATCCTGAATTTGTTGCCTCACGGGAATTTAAGAAAGCAGTATTTGGCACACATCCATACGGCAGACTGATTCAGGGCGCCCCAGAAACACTCGATACGATTAATAAAGACGATATTGCTGATTTTCATTCTGCATACTATGCTCCCAACAATGCAATAATGTCTGTTGTAGGAGATATAACAGCAGAAGAGGTGAAACATCTGCTTAAACAATATTTCTCAGAATGGCATAAAAAAGAAATTAAAGGTTCCACTTCCCTGATTTCAGCGGGAGCTAAGGGGAAAAAGATTATTTCAGTAGATAAAGAATTGTCTCAGGCCAGCATTATAATGGGGCACGCAGGTGTCAGCAGAGACAACCCTGATTTTTACGCTATATCAGTTATGAATTACATCCTCGGCGGAGGCGGCTTTGAGTCCAGGCTTATGCAGAATGTAAGAGAAGAAAAAGGTCTCGCTTATGATATTCACAGTTTTTTTGATGCAAATAAATATGGGGGCCTTTTTGAAGTCGGCGTTCAGACTAAAAATGAATCTGCCAATACAGCAATAGAGGAAATCCTGAAAGAAATAAAGATGCTCAGAGACAAGCCGGTATCAGACACAGAACTGTCTGATGCAAAGTCCTTTCTGACCGGAAGTTTTCCCCTGAGACTGGAAACAGGCCAACGTATAGCCAGCTTTCTATTAGCAGTTGAATACTACGGACTTGGAACGGACTATATTGATAAATATGCTTCTTATATAAACAGCGTGACAAAAGAAGATGTTTTACGGGTTGCGAAAAAATATCTCGAACCTGAAAATATTGTTCTTGTCGTCGTGGCAGACCAGGAAAAGACACGCCTTAAGGAAGATTTTAACCCATGACGCCGGAACAGTTACTTTCACGGGATGCACTGCTTTTGAGCCTTGAACTTAAACTCTTCTGGCTTGTTGCATTACTCTACGGAATTTGTTTTATAACCGGCCTTGCATATCTGCTTTCATCAAAAGAAAGTCTCGGCAGAACGCTTACAAGAGGCCTCTGGATAACTGTAATTCTCCATACAATACTCATTCTGTTCAGGACTGTCGAGGGGATGAGACCGCCTTTTCAGACCTTATATGAAACGCTTTCATGGTTTGCGTGGTTTGCAAGCGCAACTTACCTGTATGCTCAGAGCAGATGGAAAAATGTACACTTGCCCGGATTCATTGTTGCGGGCATCTCAATGGCAGCATGTCTTTACAGCCTGCTGAGCCGCGACCCTGTAATAGCTCCTGTGCCTCCTCCTCTTCAAAGTCCGTGGTATGAGGTGCATGTGATAGCAGCCTTTCTGTCATATGCAGTTTTTGTTGTAAGTTTCTCAGTAGAGGTGTGTTATCTGGGGTTCGGAATAAAAAAAGGGAGCGAAGCTGCTTGGTCCCTGCAACATAATAATAGAAGGGCCTTCGGCATTATAGACGAACACTTCCGCAGATGGACTCACAGGCTTGTCCTCCTCGGTTTCCCCTTTCTTACATTTGCAATCTTCTCAGGCGCTGCATGGGCCAATGACGCCTGGGGCCGATACTGGTCCTGGGACCCGAAAGAGACCTGGTCCCTCATCACCTGGACTGTCTACGCTATATATCTTCACACAAAGACCATCGGCAGATGGAAAGACAGGCCTGCTTCGGTTTTAAATATAATAGGTTTCATCTGTATGATAATGACTTTTCTGGGAGTCAACTGGCTTGTGAAACTTCTGGACATTCCCAGTATGCATACATATGCTGTATAAGTTCTTTTCGTCACTCAGAACCTCTGTCTATATCATTATAGTTATGAGCCTCATTTTTTTGGCAGGCACTATCTTTCCACAGGGAGAAAAAATTGAAGACTATATAAAAGCTGGCGGGAAATATGTTTCTTTTGTAAGAGCCCTGGATTTTCTCGACATCTTCATGTCGCCTCTGTTTATTATCTCTACTGTCTTTCTCATTGTAAATCTTTCAGTATGCCTGTATGACAGGCTTAAGATATACTTAAAGATTAAGAGAAAGCCGGTTGAATTTGAGAGCTTAAAAATAAATCCGAATGTTGTAACCTTCAAGCATACCTTCTCATCTGCGCCTTCCACTGATATTGATATCGAAAAGCGCCTGAGAAATATCGGATTCAAACTGAAGGCAGAGATTCAAAATTATCCACATCCTGCTGTAAAGATATTTGAGAAAGGCCTGCCCTTCTGGTGGCTTTCATGGTTTTATCACATCGGAATAATACTGGCCATTGCAGGTTTTTTCCTGACAGCGTTATTTGCATTTGAAAATTATATAGTTCTTTATCCCGGCAAACCTGACACGATATCACTTCGCAGCAGCAAAACAAGGTGGAACCAATACGTCAGAAAATTCGGCATGAAAGTGCGGGAAGAAACAGCAGAAGATAAATACCTTCTTACTCTTAAAGAGTTTCGCACCGAATATTATCAGGGACTGAAGATAGATTATCCGAAGGAAAAGATGGAAAAATTTAAACTTGGTGTGGGACTGAAGAAACTTGAGCCCTCGACAAAAGGGTTCTCTTACATGCCCAGGATGTGGCTGACGCATCTCGATGTAAAAAAACCTGATGGCGAAATACTTGATGCAAGATTATGGGTAAACAAACCCTTCAGGACCGGAGCTCTTACGCTTTATCAGATGGGTTATGAACAGAAGGTTAACTTACTGGTAAATGGAGAAGAAATTATAGCAGAGGCGCGGGTGCCTTTTCAGATTAAAGATATAAAAGGGAAGTTTTTTGTGGACCATTTAAAGACAGGGACCCTTTTCAAGAAAGACGGTTCAGAAGAAAAAATAACTCCTCTTACCACCCTTTATTACACACCCGAAGATAAGCCTTCAGAAAAAGAGGCGCTTGGGGAAATCAGGCTCAGCGAACGGCTTAAAGCAAAAGATGTTGTTTTTGAATTTAAGGCTTATGAAGAAGGCTCTGTTCTGAGTTACAGAAAGGACCCCGGGGTCTGGCTCGTGGGTTTTGCATGTTTGTTTGTCTTTCTCGGCCTCTTTGTCAGGAGCCTTGGAGCCTGGTACAGAATTCAATGCGCTGTTGAGAACGATACGGCATACGTGCTCATCAGCACAAGGGGAATTCTGGCTGATAAAGACCGGATTATCGGAAAACTTGAAAAGTAAAAATTTAACTGGTTTCATCAGGCCAATTGTGATATATAAAGGTATGGAGATATTAATATGCTGCGAACTTTAAAGATGCTGTCAATAATGCTGTTATCAATATTATTCATTAACTGTGCAACCAGCCGGCAAATAACGACAACATTAACTGAAGCCGCTCTCAGAGGCGACTACGACGGCGTGCAGGCTTTGCTGGATAATAAGACGGATGTGAATGCAAAAAACAGTAACGGCATAACAGCCCTGATGTATGCTTCCCTGGAAGGCCATGACAAAATAGTTGAGGTCCTGCTTAAAAAAGGCGCGGATGTAAATGCAAAAGCCAATAAGGGCACAACCGCTTTAATGTTTGCTTCTTCCAGAGGACATGTCAAAATTGTGAAGACCTTATTGGATCATGGCGCGGATGTAAATGCAAAAGCCAGTAATGGGGAAAGTCCTTTGATTTTTGCTTCTGCTACAGCTTATGGCGATGTTGTGAAAGTACTGCTGGACAGAGGCGCCAATGTAAATGCAAGGACTAATAACGGCGGAACAGCCCTGTTCATCGCTTCTCAGGAGGGCCATGACGACATAGTAAAAGCCTTACTTGATAAAGGAGCTGATGTGAATCTGAAAAATAACTTTGGCGGTACTGCGTTAATATATGCTGCTCAGAACGGCCATGATGATATAGTACAGCTCCTCAAAAAAGCAGGCGCTGCAGAATAGATATTTTCCTGGAGCAATAAGTATCAGTCCACCTCATCCAGCTTCACCAGGGTCCCGGGTTTTGAACCATATCTGAATACAGTTATCCCCTTGCAGCCTTTTTCATATGCAAGCATGAAGGCCTTTGCCACATCATCCCTTCCCGCATTGTGTTTCAGATTTATTGTTTTTGAGACAGCATTGTCCGTAAATTCCTGGAATGCAGCCTGAACCTCTATATGCGCCTCCAGAGATATTTCATGCGCAGTCAGGAAAATCCTTTTGACATCGTTGGGGATTTCTTTGAAGCCCCTCAGACGGCCCTTTTTGCTGATACGTTCAATAAGTTCAGGACTATAAAATCCTCTCTGTTTTGCAATTTCAATAAAATAAGGATGAATTTCATAAAGCTCTGTTTCAAGAACAAGCCTTTTGTAGGCTATTGCAAAAAGCGGCTCGATGCCGCTTGAACAGTCTGCAATTAATGATAAAGTGCCTGTCGGAGCTATAGTTGTTGTGGTGGCATTACGTAATCCGCCTTTTGAAGAAAAGTCCGGCGTATCATATATGGAACCCCTGAAATTCGGGAAAATACCTCTCTGTTTTGCAAGCTCTGCTGATGCAGCCCTCGCATTATTTCTTATGAAACCCATTACCTCACGCGCAAGTTCATACGCCTTTGAAGAGCTGTATCTTATTCCAAGCTGTATAAGCAGGTCCGCCCAGCCCATGACTCCAAGGCCTATTTTCCTGTTGCCCTTGTGCATCTTCTCTATCTCAGGCACAGGATATTTATTTACATCAATAGCGTTATCCAGAAAACGGACTCCGGTATAAACGAGGTCTTTCAGCAAGTCCCGATCTATCTCTCTCCCTTTTGTAACTTTTGACAAATTAATAGAACCCAGCACACAGGATTCGTAAGGTAAAAGGGGCTGCTCTCCGCAGGGATTGGTGCTTTCAATTGTGCCTAAGTGCGGAGTGGGATTGTCCCTGTTGATTCTGTCAATAAAGACAAGGCCGGGGTCCCCTGTTTCCCAGGCGCTTTCTACAATTTCATTGAAAACGTCTGTGGCTTTCAAACGGCCTGTAATCTGGTTGCTTCGGGGATTTATCAAATTATATTCAGAAGCATTTTTCAGCGCCTGCATGAAGGCATCGGTTACAGATATTGAAATATTAAAGTTTGACAGTTCTTCTTCATGCCGCTTTATTTTGATGAATTCCAGGATATCCGGGTGGTCAATTCTCAGGATGCCCATGTTTGCGCCTCTTCTGGCGCCGCCCTGTTTTATTACCTCCGTAGCCGTGTTATAAATTCTCATGAATGAGACCGGGCCGCTGGCAATGCCGCCGGTTGATTTCACTACATCAGCCCGCGGCCTCAGATGTGAAAATGAAAATCCGGTGCCGCCGCCGCTCTGAAGTATAAGTGCGGCATTCTTCAGAGAATCAAAGATGCTCTTCATGGAATCGTCAACAGGAAGGACGAAACATGCAGCAAGCTGTCCGAGCTCCTTGCCTGCATTTATCAGGGTAGGGGTGTTGGGGAGAAAGAGCAGATTGCTCATTGCATCGTAGTATTTCGCCGCCCATGCCTCTACATCTCCTCCATAAAGCAGTTCAGCAGATGCAACAGCTTCGGCCACCCTGTGAAACATCTCCTCCGGTGTCTCTTTGATATGTCCCTGTTCATCCCTGAGGAGATAGCGGGTTTCCAAAACTTTGAGGGCATTTTCAGAAAGATTCATAGAGAGATTATAACAAATAGAATACTGCTTATTGACAAAAGATTATACTCATCACTAATATTCTTAGTCACGACTATTCATAGCGAACTCTGTTCTAATAGTTAGCAGATATGGGAGGCTGTAGAAGAATTCCTATACGACACCTTTGAAGAGGGATTAGGGGATAGAGAGTAGGGGGTAGTCAAGAAGAAATAAGAAAAACAGCTTGAAGCAAAAATGTAATATGCCGTTTGTCGATTATAGAAATTCTGAAACAGGCTGCCATGTCGGATAACATATCTTAAATAAATTTAACGTGGAGAACTTGTGATGGAAACCAACAAAGCTCTGGCAAAATGGCGGGTAAGGCTGGGACAGTTTGTTATTTTATGTCTCGGGATTGTGATCCTGTTCACCGGAAGTTATTGGGAGGACAACAGCGTTGTCGGCGGGGTGTTGTTTTTAATCGGAGCAATACTGGCAGGCATTGCAACTGTGGGACGTATGTGGTGTTCCGTGTATATCTCCGGATACAAGAAAAATTTACTGGTAACCACCGGCCCTTATTCAATATGCAGAAACCCGTTATATTTTTTCAGCCTGATGGGCGCTGTCGGCGTTGGTTTGGCTACAAAAACATTTGCAATACCCCTCATTATATTTATCCTCTTTGCACTCTATTATCCCTTTGTAATCAGAAGGGAAGAAAAACGTCTTGCCGGAATTCACCACGAGGCCTTTGAAAATTACCGGAGAAAAACCCCCCGGTTTATTCCCTCCCTGCTGAACTTCGGCGAACCGGAAGAATACACTATAAAACCCGGATTTCTCAGGGGAAGATTTACTGATTCCCTCTGGTTTATGTGGCTTATAGGCCTGCTTGCACTTGTGGAATCATTGCACAGACACAGTATCGTGCCGGTTTACTGGAAGCTGTATTAAGCAGGAATTTGCTCCATCAGACTCTACTTCACTATCTCCGTCCCGATTCCTTTTTCAGTAAATATCTCAAGCAGTAATGCGTGAGGCACCCGTCCGTCTATTATATGTGTCTTCCTGACTTCTCCTTCAATAGCGCTCTGGCAGGCCTGAACTTTTGGGAGCATGCCTCCTGATATCGTGCCGTTTGAGACGAGGGATTTGATTTTCTTTGTATCCAATGTTGGGAGCAGTTTGTTTTTCCTGTCTTTGATTCCTTCAACATCTGTCAGCAGAATCAGTTTCTCCGCCTTTAATGCTGAGGCGACTGATCCGGCCACATAATCTGCATTGATGTTGAGCGTCTCATTGTTCCGCCCTGCGCTGATCGGGGCGATTACAGGAATAAAACCGTCTCTCTCCATTGAAAAAAGGATCTGAGGGTTTACCTTTTCAACCTCTCCTACGAGCCCCAGATCAATAATCTCCGGCGCTCCTGTTTCAGGCAAAACTTTTCTGATCACCTTTTTCTTTGCCTTTATAAGGTTGCCGTCTTTTCCGCTCAATCCGATAGAACGTCCACCATGCCTGTTTATCAGGGAAACAATCTGCTTGTTGATAAGGCCTCCAAGCACCATCTCTACAATATCTATAGTCTCACTGTCAGTAAAACGCTGCCCGTGAATGAATGTGGGCTTTTTCCCCATTTGCTCCATAACCTTGTTTATCTTCGGCCCTCCGCCATGCACTATGACCGGCTTGATGCCAATAAAATTCAGGAGTACCACATCCTGTGCAAAGGCCTGTTTTAAATCCTCATCTACCATGGCAGCCCCGCCGTATTTGATAACAAACGTTTTACCGTAAAACTTTTTTATGAAAGGCAGAGACTCAATAAGTATATTTGCTTTTTCGATGAGAGTTTTCATGTGTTTCTCCTTCTAATGATTCCATTCTCTGTCATTCCGCACCTGATGCGGTCACCACAGCGACTCGCCGTGGCGAGAATCCATTTTCTTCCGGATTCCCACTTTCGTGGGAATGACCATCCACGCCTATGATTTGCCCGTCAGTTCATTAATTTTTTCCCCTATATCCTCAGCCTTCATTATAGCCGTACCAATAAGCATTGCATCTGTCCTTGTAGCCTCAAGGGCTTCAACATCAGACCTCTTGTCTATTCCGCTTTCACTTACCACAATCCTGTCATCCGGAATATCCTTTAAGAGGTCCAGCGTGTTTCTTAAACTTATATTCAAGGTCTTCAGATCTCTGTTATTTATCCCGATTATTTCCGCCCCGCAGTACAGCGCTGTATCAAGCTCTTTCCAGTCGTGAATTTCTACAAGGCAGTCCAGATCCAGTTCCCTGGATAATTCATAAAGGTCGCTGAGTTGAACTTTCTCCAGAGCTGCCACTATAAGCAGGACTGCGTCAGCATTATGCACCCTGGATTCATAAATCTGATAATTATCGAAGATAAAATCCTTCCGCAATAAGGGCTTCAGCGTCCTCTTCCTCGCCCTGTTAAGATAGTCAAGTTTGCCGGAAAAAAATCGTTCCTCCGTAAGGACTGATATGGCAGCCACATCCTTCCTGTTGTAAACAGATACTATCTCCGACAGGTTGAAATCCTTCCTTATCAATCCCTTTGAAGGGGAGGCTTTTTTGAGCTCGGCGATAAGTTTAACAGGGCTGTTTATCTCTCTCTTAATCGCAGCCTTGAAGGACCTTGTAGCCGCAGCATCTTTAATCCTGGCTTTCAGTTCAGCGAGGGGCACAGAACTTTTAACAGCCTGCAACTCTTCCCTTTTGTTTTTAATAATTTCATTAAGAATACTCATCAAATAAGATTCTATAGTTAATCAGAATGTTTTTCAAGAATTGACTTTTGGACCATGTCATCCTAAACTAAAAAACCATTATGCTAATTGACTGCCTTAAAGAAGGTTTTACCCTCGCCAACAGGAATTATCAGCTCGTATTCCTGCGGATTGCTGTAGTGATAATTAATTTTCTAAGCCTTCTTTTTTTTCTGGGACTGCCGCTGATTGCCGCTGTTACATATCTCGGATGGGACCTGTCTCATACTATGGATTTACTGCCTGATTTTATGGATGATCCGTTCAACCTTTTATCAAAATATCTCGGCTTTGTCTTCCTCATCGGAATTTCATTTATTATTTATTCAATATTTGTATTCACAATAATCCTGTATTCACTCGGCGGGACCCTTGGAGTATTAAAAAATTCTGCTGTCAACATCCAGTACAGGTTCAGTCTTTCTTCCTTTTTCAGAGAAGCCCATAAAACTTTCTCCTGTTTGTTCCGGGTGACTGCAATTCAGCTTCTCCTTTTTATTATATTATTTGCTGCCGTTATCATATCCGGAGGACTTATCGTCGGTTTTACACAGGGCTTTTCAGGGGCCGAGACACCGGTTGAAGCATTTTTCAGTTCGTTCATCAGGTTGTTCATCTTGATTTTTGGCACCATAATTTTTTTGGCCTGGCTCATGTTCATGGTTTACTCTATTTTATCGGCAGTCATGGAGGAGAAAGGGGCTGTGGATGCTATAAAGAATACGTTTAATTTTTTAAAGAGAACTCCTCAGGCTTTTTTATTTTTCATGGCGATATTCATGGGCGCAATTGCAATAAACCTTATCTTCCTCATAAGCATAATGCCTCTTGGCATGCTGCCTTTTATCAATATCCCGCTGTCTGTCATAAGCATTATTTTTCAGAATTATCTCTCCCTCGTGGCTTGGAGCGCGCTGATCGTTTATTACATAAAGACTGTCAAACCGCCTGTCTATACAGCAACATATGATATATAGTACCCAATAAACCTACCGCAGGAAATTCCACTCCCGGGTCGAATATTTTTTCTCCTCAAGCTCTCCGGCAAGGCTGAGTTCAAATTTAGAGGGCCTGTCAGAAATCAATTTAATATTTAATTTTTTTTCAAAGGCCTCTTTTAACGGGCCTGTCAAATCATTAAAACTCACTTCCCTGTCTGTATTACTGATTGAACCGATCCCGTTGAAATCTTCTTCCTTCCCTGCATTCAGCACGTTACATAATTCCCGCGGATGAAAGTTCAGGAGAACAGAGCCTTGCTGTAGAAATCCATTGTGATAACGTCTTTGGGCGCTGCCGATTACTTTTCTGCCATCAAGCATTACCTCTCCGAAGGAAACAGATTTAAAACATGCAGGATTTCTTTGATTGAGGCCCCGTTTCCTTGTAAAAGAAACCTGCGCCTTTATCCCTGCATGGTTCAGTCCGCATACAAGCGCCTTACTGATGACAGCATAATTTTCAAGCAGGCTGCCCTTAAACAGAGGAAAGTTTTTTGATGAGGAAAGGCTGTAGGTGAGTTCTGCATCATGCAGGATAGCCCTGCCTCCTGTGGCCCTTCTTACGACAGGATATCCCTTTTCAATGCAGTAAGGCATGTTAATCTCTGATATCTTCTGAAAATATCCCAGTGTAACTGACGGCCGGTCCCATTGATATAATCTCAGCGTGGCAGGAGAAAGGTTCTGCCTTACAGCCTCTGATATGGCTTCATCAAGCGCCATGTTAAAGAAGGCCTGATGTGCGCCCTGTGTAATAATACGCATGAACTGCATGCGCCGTCAGCCCTTCGTCAGAACTATCTTGTGCTTGATAAGGGATATCTCTTTTATTACGCCTTCAAAAATCTTTTGTTCCCCAAAGAGATTTCTCATAAATATTTTTCCATCCCCGGGTTTTAGAATGTCAACGTTTTCCAGATAGAGCTCTTCCTTACCGTCTTTTTCAATATACACATTGGATTCACACATTTTTTATTACCTCTCCTCCGAAAAATAGAGATAGAATGAGAAACACTATATTCTACCTGTCATTGCGAGAACCCGAAGGGTTCGTGGCAATCTCATTGAAAAAGACGAGATTGCTTCGCTTTGCTCGCAATGACAACCCTCTATCTCTATTTTTCGATCTCCTGTCAAATATTATTATTGGTTATGTTTCATTTCACCAACGCCTCAAACTCCTCCCTGAATTTCTTCACCATCGTCCCGACTGAGAAGGCTGCGGCGTCGCCCATGGCGCACAGGGTTGAACCTTTGATATAGCGGCACAATCTCAGTACCTGTTCAATGTCTGCCAAACTTCCCTCAGCTGCAGCTATCCGGTCTATCAGAAGTTTAAGCATGCTGGTCCCCTCCCGGCAGGGGGTGCACTGCCCGCAGGATTCATGGGCAAAAAACCTGGCTGCCTTCTGTGCCACAAAGGGTATGGAAACGTCCTCATCCAATACAATAATACCGCCGGTCCCGAGTATAGAACCTGCGGCAATAAGAGAATCAAAATCCATTTCGATGTCTATCTCATCTGCCTTCAGTATCGGGGCTGAAAGTCCTCCGGGAATAACGGCCTTTAATTTTTTGTTATCTTTGATTCCGCCCGCAACCTCATATATTAATTTTTTGAGAGACGTACCCATCGGATATTCATACACGCCGGATTTATTTACGTGCCCGCAAATGCCAAACAGCATTGTTCCGTAGCTTCGGGGCTTTCCGAAAGACTTGAAGACATCCGGTCCCATGTTAATGATAAACGGGATAGATGCAAGAGTTGCAACGTTCTGCACTACAGTCGGCTGGCCATAAAGTCCAAAGGCAGCCGGAAACGGCGGTTTTAATCTCGGTCTCCCGGCCTTGCCTTCGAGGGATTCAATAAGGGCTGTTTCTTCTCCGCATATATAAGATCCGGCTCCTCTGAACACATCTATGCAAAACTGATGGCCTGAATTTAATATATCAACACCACTGAAACCCTTATCCTCAGCCTCTCTAAGCGCCCTGACGAGAACCCTGGCTATCCAGTCATATTCTCCCCTGATATAGATAAACCCCCTGCAGGCTCCAATTGCATATGCGGCAATGGTCATCCCTTCGATCAGGAGATGCGGATCCAATTCTATTATCTGCCGGTCCTTAAAAGTGCCGGGCTCTCCCTCATCTGCATTGCATATGAGATATCTTGCAGCGGTTCTGTCTGCAGGCAGCAATTTCCATTTCATGCCTGCTGGAAAACCCGCTCCGCCCCGGCCCCTCAGTCCGGACTCTGCAACAATTGAAATAACTTTTTCAGAGGGAAGTGAGAGGGCTTTTTTCAGGGCGTCGTATCCGCCGCGTTTTATGTATACGTCAAGAGATTGAGAATCAGGTACGTTTATGTTTCTTGATAATATTTTTTCCAAGCTATCTTTCCTTTTTCTTTATCGCCTCGATTAGCCCATCCACTTTTTCAATACTTATATTTTCATAATGTTCCATATTGATCTGGATCGCCGGGGCATAACCGCAGGAACCGAGACATTCAACAGAGGCAAGGCTGAACAGTCCGTCAGGGGTTACTTCACCCTCCCTGATGCCGAGCTTCTCTGAAATGTAACTCAGCAGGGATGCACCATTGAGAAGAGAGCAGACCACATTCATGCAAACCTGTATATGGTATCTGCCCGTTTTTTTTAAACTTAACATCGAATAAAAACTGGCCGTGCTGAATACGCGGGCCTCTGGAAGATTCATTATCTCTGACAGCTCAACTAAATCGTCTTCGGCGATATACCCGTATTTTTTCTGAAGCAGAGCAAGCGCTGGCAGGAGAGCCGATTCTTTTGAGGGAAACCTGCTGACTAATTTAATGATATGCCGCTTTGCCTTGTTGTCCACTTGTGTATTTAACCTCTTTTATCCCTGCTTTTTCAAGGAGAAAGAGGGTTGACAGAAACGGCATTAAATATATACGCTAATGCATCCATGTCGAAACCTGTTTCAAAAACATTTCAGGATCTGCGCAAACTTCCCTGTCTGTCAGGACTGAAAGACGATGAACTTGCCGTCATCGGGGGACAAGCCGGCCTGAAACGGTTTGCAAAAAATGATATCCTGTTCCGGGAAGCTGACTCTGTAAAATTTCTTTTTGTAATCAAGTCAGGACGGATAAAGCTCTTTAAGACTTCACCTGAGGGAAGAGAGCTTTTAATTAAAATCATGGGCGTTCATGACTACTTCTGCTGCGCCCCGCTTTATCTCGATAAGACATATTCTGTCAGCGCTGTGGCGCTTGAAGATTCCGAACTTGTTGTCATACCTGTAAAGGAATTCAAGGAATTAATCATGGCCGGCATCAGTGAAATGGGCATGAAAATCATAACCGGGTTATGCAGCAGGATAAAATACATGTCGGGGCTTGTAGAAGACCTTTCATTTAAAGACGTAGAACAAAGAATAATGGTTTCACTTTTACGTTTAGCAGAGGAAAAAGCGCCTGATAACAACACAGTGGTACTTACTGTAACCCATCAGGATATTGCCGCAATGACAGGAACGGTCCGGGAAGTTGTCTCCCGCGCCATGTCAAGGCTGAAAAAACAGGGCATCATCATTGACAGCAATATAAAAGGTTTCAAAATAGACAAAAGAAAACTCTCCGGATCCATCTCAGAAAAGTCCTGTAACTTAAGTTACTGACTTCCACTCTTTTTTAAATTATCATTTCATCAAAAGCTCAGGCAATTATAAATTCATTGCTTCTGAGCCATACTTTCTCAGGGGTAATATTTATGTTATTAATCAAACATCTTAAAAGATATTTAAGATCTTTTTCTGACATGGAAGACTGTCTCAGAATTTCTATAAACGACAAAAGGCATATTACATTTTTGCCTCAAGCTGTTTTTCTTATTTCTTTTCTTCTACCCCCTACTCCCTATCCCCTAATCCCTTTTCAAAGGTGTCGTATAGAAATTCTGAGACAGCCTTCCATGTCTGTAAATATTGGAACAGAGTAATTTTATGGATTACAAGCAACATGTATAACGAGGTTATGATGAACAAAGCAATTAGAAAGATCATCCTATGTTTTGATAATAGCGATCTGTCTATTCAGGCCTCTGAAACAGCGCTTGTATTAGCCGGTGCCTTCGGCTCTGAGGTTGTCGGGGTACATGCATACAACGCCTTCATGCATGAGGGCGCTTTCAGGATTATGGAGCCCACTCTTCCGGCAGCCTATCAAAAAGAAGAGATTCTGCAGAAACAGAGAGATGTGCACAGCACGCTTATAAATGTCGGGATGGAAAAAATATCGCTGTCATATCTTAAACCAGTTGAAGACTCTTTCTCAGCCGCTGAAATCTGCTACAGGTCCAGAGTCAAAGAAGGAAAAAACTTCAATACAATCAATTCAATCCTGCAGGAAGAAGGCGGCGATCTGGTCCTGATTGGGTCCTCGGGTTTTAACGGAAACGGCAAGGGCTTTATAGGGAGCGTATGCATAAGGGTATTAAGAAGTAATGACAGAAACTTCCTGATTTTCAAGAAGCCTGTTGCCTTGAAGCAGCCCAAATTCGTGGTCTGTCTGGACGGTAGTTCTTCTGCAATCAGCGCCTTGAAAATGGCTCGTCTGTT
Organism: Nitrospira japonica; assembly: GCA_020723105.1. Classification (GTDB taxonomy): domain Bacteria; phylum Nitrospirota; class Thermodesulfovibrionia; order UBA6902; family UBA6902; genus SURF-23. Next base: position 37,071 of record DYJL01000008.1, on the reverse strand, counting down.
AGCCAATAAATTTGAAGCTCAGATACATCTTGTTTATGGCTTTGATTCAGAACTGCACAAGAATCTATTTATGAGATTGAAAGAATCGCTGATCAACAGGGAAGGCTTTTCTTTTAATTCGAAACAGCAGGAGAATATCCACGATGAATTCATTGATAAAGGGCTTGCACGTGTAGGCCATATGATACTTGATAAGGCAGAGCAGGAGGTCTTTGGTGCTGTGACGGTGAATCCTGTGCTTACAAATGGATGGGGGCTTGCTGGCGAGACTGATTCTTCACCACGGACAAAGCGGGTACTTGAAGGTCACATTTACAAAAAGATATGCGATTATGCCTCTGATATAGACGCAGACATGATATTTGTCGGAAGAACCGGCAGGCACTTTACTGAAGGGATGGATATCGGTTCCACTGCAGAAAACGTTGTGAGGTTTGCTCCCTGCAGTGTCTATGTTGCAAGCCATGAAGAGTATAAAGGATGGAAACTGTGAAAACAGGGCATAGGGAATAGGGGGTAGGGGTAGATGGAAGATTACAGGCCTTATTTAGTTTCATGGAATATAACAAAAAGGTGCAACCTTTCCTGCCCTCATTGTTATCTCAGTGCTGACTCAGAGGCTTCGGCTGAACTTACAGGAAAAGAGGCAAAATTTGTTATAGACGAACTCTCTTATCTGAACAATCGCCTTATGCTTATTCTGAGCGGAGGGGAACCAATGCTGAGAAAAGACCTTGTTGACATCATCGGTTATTCTTCAAAAGCAGGTTTTATTACGGTCCTGGGGTCTAATGGCACACTTCTTACATACAAAAATTTAAAGACCTTAAAGAAGGCAGGATTAAAAGGTGTCGGGATAAGTATTGATTCTGCAACCAGCAAATACCATGATGCATTTCGCGGACTTGACGGCGCCTGGGAGCTGTCTGTCAGTGCGCTCAGAAACGCAAAAGAACTGGGCCTTGAAACACAGGTGGATGTGACCCTGACTGATGAAAACGTACATGAGATTAAAGATGTTATAGAGGCAGGCGTGGCCTTGTCGGTCAAGGCAGTAAATTTCTTTTTTTTGGTCTGCACGGGCCGGGCTATGAAAACAAATATATCCGGTTATAACTATGAAGCAGCCTTGAAAAAAATTGTGGAATTGTCACGCTCAGAAAAGAGAGTAATGGTCAGAGCCAGGTGCGCGCCGCATATATACAGACTGCTTTATGAAGAAGATTTCAATATTCCAGAAGGCACGCGGGGATGTCTTGCCGGAAGGCATTACATGAGGATAACTCCTGAAGGGAATATAACTCCCTGTCCCTATATGCCGGCAGTCGTGGGAAATATAAAAGAAAGGTCTTTAGTGAGTATTTGGGAAAATGGGTCGTCTTTGCAGCAGTTAAGACAGGAAATGTATAACGGCAGATGCGGTATCTGTGAATATACAGAGATATGCGGAGGCTGCAGGGCCAGGGCGCTTTCAGATACCGGTGATTTCATGGGAGAGGATTCGTTATGCACTTATAGCCCCTCTGGAAAAGAAAAAGTAGGCCTGAACATTGAGTTACAGTCAGAGCTTGAATGGGATGAATCTGCAAAAAACAGGGTGCGAAATATTCCGGTATTCATGAAAGGCATGATTGTAAAAATGATTGAAGCAAAGGCAAAGGAAAGAGGAATCAAAATCATAACATCTGAACTGATTGGTGAGCTGAAGGGGTCTTTGGGAGTACATGGAAATAAGAAAAGCGTATAGCTAACAGACTTTTTCAGCAGCCTGTTAAAAGGAGGAATTGATGGGAGGCTGGATTAAAAAGCAGTTTATTCTCTTGGCTGGTTTGGCCATAGCAGCAGCAGGTATATATATTGGAGGCCAGGCAGGTGTTGACTACAAAGAATTCCCCGTAATCGGCGCCAGAAATGCAGTATGGATTGTGGCACAGACCATGCTTCTTTTTGCTGCCTTTATACTGGCTGTGCCTGTCTTTGTCATGATAATTGAAATTGCAGGTTATGTTAAAAAAGACGAAAAGCTCGATAAGCTTGCAAAGGATTTTGCGAGGCTCCTTCCGCCTTCTTATTCCATTACAGCTATTCTGGGCGGTCTGTTCACTCTTGTAAGCTGCACGCTGTTCCCGAAATTTATGAATTACATGACAGTCGCCTTCAAACCAACATATGCTCTCTTTGCAGCGCTTGTGTTTCTCGAGTCTACAGCAGTCTATATTTACTGGACTACATGGGATAAGCTTCAGTGCGAAAAAAAGATGCAGCACATACTGCTTGGTTTGGTCCTGAATATACTTGGAACCCTTGTGATGATAACAGCTAACATGTGGGGGTCCTTTCACCTGAGCCCTGCAGGCGTTGATTCCGCAGGCAAGTTTGTAAGCCTTAAAGATGCGATATTCAATCTGACCTTCTGGCCCATAAACATACACAGGTTTATTGCCAATGTTTCCTTTGGCGGTTTCATATGCGCGGCCTATGCTGCATATAAATATCTCTCCGCAGAAACAGATAATGAAAAGGCCCACTATGACTGGATGGGATATACCGGCACCTTTGTCGGCGTGGTCACAATGATATTCCTTCCCTTTGCCGGATACTATTTCGGAATGGAGATTTACAGGTTTAATGCACAGATGGGTATCACCTTCATGGGCGGGGCGCTTTCCAAGATATGGCTGCTTCAGGCCATAGTTATTGCAGTAGTATTTATTGGAATATGTTATTACCTCTGGCTCGGGCTTGAGAGAATCCCCGGTTCGGAAAAATATAAAAAATATATTCCCTATCTTAGCTGGGGACTGATTATTGCCTTTGCAGTATGGGCTACCCCAAGAGCCTGGGTTGCTTCTCTTGAAGACATGGCAGGAGGGACCCATCCGATATTCGGCACCGTTGGCATAATGGCGCCAAAAATCGCTGCGGTAAATATCGCAATCCTTGGTGTAATCCTTACATTTCTGCTTAACAGGCGGGCCGGCCGGATTATTCCCGAAGGCCGAAAGGCTTATTCATTTATCCAGTGGCTTATTATCCTGCTTATCATTGCAGTAAACCTTGTGGTGCTTTATTACAGTTACACGGTTCCTTCTACAACGAGAATAAGGCTGTCTATCTACACCTTCATATTTATGGTGCCTGCTATCGGCTTAATATATCTCCTTGACGGCCTGCTGTTAAAAAACGCTCCGAGGACTGGCGAGATACGGTGGGGACATATGCCTCCGAGGTCTCAATATGCCCTGATTGCAGTTGCGGTATCTAATGTCTGGGCCATGGCCCTTCTTGGATATGGCCGTGCAGCAGCAAGGCTCAACTGGCATGTCTACGGGGTCCTTGAAGATACGTCAAAATATGCAGGGCTTCCGGCCCTGGGTAATGCAACTCTGGTCATATCAGGGATAACTCTGTTATTTCTTTTTCTCATAGGCCTGGTATTCAGATTTACAGGAGCGGAAAAGGGAGGTGCAAGATGAGTGGAGGTACGAAACTGATAATTGTGGCCCTGATAGTTACAGGACTCTACGCCTGGTTTGGCAATTCCATTCCACAGTCTGCGTGGGAAGCCCCTCAGAAAAAAGTCCTGACTCCTGATATGAAACCAGCAGAGCTGGCAGAGGCAGGGAGGGATATCTTTAAACGAGCCGGCTGCGGCGTTTGTCATAGTGTCAGAGGTGAAACATTGAGAGGGCCTGACCTCTCCAGGATAGGCGCTGAAAGGGATGCAGAGATAATGGCAGCAATACTTTATAACGGCACCGATGTTATGCCTGCAGCAAATAAAGCGCCTGCATATCTCAACGATGCAGAGATAACGGCTGTTGTTGCGTATATGCAAAGCCTTGGTGGAAGACCAAAGGTGAAGATAGGGGATATAAAAAGTGGAGGATTAGAATGAGCGATCATAACAAAGGCATACCTTCTGCTGTACTTGCTGTATTAATAGTCATCGGTTCTTATGTGCTTATGAGGTTTGTTGCAGAGCCGCCGCTGCCTTCAACTCTCACAAATTTTTTTATGATGTTTGTTATAGCTGGGGTGATTATCCATATAACTCTGGAGGACCAGAGGATTGAGGAATTTCTTGATTTCATCTCTTTCAGGTCTTCACTTCCCATTATATGGAGTACTCTTAGAGTAGCTGTCTTGGTGCTTCTACCGGTTTTTATTGCATACAATGTCTATTCAAAGGAAAAGGTTACATACTCGCCTCCCGGCGAACTCTTTCAGCCTCACGTAACACCTCCTCAATGGGTTGTAGATTTAAAAGTCCCTGAATGGGCTGCAGCCCCTGACAAATGGGATGCAAAACTTATTGAGGAAGGCAGAATTATATATGAAGATAACTGCCTCCCCTGTCATGGGAAAGAGGCTGATGGCAAAGGGCCTGTTGCGCATGCCATAAGATATCCTGCTGCGCCAACCAATTTCAAAGAACCCGGGACTATCGCTCAGCTTCCGCTTGCATATGTGTATTGGAGGGTTAGGGACGGCGGCATATTTGACAAGCAGTTCAACAGTGCAATGCCGGGCTGGGGCGAGGAACTGGAAGATGATGAGATGTGGAAGGTAATCATGTATACATATCACAAGGCCGGTGTAAAGCCGAGGACGTGGGAGTAAGACAGGGTGTAGGGTAAGGAGTAGAAAAACTGCTAAGAAAGGGAAGGTTTAAATGAATAACGCTGAAACAGCTTTTAACAGATCAAAGATGTACCGGCTCCTCAGTTACTGTTTTTTTTATCCTGATGAAGAACTTGCAGATTTCCTGAAGAGCAAGACATTTTTTAATGAAATAGAGAGTGCGCTGAAACGATACCCTCTTGAAACGGAACTCGCAGGGCCTGTCGTAAATCTGAGGAAGCTGCAGGCTTTCAATGTAGATCAGGCCGTGGATGAGCATGTGAGATTTTTAACACTTAAAAGCAATTGTCCTCCTTATGAGACTGAATACTACAGGGCTGCAGCCTCTGTATTTTCAACTGGTGAAATGGCTGATATCGCCGGATTCTACAGGGCGTGGGGAATGGATTTTATAAAAGACAGGCCGGACCAGATTGCAACAGAACTTGAGTTTATGCATCTCGTGACAATGAAAGAGGCTGAGGCGCTGCTGAAAAGTGAAAATGAAAATGCAGCGCTTTGCATCTCTGCGGAAAAGAAATTTTTAGAGGACCATCTCGGCAGATGGGTAAACGTATTTGCAGAGGCGCTGAGTTTTCATGGAAGCTCCTTTTATCATACTATCGCCCTGTTTCTGATTGAGTGGCTTGATGCTGAATGTAAATACCTGTCTGTTTCGCCGCAAAAAGTGGCTGGTTTCAAGATCGAAGAAGTAGAAGAAGAAAATCAATTTTGTTTAGGGGAGGCTAACGCATGAAAAGCTTCAGCAGGAGGGATTTTTTAAAATGGTCTCTGGCAGGCGCAGCAGGTTTGGCAGTAAACTCTCCAAGGCTTGCATTCCTTCAGCCCGTGAGTATTGACAATCCGATGGGAGAATATCCGGATCGGGAGTGGGAAAAACTATACCGGGATAAATTCAAATATGATGATACCTTTGTCTTTACCTGCGCCCCGAATGACACACATAATTGTCTTTTACGGGCTTATGTAAAGAATGGCGTCATTATGAGAATCATGCCTACTTATGGATATGGAAAAACTGTAGATCCTTACGGAAATATGCCGACTCACAGATGGGAGCCGAGGTGCTGCCAGAAGGGACTGGCACTTGCAAGGAAATTTTATGGAGACAGAAGGGTCAAGGGCGCCATGGTGAGAAAGGGTTTTTACGACTGGGCTAAGGAGGGCTTCCCGAGGGACCCTGAGACAGGGAAACCGCATGTGAAATTTTTCCAGAGAGGAAAAGACAAGTGGCTTAAACTGCCATACGAAGAGGCATACGGACTTGCAGCAAAGGCGTATATAAATATTGCACGGACTTATACCGGTGAAAAGGGAGCTGCATATCTTAAGGCTCAGGGTTACGATCAATCAATGATTGACTGGATGAAAGGAGTCGGCACCCTGACTCTCAAACACAGGGGAGGCATGCATTTTCTCGGAATAACAAGGGTTGCGGGCATGGGCCGTTTCTCAAATATGCTTGCCCTTCTCGATGAAAATATAAGAAAAGCCGGTCCTGACAAGGCCGTTGGCGGCAGGTACTGGGATAACTATAGCTGGCATACTGACTTGCCGCCAGGACATCCGATGGTCACGGGACAGCAGACCATAGACTTTGAGCTTCATGCCACTGAGAATGCAAACCTTATTACCATCTGGGGTATGAACTGGATAAGCACAAAGATGCCCGACAGCCACTGGCTTACAGAGGCCCGGCTAAGAGGGATAAAGGTTATAGACATAACTATTGAATATCAATCCACTGCTAACAAAGCTGACGAAGTAATCATCATAAGGCCCGGCACAGATCAGGCGCTGGCTCTGGGCATTGCGCATATTCTCATAAAGGAAAATCTTTATGATCCGGATTATCTGAAAGCCTTTACTGACTTGCCTGTGCTCCTGAGAACTGACAACCTTCAATATCTCAAGGCATCCGATATTATACCTGACTATAAGCCTGTGCAGTTGAGCAATTATGTGAAGGTATTGCAGCAGGGAGAGACCCCTCCGCCAATGCCTCAGCACAAGGAACAATATCTGCCCGAAGCATTGAGAAATGACTGGGGCGATTTTGTCATGTGGGATAAAAACGAGAAGGCCCCGACAGTTATTTCAAGGGACCAGGTCGGCAAGCACTTCAGCGATTTGAAGAAAGACATCGCCCTCGAAGGAAGGTTTATGGTCCGCACCATTGACGGTAAAGAGATAGAAGTGAGACCGGTTTTTGATGTTGTTAAAGAATATCTGGAGGAGTTTACGCCTGACAATACTGCAGAGTTGACAGGCGCTCCCAAAGAAGCCATTGTCAGCCTTGCAAGACAGATTGCGAAAAACAAGGGTAATACGCTCTTTGCTGTTGGCATGGGGCCCAACCAGTTCTTTAACGCCGCTCTGAAAGACAGAGGTTTATACCTCATATCTGCCATGACGCGAAATATCGGAAATCTTGGAGGCAGCCCCGGCAGTTATGCGGGCAATTACAGGATAGCGATATTTAATGGCGCACCCCAGTATCTTATGGAGGACCCGTTTAATCCGGAAATGGACCCTGCAAAGCCCATAAAGCCAAAGGGGTATTTTAAATTTGAATCAGCCCATTACTACAACTACGGCGACAGGCCCTTAAGAGTAGGAAATAAATTATTTACAGGCAGGACACATACACCAACACCTACGAAACTGCTCTGGGTCGTCAACAGTAATTCCCTGATTGGAAATGCCAAATGGTTTTATGATGTAATGCACAATACGCTCCCGAAAATGGAGACTGTAATAGTTAATGAATGGTGGTGGACGCTTTCCTGTGAGTATGCTGATATAGTGTTCGGGGTGGACTCATGGGCCGAATTTAAATATCCGGATTTGACGGCATCTGTTACCAATCCCTTTGCGCTCGTATATCCAAGGACCCCGCTTAAAAGAATACATGATACCGTTGCGGACATAGAAACAATGGCGGGCGTTGCAAAACAGCTTGCAGCGCTTACAGGAGAAAAGAGATTTGAGGATTACTGGAAATTCGTTTACGAGAAAAAAGTAGAGGTTTACTTACAGAGAATAATCAATGCAAGCACCTCTCTCAGGGGATATAAGATAGAGGAACTTGAGAACAAAGCAAAGGAAGGCATACCTGCGCTTGTGCTTTTCAGGACCTATCCAAAGGTTCCAGGGTGGGAACAGCATCAGGAAAGCAAACCATGGTATACAAAGACAGGAAGGCTTGAGTTTTACAGGGAAGAGCCTGAGTTCATTGAGCATGGCGAGAACCTGCCTGTTTATCGAGAGCCTATTGATGCAACCTTCTATGAGCCGAATGTAATTGTGAGTAAACAACTGGATTATCTTAAGCCCTCATCTCCTGAAACATACGGACTTAAGAGAGACGACCTCTCTGTTGAAGTTCGGCAGGTAAGAAATATTGTAAAAACATGGGCTGAACTTAAGAAGACCAGACATCCCAGGGTAAAAGACGGCATGACCTTTCAGTTCATCACCCCAAAATACAGGCACGGCGCTCATACAACGCCCATTGATATTGACGTCATATCTGTATATTTTGGACCGTTCGGGGATCTGAAGAGGCACGACAAGAGAATGCCCTGGGTTGGCGAGGCGTATGTAAATATCAACCCAAAAGATGCAAGAGATTTGAATATAAACGACGGAGACTATATCTGGATAGATGCGGATCCCGAAGACAGGCCGTACAGAGGATGGAAGAAGGGTGATGAAGATTATAAAGTAAGCCGTATGATGTGCCGGGCCAGGTATTATGCAGGCATACCGCGGGGCGTGTTGCTTATGTGGTTCAATTTATATCAGGCCAGCCACGGCACAGTAAAGGCGCATGAAAGCAATCCTGACGGACTTGCAAAAAACAGGGAAACAAACTATCAGGCCATGTTCCGCTACGGCGGTCATCAGAGCTGCACCCGCGCCTGGCTGGGTCCTACATTAATGACAGATACAATGATAAGAAAAGAGACCTTTGGGCAACTGATCGGCAAAGGCTTCGCCCCTGACATTCACTGTCCTGTAGGGGCTCCAAGAGAGGCCTTTGTAAAAATCACAAAGGCAGAAGAAGGAGGAATCGGGGGTAAAGGCCTCTGGAGGCCTGCTTCACTTGGTTACCGCCCGACTTATGAAAATGAGGCAATGAAGAAGTATCTGATTGGAGGATACGTAATTTAAATTTAAAATTTCAAATTGAGATTGCTTCGCTCGCAATGACATATAACATGATTGTCATTGCGAGGAATTCCGATTCTTCGGGATGACGAAGCAATCTACGGAGGTAAGGGATTAATGGCTAAAAATAAAGTAAAGAACTGGCAGATTCAGAGGGAGATGTATTATCCATACGAAGAAGTAAGGCCGCAGAAACAGTTTGCCGCGGTATTCGACATCAACAAGTGCATTGCCTGCCAGACCTGCACCATGGCATGCAAACACACATGGACCACGGGCAAGGGGCAGGAGTATATGTTCTGGAACAATGTTGAGTCAAAGCCGTATGGGTTTTATCCGCTGGCGTGGGACGTGAAGATACTGGATTTACTGGGCCCTCAAAAATGGGAAGGGAAAGTTTATAAAGGCAATACAATATTTGAGGCTGCACCAAAGGGGCAGGTGGCTCAGGGCTATATCCCTGAGGAAATTGACTGGGCCCATCCAAACATCGGTGAAGACGAACCATCTGGCTCAATAGATAAGGGTGATTTTATAACAATGCCTCATAAGGTATGGCATTTCTATCTCGCCCGCATTTGCAACCATTGCACATATCCAGCCTGTGTGGGAGCCTGTCCGAGAAAGGCTATCTATAAGAGAGAGGAAGACGGCATAGTCCTTGTGGATCAGAAAAGGTGCAGAGGCTACAGAGAATGCGTAAGGGCCTGTCCCTATAAAAAAGTTCTTTTCAATAACACGACAAAGATAGCTGAAAAATGTATTGGTTGCTATCCGCTTGCAGAACAGGGACACCAGACTCAGTGTGTGACAACCTGCATCGGAAGGATACGACTTAATGGCTGGCTGCATACCCCTGATAAGCCGGACCCTGCAAATCCTGTGGACTATCTGGTTCACATCAAGAAGATTGCGTTACCCCTCTACCCGCAGCTTGGCCTGGAGCCTAATATATATTATATTCCGCCTATACATGTTCCACTTCCTTATCTGATACAGATGTTCGGGCCGGATGCTGCGAATGCGGTCGCGGCATACAAAAATGCCCATAAAGATGAAACCCTGCTGGGGGCTCTGACGCTATTTGGTTCAACAGAGTTCTGGTCCGCAAAATTCAGGGTATCAAAGGGCATTGTTACTGGTTATGGTGAAAAGGGTAAAGAGTTGGTAAAGGTGCCCTTAAAAGAGCCTGTCTTTATCAGGCCCTTCCATGATGAAAAACTGCAAGTCTACAGGCATAACATAACATAGGAGGGGATAATGAGAAAATTTCAAATTTATGAAGACAAGTTCAGATGTCATTGCGAACACCCAAAGGGTGTGAAGCAATCTCGTAGTCAAAAGAAAGATTGCTTTCCTATTGTCCTGTCAGCTAAATATCTTTACAGCTTTGTCATTCCGAGCGAAGCGAGGAATCTCGTAGTGAGATTGCTTCGGGACTTCGTCCCTCGCAATGACAGTGTAAAGAACTGTTACGGACAGCACACTATGCTCGCAATGATAACTATTTTCGCTCTTCTCTGTTTTTTCCTCCTGTCTTTTGATGCCTATTCCCAGGGTCTTGTTGTCATGGCAAAGAAGGTATCGGGTGATCTGCCCCTTGAAGCTGATAACAGCGCCTGGAACAATGCATCTGCCATTGAAATTCCCCTCGCTCCACAGGTTATGGCAAAACCGAGGACCTATGAATCTTCTGTAAAAAATTTAAAGGTCCGGGCCCTGCACAACACAAAAGAAATGGCCTTTCTGCTTGAGTGGAGTGATGCCTCAGAAGATTCGTCATTAGATGTAGATAAGTTCTCTGATGCCGTGGCATTGGAATTTCCCTCATCTGCTGCTGCATCCAAACCGCATTTTGCAATGGGCGACAAAGACAATCCTGTAAATATCTGGTTCTGGAAAGCTTCATGGCAAAATGCAAATGACATGCATAGTACCTATGCAACATCAGATGAATTTGCCGGAGGCCTTGAGGTCGGCAATCCTGTATCAAGAGCGAGAATTTCACCTGTTGAAAATATAATCGCTCAGGGCTTTGGAAACGCAACTGATCTGGAAAAGGCTGATATCCAAAACATCAGCGGTAACGGAAAATGGCAGTCCGGGAAATGGTTTGTTGTGTTTAAGCGGCCCCTGACATCTCAGGATAAATTCGACGTTGTTTTCAGGGAAGGCAGCGTCACCCCACTTTCTCTTGCAGTATGGAATGGCTCTGAAGGTGACAGGGGCGGTAGAAAGGTTGTCTCTACATGGTACTATGTTGCCCTTGAGACAGAGGAGAAAGAGACTATATATTTTTATCCGGTGCTTGCTTTCATAGGCACACTGGGGATAGAGGCTGGAATAATTATGGGGATAAGAAGAAAAAGGGGGTAGGGTGTAGAAAATAAAAGGGTGTAGGGCAGAGGGTGTAGGGTAAAGGAGGGTATGATGAAATTAAAAGAAAAAGAACAACAGTTTCATCCATCACGTTTAACATTAAATGCAATTCCGGCACATTTCCTTGAGTGGCTTGTATCATCAAGGATTAAATTTCTCAATGATATGAAAGAAGGCCAGCCCATGCGTTACTTTGCTGCGCATCTTCCTGTGATGGCAACATGGCGGCAGGGAGATTCGTTCCCTGTGAATATGACAGTCAAGGGAATCGGCCTCATTCCAAAGGCGAAATATCTTCAGGATTATACAGATATATTTGAGGCTGCCATAGTAGAAGCACGGGCCATGCCGTGGCGTGAAAGCCTTCACAAGAGGATCGAGGCTGTTCATAGGCTTTATCAGAATACAGACAACTTTGATCCAGCCATCCTTGGCGGACTTGAGATATTTGAAGGAAAGGCCCTTGAGAATCTCAGGGAGAATCCTTATTCAAGTCTTCTCTATGTTGGAATGTCTCACACTCCTCAGGGCATGCAGTATATAAGCTTTCAGGTAAATGGAAAGGTGGAAATACTTCAGAAAGACAACCCCTGTTACAGATTCCTCCTGGCCTCAAGAAAACTCTTTGAGTTCGATAAATTCCATCTTTATCAGCCGGACTATCCCTTCGGGTATCTTATTAACGTAGTTGAGGTAAGAGACAAATCGCCTTGGTCGAGGGGGCCAGAAAGGAAATAAACAGGGACTGCATAACGCTATCCCTCTTTCTCCAGCCTCACTGCACATGCCTTATATTCGGCAGTGCCTGCAAACGGGTCAAAGGCATTGTTCGTCAGAGCGTTTGCACAGGCCTCATGAAAGTGAAAGGTCATAAAGCACAAGCCTGGTGAAACGTGGTCCGTAACCCAGGCCTTTACTCTCAGCATTCCTCTGCGTGAGACAACGCGGATATAATCGCCATTTTTTATACCCAGACTTCCGGCATCTTCCTTGTTTACCTCGATAAGTTCCTCAGGGAAGACATCATCAAATCCTGCAGATTTTCGTATCTGGGTCCCTGTGTGATAATGCCAGAGCCTTCTGCCTGTTGTAAGCACAAACGGATATTCCCTGTCAGGAACCTCTGCCGGCGGTTTCCACTGTGCAGGTTGAAACCTGGCCTTGCCGCAGGGAAATATATTGTCACAGTAAAGATAACATGTACCGGCATGATTAATATCCGGACAGGGCCATTGAAGGCCCTCTCGCTCGATCCTTTCAAATGTAATACCGGAAATGTTTGGCGTTAATTTGCGAACTTCCTCCCATATCTGCTCTGTTGACGTGTAGTCCATAAGGTAGCCCATCCTTCTTGCAAGCTCACTGATAATCCACCAGTCTTCCTTAGCCTGTCCTGGCGGTTCCACGGCCTTTCTGACGCGCTGAACCCGCCTCTCAGTATTGGTGACGGTCCCTTCTGTCTCGGCAAAGCACGCAGCCGGTAAAACCACATGCGCATATTGCGCAGTCTCATTGAAAAAAATATCCTGCACAATGAGAAGCTCGAGTTTTTCAAGCGCCCTGATTGTATGCGCCTGATGGGGTTCTGACATCACTACATTTTCACCAACAAGATAGAGCGCCTTAATGTCGCCGTGAAGCATTCCGTCAAACATGGCCGGTATTTTTGTGCCTGCGGTTTCAGGCAAAGAATTAATACCCCATGCAGTTGCAAACTTCTCCCGGACCGTTTCATCAGCCACCTTCTGATATCCTGTAAACACATCCGGAAGCACTCCCATGTCACAGGCTCCCTGAACATTGTTCTGCCCCCTTAATGGATTAACGCCGGTATATTCCTTGCCGATATTGCCGAGAAGCATTTGCAGGTTTGCACAGGTTTTGACGTTGTCTGTCCCTGTAACGTGTTCGGTAATTCCGAGTGTGTAATAAAGCGCAACTCTCTCAGCCGTGCCGAGCAGCATTGCAAGTTCTCTGATTCCATCCTCTGAAACTCCGCATATCTCTGAAGCGCGTTCCGGTGGATAAGCGCTGACGACCTTTTGTAATTCATCAAATCCTTCGGTATAGCTGCTGATGAATTCTTTGTTGTGCCAGCCGTTTTTTATAATCTCATGCATCACTGAATTCAGCAAGGCAATGTCTGAACCTACCTTATGCTGATAATGTTTTGTGGCCCAGCGCGTAAGGGGAATTTTTCTCGGATCTGCAACAATAAGGATGCTGCCCTTCTTGACGGCCCTCTTCATACTGTTGGCAATAACCGGATGTGCTTCTGTTGTATTTGAACCAATTACAAACAGGACCGGGCTGTTCTCAATCTCCCTGATGGAATTGGACATTGCGCCTGCACCCAGAGTTGCAGCCAGACCGGCTACAGTTGGAGCGTGTCAGGTGCGCGCACAGTGGTCTACGTTGTTGGTGCCAACTGCCGCACGCATGAATTTCATCATAACATAGTTGTTCTCATTCGTAGTCCTTGCGCAGCCGATGCCGACAATAGATTCCGGCCCCCGGGCCTTTTTAATTTCAAGGAGCCTGCTTGCAGTAAAATCGAGCGCCTCATCCCAACTGACTTCAACAAATTTACCATTCTTTCTTAAAAGCGGCATTTTCAATCTTTCAGGAGAATGAACAAAATCGTATCCGAACCTTCCCTTTATGCATAAGCTGCCGTAATTGGGAGCAACCTCCTCCACACCAGTCACTTTCACAATCTCATTATCCTTGACATGCAGATGAACCTGACAGCCGACACCGCAGTAGGGGCATGTGGTCTTGATTTTTTTTATCTCCCAGGGCCTTCCCTTGCCAAAGGCCTTTTTCTCTGTCAGCGCGCCTGTCGGACAGAGCTGAACGCATTCGCCGCAAATCACGCATGAAGATTTTCCCATCGGCTTGTTTGTATCGCAGACTACAGTCATATTGCTGCCCCGAAACCCCATATCGAGGACTTCATTAACTGCGATATTATTGCATCCGGCAATGCACCGGTAACACTGAATGCACTTATTCAGGTCCCTGATTATCATCGGGCTGGATGTATCAGGCGGATAATCTTTAGTCAATACAGGGAAGGTGGACTTCTCTATGCCAAGACGGTATGTAACTTCCTGCAGTTCACAACGGCCGTTTGCTTCACATGAAATACAGTTGTGTTTGCCGCTTGACAGATACAACTCAACAATCATCTTTCTGGTTTCAAGGACGCGCTCTGTATTTGTAAGCACGACCATGTTCTCTTTTGCTTCGAGCGAACAGGATATTCTCAAACCAGGCAAACCTTCAACTTCTACAACACATATTCTGCACTTGCCGGCCTGTTTTGTACGGGGATGGTAACAAAGGGTAGGGATGTAGATCCCGTTTTCTCTCGCAGCCTTCAGGACTGTTCGGCCTTCAACAGTCTGAATACTTCTGCCGTTGATATTTAAAATTATGTTTTTCAAACGATATTATAAATTTCAGGGATCAATTTTTAATTTCTTAAAGTATTTGATAGTTTCCTTAAGCCCTTCTTCCAGGTTTACCTTCGGCTCCCATTTGAGTTTGCTTTTTGCGAGCTTTATGTTGGGTTGGCGCTGTGAGGGATCATCATACGGCAGAGGTTTATAAACTATCCTGGACTTGGACCTGGTCAGTTTTATAACCTTTTCAGCCAGCTCCAGTATTGTAAATTCACCAGGGTTGCCGAGATTTACCGGGCCCGTAAAATCATCAGGAGAATTCATGAATTTTATAAAGCCCTCTATCATATCATCTGCATAGCAGAAACTCCGGGTCTGTTGCCCGTTGCCATAAATTGTAATAGGGTCCCCATGCAAGGCCTGCATAATGAAATTGCTCACTACCCGGCCGTCATTAGGGTGCATTCTCGGTCCATACGTATTAAATATTCTTGCGACTTTTATCTTAAGCTTATGCTGTCGGTAATAATCAAAGAAAAGGGTCTCAGCGCACCTTTTTCCCTCATCATAACAGGATCGAAAACCAATAGGATTTACATGGCCCCAATAAGATTCGGGCTGCGGGTGAACCTGCGGGTCGCCGTAGACTTCAGAAGTTGAGGCCTGAAATATTTTTGCCTTAATCCGTTTTGCAAGTCCCAGCATGTTTATGGCGCCGTGAACCGAGGTCTTTGTAGTCTGTACAGGATCAAACTGATAATGAATCGGCGAGGCCGGACAGGCCAGGTTATATATTTCATCTGCTTCAATGTATAAAGGGAAACAAACATCATGTCGTATTACTTCAAACATAGGGTTATCTAAGAAACCTGCGATGTTGGAACGCCGGCCTGTATAGAAATTATCAACACATATTACTTCGTGCCCCTCTTTCAGCAACCTCCCGCAAAGATGCGAGCCGAGGAATCCAGCACCGCCTGTTACGAGTATTCTCTTCATATAGTCTCCCTTTCTGTTTCCGAAAAATTTTATTTTATCTTATCTTGCCTGATTGAACAGTAATGAGCTTATATCATAACAATTAAATTAAATTCTATTTTTTCACATGCATCAGCATTTCATTATTTTGATGTTGAGTTTTAGCTATTGTATTCCCCGTCCCAGTTACACTATAGAGCCTGCCTTCCTTATCATATTTATATTTCACTATATAACTCAGTTTTGTTTCTTCGCCTTCCGAGAGATTGGCGCTGGCTATCATAACTTCTCCTGATCTGTCTATAGAATATTTAAAACCGATCTTTTGATTGCCCTGTGACACGGATCTCACCATTCTGCGATCAGAAGAAAAAGCCATCTCTTTAAATTTTCCATCAAAAGTCCGCAAGGAACTGAATGACGTCTCATTCCCATTCTTATCAAGCAGATGGAAAGATGCATCTGACATTAGCGCTAATATTTTATAGCTGCTCTTTTCCGCATTTTCAGGAACATATCCAGCAAATTCGCCTTCTTCACTGAAGGTCAGGATCTCGCTATCTCCACTGATGAGGTTCTTAACAGTCATTTTTCTTGGTATGAAGACATTAAGAAATGCCGTTTGCTCTTTACCTGCAGGCTGGATCTGATAAGGGATTTCTTCAAAAGCGTCAGTAAAACTGTCAGCATATTCAACATGAATATGATGGTCCTCAGAAAAGATCATGTCGGTAAGATAACCTGCCCGGTCAAACCAAAACTCATTACCCAACTTGTCCGCAAGACGATATGAGGCATCAGACATCATGAATAGTCCCACCACCTGACTCGACTCAAGTTTTGCAGGCACATAACCTGCAACTGTATAACGGTCTGTACTGAATGTGAGCACCTCTTGATCCCCGGTAAGCTGGTTTTCTACAGCCATCTTCTCCGGAATCAACACATTAAGGAATTTTCTTTTGGCATCGCCTGCGGGTTTAAGACGATAGGGTATCAATAAATGCCAGCCTTTACCGAACTCTCCGATGTCCTGTTGTCCCGGTTTAAAATAGCGTACGAGGTCCAGATTAGTGTTGTAATAGGCAAATTCCATAACCATTCTCTTAAAAATATCTGTTTTTTCCCGGCCTATGGTTTCTTCAAGAGCTTTTACAAATTTATTTTCATCTGTATATTTAATATTTTTTAAACTCTCCATCTTTTCAATGATCTTTCCTGCTTTCGTTTTAGCTTTTTCTGTTTCTTCTGTAATTCTCTTATTAAGGGCTTCAATTTCAGCTTCAGATAATTTAGTGGTATCTTTAGTCCGTAATATCGGATTCAGTTCCTGTACCATCATCCACCTAATAATTTTGTTCTTTATAGTCTCAAGCGCCCGTCCGGTCAGTTGTAAGCCTGTCCCTCTTAAAGCTATGTCTGTCTGGTATCTGATCCCATGTCTGTCCTTGCCTGATGTAAGCGAATGTTGCGGGACAACAGTGAAGCTGTCCTTTCCAAGGTTAAAGGAGAACGGCTCTGAACTCGCAGGAGTTATGTCCCCTGCAGATAGTGTGGTTTTTGAATAAGCATTTAAAGGGAGCTTGGAAACAGCTTCATTTATGGCCCTTACTGCCTCACGGTCATACACATAATTGCCTTCGCGTCTGGCATCAAAGCCAAGGTCTACTCCGCCCATTATATATAAGTTTTTATAATAATCCGATCCCTTTGCCAGCGCTTCCACAGTACCGGGAGAATCCTCGGTAATGACCAGATCCTTGTTAGCCATCAGGAACCAGAACATGGGAAGACCCTGCTCTTTGAGATATTTGGCCAGGCTCACCATTTTCGCATATTCAAAAAGTTCCTGATAGACAGGATATTTATTGGCAATTTCTCCATAGTGTTCGGTAAAGAACCCGGCAAACTTTTCGTTGTACGGATCTGCCTGTGCACCTTCATCATTTTTAAACATATACTCTGTTTTTACTGTCATCCTGCCGTCCTCAAAAAGGAGCATGTCACCGCCACGTTTGAACTTCATATCTTCAGGGACAAACCAGAAGCGGCTCGATCCTTCGCTATCAGTAGTTTTCCAGCCCCTGTATTCATCCGGGCTTTTGAATCCTGAAATACCAGGCTTCTCTGTTCCGACCGACCACTTTTTCATCACGTAGTCCGCCTCCCGCATGACTCTCCCAAGGTCCGTGTTGATCACTTTGCCGATGTAGCGGACCATGTGCTTCTCTTCCTTTTTCTCATAGCGTTTCAGGCATTCCGCAAATTTTTTGTCCCTTTCAGGGTCATAGGGATCAAAATAAAAACATCCGATCGGATCGATGGAAATACCGGGGTCTTTCTGACTGTAATATACAGACCATAGCGCTGTTATGAATTTTCTGTATGCCTCGGGTGCAAGCCGCGCATTCTGCCCGCCCACGATCAAAGAAAAATTTCCGCTTGTGAGATCAACCTTCGCCTGTTCCCCGCCTGAAACCTTTGCTACACCCTGGAGCATAACTCCGCCGACGTGAGGGGAGTATTTCTGAGGAGAAAATCTATCTGTAAAATTGAAGTTTGAGCCCCCGTCGGACAGGGGAGATGATTTATAATTTATTTTCTGATTTCCGGGAGAATCAACAGGGGAAATCCGCTTAGTTAAGCTCATACCGTTTACCCCCGCAGTTGAATCTCTTAACTTTTTACCGAATGCAGTAATATCTATTTTTGAATCCTCAGGTAGTTGCCATCCTTCAAGCGGCAATTTCCATATTAACGGATTCCCTTCAGGTCTGGATTTAATAACAATATCTCTTAATGCTGTTACAACACCAGCATTAAGATCTACAAGAAGTGGTCTTAATTCTATGCCGCCATTAATTGTCATTTGACGGTTTTCCCCATTTTTTTCCAGTCTCTTTTCTTTCACTAACAGTGGATAATCCTTTAGCGTTTCTATATGTTCTACTCTATATTCATTCAACCAGAAATTTATATCAGGTTTGAAGTTGAAAGCCTCTCTTTTGATACCCTCAGCCAGACCAACCAATCGAAAAAGAGGGTCTAACCTTTTTACCTCAGAATAATATGAATCAATATCATCAATATTTGCTGCCACTGCACTGGCAAATCTATCTCCGATCTCATCATAACTTCCTGCTCGGTCATCCACAGGTCGGTGTGAATTAATTGCTCCCATAACTTCCGTTTTTACATCAATTACTAATTTTTTTACGATGACTACGCCATCGCGAACGCCAACAAAAGATTTTTCTTTTGAAGGTTTAAACCAGAATCGGCTGGAAACTGAATCCTCAATCCCCGTCTTATTCCAATACTCCGCCGACATATCGACATAGGATTTAACACCCCAAATATCGGTCCGCAGCTCCCCGACTCCCATTTTTTTCAGAATGATATCCGCCTCAAGCAAGTCTTTTCCGAATTTAGTATTTTCTATCCCCCCCTCAAAGCGCACTCTTTGCCTTTTGGTTGTTTCAGTCTCATCAGATCTGTCAATGCTCACCAACGGAGATTCCTTGTACACTGAAATCGCTCTCAAGGCAACTACAAAATCATCAAGAGATATTTTTTGTTCTTTCTCATTTATCTGCCCAACTACAATCAAATCACTGCGGTTGGCATCATATACAATTCCAACAGGCCGGGTTATTCCTCCAAGTTCGAATAACCTGTTTTTATGGGAACGTCCTGATTCTCTCATTTCCATTTCTGCTTTATTGAGGGAAAAGGCAATAAATTGGTCCGCATATGCAATGCAAGAGAGAAACAGGACGGAAATAAATGTAAAAAGCAATGTTTTCGATTTAGCTGTTTTCATTCCAATACCCCGCATTAAACATTTATTACTTCATGCTGTAAATAAGGCCATAGTACTCTACAAACGGCCATTGACCCTCATCCCAATTTGCATCGGCAAGGCTTGCAAGGACGCCTTCCGGAAGATTACTCATACGATTCATAGCCTTATCTTGGAACCCCTTGCCGATGTCTCTATATGCTTGATCAGAAGTAGAGGCGGGAATTTTCACTCCTGCTTCCATCCCACCCATTGTTCCACCAATTTTCCCTTTTACTTCGTATCCAAAGCTTCTGATAGGATTATGTGCGAAATCTTTTGCGCCTTCATAGAAATGCCTGCTTAAATTTGGATTCTTATCCAGGAAGTTATCCACCATTTTATTGGCTGTAATTTTCTCAGTAGGAGATAAATGATAGAAACTTTCACCAACTCTATTAAAACTCCACTGTCCAACTCCAGGCTTACCCCCAAAACGCTCAAAATTCTTTAATGAATTCTCAAATTGCTTTAACCCGGATGAACCTACAGGATTTTCAAATGTTCTCTTTAATGACATCCCTATTCCATCTCCATCTTTTGGAATCATTGCAATCAATTCCTTTTTATCCACTCCATGAACATAAGCTGCAATGTTAATAATGTTTTCATTAAAGAGTTCCTTACCGCACGTCCCATATTCCTTTGCCTTATTAAGATTTTTTTCTGCTTCCTCTATTTGAAAAAGAATTACTTCCACGTTCCCCTTTCCATGGAGAGCAAGCGCGAACCCTGGCGAAATCCTCAGCGCTTTATCAAATTCATTTATCGCTCCTTCCGCTCCGTCTTTCATCTGTATAAATCTTGAACCGAGATTTGCATAGGCATCTGCGAAAGACTGGTTGATGCTGATAGCATTATCGAAATCATTACGTGCAAGGGTCAGATCCCTCTTCGCCGCATACACAACCCCTCTCGCATTCAAAACCATCGCATGTTTTGGATTAAGTTCCAGAGCCTTGTTAAATGCCGTCAATGCCTCATCCCATTTCTTTATTCTTGCCAGTGCATCTCCTCTGAAGTAATACGCAATTATGCTTTTTGGATTTCTTCCCGCAAAATCCCGTGTCCACTTGTCCCACTCCTGAAGATCGTTATCTGATGAAGCCACGCTTATGAACATACATAAAGACTCATTGTTCCTGTTCAATGCCAGATCAGCATGTCCTTTGATCAGTCGAAGTACCGGTTCGGGTGTTTCTGCCTTCACGTCATCAAGCAATTTCGCAACCTTTGCCCAGTCTTCAGCAAGGACTGCGCCCTCAACTTCTTTACTTACTATCAGGGTGGATTGAGCGTTTGAGATTTTAAGGTTGAATATAAATAAAGCAACAAGAAACAGTAAAACCAGCATACTGCTTCTGAAAACTGTTTTTTTGATTTGATGTAATTTCATTTTTGTTCCCTCCTGTTCCAATTAAAATTGTTACTGACTAATTCTCCTGAAAAAGTATTTTATCTTGCTCTCTGTTAGTTATTTTCATTCTTTGTAGGAGCCTATGTCTGTCCCGCCTCCGCCATAAGTGATTATTATTGAATCACCTTCGCGTGTCCACCAGCCTGTTTCGATCCCCTTTTTTAAAGCTATCGCCCTCGCTTTTCTGAAGATCTCAAAAGAATTATTATGGACTAAGAAGATAATACGTTCTTTACTAACATCAAGTTTTTTCAATATGTTATTGAAGTTGCTTTCAGAATTCTCAATTTTGCTGATATGTTCACCGCTGGAAGACTTTCGGATTTTTTTGGATGCCTGCACTGTTCTGCCATCCTTGATTTTTATATAACCATATTCAGCTTCATAATGGACATCATCTACGGGAAACAAATGATTGTTTACCAGTTCTATAAAGAAAGGGTTTTTCTCAGATTTAACAATTGGTTTAAATCCTCCTCCTGTCCCTATTCCTTTTACCTGTTCTTCAAGTTGCCCAACTTCAGTCTGTTTTGTCTTTAATTCATTTTGCAGTTGAGCAATCAAATTCTCCTGGGTATTCTTATTGTCTTTTTCTTTTTTCAGGTCTTTTAAAGCCAGTCTTATTCTCTCTTCCAACAGGCCGATATCTTCTTTAATTTTTTCAATTTCTTTTTTCATTCTTATTGTTTCTATGATAAGTTCACTATTATCTTTACCTTTAATTTGAGCCAGCTTCATTTTTGCTTTTTCCAATTCCTCTTCCAGGCGGTTGAGTTCCTCTTTTTCTTTCTTGATCCTGTCTATTGTCGCTGCAGCTTCGTTCTTTAACTGCTCTGTATTTTTTCCCTGGACGTCTTTGATTTTCTCATTTACAGTTTCTTCTATCCTGCTCTCAATCCATTTGATCTCTTCGTTCCGCCGCTTAATTTCCATTTTCAGTTTTTTTATTGTTTTATCGAGCGAATCAATCTCTCTCTTCAGAGTTTCAAGTTCATCAAGGGTAAGATACACCTTAGCGTCAACGGGCTTTGTCTCTTTGGGTAGTATCATCCAGACCGTGCTGAACAGTACAATGGCAATGATTGTCATAAGCGGGTCTTCAAAAAGCTTGAGAAAAGAAAAATCATCTCTTTTCATTTCTTTTCCCCAGTTTTTCGATTAAAGAATCAAGATCATAATCTGAATCAATAGGCTCATAAGCAAGGTCCAAATTAGATTTATCTGCTATTTTTTGTGCAAGTCCAAAACTTTCGTTGAAAGTATCAAAACCATCCGGCCTTATGAAAAACACGATACCTCTATGCGTAACATTAATATTCGAAAAAGTATTGTTCTTCCCCAGGTCAGAAACAGTCAGGGCTTTTTTATCCGGGTGCAATATAATCATATTATTCTTACATTCAACAAAAAGGGGATTTTTTATAGAAAGGCTTCCTCTGATGCCCTCCAATACGGGATCATTTCCCTCCTTTAGTTTATTTTTCAGCTCTTTCATTTTTTCTTCAGCTTCTTTAATCGCCTTCCTGAGTTCTTCTATTTCCTTTATCATTGCATTATTTTTATAAAAAGATGTTTTTGCTATTTCTTCTTCTTTATCTTTCTTTTTCCTTTTTAATGCCTCCAGTTCTTCTCTTAATTTCTTAAGGTCTTCTTCTTTTTTTCCATATTCTTCTAATCCGGCCAACTCCTGTTTGATTTTTTCAAGCTCATCCTGTTTAGTCTTTATCAGTCTAAGTAATTCATCGAGCCGTTTCTTAAGACTGATCAATTCCTCTTTTTTCTCCTGCTCTTTTTCAGGCAATTTTATTTTTTCAAAATCCTTCTCTTTTTCCGATATTTTATTTCTTAATTCTCCGCTCTCTTTTGTAAGATTCGCAACATCTTCTTCTTTCTTCTTTTTTTCTTCCAGTAAATTCTTCCGTTTCTCCAATAATCTGGAATGGTCCGGAATATTATCCTTTTCTATTTTAGAAGCAAGACTTAAAACCCCCATTGCAAAGCTCAGAAAGACAATAACCCCGACCAGACAGCCCAGCAGCATGAGTATCTCTATGCTTCCTTTCTTATTCAACATCTTTTCCTTTTACAGGCTGAACAATAATTTCGTAGTGAGGCGGTTTTTGTAAGCCGTCCTTCAACTCATCCAACTTTTTCAAAATGGCGTCTCCATTCTGACGGAGAGCATTTACAATTTCCTTGCCATAACCACCATCGTGACTGCCTTCTGACCTTTCCGCTGCATCTGAAAAATATCTTAATTTCGTGATCAGCGCCCTGGACTTGTTATCTACATCAGCAATAAAAGACTCCTCTTTGCGTCTTAATAATGATGAAATCAATACAAGCACGATCGTATAACCAAGTCCTAACAGTGTCGTATCAAAGGCAACGCTGAGGGATGCAGCAAGGTCTTTTAATTTAACCCTCAAACTTTCTATGTTGCCGACGGTTTCGGATACATCAGAAAAATTTACCATTCCCAAAGATAAACCAATGACGGTCCCGAGAAAACCAAGTACCGGGACAAGCTGTTTCAGTGAGTTTAAAACAAGATGCCCTCCTTCTATCTGTTCTACATCCCTCCTTGAAAGTTCCTGATTGAGTCTTACCACCTCTTCTCTATGTATATATCCCCTCAAAAGCTCACTTATACGTCTGAAACTGATGGTATCCCTGTATTTTTCAGGTATTTTCTCCAATACATCTCTTGCGTGCTGAAGAGTAATGGAGTCGAGCCGTTCTATAATTACCTTATTGTCAAGGATACTTCTTTCTACCTTAAGACGCATATATTTAAATATCACAAATAGGACTGCTGTGCAGAAAAGCCATGTTGTTATTGACTGTACATACCAGCTTCTGTAAAAGAAGATACGCAAATAAACAGTGTTGGGTAGAAAGTATAAGATCAGGAATATCAACCCTGTTAATAATGCACCCGTAGCAAACACCACAAAAGTGTTTTCAAAATCCAATTTTATCTTTTTAAAATTCATATAGAATCCTCCATACATTTCTTAATTTCTTTAATTTTTTTCTGCCAAAATAATGGTTATATTATCCAGTCCGCCGTTCTTGTTGGCTAATCTCACTAATTCCCAGGCACAATCCTGCAGGTCTTTCCTTTTTTTGAGCACAGTCTTTTTAATCTTACTATCTTCAACCATATCGGTAAGCCCGTCTGAGCATAACAGGAGGGTATCATCCTTTTTAAAATCAATAATTTTTATTTCAGGACCAAAATATTCCTGACTGCCCAGGCACTGTGTAATGATGTGGCGCATGTTGTGATTTCTTGCCTCTTTTTCTGTAATCTTTCCTGCTCTTACAAGGCTGGCAACGATAGAATGGTCTTCCGTCAAAAGTATAATATCATTAGAATTGATCAAATAGGCCCGGCTGTCTCCTACGTGTGCAATATAGAGTTTGTCATTCCTGTATAATCCTAAAACCACTGTAGAACCCATACCGTGGAAGTTAGAATTACTTGTCGCCTGATTTAATACTTCCCTATTGGCGCTGTCAATAGCCTCTTTTATTATTAACTCTATACTCTGTCCATCTTGATCAGCAAGTTTATTCTTTATTGTTCTGCAAATAGTTTCAGCTCCTGTTCTGCTGGCTATTTCACCTGCCTGATGTCCTCCTACCCCGTCAGCAACCAAATACAGTCCTATCGCTTCGTCAATAATATATGAGTCTTCGTTCTGTTCTCTTGCAATGCCACAGTCACTTATACGACCTATTTTCATGATAGGTTCCTTTTAATATCTTTATAGAAAAAGATGAGCTCTGCACTGCCTATTTCTACCGTATCCCCACTGTGTAATACAATGCCGCTATCTGACACTGTGCTGCCATTTACAGACAAACTGGCATTATTTATAGGGTAAATAACAAAATCTTTCTTCCCACCAGTATCTTCAAAGATAATTTTTGCATGTTTGATTTCAATAGTGTCTTCGTCATCAAGTCTTATGTGGGCACTTGCATATTTCCCTATAAGCGTTTTGGTCTTTTCAAGCTTCATATAACGTGGTATACCTTTTTTCCTTCCCAGTCCTGATATGTTTGTCAGCAAAAAATGTGCATATATACCTTGCGGTAATCCATCAATCTGTGTTGGCAGCCCAATATTGTCTGCCACATCTTGTCTGTTATTGATCGGTGTTTTTTTATCCTCTTTATCATGGCTGTGTACCTGCATTGTTTCAGTTCTCTGATTCTTCATGTTCTCAGCAACTTTTCGTTTTACCGGTTCCGGCGGCCAGATATTGTCTGCTTCATCTTTTCCTCGACCATGCTGTTCCTTGTGTTTTTTCTGTTCATTTATCCAGTCAGCAATATTGCCTGATTTTCTGTTTGTTTTATTATCATTTTCATTCATCAGCTTGTCTCCTCAAAATGTTGTATCAGCAGTTAATTGCCTCTTATCATAAAACTGCAAGGATGTATGCCCAACAATGACTATATCTCCGTCTGTAAGGACCCATACTTCCCCATTCCTTAACAGCCCGTAATTGTTGATTCTGGTACCTGAGGCACTTCCCAGATCTTCCAATTTGTATGTTTGTGTGCTTTCATCAACAAAGATCTTGGCATGCCCTTCTCTTCCCTCGTCAGGACGCGACACTGAACTGTCTGAAAATAATAGATATACTTTCTCATTGGAAAATAAGTGTTCTTTATCTTTATCATATCGGGTTATTATAACCTCGTTATATTCTTTCTTATTTCTTTTGTCTGCAAGGGAAAATGTGAACGGAATAGGTGGTATATCTATTTCAAAACCCACCTCACCCCTTGACTGTGAAGGGGTTATAACTGTTTTCGTGAAATCTTTCGAGGTGTCCGAAAAAAAACCGATCGGATTGATCTTTTTGTTTGCCATTATACTTACTTCAGGTATTGACCCATTCTCTTGCGGTTGTTTGTGTCCTTGTTTTTTACGATTTGCTATAAAAAAGACCGCACCTGCAATAACAAAAACCAAAGTTATTATTCCCAGCCATAATTTCGGATTCAAACTTCTACCCGGTTCCGGCCCGACAATAAAATGCATGAAACCCCTGCGAGCTGTTATTACTTTCCCCCGATAATTAAGCTTTACGATGCTGGTATAGTTACCAGCAGGGCCTGTAAGACTAAATCTGATTAAATACTGGTTTTTCAGTTGGTCTATCACCATGCTATATAGTTTTGAGAGATCCTCTGCATTTGGAGTGAAAAGAAAATATCCCCTACTTATACCTGCTATTCTCTTAAGATATTCCACCTGCGCATTTTGGCCGAAACCAAGCGTATACACAGGCACCTGCGTTCCACCAATTCTCGCTACCACCTCTTCCTCAGTCCTATGGCTGCCCTCATCCTTGCCGTCAGTGAGAAGCACTACAGCAACTCTTGAGGTTGGCGCTCTGGATGCCTTATCCAGCCCTTCATAAGTGGCCTGATACAGCCATGTCCACTGTTCGTTGGCAATAAGACTCTCTATTTTCGCCCTTGCTTCATGTTTTTTCTCGGTAAAATCGGTAAGGAACATGACTTTACTTCCAAAGCTCATGATTGAAACAAAATCTTTTTTATCAAGCTGATCCAGAAATATTGATGCCGATCTTTTTGCCTCCATTATTGGCACCCCTTTCATACTTCCGCTTACATCTATTCCCAAAATCACAGATAAAGGGCTTTTGGCGCTGGAGACGGGCTCAACAGAAAAATCTTTAGTATTATTTCCCTCAACAACAAGTTCTAAATTAGCCTTACCGAGCCCCTTTATCGGAACACCGTTCTCATCAACCACAGAAGCTATTATTTCGACATTGCCACCAGATACAGAATGAATATCGAGAATAGATAAAGAGACATTGTCCTGCCCCTGTACAGTCCCGGTAAAACTGAAAATTAAAAAACAAAGAGATTGTAGGATTATTTTTTTCATTCCTTATGCCTCCCGTCGTTACCTAAATAAGTTGATTACTTCTTTGTCAATTCGACTCTGTCTCCCACAGAGATAAGCATACTGCTTTCAAGCAGTTTCCCTTTCGATGAATTTAAATCCACAACCTCTATTTCTATGGTCCCAATCTTGTCTTTATCCCGATAAACATCAATAATGTCCCCTGTTTTTATTCCGTTCACAGTTCCGATAGATATAGAGACATTTTTGTCCTCAATGTATGTGATATATCCTTCATTTTTTGTCTGGGAAGCAACAGGAACTTTGGCTGCTAACAAAGCTTCCAGCAAATAAACCCTTCGTGCAGAATCCTGCATAACTGTTTGATTTTGAAATATCTGCTTTTGATGATCTATTATGGTCCTGTCTGTTTCCATCGAATACTTCCTCTGAGCTTCCCTTAGATCGTTGATCTCGCTTTTCAGGCTACTTTGCAGATCTTTAATATCCTTTTTATTACCAACCTCTACATCTTTTATCTCTTTTCTCAAGTCGTCTCTTATATTACTGTTCTGATTTCTCATTTCCCGATATATCTCTTCTTTGACATATCTCAATTGTGACTCCATATCGCTTGCACATCCAGAGACAAATATTACAGATATCGCTACACCCCATAAACACTTCATAATGATTTCTCCTTTCTTATTTTGGTATCAATCTGATGTTAAATGGTTTCGTACCTTCATTTACTGTCAATTTAGCTGTGTGTGCCTGATAATTTTCTTTTATCAAGACAATCATATGCTCTCCCGAAGGAAGTGACACATGTGCAGGGGAGGTCTCTCTATAAGTCCCATCAATATAAATTCTTGCTCCTACAGGTTCAGTCACTATAAAAAGCGATCCCATCTTTTGAGTTGATCCCTCAAATCCGGAATTTTCAGATGGTAACCTCTCCGTTGCAGTTCTGGCGTCAACGGTCCTGGATAACTGCCAATTTAATTTGAGCACTTCATCCGGCTTTATCTCAACTGTATCCGTATAATCCATGTATCCATCTATCCTGCCAACAATAATATCTGTTTTCCCAGGCTGAAGTTTTTCTATAAGTTTAGGTGTAATTCCCATATACCTTCCATTTATAAATATCTCTGCTTTTGAAGGTGTTGAATCAAGATACAGGCTACCTGCTGTTATTTCTTTCTGAACCTTGTCTTCTATTAACTTCTCATCCTTCTTTTCCTTATTATATTGTTTATCATTTAATGCATCATTGCCCGTTTTTCCAGGAGTAACAGGTTCTTTTACTTTGATGGCTTTTGCAAGTGTAGAGGATTCATCGGTCATCTGTTTCGAAACATTGTCCGGTTTACCCGCAGGCTGACCCTTGACTGAAGGGGGTGTGCTATTTAAAGATGTAGGCACGGGTACTACGGAAGGACGGGGACTAAAAGAAGAAAGGTTTCCCTTATCATGAGTATTGTCCGACACTCCAAAATAGATCAGTACGGTACTGATTAATACCAGAACCGACCCTGTGATCCAAAGAACCCTTCTGTCCAGTAATTTTATTTTATTGATAACATGTCCGGCTTTGTCAGCCCAAAAAGAAACTGACATTACCGTATGTCCGCTTATAATATTCATTGCTCCATTGAAAAACTCTTCATTAAGTAGTGCCTCAGAAAAATCTTTTGCGGTCTTAAATCTTTCCGATTGCAATTTTGCGACTGCATTTAAAATTGCTTTTTCGATATGTACGGGAATATGCGGTTCAAATTCCCTTGGAGAAGGTGGTGTGCTTTCTACAATAGATTTCATTATATGATATTCGGAATTTCCACTAAAAGGTACTTTGCCAGTGACCATTTCATACAATGTAATCCCAAGAGAATAAATGTCTGACGAAATACTGGCTGGTTGTCCCTTTACTTGCTCCGGAGACATATAAAAAAGAGTACCGATCTTGATGTCAGTACGTGTTTTCTGAAAATCACCGGCGATTTTAGCTATTCCAAAGTCAGTTATCTTAACTGTACCATCCTTATTTACCATTAAATTCCCCGGTTTAATGTCCCTATGTATGATCCCTTTCGAATGTGCATAACCTATACCATCAAGTACTTGTTTAAATATGGATTTGCATTTATCTAATGGTATTGGCCCATTTCTCTTGATCATGGATTCCACTGTTTCACCCTCGACAAATTCCATAACAAGATAGAGACTGTCGTCATGTTCAAAGAAATTAAGGAGGTTTACAACGTTGGGATGAGAGAGTTTTGCCTGGATTTTGGCCTCTGAGACAAATCTTTTGCGCATTTCTGTATTGGAACTAAGCGCCGAAGGTAAAGCTTTGAGTGCAACCAACTGTTCGAGTGTTTCATGTTCAGCTTTATAGACAACACCCATGCCTCCCTCACCGATTTTTTCAAGAATTTTATATTGTCCTATTACCATAATTAACCTGTCATCTCTAATTACTTATTGAAACAATTAGAAATCTACAAATATATACAAAAAAACTACTGAAACCCCCAAGAAATTATAAACTTCCCTGTTGGCATTTGTCACGATAAAAATTAAGAATAAAATTAGTTGAAAGAAGTGAGGTATGTTGACGGGCATTTATAAAATGGGTAATATAAACGGGTGCTTTAACCATTGGAAATTGGGGAGTCGTCCAACGGCAGGACGGCAGACTCTGGATCTGCTTATAGGGGTTCGAATCCTCTCTCCCCAGCCAAAAAAGACAGTGGTTAGTGAATAGTTGTAAGTTGTTAGTGAAAGAATAGAGGACAAACTCTTTTTTTATCTTTTACTAATCACTAATCACTATTCACTGTCTTTCCCGGTCCCATCGTCTAGAGGCCCAGGACATAGCCCTCTCAAGGCTAAGACACGGGTTCGAATCCCGTTGGGACTACTTTAAAACAGGGGGTAGGGGTTATAAAAGGAGAAATAATGAAATGTCAAAGTCATACAACATAGCAGTAATAGGCGGTGACGGCACAGGGCCGGAAGTTATAGCCGAAGGTTTGAAGGTATTACAGGCCGCTTCAGGGAAATTTGGTTTCAGGCTTAATCTGACAGATTTTGATTTTGGCGGCGAGAGATATCTGAGAACCGGGGAAATCCTGCCTGACGGCGCAATTGATGAACTCAGAAAATATGATGCAATTTATCTCGGGGCCATCGGACATCCTGATGTCAAAGCTGGAATACTTGAAAAGGGTATTCTATTAAGACTGAGATTCGAGCTGGATCAGTATATTAATCTAAGGCCTGTCAAACTTTATCCTGGAATAGATTGTCCTCTCAAGGATAAGGGGCCCGAGCACATTGATTTTATTGTTGTCAGGGAAAATACAGAAGGGCTGTATGCAGGCGCAGGTGGCGTATTAAAGAAAGGCACTGTAGATGAGGTTGCTGTGCAGGAATCAATAAATACAAGAAAAGGCGTTGAACGCTGCATCCGCTATGCCTTTGAATATTGCAAAAAGAGAAAGAAAATGAATAAGCTCACCCTCTGCGGAAAAACAAACGTCCTTACCTTTGCATTTGATCTCTGGGAGAGGACGTTTTATGAAGTAGCAAAAGAATACCCTGACATAAAACCTGATTACGCTCATGTTGATGCAATAACCATGTGGTTTGTGAAAAATCCTGAATGGTTTGATGTCATTGTGACAGACAATATGTTTGGTGATATTATTACCGACCTCGGCGCCATGATTCAGGGTGGAATGGGAATTGCCGCCGGAGGGAATATAAATCCGCAGGGCGTCTCCATGTTTGAACCAATAGGCGGCTCAGCTCCCAAATATAAAGGCAAGAACATGATCAACCCCCTTGCTGCCATCTGTGCCGGAGGCATGATGCTTGAGCATCTTGGCGAAGAAAACGCCGGGAAAGCCATAGAGCAGGCTGTTATAAAGGTTACAGCAAAACATATAAAAAGCCTCGCAGCAGGACAGATGGGTCTTACCACTACGGAAGTTGGAGACCTTGTGGCAAAATACGTCTGACACAGATTTCTCAGGAAGAGAAAATATAAATTAAGGAGAACATTATGATGCTTAAGAAAAAAGATAAATATACAATAGCGGTTGTCGGTGCAACCGGCGCAGTAGGGAATGAAATGTTTGCAGTGTTAGAGGAAAGGAATCTTCCTGTAGAAAAGCTCCGGCTTTTTGCTTCTGAACGTTCAGAGGGCAAGACCCTGAGTTTCATGAATAAGGATGTTACCGTTGAAATACTGACTGAAAATGTTTTCAAGGGCATTGATATCGCCCTGTTTTCTGCAGGCGCCGAGAGGAGCCTCCACTATGCCCCTGTTGCAGCAAAGGCGGGCTGTATTGTTATTGACAATTCAAGCGCCTGGAGAATGGACACTGAGGTGCCGCTAATTGTGCCTGAGGTTAACCCGCACGATTTAAAATGGCATAAAGGAATAATTGCAAATCCTAACTGCTCCACCATTCAAATGGTCGTAGCTTTAAAACCCATTCACGATGCAGCCATAATCAGGAGAGTTGTTGTAACGACTTTTCAGTCTGTTTCAGGCACCGGCAAAAAGGCGATGGATGAGCTGTTAAACCAGACTGCTGATTTGCTTAATTTTAAAGAAATCAGGCCGCAGGTCTATCCGCATCAGATTGCATTTAACTGCCTTCCGCATATAGACAAGTTTATGGATGATGGCTACACAAAAGAAGAAATCAAGATGGTGAACGAGACCAAAAAAATCATGGGCGATGACTCTATAAGGGTTACAGCTACCACAGTCAGAGTTCCTGTCTTCAGGGGCCATTCAGAAGCCCTCAATATCGAGACTGAAAAGAAACTCTCGGCCAATGAAGTCCGGGCCTTACTTTCCAAAGCGCCCGGAATTATTGTTTATGATGCTCCTGAAAAAAATATATATCCGCTGCCCACGCTTGCTGCCGGAAAAGATGAAGTCTATGTTGGAAGGATACGAGAAGACAATACTATTGAAAATGGTATCAATATGTGGATAGCCGCCGACAATCTGAGAAAAGGCGCAGCCACAAATGCCGTACAGATAGCAGAGAAATTGATTGAAATGGCGTAAATGCGACAAGTTGACTACATAATTCGCGGAGACTACCTCCTGACCATGGAAGGGGACCTCTCTGTCATAAAGGACGGCGCTGTAGCAGTGACTGGCAGCGATATTGTTGCTGCCGGAACATTTGCCGATATTTCCGAAAAATACTCTTCTCAAAAAATTCTGGACGGAAAGAATAAAGTTGTATTCCCCGGCTTGATAAACACCCACACACATGCAGCTATGGTTTATTTCAGAGGGCTGGCCGATGACCTTCCCCTGCAGGAATGGCTTCAGGACCATATCTGGCCTGCTGAGGGGAAATGGCTTAGTGAGGCTTTTGTAGGCGATGCTGTGGAACTGGCCTGCATGGAGATGTTGAAGGCAGGGGTTACCACTTATTCAGATATGTACTTTTTTCAGAATA
Organism: Nitrospira japonica; assembly: GCA_020723105.1. Lineage (GTDB taxonomy): Bacteria > Nitrospirota > Thermodesulfovibrionia > UBA6902 > UBA6902 > SURF-23. Next base: position 4,832 of record DYJL01000008.1, on the reverse strand, counting down.
CTGCAGGAGAGAAACTTGAAAAAATCGGAATGAGAGGCGTATTGGGAGCAGGCATTATTGATTTCCCTTTTACCGGCTATGCAAAATCTGTAGACGATTATTTCATCAATGCCGAAAACCTTATCAATAACTGGAAAGACAGTGAACTCGTATTTCCATGTGTTGCGCCTCACGCAACCTATACCTGCGGGCCTGACAATTACAAAAAGGCCAATGCGTTGTCAGAAAAATACAATGTCCCCATACACACGCATCTTGCCGAAACCCGGTTCGAGGTTGCCGAATGTCAGAAACGGTATGGGAAAACTCCTGTTGAATATTTTGAAAGTATCGGACTGCTTTCAGAACGCCTGTCTGCCGCACACTGTGTATGGCTTACTGACAATGAAATATCACTGCTTGCAAAGAGAAAGGCCGGCGTCACACACTGCATCGAAAGCAACCTGAAGCTTGCATCTGGTTTTGCGCCGGTAGCTGCAATGCTTAAAGCCGGCATAAAGGTCGCATTCGGGACTGACGGCGCTGCAAGCAATAATGACCTGAGCATTCTGGGCGAGATGTCAACTGCTGCAAAGGTTCATAAGGCGGTTTCCATGGATCCGACTGTTGTTGACAGCAAGACTACACTTCTAATGGCAACAAAAAACGGAGCGGACCTGCTAATGCTTGGGGACAAAATCGGTTCTATAAAAGCCGGGAAAAAAGCAGACCTGGTTATTGCAAATCTCCAACAGCCGCATTTAATGCCGCTCTATGATATTTATTCACACATAACTTATTGCATGCGTCCTTCTGATATTGAGACTGTTATGGTTAATGGAAAAGTTGTTATCGAGAACGGAAAGCCGGCAACAATGGATGAAGCAGAGGTGATCGCTAAAGCAGTAGCCTGGCAGAAAAAGATAAAAGCCAGCTAAGACAAAGCATTTAACGTATCCGCCATACTCTTTGAGTCTTCGACATTAAATATCTTCACACCACCGTCTATCCTTTTTATCAACCCGGACAGGACTTTCCTGGGCCCTACTTCTATAAAAGTATCAACACCATTCTGAATCATCACCTTTACAGAATCTTCCCACAAAAGAGGTTGATTAAGCTGACGTACAAGTGACTCCCTGATAGTCTGCGGTTCGCTCATAAAAACGGCATCTGCATTGTTGACAAGCTGAATCTGCGCGGAATGCAACTGAATATCGTCCAGGAGGTCTGCAAGTTTTTCAGAGGCTTCTTTCATGAGCGCGCAATGTGAAGGCGCTGAAACAGCAAGCGGAATCGCCCTTTTAGCGCCTGCGCTTCTGGCCAGTGTAAGGGCTTCTTCAACTGCATTTTTTTCACCTGCAATAACAATCTGTCCGGGACAATTATAATTTGCAGGAGCCACATAGCCTGATTGAACAGAATTGCAAATCTGATTTATAGCATCACGTTCCAGGCCAATAACAGCAGCCATCAGGCCTTTCCCTTCAGGCACAGCCTCCTGCATTAACTGTCCCCTCTTTTCTGTTACTGACACTGCGCTGGCAAATGAAATAACTCCGGAAGCAGTTACTGCAGTATATTCGCCAAGACTGTGTCCCGCAACGCAAAAAGGAGTTACGCCTTTTGAAGTGAGAATTTTAAATGCTGCATAACTTGCAGTAAGAAGACACGGCTGAGTCCTGAAAGTTTTATTCAATTCATCTTCAGGCCCCTTAAAGCTGAGTTCAGAAACATCATATCCCAGAACAGCAGATGCTGTTTTATATATTTCCTGCGCTTCTTCAAAATTATCAAACAGATCCTTTCCCATGCCGACATGCTGCGAACCCTGTCCGGGAAATACAAATGCAATTTTCATGAATCCTCCTGAGTTTTTTGACATTACCTTTTTGATTACAACTTTTTTTATAGAATAGACTACACAACACTGTGGTCCTGATTCAAGGTGCAGGGACCTTAAATTATTCCAGGAATATGCACTTATATTGCAAAAACTTTGCGAGAGCATGTAAAATTTACCATCAAAATCAGGTTAATATGAAAAATTATTTTATTGTAATAGGCCTTTTAGTTTTTATTTCTTTCGGGTGCAGCGGGAAAGAGAGTGTGAAGCCATCTGCTGATGCTCTTCTTGCAACAGAAGCATATAACAGGATTGATGTCATAAAAAACACCTATCTTTTAAAGGATACAGGCACATTACGAGGTCTGATAGATGCAAAGCTTGCCGAAAGTATTCTGGAAGATCTCAGATTCGAAAAGGCTGAATTATCTTTTACACCGGGGATGGTAAGAATAACCAGCGAGTCTGTTATAGTTAGTGTCAGCTGGCAGGGTATATGGAAAATTGCGAAAAAGAAAGATATTAACAACAGAGGAACAGCCAATTTAATATTATATAAAGAGAACATGAAGCTGGTTAAGATTGATGGTGATAACCCGTTTATTATTCCCTTGACCAGGGAATAAAGTTTTAACAACTGTTTTTTAAGCCGAAGTGGCGGAACTGGCAGACGCGCTAGGTTCAGGGTCTAGTGGTGGAAACGCCGTGGGGGTTCAAATCCCCCCTTCGGCACCATGATTATATCATGTTACATTTAATATATTCTGAGTACGGTTGCTTGCCATCAGTTATCTGGATTATCCCCGGGTTTTTACAATTTGAAGAAACGAGCCTGTTGCTTTGCAGACATTTATCATCTCTTCTTCCATCATTACCTTAAAACGAAACTCACAGGAAAAACAGGGGTCTTTCCTTCCTTTATTTGAACAGGAACTCCATGTTGCAGGATGTGCATCGGCTATAATCCAGCATAACCTCCCGCCGTTTTTTCCTCCGTTAAGCCCATTTGCAGACTTTTCAGCAGCAATGGGGCAGACATCTGATTTACCTGTTCCGTCCTGTTTCCCGCATTTCATGAATTCCCAGCAATTTAATTTTTTCATTTTTTTGACTCCAGATTAAAAGACTTGATTTATCATTATCACAATTTTAAGTTCATTGCAACATGGTTTTTATCATATTAATAATCGTACATTATATGACAAAAGTTAAGCGTATTTTCCTGAAATGCAATTGACACAACGTCAGATGGTTTCTACAATGTTTGTATACAGCATCGATCACTGTCAGGATAATATGCGAACGTTAAAATACTTACTTACAGAATTCAGAGCTCTTAAGATAAGCCTCAGTCTTAAATTTATTGTCGGTGTAGCTGCGGTATTGTCAGTTACAATGGGAATTTCGCTTTACTTTATTGATAAAAATAACGAAGAGCTTATCATCAAACAGGTTGATCTTCAGGCCAAGGCTTTGTTCAGGCAGATCGTAATTACAAGACAGTGGGTTGCGGATCACCGCGGTATTTTTATTGAAAAGGTACCATGGAAAGAACCAAGCCCTTATCTTTCAGAATCCGAGATAACTGATATCAAGGGGAGGAAATACGTAAAAGAAAGTCCGGCGATGGTAACAAAAGAATTGTCGAAGTATGCGATGGAGAAGGGGCTTTTCTGGTTTCATATTACAAGCCTGAAACTTATCAACCCTGAAAACGCGCCTGATGAATTCGAAACAAATGCGCTCGGAGAATTTGAAAGCGGCCGGAAAAAGGACTCTCACACTGTGGAGAAAAACGGCCTGTCATATTACTTCAGGTATATAGCCCCTCTTTATGTCGAAGAGGCCTGTCTTCAGTGTCATTCCCATCAGGGATATAAAGTGGGTGATGTCAGGGGAGCCATAAGCGTTACAATCCCTATGGATTATGCGTTCTCGACGATAACTTCGAGTAGAAAAGTCATGGCTGCAGGAAGCGCTGCAACGATCAGTGTTTTAATAATCATGCTTTACATCATGATGAAAGAACTGGTGCTCCGGCCTGTGAAGCAGTTAAAGACGTCAATGCAGGATTTCTACTCGGTAAAGGCTGCTGAGACACCGGTTATCAGAACAGGAGATGAGATAGAATCCCTCAGCAGGTCCTTTGCTGAAATGTCAAAAGCCCTCACTGATTATCACACGGGCCTTGAGAACAAAGTGCAGGCTGCGACCAAAAGCCTTGAAGAGGCGAATGCGAGGCTGACGGAGCTTAACGAAAAGAAATCGGATTTCATTGCAAAGATATCCCATGAGTTGAGGACTCCGATGACTTCAATCAAGGGCGCCATGGATTATCTGTCAGCCAAAATTCCCATAATTTCGCATAGCAGTAAAGATACGGAAGACCTTATGGAATTCCTCACGGTCATCAGAAAGAACGCCGACAGACTTATACGAATGGTAAACGATACTCTGGATCTTGAGCGTATAGAATCCGGAATGTTCGATCTGCATTTCAGCCCTGTCAATATGCTTGTTCTCATCAAGGAAGTTGTAATCAGTTTTCAGTCCATTACAGCAGAGAAGGGTATAACATTCAAAATAATATCTGAGACAAACGGTATTGTCTCCGCTGACCAGGACAGGATCAGGCAGGTACTTATTAACCTTGTTTCAAACGCGATCAATTTCAGCCCTGACAACTCCGGGATACGGATCGAGATTGCCGAAACCGACGGCAGATTGGCCGTGACAATCAGAGATCAGGGGCCGGGCATACCAGTTGAAGTCCGCGAGAAAATCTTTGACAAGTTTTATACAATAGGGAAGCGTTACGGGACAGGACTCGGACTTGCGATCTGTAAAGGTATAATTGAGGCGCATAAAGGTGAGATCATGGTGCTGGATGGCGCTGAAAAAGGCGGGGCCATATCCTTTTCCCTGCCAGTGAAATAGACATCCAGTAAATATAGTAGAGGTGGACCCCAATGGTTGGACAGTTTTGGGGCTGAATTAAGGTGGAAAC
>DYJL01000050.1 GCA_020723105.1 Nitrospira japonica | reverse complement strand
CGTTTGTCGTATTTTACACCTTATACGACTGTCCGATTTTTGGGGGCCACCTCTGAAAGAACGGTGGAACCCCATCCAGGTAGTAACCATCTTTTGAATGCATCACCTTTCTGATATTCTACAATTTTGCTTGAGAGAGTAAGCTTATGTCCCTCGCCACCTGTCCAAAGTAGATTTTCTTCTCGAAGAGCCTCTGCAAATGCGTCTGCAAGCATTTTTTCAACTTCCACATCAAACTGTTCTCCTGTTTCATTAGTAACCATACTAATTTCGATTTTTGTTTCTGGTTTAGGTATATAGTCATTTTGTAGGCTTACGTTGTGTTGAACAGAACCACACCCTGTAATAATAAGTAAAAGCACTCCAATAAAAATAACATGAAAAAATCTTTGTATAAGTCTTTTCTTATTCATCATTGTTTATCCCCCTTTGTGTTTATTGTTTATCCAGCTTTATGGGTTACGAAACTGATTCTACTACTTACTATTACCTCCTTTCCTGTGTTGGATTAAGAAAATATTTGTCTTCACCGCTAAAACGAATCTTATCTCGCCATTCTTTATCACTGTCAGACTTCACTATAATTTCAAATTCGTTACCCATGAAAGAGTCTATAGGTTCAAGTGAAGTCTCTATATCAACAGGAATTAAACTAAAAGGCAAATAAATACCCAAGCTGACAATAGTTATAATGAGTGACAATCCTGGTTGTGTTTCCCAATAACTGACTTTTCTTGTTTTTTTATTAACTTCTTGCTGATATTCAATGGGAATCGTGAGGGGCGTATCACCAACATATTTATTATTAACAAACACCTTATTTTTATTATTACTTTCAATATGTACTTGAGTTTGTGTACTACGATAAAAATGTCCCTGCTTTTCCCAAGGAGTGGCACACCCAGATAGTAAAAACGCAACAATAAATATTGAATATAATTTTTTAAAATAGTAATAAATATGCCTGGATACATTATTTTTATCTTTCATTAGGTCACCTCCTGATGATATGGTTATTTTTTATGCCTAACGAAAAAGTGAGTGACGAGGAACACTGAATAACATAACCATGCTAAAAGACAGTTTGAAATACATAAAAGATAATCTTGCTAAAAAAGCTCCGTGTGTTCCTCGTTCAACTCCACTGACTGGTTATGTGTTTTTTAATCATCTGTGTACTCTATGCCGTTTTCTTCACACCAATCTTTTGCAATTTGTTTTATATAATCATCCCGGTATTTGTACCAGTCTTCAACAATTTCATATCTGTGAATAGCATCCTTGAATCGGCTAAATGCTCCCTTGCCTTTTATCGCATGATAAAGGGATTCTGAAATCTCTTTATCCGCAACTGTAGAACAAAACCTTTCCATGATGTTATATTCATGAACATCATATTTTGATGGAAGTGAAATAAAATTTTCGTTAGTTTCATCAGCAAGAATATCTTCTGCCTTTTCAATATCATCACGTTGCCATTCAGGATAATCATCCAATGAATTTCCCTCTTCCGCTGCGTGATATTCTTCATCAGTGATCATTACCACTTCACCAGTAAGTTTATTGAGGTATGACGATCTCTCATCGGAGCTGAATTCAATACCTTCAATTATTTCACTTAATTTGACTCGCATAATCGTACTATCATTGGCATATTTTTATTACACATAACGCAGAAGTGAGTGACGAGTGCCACCGAAAACCGTAAAAGAGCATAATGCCGATTTGATAATCATAAACCTTTGTAATGCCCCAAAAGTGTATTGTGGCACTCGTTCATCTCCACTGACTTGTTATCTGCTGCAAAAATAATAATAGGATATTGTTAAAAAATAAATAATCGTTTTAATAATCTTATTGCACCAATTGCAGTAATCATACCCAATATCCAACCAAATCTTATCCAAATAATAATTGTTCCTATAACAGTTCCGAGCGTTCCGAAGAAAATCATGCCCCACTCGGCAGCCGTTCTGCTTCTTTTCCCGCCAGGAGAAGAAGGATCCTCTGAACCGAGTTTTTCCAAAGCCCATGCAGCTTTCTCTCGGACTTCTGGATGAGGATCGTTCCGAGCCAAAAAACTCAACCATTCCCGAGCTCGATTATCTTTTCGGACTCCAAGAATCCTTGCGGCCTCCTTTCTAACGCGTGGATCCGCATCTTGCACTGAAACAAGAATTGCATCCGTTATAGATTGAACGTGTTCTCCTGGTCCGTCAACCGTCTTACCAAGCCCTTCGATTGCATCTGCTCGTTTAACAGGATCGCTCGACTGCAACTGTGCAAGAAGCTGGTCCCTGTTATGCCACGGCAATGCTACATCCAAAAGTAGGTAGGTCGCTCCCACAAGTAAAAGTGGCAAGAAGAAGACTATGTCGTACATTGCTTTATCAATTGGTTTCCGCTTAACTAGTGTCCATCCCATGGGGAGTGAAAAGATGAATCCACCAGTTGCAAACAAAGCAGGAAAGATCACATTTAGCAAAAATGACCACACAGCAATGACGCAAAAAACAGGGGCTCCTGCTAACAACAGGAACCATCCATACGGTCTAAACCATGACCTGTATATTTTGGTAGATGTTTTATTCTCAGTTTGAGCCGCAATTTTATCAACTTTGTTTTCAATAGATACATCAGGGTCAACATCATCTGATAATGAATCATAACCACAGAGACACATGGTTTTTTTAACCCCTTCAATAACATAATTTGCATTTTTAGTGTTACATTTAGGACATGTCCAGCCTTTGAAACTTTCGCTAATCCCATTGGTTAAATTGTTAGGAAGAACAGTTAAATTATTTTTATTTTGCTCCTTTTGAACATCCAGTTCATAACCACAAAAACATCTTAAATTCGAATCTTCATTATCAGAACTACATAAAGGACATGTCCAACTCATAAAGGTCTCCTTCCTGCCCGCTATGAGCAGATAACGTAGAGTTGAGTGACGAGTGCCACCGAATGACACCCGCCAGCTCAATAATC
>DYJL01000049.1 GCA_020723105.1 Nitrospira japonica | reverse complement strand
CAGTACTATGATGCTGAGATCGGGTGTCATTACAATTGGTTTAGATATTATGATCCGGGGACAGGGAGGTATTTAATAGCTGATCCGATTGGTCTTCATGCCGGAATTAACATGTTTATCTATACCCGAAATAATCCAATAATTTTTACTGACAAATATGGTTTATTTTTTGAAGGTAGCTATAATGAAAATGCCAGTCCTGGAGATCTCACACATGAGGATTTTTATGGACATGATATTTTCGATTATGCTTGGGAGGATATTGATCCATATACAGGGCCGCATGCCGTCCCCTTTGGTACAATGCGCCATTTTAGAAAGAAAGATGATGTAGAAAGGGATTTAGCAAACGATTTACAGACCTGCGACAAAGGTAAATTCGAAAGGCATATGCATCAAGGCCAGGACACATTTTCTCATGATATGGGTTGGTTCTTGCACGCATGGTATGGATATGACCCTGATCGAAATATGGAGGCTTGGGAGAATGCAAATGATTGGTCAAAAGCTTGGGTGAATTTATGGAAAGAGTATTGTAAACAATGTGAGGCAGCAAATGGTTGGGTAAGGAAGTAATATTTAGTTGAATGCGAATGAGAGTCTTAGAATTTGTACGCGTCTTTGCTGCCAGTCGATAGATTCTTCACAAGATGTGATATTTTGTTCTCTTTTTGGGGCGGGGTCACCGCTTAATAGAATAGCAAGCTCACTTTTCTATGGATTATAGGGGCGTTTTTTCCTGAAAGACAGCAATCCCGGCGTTATGGGCACAACTATGAGGAATTTAATATGATGGCATCATATTTTTCAAAAATAAGCCCCTATCTTTTTATTGCATGTTTTTTTTCTTTTATATCAGGATGTTCAATGTTAATATATGAACAAAACTTAAAGGCAAAAACAGATAGCGATAACTGGATAAGAGTAACTTCGAGTTCATATCCTACAGAAAAGGCACAGTACAAAAGCGATACAATAACTTTATCTACGCAATATTCTTATGATGCCAATTCGTGCAACATTTCGATAGGGCCACCTGTATTACCAATTATTCCTTTATTTTTCTTTTGTTCCGGGATTGATTATTTTCATTTAATTTTTATGATAGAAAATTCAAATAACGAATTTACAATAGATATTAATGAGATAAAATTAATATCAAATGATGAGGTTCGTTCTATTTCTGATGCATATTACTGCGCAGTTAACGAGGGATATTACTGTTCGTCTAATGATAGGCGTAACATAAAGATTGGTTCGAATGAACCAATTATATTAAACAAAGGCAGATTTCTAATTCATCTATCATTTGTCAAAATTGGTAAGCCAGAAGAACTATCTTTAGTTTTTGGGAAGATATTTTCTGAAGGAAAGCAAATAAATATCCCTTCACTTAAATTTCAAAAAAATAATAGAATTGCTTATGTCCCGCTTATGTTATCAGGGCATGAACCCGCGTATCGATTCAAATAAGCGATCGGCGGTCGAAGAAAACGGGGACATTCTACAAAACAACGGGACTTGAATATTGAAAAAAAGGCGCCAGGGTCAAAAGGGGAAGGCGTCAGGGTCAGGTCTTGAATCTTGAAAATGACTATACCACGCAAAGGATGAGCGGCCAGCTATTCATTCAAATTGAAATCAAAACCCAAAAAATCAAACAGCCGGAGGAAGGACTCCCCGGCTGTTTTTAGTTTTGTTACCTTGTAACGCGATTATCGATTCATGGAAAGTACCGGTAGATCTCGCTCCGATGCAAAAATCTGACAAAATAGACGGTATCGGCTTCAATGATAAACCCGATCCGATAATCACCCAAACGGATGCGATAATAGTTTCCGTCCGATCGCAGCTTTTTAAGGTTCGCAATTGTATTTATGTCAACGGCATTGCCGACTTCCTGAATGACCTCTTGAACGCGTGAAAGCAGGTCTTTTTCATGCTTCTTTTTTTTCAGATCTTTGGCAAAACTCTTTTTAAATTCAAAATTCACGCCCGACCTTCCAATATATCGAAAACTTCCTGCTTGTTGACCGTTTCCGTCAGTTCACCTTCCTGGATCGCCCGAGCAAGCCCTATATCCTCCAAAGCCTCCACAATCATGTCATGAAAGATCGCTCTCTTTTCTTCCAATGCCTCCATGACCGCCTCTTTTAGAAGCTCTTTGAGTTTGCCGTCATCAATTTGTGTTTGCATGATACCCTCCCGTTTATCCGGCGCTGACTTTTTGTTTCAGTTGCTCTTTTTCGATAAAGGTGTCTAATAGCTGTAATATTTGCCGTTTTTCTTTTGAATCCATTTTTTCGATCTGGCTGAATCGACGCCAAAGACGCATATCCTTTTTTTTGCTGTTTATCGCCGTCTCATTCAGCCCGAGCAACTCATCCGCCGATGTTCCAAGCGCTTTTGACAGGATCGGTAAAAGATGTGTCGGCGGATATAAAGTCTGCTTTTCGTAATATGCGATCATCCGTTGAGAAATGCCCGTCTCCCGTGCAAGATCGCGTTGCGTGTAGCCCGCTTTGTTCCTGAGCCTTGCCAGACGGTCCCCGAAGGTCTCGTCATTTTCTGTTTGTATTTTTAATTTCGGCATAACCTGCATTCCTTTGAAGTTATGCGCTACATTATACACCAACATTTCTTTTTTCATGGCCCGCCCCTTGAAAATGATTGACATCATGATACAAAGAATGTATCAACAGATGACACGAAAAACAAACAATATTTTTTCAATATTGTTTCGAATTTATTCTTGACAGTTGATAACCGGGAATTTGCGAGAAAGAAAGGCCATCAACCCTTGACTTTGGCGGGTCCGTGGTTGATGGCCGGTGGGGATGTTCCGGAGGGATCACCCATTCGAAACGTCTTTTTCTTATCGTATCTCCCCCCAAAAATCAAACCGAGAAAGGGGGTGATCTTCATTGGCAAGCCTTGAGACCACGGACATCTTCCGCGGGGCGTTTTACCTGTGCATGGGCGGTGATCTTGAGTCCATCCGCTTTCGGATGAACGGCAAACAAATCGCGACCTTTCTTTTTAACGGCAAGAACCTTACCGAACACGACAAAGCCTATGTCAACGGCCATGCCCTGGTGAACCCGGTCCAGTTCCGGGAAGCGTTGAACCGACTGCGGGACATCC
>DYJL01000048.1 GCA_020723105.1 Nitrospira japonica | reverse complement strand
CCTTGGCTTCCTTTTCCTTCTTTGCCTTCTCTTCTCTCTTTTTTTCCCATCTGTCTTCCTCGGTCTCAAGACCGATCTGCTTCCTCAGCCTCTTGCCACCATAATGCACTGAATAAAAATTGGCGATTGCGAAAGCAACCGAGCCAGTTATAATCAGTACCTTTGCTTTAAGTGAAACTTTAGGGTCTATCCAAATTGGTATTAAAATATTAAGTGCTGGTATCCCTATTATTAACAAATTCTTTGCGGTATATACATCAACACCTTTCTTTTTTAGAATAAAAAAAGAAGTAAATGAAACTAAGCTACTAACAATCAAGAAAGAGAGAAAAAGTATTGCCAGTGTGTCAAAATCTCTTAAATCCAAAAAATCCAAGATATAGTATGATGAAAATCCAATAATAGCCGTAACAATAATATTAATCACAATATATCTTTGAAGCGCTTTATTGTCTATTAACGTCATAAAACCTCCTAACACCCAGAATATATCGGTTGAGGTGGCGGCGGTGAAGTCACACCTGACGAACCTGGATTATTAACAGGTGGAGGTGGTGCTGCAGCTTCACTTGCTGCCGTTCCTAGGTTTAAATTTGGTGGTGACAATGATTCTGTCTCCGATTTCTTTCCGGTTTGTCCATCTGTGCCATTGTTATTGTTACCGTGATTGACTGCTTCTGTATTATTTGTTCCAGCATTTGCAGGATTGCTTGCTTTTGCAGCATCTGCTGGTCCTGGTGCTTGAGTTTTTTCGCCGGCAGCTTTTGCAGCATCAATTCCTGTATTAGCTATCCCGAGGGCTCTTGATATAATGCCGATCAAATTCCCAAGGTTTATAAATCCTCTTGCTTCTAACCCTGCCCCTGAAAGATCAGTTGCTGCAAGACCGATATTCCTCGCTGCCTCTGAATCTGACATACGGCCTGTTTGGTTTGCCCAATAACTAAATCCGGCTGATAAAGCAGAAACTCCAGCAGCCACTGGTTTAGCAGCAGGATTAGCAAGAGCAACCGTACCAGCCACTGCGCTTCCAATCCCCAATCCAGTGGAAACATTGGTAACCCAGTTCAGCCCCAACGGATCTCTGAACACAATCGGATTATTTACGACATACGAGTATCTGTTAAGCGCCTGAGGATTAGTGAGTTGTCTGAACTGCGTCAACTTGAAGTCTCTGTAATTCGACAGTTCGACACGCACCGGCACCACAGGGTCAGCGCTTACAAACCGTGCAAGTTTCGGATCATAATACCTCGCCCCCATGTATATCAACTGACTCTCTGAATCAAACTCATGACCGGCGTATTTGTACCTTACTTTTGACGGACTTGAATCTGACAATATTTCTCCAAAGGGATAATAGAGCAGCTCCTCTACTTTGTTTCCATTTTGGTCTGTAATCACAGTGCTGCTTTCAAGATGGTCTGTATGATAGTAAAAAGTGTCAGTGCCCTTCACCTGAGCTATCCTCTTCGTGCCTGCAAAAATGTACTTTGTGCACACGCCCCCGGTACATTCATAAAGCTGTCCTATGTATTTGGTAGTTTGCCCGGAAACGGTCTTGGTCACCCTGCTGCCCATAGCATCATAAACAGAGTCAACTACATATGCTCCCATCGTGATCGTTGTCGGCCTGTTGTCGTAATCATGAGTCAGCGTCCTGTTACCGCCTGATGTCATATTGCCGTTATTGTCGTAAGTGTATGTGTCCGCTCCCGCCTGTGTCACTGCATGCACGTGATCCGGATCTGTATAAGAGTAATTCCCCTTCCGGCTGTTGTATGTCATGTTGCCTATCTTATCATACTGATAAGTAAGCGTGCCTCCGTATGAAACGCTGGCCGCTGACGTCAGTCGGTCTGACTCATCATAAACATAGGTCCTAGTCTTTGCACTATCCATATAGTCGCTTATCCCCGTTATATTCCCTGCATCGTCGTAACCATAAGAGATATTGATAAGCCCGCCCTGAGTACCGTTTGTGGTCAGCGAAAATAAACGGTTGTTCTGGGGAAGATATTGATAAGTTGAGTTCGCTTTATCGTTGGCGTAATCTATTAACAACGGACCGCCGACGGCTGTATAGCTGTTGTATTCTGCGTAAGTCGTTGCTCCGGACTTAATATCCTTGATATTCCCGTTACCGTCATATGTGTAATCAACCGCAGATGTGTCAGGGTAGATTATCTTCTTCACTCTTCCCAATGGATCGTATTGAGTCTGTGTTGTATAGGTCGTGTCCCCTGAACGAATGGTGTCAGGCTTAAATATTGAGTTTTTTTAATATGTCGATAACCCTTCCCATCTCTTCTTCAAATCGGCTCCTGTCTTTGAGAACTATCGATATTATAGCAGGATCTCTTTTTATATATTCCGCTATCTCTTTCCCTTTATATCCATATTCCTTTGCTACGAGAATTAACAATTTCCTGCCCGTTGATATCCGTGCAAATTTGCTCTGTCCGCGTATCTGCTTAAGCGTTACCCCTTTTATCTTTTCCACTCCTTCTGCTATCTTTGCCAGAGGATACTCCCTTTCCCTCATGTTGTTTTTAAATTCTACGTCATACTTTTCCATCACATTATCAAGAAACTCTTCACTGCCAAGAACCCGTTGTTCAACTGTTCTATAGACATCCTCTCTCTTTATAGCAAACCCATCTCCCATAAATTCTCCGTAAAGTTTCTTTGACATCTCCAAGTCTTCTGAAAACATCCTTAAAACACGACCCGTGTCAACAAGCCCGTTCTTTTGTCCTTTGTCCGCATAACACATATGACTGCTCCACTTGTAATCTTTTAGATCTTCGACCATCTTCGCTCTTAAAGGATTCATGTGAATGTATTTAACAAGAGAAAGCAAATATGCATCCCTGTCACAGAGGATCGCTTTGTATCTTCCCTGAAACAGATGACCGACCGTCTTATATCTTCTGTTGAAATAAACGGTATAACTCTGGTTTATTCCCTGCTGAGTTTTTGAAAGAGGCGTTCTCCCTGTTTCCATTAACAGATGTACATGGTTGTTCATTAATACAAAACTATAGAGACGAAACTGATGGCGTTTTTTATAATTGAAAGTTATTTCAAGATATTTCAGATAGTCCCTTTTGTCCCTGAATATCTTTTCTCTCCGATTGCCCCTCGTTATTACGTGATAGAACGCCCCCTCATACTCTATTCTCGGTTTCCTTGCCATGTCCCCACTTCTTTAAAGTTTAAGTAAAACTGAAATAGCTTACAATCAGTACTTGAATTATTTCAAGTTAAATAATATCTCAATTTTTAAGCCTGACCCCGGACTTTTCCACAGAATTGATAAAAATCAATTCCAGGCGAAGCCATAAAATTCCTGATTGACGAGG
>DYJL01000007.1:36083-153983 GCA_020723105.1 Nitrospira japonica | reverse complement strand
AAAGATTGCTTCGCTTCGCTCGCAATGACAAGCGAGGGACCCGCTCGCAAAGACAACTAAAATACTTTTTCAGCATTCGGCTAAAGTAATAATTTGAAAATTCCGATAATTATGCATGGGATTCAAGGGACTGTAATGTATCTTTGATTTATTTATATAAGAGGTTAACAAATGCATAATGCAAAGTTCGCAAGAATTTTAAAAAATCTCAGCCACCAGGATTCTTCAAAAAGACGTTCTGCTGCTGAAGCGCTGGCAGAAGGGGATGAAAGGGCTGTCTATCCCTTAATCAAGGTGCTGAGGGATGAGAATTTTGGAGTGCAGGATGCTGCAACACGCTCTCTGACGTCCTTAAAGAATGAGGTCACTGCATATATGATGCTGCCTCTCCTGAGGGAGGATTCCTTCCTGAGGAATACAGCATTAATGATTCTGAAAGAAATGGATACCTTTACCATTCCGCATCTCGCAGTCCTGTTAAACGATAAAGATGATGACGTAAGAAAATTTGCCGTGGATCTTATACACGATATCCAGTACTGTAATTATCCTGACAAACTGGTTGAGATGCTGAAAAATGATACTAATGCAAATGTCCGGGCGGCTGCAGCAAAAACATTGGGCGCTTTAAATCATAGAGAAGCAATACCAGCGCTCGTTGATGCGTTAGGAGACGAAGAGTGGGTATGTTTCTCTGCCATTGAAGCCCTCACAGTTTTAAAAGATGAAGCATCCATTGATTCTCTTGTAACTCTCCTCAATAACCCTTCAGAAGCTGTCAGATTTGCCGCTATTGAAGCGCTCGGAAAAATTGCTTCACCAAAGGCGCAATATCCGTTATGCGAGCATATTGCCAGAACAGACGGCTTTGAGAGAAAAGCAACAATAATAAGCCTGGTACAGATAGGGATCGTACCACACTCTCAAAACATATATGAAGACCTTGTAGAGATGTTAAGAAACGACGAATGGGATGAAAAGTTTGTAGCCATTAAAGGCCTGATAATCCTGAAAGATACACGGGCTATTTATCACATGATAGATATCGCAGGCTCTCTTGAATTGTCTGTCCCGGACCGGGATGAGAAAATACAGGTCATCAAGGAAGGTATTTTAAGTTTTGGCTGCAACGAACAGATTCTGAAAATTCTGGACGACGATGCCCTCAGATACAGAGGCAAGGCGCTTGCTGTGGAAATAATTGGAGACTTGCAATGTCCCGTAGCAGTTTCTAAACTGATAAAACTTGCAAAAAGCGATCACCGGGACATAAGAAGGTCCAGCATAAATTCCCTGGCCCAGATAGAAAGCGAAGAGGGCAAAGAATGCCTGATTGAAGCCATCAGCGACTATGACAGCCATGTCAGAAGGTCCGCCATTATTGCCCTTGGTAAAATCTGCGAAATGTCAGCCTTTGAGCCGCTCCTTAAAATGCTTCATAGCGAAACATACGAAGACGTCGTAGATGAGTTTATAAAAACCCTTCTTAATATCAATGCAACGCTGTTTTTGTCCCGCATCAGTGAATTTAATAAGAATGTTCAAGAAACTGCCGTGAGATATGCATCAGTATATAATCTGGGGGGGGTATGCTGAACATCTCCCTTCCCGATTCTACCTTCAAGGATTTACGGGATTTCATTTATGACAAAAGCGGCATCTATATATCTGATTCAAAAAAGTATCTTATAGAAAACAGGCTTTCAAGGATTCTGCTTGAGAGAAACCTGAACAACTTTGAAGACTATCTGAAATTTATAAAATTCAGCAGCAACGGAAATGAACTCGGCAGGCTGTTTGACGCAGTCACTACAAATGAGACTTATTTTTTCAGGGAATCGGACCAGCTTAAAATCTTCACTGATGAAATCATGCCAAAGATAGCCAGTCAGAAAAAAGGCTCACAGAGCATAAAAATATGGTCGGCTGCATGTTCAACAGGTGAGGAGCCTTATACACTTTCCATTATGCTTCTTGAAAAGGGCCTGCAGCCGAGACAGTTTGAAATATACGGTTCAGACTTAAGCGAGGGGGTTCTTAATTCTGCGAAAACAGCCGTCTACAATTCATATTCCGTCAGAAACGTACCGGACCATTGTCTGAAAAAATATTTTTCCAATAATAATCAGTCGTATACCCTCAGTGAAGCCGTCAAAAAAACTGTCAAGCTCATGAAAATAAATCTCATTAACGACAGAAACATAAAATTATTACGCAATGTAGATGCAATATTCTGCCGGAACGTACTGATATATTTTGATGTAAAGTCAAAACAGAAAGTAGCCTCACATCTTTATGACTGTTTAAATCCAGGGGGTTATTTATTTATCGGATCGTCCGAGAGCCTCCATAATATAACCAGGGCATTCAGACCGAATGTCTTAAACAAAGTAGTTGCATATCAAAAGGTGTAAAGATGATGAATATTAAATATCATATTTTATGTTTCATGTTTTCGGGGGGGCTGCTATGAGAATCATGATTGTAGACGATTGTCAGACCACGAGAAAACTACTGGGGCATTATCTTAAATCAAGAGGTTATTCCGTTGTATTTGCAGAAAATGGCCTTGATGCCCTGGAGAAACTCAGCGTCGAAAAAGTAAATCTTATAATGACAGATTTAAACATGCCGTATATGGACGGCATGGAACTTATAAAAACTTTAAAGTCCGACCCGAATCTCTCAGAAATTCCCATTTTAATGGTCACAACTGAAAACGATACCACAGAAAAAGACCGGGCTTTTACCTTTGGTGCAAACGGCTATGTAGTCAAGCCTGTCACCGGAGAAGCTATTGCAAATAATATAAAAAGCATATTAAGAGATATGTTTGCAAAAGGAGGCTAAGCATGCCAGATCTCAAGATGAAAATACTTGTCGTTGATGATTTCTCCACCATGAGAAGGATAGTCAAAAATCTCCTTAAACAGCTTGGATACGACAACATCGAGGAAGCTGAAGATGGAGCACAGGCTTATTCAAAACTTAAAAACGGGGGCTTCAGTTTTGTTGTCAGCGACTGGAACATGCCCAATATGGACGGACTGGACCTCCTTAAAAAGGTCCGGAGCGATCCGGAGCTTAAGAACCTGCCGATATTAATGGTGACTGCTGAGGCAGAAAAAGAAAAGGTCGTTACAGCTATACAGGCTGGCGTCAATAATTATATTGTGAAGCCTTTTACCGGAGAAACCTTAAAGGAAAAAATGGACAAGGTATTTGAACGTCTGGCAGCACAGAAGTGATTCCAATCTGTTATGCCGGACAAGGCGGAATGACATGAGAAGCGGAGATATAAAATGAACGATGAAATGGAAGAAATAACTCTGGAATTTATTACAGAGGCCGAAGAATCTCTTGATAAGATAGAACCAAGATTTGTCGAGCTGGAGCAAAAAGGGCAGGACACAGACCTTATCAACGATATCTTCAGATCCATGCACACCATCAAGGGCGCTGCAGGTTTCCTCGGATTTCAGCTGATAGTTGATGTGGCTCATTCAGCAGAAAATATAATGAAGAAACTCCGGGACCAGGAAATTACCTTGTCAAAGCCTCTTATGGATGTAATTCTTAAAGCAATTGATATGCTCAGATTACTGCTTAATCATTTAAAAGAAAAAGACGGCATTATAGAAGATGTGTCGCCGTTGGTGCAGGAACTCGGCAATGCATTAAAGGCTGCAATATCCGGCGCCCCGGATACTGCTCCATCTGAACAGATAGAGCAGTCTGACGCACCGGTTGCTCAGGCCTTAAAAGAGCCCGAAGCTTCAAAGACAATATCTGCAAAAATCACCGCAGAAAAGTCACCCGATACAGCAGTAAAACCAGATGAAGCTTCTCAGAAAACATCCAAAGCTCCGGAGACAACACAGATAACTGCGGCAACACCTCAAATTCCTGAAGTTTCCAAAGCTCCCAGGTCTCCTGATAACGGCACTGCAAAAAATACAGAGACCGCACAAGCTGCAACTGAGGGCGAACCCAAACCCAATGAGATGATACAGGCTGCAAAAGATTCCATACAAAAAGCCCAGAACCTGAGAGTTGACGTCAACAGGATTGACAAGGTCATGGATCTCACAGGGGAAGTAGTTCTGGTAAGAAACAGGCTTTTGAATATATCCAATTACTTCGATATGAAATATACCGACGATCAGATGACTGAGATACTCATGGAAGCAGTCTCTTTCCTGGACCGTATTACTTCTGACATGCAGCTTGCCGTTATGAAAATGCGGATGCAGCCCATCCAGAAAATTTTCAGCAAATTCCCGAGACTCGTCAGGGACATCTCATCCTCTGTCAATAAAGATGTGGAACTGCAGATATTCGGGGAAGGTACTGAAGTTGACAAGACCGTGATAGAAAATATTGGTGACCCCATGACTCACATCCTGAGAAATTCTATTGATCACGGCATAGAATCTTCAGAAGAGAGAATTGCCAAAGGCAAACCGCCAAAAGGCAAAATTATCATCAGCACATATCAGAGAGGCACCCAGATTGTCATTGAGATAAAAGATGACGGTGGAGGCATGGACGTCAACAAACTGAAGCGAAAAGCCATTGAGAAAGGATTGTTGACAGAGGAAGAAGCCCAGAAAATGCCGGACAAGGAAGCCATAGATATAATATTTCTGCCGGGCTTCTCCACCAAAGAGACTGCAACACAGCTCAGCGGCCGCGGGGTCGGCATGGACGTTGTAAAGACAAATATATCGTTGTTAAACGGTTATGTTGAAGTATCTACAGAAAAAGATGCAGGCACCACATTTAAGATAATAATACCGTTGACCCTGGCCATAATCCAGGCCCTGATGGTCGAAGTCAACGGCGCCAAATATGCAATACCTCTGGCACCCATAGAAGAAACCCTGAAGGTGTCCAAAAAAGACATTACCAACATTACAGGGCAGAACGTTATTGTTATCCGGGACAAAATCTGTCCCCTGTTTGATCTGAGCAGTTTTCTCGGCCTGGACACTAATGGCAGCGAGGATCTGGACTATAAATATGTCATCGTGATACTGATGGGAGATAAGAGGTTCTGTGTAGCCGTAGATAAACTTGTAGGCCAGGAAGAGGTCGTGATAAAAATATTGAACGGTCTCGATACAACGTCCTCCTTTGTTCTTGGCGCAACTATAACAGGCGACGGCAAGGTTGTGTTTATACTTGACGTTTCAAGCATGTCAAGAAACCTGATGGACTTAACAAAGGCCTGATACGACAGAGTATTTATGAAATTTAATACAAACGCAATAACTAAAGCGTCATTGCGAGGAATGCAACGACGAAGCAATCTTAAAATTAGAAACGAGATTGCCACGCTCCTGTTAGTCGCTCGCAATGACAATGTAATAACATTTAATGCGTTTGTATTAGATTTAACATCTTATTATTTCGGCAGCTACTTAAAAAAGGGAGGTGTTCGTGAAGCAGTATATCGGTTTTCACCTTAATAAAAATGAATATATGATCCCTATCTTAACGGTACGGGAAATAATTACCATGCCGTCCATAACAGTCCTTCCCAATCTGCCTCCTTATATGGAAGGGATAACAAATCTCCGAGGGACCGTAATTCCAATTGTAAACCTGAAACACCTTTTGCATTCAGGCAACGGCGAAATGCCGAGCAAAACAATAATCGTCATTTCCGCAGGACGGATAACCTTTGGCATAATTGTAGACGGTATTACCGGCGTAGTAAAAGCAGATGAAACCCAGATTGAACCTTCCGACAAACTTATCAGCAATAATGCAGACCTTCTGGAGGGTGTTGCGAAAATCGGCAACAGGCTCATTGTCCTGTTAAACACCAAAAAAATCCTGCCTCTCGACGATATGAGCCTGCTTGAAGACACTATTGTAAACGTAAATAATTCAGATGATGGAAACAACGTTGAAGTCATCCGTGAGATTGACACCATTGGCGGAAAAATCACTGTAAAAGAGTTACGCAATGCAAAAGATTTCTTCAGCGCCAAATTTGACAAGAACAATCCCAAGCACAATTTATTCGACTTAATGTTAAGTTTTATGGATGCGCTGGCTGCTAATGAATATGAACGCATGGAAGGCATTGTCGAACAATTAGTATCTGCCACAGACAGCGACCTTTTCAAGGAACTCGGAAAAATAACAAGAAGGCTTCATAACTCTCTTGAGGAGTTTAAAGGCTCCCTTAACAACGGCCTGCAAAGAATCACAAACAATGATGTCCCTAACGCCGTTGATAACCTTCAACTGGTAATCAATAAGACGGAAGAGGCTGCCAATAAAACAATGGAGATCGTAGAGAGGTATTTTGAGGAATCAAATGATTTTCTGAAACATCTTGAAGAAATCAAAGGCCCTGAAGAAGCCGTTACATACCTCAGGATGTTCAAGGATTCAATGGATAACGATATGACCACAATTCTCACAGCCCAGCAATTTCAGGACATCACAGGCCAGACCATCAAAAAAGTCATTGACCTTGTAAATAATGTTGAGGTTGAGCTCCTGAGGTTGATAACCAAGTTCGGAGCGCTGATCAAGACAGATTCAGACAAAACTGTAGCCGGCATTATTGCGGAGCAGAATAAAATAGTTGAACATGCAGCAAAAGCGGCTGAAACAGTTACACAGTCTGATGTTGAATCGCTCCTCGATGATCTTGATTTTTAAAATATGGTTTGAGCCGTTTAAACGGTTAAGAAGGAGGAAATAAATGGAAAGTACCATGGTAAGTGAACAGGTCTTACAGTTAGTTACCTTTACGCTTGAAAAACAGGAATACGCCGTCAATATACTTAATGTTCAGGAAATAAACAGGATAACAGAAATCACCCGGGTGCCCAATGCCCCGGCCTTTGTGGAAGGCGTAATCAATCTGCGCGGCAAAGTCATCCCGGTAATAAATCTGAGAAAAAAATTTGGTCTTCACGGGAAAGACAGCGATGACGCTTCAAGGGTAATAATTATGGATATTCAGGGCGTAACATACGGTCTTGTTGTGGATTCTGTTTCTGAGGTGTTGAGGATACCGTCAGATGTCGTAGAACCGCCCCCTCCAATGGCCTCAAGTACGGGCAGCATATTCATCAAAGGAATAGCAAAGCTTGAGAACAGACTCATCATACTCATTGATATAGACAGGTTAATGGGTGAAACAGCGTAATGGTAAAAGTTCTGATCGTAGACGATTCAGCCTTTATGAGGAATGCCCTCGCCAGCATGATAACCGCAGATCCGGAAATTCAGGTTATAGGCATGGCCCGGGACGGCATCGAGGCTGTTGAAAAAGTCTCTCAATTAAAACCTGATATAGTCACCATGGACGTAGAAATGCCGAGGATGAACGGCCTGGAGGCTTTAAGACAGATAATGGCGAACAATCCGGTTCCGGTCCTAATGGTAAGCTCTCTGACTACAGATGACGCAAAAACTACGCTTGAGGCCCTGGACATTGGCGCCGTGGATTTTATTCCAAAGAATTTATCAGACCTTTCCATCAATATAGTTAAAATCAAGGAAATCCTGATAGAGAAAATCAAGAATATCGGCAAAAAAGGCTTGCCTTTATTCAAAAGAATATCCCGCCCCAAACAATTAAAGATGCCCACAACCACTGATTACACAGCTCACAGAAAAATAAATGTTGTCACCATCGGCTCCTCAACAGGCGGGCCGAGAGCCCTGCAAAATATAATCTGCAATTTACCAAAAGACTTTCCTGTTCCCATTCTTATTGCACAGCATATGCCGCCATCCTTTACCAAGCCTTTTGCAGAAAGGCTTAATCAACTGAGCGCCATTGAAGTTAAAGAGGCAGAAAATGGCGAGTCCGTCAGAAAGGGAGTTGTATACATAGCGCCGGGGAAAGGACATATGAGCATTCTCCGGAAAAAGATAACAGAAACAACAATCTCAATAACCGAAAACAAGGGAGAATATATTTACAAACCCTCCGTTGACGTGCTTATGCTTTCGGCTGTAGAAAACTTCTCCGGACATGTTCTCGGTGTAATCCTGACAGGCCTTGGCAATGACGGATTGAAAGGAATGAAGGAAATTAAAAATTCAGGCGGCAGGACCATCGCTGAAAGTGAAAAGACATGTGTTATCTTTGGAATGCCAAAAGTTGTCGTAGAAGCCGGAGTCGCTGATAAGGTAGTCCCTATTGATGAAATAGCCGGCGAGATAATCAATTCGGTATAGACACTATCCCCTGATTCCGTCCAGCACATTCCGCACCTTTTTTAAAAGTTCCATCGGCGCTACAGGTTTGAACATAATTGACATGCCGATGTCAAGCAGCATCTTCTGACGTATCATGTCCGGAGCATATCCGCTTACAAAGACAGTCTTTATATCCGGCGTAATCTTCCGTATTTCATCATACGCCTCTTTCCCGCTCATCTTCGGCATGACGAGGTCTAACAGAAGTATCTGGACTCTGTCTTTGTTCTCTATGTATTGTTTTACAGCGTCTGCGCCATCAACAGCCGCAATTACCTGGTAACCAACCTGCTCCAGCACTATCTTTGCGAGATATCTCAATGTGTCGTCATCTTCTGCAAGCAGAATTGTCTCCGTACCCCCTGAGGGCTGTTCCGCATCCGGGGCCTTTTCATGCTCATACTCACCTGCTGCTATAACAGGCAGATATATCCTGAAGGTCGTTCCCGTGCCGGGTTCACTATAAACATTTATGTATCCGTCATGCTGCTTGATAATGCCATACACAACTGCCAGTCCAAGGCCTGTGCCTTTTCCAGCATCTTTTGTAGTAAAGAACGGGTCAAATATCCTCTGACTTGTTTCATGGTCCATTCCCTTTCCAGTATCCGAAATCGTTATTACCGCATAAGTGCCGGGGCGTCCATAGCCATGAGCTGATATAAAATCTTCATGAATATCCACCTGTGCCGTTGTAACTGTAAAGGTGCCTCCCTGAGGCATGGCATCACGCGCATTCGTGGCAAGGTTCATCAGCACCTGTTCAAGCTGATGCACATCAGCCTGAATATGTATCGGCTGCCCGTGCAGTATTGTCTTGCATTCTATGTCCTCTCCAATGACCCTCTTCAGAAACTTTTCCATCTTTTCGATAATTTTATTCAGGTCTGCATGTTTTCTGTCACTGATATGTTTTCTGCTGAAGAGAAGAAGGTCGTTAGTGAGATGCGCAGCCCGGTCCGCAGCCTCCAGTATGTGGTCAATATTGAGCCGATGAGGATCGTCTTTTTCCATCCTCATAAGTGTTACTTGCCCATAGCCGATAATGGCTGTCAGGATATTGTTGAAATCATGGGCAATGCCGCCCGCAAGCTGCCCCACAGCCTCCATCTTCAGCGCCTGACGAAGCTGTTCTTCAAGTTTCCTGTGCTCAGTAATGTCACGAATGACTTCTATAATGCTTTCAACAGAACCTGATTTGCCAATGATAGGCACAGCCCGGAGCTCAAGAATCTTTCCGTCGGGAGTCACGATATTGCCGCTCTCGTAACTGGAAGAGGCCACACTCCTGACAGCAGAGCACTGATCACAGAGCATCTTATAATTCCAGAAGGCTTCATAACAATGCTTGCCTGTAAGATGAGCTTCCTCATCTGGGCCAACCTGCTTCATCAACGTTTTATTGGCCCAGATAATCCGGAGGTCCGGAGACAGATGAACAATACCATCAGGAATAGTATCGAGCAATGCCTGAAATTCCTGTGAAAGTATGTGGTATTTATTTTCTTGCTGCCGCAGCAACTCTTCAGCTTTCTTGCGCCGGGTAATGTCCCTGAATATTACCAGATAGTTTGTTATCTCTCCCTGCTCATTTTTCACGCAGGAGGTGCTGATAATTACAGGGAACCTTTCCCCATTCTTTCGCATAAAGGTCAGTTCAAAGTCTGAAGCTTCCCTGCGCTTCATTTTATCAAATGCTGCTTTAATGTCATCCATGTATTCCGGAGGCCAGAAGGGATATGGAGGACCGGCATTAATAAGTTCTTCCTCGGAAAAATCTGTCATCCTGTAAAAAGCGCTGTTTGCCATAATGCGCACGCCCTTTGCATCAAGAACAGAAAAGCCGTCATTCATGGCTTCTATAAGGTTTTCAATAAATTCCTTGTTCTTCCTCAGCGCCTGTTCATTCTTTCTTCGTTCGGTAACATCCCGGGATATACCCAGGGCATAGGTTTTGCCCGCAATCTCTACAGGTGAGATTTTAATGTCAGCATAGAATATCGTACCATCCTTACGCTTTACTGGAATATCTGCTGCAAGTGAATTCTCAGTGCGCACACCTTTTTCAAACTGTTCTATAACATAGGGGATATCAGCTTCAGGATGTATATCCATAACGCCAAGCTGAGTAATTTCTTCAGAGCTGTAACCCAGCATCCTGCAGATTGCCGGATTGCTGATGATGAATTTCTTGGTCTCAAAGTCAGCAAGTAAAATGCCGTCAAGAGCATTCTCAAAGATAATACGAAACATCTCTTCAGTGTTGTCTGTTTCCATAGTTTTATCAGTCTATCAGAAGAAGTGTTACGGCACAATCATATTCTACATTATATGTTTTATATTTGTTTGACAGTCAGCCTGGTTCAATAAATTGAAAAGCACAGGTGACGGTTTGCTGTCACCTGTGCTTTTCCCTACACCCTACACCCTATTCCCTGTTTTTCCCCCTATTCTTTACCGCTTCAGATTCACAAGTTCTGCCATAAGTTCATCTGACGTTGATACAATCCTCGAATTGGCCTGAAAGCCTCTCTGGGAAATTATCATTTTTACAAACTCCTCAGCCAGGTCCACATTGCTCAGCTCCAGAGTATTTGAAACCACCTGCCCTGTACCAGAGGCACCCGGCACGCTGATAACCGGCTGGCCTGACCCGGTTGATTCAGCATAAACATTTTTTCCCATCTTTGAAAGCTCTGTCGGCGCAATAAATTTTGCCAGGGCAATCTGTCCCACGGTTCTGGTCTGCCCGTTTGTAAAGATACCTGTTATTATGCCGTCCTGATCTATGGTTATGTTCCTCAAGGCCCCGGAAGAATAACCGTCCTGACTCTGGAATATCGTTGCAGAGGCAGAACCAAACTGTGTAGCGCCGTCAAGTCCACTGCCGCTTTCCGTTATTGATGTGCCAAAATCAAAGTCAATAACCTGTCCGTCTGCTGCACCGCCAATAAAATCAAATCCGTCCGAAGTCAGCGGATACGTTATTGCACTTTCTGTATCAAGCGCCCCATTATTATCAAAATCCAGAGTCCCCTGAGCCTGTATCTCTGCATTGCCGCTTAATGAATCACTGGCGTTTACAACTGCAAACCATTCCCATGTATTTCCTGTTGCAGCTTCTGTATCCTTTCTGAAATAGATATTTACAACATGTCCATTGCCCAGGGAGTCGTATACAGTAATGGAGCTTGAGAAATTGGAGGTATCATTGGGATCCGTCACGTCAAAAGCCGCAGGTATTGTCACTCTTGAATCGAGGTTTGCAGATATTGATACACTCGTTGTGGCATTCGGAGAGCTGTTTAACGTTGAAAGGTTGATATCCCCCAAACCGCTTGAGGTGCCTGATGCGGAGAAAAGATATCCCTGCAGACGCATTGTATTGGGATTCACAACATAGCCTTCCTTGTCCAGAGTAAACTGTCCGGCCCTTGTATAAAAAGTTCCGCTTTCATTACTGACAATGAATAAGCCGTCGCCGTCAACAGCGAGGTCCAGTACGTTTGCAGTGTTTTCAAAAGAGCCCTGTGTAAACATCGGCGTTACCGCACTTAAACCAACACCTCTTCCAACCTGTGACGTCCCCAGGGTCTGACTGAGGATATCGCCGAATGAGGCCCGGCTCGCCTTGAAGCCGGTGGTGTTCATATTGGCAATGTTATCACCGATAACCGACAGTGCCGTACCGTTTGCATTCATTCCGCTTACTGCAGTAAATAAAGAAGTTAACATGTTGTATCCTCCTTTTTATTCTGTAGCCGCAACCTTCAGATTGCACAGGCTACCAGTTTATTGTATTGATTGAATTTCGCTTGGATTGATGCTCCTGCCTCCATTTAATACAAGATACGTATTGCCGTCGCTGAAATTAACGCCTGTCACAATTCCGGAAGCATTTGTTAATGCTGCCACAGCATTACCGGAAGCGTCCCGGGCCTGGACTTCATAGCTGTAAACGCCTTCGGGCATTTGATTGCCTGCACTGTCTTTACCATCCCAGATGAAATTGTTTTCGCCTTTAAATTGCGCACCGACATCTTTTGAGGCAATAAGATTTTTCGCTCCATCATAAATTGATATCCTTACAGATGCTGCATCTCCCGAGAGCTGATAGTTCAGGTCTGCTGTATTAACAAGATAGGTCGTGTTCCCCAATACCCTTATGGTCCGGCCTATCATATCTGTAAGTGACGCATTCTGCATGGAATGCTGAAAGGCCAGCACATCATTCAGCGTGGTATTAATATTGTTAAGCTGCTCCAGAGAACTGAACTGTGTCAGTTGAGATGTAAACTGAGTGCTGTCCATCGGATTCAATGGGTCCTGATAACTCAACTGTTTGAGAAGGAGCCTCATAAAATCCTCCTTGCCAAGCGTCTTACTGCCAACAGCCTGTGTGCTGCTGACACTATCGGCTATGCCTGAAATTTCCATATTCTCTCCTTTCAGAATTCAGATTCTTGGTTATCAGTTCTTAGTTCTCATGCAAACACACTCACAAGGCCGGTTACGGCGCTTATCTGTGCCTGCTCTTTTATAACTTCCTGTTCCTGATAGTTATTGCTGTTCATCAAAGAAATATCTTCTGCAGGTTCTCTATGGTCTTTCAACGCTACAGAAAATCCGCTGATGCTGACGCCGTCTTTTGCAAGAGAGTCCACAATATACTGAACATTATTTTCGATAAATTCCCGGACTATCTTTTCAGAGGTGTTAATATGAACATTCAGAAAGCCTTTATCCATGCTGAGATTGATATTCAGTTTTCCGAGGCTGTCATGCTCAATAGTAACGCCCAGCCTGCTATTGCCTTTTACAACATAAACGATGTCATCAAGTATCTGGTTAAAGCCTGACGCCCGGACCGCACTCACTGAGGGAGCTGCTTCGGTCAGCTTGCCATTTTCCAATGTAACGCCTGAATGACTCAATAAATTTGTGTTCTCAGGCATTGCTTCAACCTTTACAGCCTTTACTGTATGGGCCTGATAATGTTTTAAGTCCTTCGCATAATCTTTATCTCCCGTAATTTCAAACACTAATTTATTTTGCAGTTCATCTGAATTGTCGATGTGCTTAATGGAAGTAAAATCCACGGGGTTCTCTTCAGATTGTTCAGAATGTTTTTTCAGGACCGGCAGCTTGTCTGTTAAATCCACATCATCCTTGGGAACCTTTTGAGGCCCTGCCGGTAAAATATTTTCGTCATCATTATTGCGCTTAGATAAAACAAGTTCTGCCTGCACCTGAGGCATGGAATTAGTCTCTGCCTTTGCAGTCTCTGCTTCATCTTTATTTTGAGCTTCAGGCTGGCACTGGCTGAACAAATTGATTTGCGAATTTTCTGCAAGGCCTGTTTCCAAAGCCTTTCCATCCGGCAGGCTCTGTTCGTGCTGGTTTTCCGGCTGGAGATGTGTATCTTCTGTTACCTCAGCAACCTCACCTGCGCATATTAGAACTGTTGCGCCCTGCACTATTGAAGGGGCCGGCATATTTAAGAACAGGCTGCTTATTACCAATCCATTTTCAGACTGAATATCCGAGCCTGGTTTGTTCTCTGTTTTTTCAGATTCATTGTTTGTCTCAGTTTTATTTATTTCCTGCGTTACAATCTCAGCAAAACTGGATTCTCCCGATTCGCTTAACGGGCTGTTTCCTTCAGGAGATGATACAGGCGTACTGCCGGCCTGTTGGAGGGCTGTAACATCCAGCATATTTGTAAGCATCATTTCCACGCAGGGTTATAAAGCAATGCTTATGCCAGAAAGTTTCAGATTAACAACTCATTGATTTTATTAAATGTCTGAAGGCGCTTTGAAAAACTATGGCTATTTATGTGAGAAATATTTTTCTCTACAGGGAAAGTTTTTCTTAATGGTTAAATTTGGTGAAAACAGGGACACATCCCATATTTTCTAAAATAACTTATTGCTGATAAACCAAAATAAGGGATGTGTCCTTGTTTTTAATTTAGTGAAGACAGCTACATCTTCAGCCTTGTAATCTCTTTTGTCAAAAGCGTAGCCTTGCGGGAATCCATCATGCCAATTACAAGGCCTGCCTTCTTGCTTTCCATTTTCAGCAATATCTGCACTGCTGTTTCATTGTCCAGCCCTGAAAGCCGTGTTGCTGCGTCCTCAGGGGCCATCGCTTCATAGGCCTTGGCTACATGCCTTAATCTCTTATTCCCGGTTTCTTCTGCCTGCTGCAGGGATTTTTCAATCTGCTGAAGAAGGCTTGTATATTTTGCAATATCGTCTTCTACTTCCTTCTTTAATATCTTAAGCCTTTCTGTCTCCTGTTTGAGCATCTCTTCTTTTTTTGCCATTTCAAGTTTCTGTTTATCTCCTGTGTTTGCTATCTCTTCTTCTGCGTATAAATTAACTGCAAACAACAGTGATATGGCTATACAAATAATATATTTTTTCATCGCAACCTCCTTGCAAGGGCTACAAAGTCATTCTCTTTCTGCTCTGCGTCAAGATTTTCCTTATGCTCTTTTCTGACAGCCTTGTCATTCATTATTTCAAATATTTTTTTCTCTTTATGAGCATGCACGAGGTGGTCCTTCAAACAGGCCAGCTCACTTATGCATTGCTTATGAACTTCCTTCTGCTCGCTTATTTTCCCATTGATGCGCGAGAAAAAATCATAGCATGAGATCAGGTTGTTTATATCCAGTATGCCTCCCTCCTGTTTTTCATTAAAGTATTTGAGGGTGTCCGTATAATCTTTTTCAAGGGCCTGGAGCTTTAACTTTTCTTCTTCCTCGCGGTCCACAGCCCTTTTTACCTCAATCTCAATTTCTTTTTTCCTGTTCTCTTTCAGTTTTAGAATCTTGGCAATCGTTTTATTCTTATGCATTTTCTTTCTCCATTTCATCAAAAATGAAATACAGACTCTGAATGCTGTCAGCATAATCTATATGTATCTTCATATCCTGTCTGAGATAATTTTTCAGCCTGTCTATAAGCTTGATTGCGTAATCAACCTTGTAATTCGATCCATGTTTGTAGGCCCCGAGGTTTATCATGTCTTCAAATTTTTTATATGTAGAAAGTATTTCAATAAACCTTCCTGCATAAGTTCTGTGCCTTTCATCAATAACATGAGACATGACCCTGCTTATGGATTGCAATATATCAATAGACGGGTAATGGTTTTCCATAGCCAGGTCTCTGGATAATACAATATGGCCGTCGAGGATGGCTCTGGACATGTCTGCAACCGGTTCCAGCATATCATCCCCCTCAACCAGAACCGTATAGAGTCCGGTGATGCTGCCTTCGTTTTCAGAGGTCCCGACCCTTTCAAGGAGCTTTGGGAGAAGGGCAAAGACCGACGGCGTATATCCCCTTGTCGTGGGCGGCTCTCCAACAGCCAGGCCTATTTCTCTCTGAGCCATTGCAACACGTGTCAGGGAATCCATAAGCAGCAGGACGTCTTTCCCGCACTGCCTGAAATATTCCGCAATTGCAGTAGCTGTAAAAGCGCCTCTTACTTTGGCAAGTGGCGTCTGATCAGATGTGGAGACCACAACAACTGATTTCTGCAAGCCTTCCGTCCCCAGATTTTTTTCTATAAATTCCCGGACCTCCCGGCTTCTTTCACCTATGAGCGCTATCACATTAACAGGAGCTTCCGAATACTTTGCAATCATTCCTAAAAGAACACTTTTGCCTACGCCGGATCCGGCCATAATTCCAACCCGCTGTCCCTTGCCGCAGGTAAGCAGTCCATTAATAGCCCTGATGCCAATATCAATCGGTTCTTCTATCGTTTTTCTTTTAAGCGGATTGAGGGCTTGTTTGAAAAGAGAATAGTCCATACCCCCTATAGGGCCTTTTCCATCTATCGGATTCCCGCCTGCATCTATGACCCTTCCAATCAATTCATCGCTTACTCTTACTGATATGCTCTTGCCAAGAGATAACACCCGGCTGCCATGCCTGATGCCTGACACCTCTCCTGTAGCCATAAGGATTACTTTGCCGTCTTTAAATCCAACTACCTCTGCATCTACCGGGAAGGCATTATCAGAGTATATCCTGCAGGCCTCGCCTATACTCACATCAATACCTGTGGCCTTGATGGTAAGGCCGGTTATTTCTGTGATTCTTCCGTAAACCTTAAGCGGTTCAGAATTTCTGGCTGCAGTTAAGTAGGGGCTGAGGTCAATGGTTGTCATCTTTGTCTTTTCATCTCTTCTATAATATTTGACAACAACGAATCAATATCTGTTACAACCTCTTCTATATCGCTTATTACAAGCGGCGCTGTAACCGGCACCTGAGAATTGACATCAAAAACTATATCAGGATGGACCTCAAGCAAATCTGGCTTCTTTTCCCTGAATAATTCATAAAGAGACGGATTAATTTTAATTGTGATGGTCCCCATCCGCTGTAATCTTTTCAGGGCCTCTTTCACCATTTTCACAATAAGATCCGGTTTAACGCTCACTTCTTCAATTATTATTTTCTTGGCTATAGCGCTTGCGAGTTCTACTACTTGCGGCGTAAGCTTCTGGACTGAATTATCCATAAATGCTGTCAGCTCCTGGATTAGGCCCTCAAGCCGCTCCAACAATATAAGCGCTTTTTCTTCTCCATGCGAAAAACCTGCCTTCTCGCCTGATGAAAAACCTTCCTCATACGCCAGTCTCTGGATTTCCTCTGCCTTATGTAAAAGCGATTTATGGTCCTTTTCTTCTTCCAGTGAAGGCATGCTGAAAATAACGGCACTACTGTTTCTCAAAATTCTGCTCTCAGACAAATTCCTCCTTGCCGCGTCCCGCAATTGCGATCTTACCCTCTTCATCAAGTTTTCTGGCAATCTTCACGATGTTCTGCTGGGCCTTCTCAACATCAGACACCTTGACAGGCCCCCTCGCTTCCATTTCCTCTTTCAAAATCTGCACAGCTCTCTGGGACATGTTCTTGAATATTTTCTGCTTCAGTGAATCCGATGCTGTTTTCAGTGCAAGGGTAAGGTCCTCTGAAGAGATCTCTTTCATAACAAGCTGAATGCCCCGGTCATCAATCTTGTCGAGATCGTCAAAGACAAGCATAAGCTCTCTTATTGAATCCGCCAAGGGGCTGTTTTGACCTTCTATATTTTCCAGAACTTTTTGCTCGGTAGTCCTTTCACAGAAATTTAAAATCTCTGCTATGACTTTTGTGCCCTGAAAAGTCTTCCCCTGGTCCCCCTTCCCCATATCCATCTGACACTTCAGTACCTCTTCTATCTCCGTCAATGCACTATCAGGTATCCTCTCAGTTGTCGCTACTCTCATAGCTACATCACCTCTGATCTGCTCCGGCAAGGCCTCTATAATTGCTGCGGCCTGTTCTGCTTCAAGGAGACACAATATTAATGCGATAGTCTGAGGATGCTCCGTAACAAGAAAACTTGAGAGAGTTTTTGGGTTTATCCATTTGAGGGATTCCAGAGGGCTTTCCCTGGAGACCATCTCCAGTATTTTCTCGGCATTTTCATTGCCGAGCCCCCGGGTCAATATTTTCTTCACATAATCCCCGCCCCTGACCTGCTTAATTTCACCGCTGTCCACTTTTTCAAGAGTCTCAACAAGAACACTCTCAACCTTGCTGACGTCGGTTTTTTTCATGCGCGCCATATATGACGTGATTCTACCTATAGTATCTGGGTCCAGGTCCTTTAATATCAGAGCTGCTGTCTCCTCACCGACAGCGCTCAGAAACAAGGCAGCCTTCTCATAACCGTTCATTGCCATTTATTGCTCCTCAAGCCATCCCTTCACCAGCACTGCAGCCTGCTGGGGATTTTTACTGGCCCATTCAATAACCTTTTTCTCAAGCGTAATCTCACCGGGCTGCGCGGGATTTTCAAGTATTCCAGTATCCCCTGCAATCCTGGTAGCTGCAGATGTAGCTCTTGCCACAGGCGCTGTTACAGACTTGAGCAGAGGGCGTATTATAAGAAGGAAGATTAACAGAGTTACAACAACCGGCACGAGATATTTCAGGGCCTTGAGAATGATCGGCATATATTCCTTCGGAGCTTCCTGCATATCAGATATTTCCATCTCCCTGAACGGCATGACTTTCACACTGATTTCATCTCCCCTGTCTGATGTAAAACCTACAGTCTTTTTAACGATGTCTTCATAAAATTTAATGTCTTCTTCAGAACGCGGAACATATTGCTTTGCATTTTCTACTGAACCCTGCTGGGAAGGAAGAATGCCGTCTACCAATATTGCGACTGTCAGCCTCTCCAGCGTAACAGGTGATTCAACTACATGAGTAACCGTCTTGCTCGTCTCGTAATTGATCATTTCATCCTGCTTCTGGGACTGTCCCTGCGAGGAAGAGACTTGCGGACTGCCGTCTCCCGGAATATTTGAAGCAACACCGGGTATGCCGGACGGGGACCCTGAAGTTGATTTTTCCGTGCTCTTCTGTTCACTCCTTACAACTATACCTTCAGGATCATATTTCTCCTCGGTCTTTTCACTTTTCCTGAAGTCGAATGAAGCTGAAATCTTGGCCTTTACCTTCCCCCTGCCAGCCACCGGCTCGAGCATGCTGACAATCTTGGCTGCCAGATTTGTTTCATAGTTATGCTGAAATTCCATCTGCGTATTGCTGAGACTCAGCATGCTGTCGCTGTTAGGTTTCTGAAGGAGTTCACCTTTACTGTCCACAACAGTAATATTCTCGGTATTCAGCCCCTCAACGCTGCTTGCAACAAGGTGTATTATCCCTTCCACCTCGCTGCTACTGAGTTTTCTTCCCTGCTTGAGAAACAGGAAGACCGCTGCAGATGCATTTTGCTTGTTCTCCTGAAGTGCGAATATGGATTTTTCAGGGACTACCAGATGCACCCGGCACTGCTCCACTCCTGTAAGGGAACGTATAGTCCTTGACAGTTCTCCTTCGAGCGCCCTTTTGTAATTAAGCTTCTGGACAAATTCGCTTGTGGTAAAATTTGTATTATCAAAAATCTCAAAGCCTACCCCGCCCCCCTGGGGAAGCCCCTGCGCTGCAAGCTGAAGCCTGACGTCATAGACCTGGTCTGAAGCAACAAGGATCGAACCTCCCAGGCCGACTTTATACGGTATCTTCTTCTCCTGCAATTCCTGGATTATTTTTCCGGCATCGTTATCAGACAGGTTGGAAAATAAAACCTGATAATCCACTTTTTCAAGCCATGAAATAAGAAGCACTACACTGGCTATGCTTATTATTATGACTGCCAGAGCAGTAGTCTTTTTGCGGGCCGGCCAGAGTTTCAGATTCTCAATAACGTTGTCAATAGCTGCCATATCCACTCTCCCAATTTCGTAATTTGATATTCGAAATTCGAAATTTATTCATCAAACCGACATCCTCATGACTTCCTCATAAGTGTTTATCAGCTTGTTCCTTATTTCCACCATCAACTGAAATGACATGTCCGCCTTCTCTACCGCAAGAATGGCGCTTGTAATGTCTCCGCCTTTTGCCAATTCACTTACGGCCTGGTCCACATCATTCTGCACTGCAGAAACTTTGCTCAGGGCCTCATTGATAACATCGTCAAAACTGTTTCCGGAAACCTGCTTTGATGAGGATGCATTCTTCTGGTCCACATTGCTGGTTGAAATCGTATTGCCGATATTCTTTATGGAAATATCAGTCACTATAACCTCCCAAGCTCCAGCGCCTTCTGAAACATGCCCTTGGATATGTTAAAGGCCCTGACATTTGCTTCATACGCACGAAGCGCCATCATCATATTCACCATCTCTTCTATTACATTTATATTTGGCATTGAAACATAACCGTTTTCATCTGCGTCCGGATGTCCCGGATCATAAATTGTTACAGGCGGTTTTTTGTCTTCAACTACATTGCTTACCCGCACACCGTCAAGTTTATCAGCCGGATTTGATGTCACCGGTGTTGCTGAAAATACTACATCCTTCCTCACATACGGACCGCCGGCCTCTGTCTTTGTCGTCTGTGCATTGGCCATGTTAGAGGCTATCGTATTCATTCTTACCCGCTGTGCTTCAAGCGCCGAGGCGCTCACCTTGAAAATATCCATCTAACCTCCCTTCACGCCTTTACTGCATCACCTTCTAACGCTTATAGCGTTTTTATACATTTTTATTTTTGTTCCCAGGATCGTAACCGCAGTATCATGAAGAAGGGCATTTTCTGTCATATGCGCCATCTCAACATTGAGTTCTACGTTATTACGGTCCTCCCAGGACAGATTTTTTTCAACCTCTGTTTTACTGCTGAGATTATCTGCACTCCCTCCGCCTGTGTGTTTAGGGTCTGTCGTCAAAAGCTTCATCTGCTTGCCGAGCAGATTATTGAACTTTACATCTTTAGCCTTATATCCGGGCGTATCTGCATTGGCAATATTGGAGGCGATTACTTTCTGCCTTATATTTGCAGCCTGTACTATTTTTTCAAGAACTTTAAACCCTTTGTCCATTGCTATCTCCTAAATTCATATATGTTACAAGAATCATGCCAAGCGATGGAGACATGCTGTAATAGAGTAAGTAGCATAAAAAACAGCACTTTTCATACATGTTGCACTATCTTCACTGCCTGACTTCATCGCTTCTTTGACCCCGTTAACCCGCCTCCGTCAATTTTTTCACACTGTGGGAAAATTTTTCCCGTATTCATAAAGTTTGTTCCTGATTGTTCTGACGCTCACACCAAGCACTTTTGCGGCCCTGGTCTTATTGCCATTTGCCTCCTCCAGTGTCTTAAGTATCAGGCCCATTTCCATCTCCTTCAAGCTTCCGTTATTAGGACCGCCCTGCTCAGGAGCTCCTTCAAACATAAAATCATCTGTATTTATAAGATCAGTCTTGGCGATGAGGACGGACCTCTGAATTGCATTCTCAAGTTCCCGGATATTCCCTTTCCAGGACCTCGTTACAAGCAGCTCCTCTGCCTCTTTAGTAAAACCAGCGATACTTTTATTCAGTTGTGCAGCGAATTTTTTTACAAAATGCTCCGATAGTAACGGGATATCTTCTGTTCTCTCTCTTAACGGAGGCAGAGAAATAGGAAAAGCGCTTAATCTGTAATAAAGGTCCTCTCTGAATTTCCCTTCATTTATTTCTTTCTTGAGGTCCCTGTTGGTAGTAGCAATTATTCTTACATCAACAGGCACAGGTTGTTTGCCCCCTATCCGGTCAATCTCTCTCTCCTGCAGCACCCTTAATAATTTTGCCTGTAATGTAGCCGACATCTCTCCTATTTCATCAAGAAGAATGGTCCCTCCATGAGCCAGCTCAAACTTGCCGATCTTCCTCTCCATTGCACCTGTAAAAGCGCCTTTTTCATAGCCAAAAAGTTCGGATTCAAGAAGGTTGTCAGGAATAGCCGCGCAGTTGACTGCAATAAACTGTTTCTTGCCCCGGTGACTGGTCTTGTGAATGTACCTGGCAAACAATTCTTTTCCTGTACCGCTCTCGCCAAGAATAAGCACCGTCATATCACTCAAAGCTACACTCCGCGCAAGCTGTATCAGGTTCTTCATAGTCTCATTATTGGTTAATACTTCTTCATGAGCATATGAAAAACCAGACATAATGTATTCAATGGCCTTCATTAAAGCATCAAAGGAAAACGGCTTCATCAGATAATCACAGGCCCCTTCTTTCATGGCATTAACAGCATTCTCAATTGTCGCAAAACCTGTTATAACAAGAATCGGCAGGTTGCCAACCCTTTTACGCGCCTCTTTTATAAATGCAACGCCGTCCATTCTGGGCATTTTCATATCTGTTACAATCATGGCTACAGGGGTGTCTTCGAGTTTCTTCAGCGCATCAACAGGGTCTTCGGCAAGCAGAACGGAATAACCAATCCTGGTGATGGCCTCTTTTAAGGCTGCCCTTAGTTGTGTATCATCATCTACGACAAGTATTGTTTTTATCTGTTCATGCATAATACATCCTCTTTTCTGCTGACTGCATTTTTATTTTTTGGAAAATAAAGATAAAAGATGCTTCCTTTATCAGCGTTTTTAAAGGCCTTTATAAAACCATTGTGGCACTGCATTATTTTGTAAGCAATTGTAAGTCCCAGCCCGGTACCTTTGTCTTTTGTGCTGAAAAAAGGATCGAATATTTTTTCTAAGTTTTCAGGGTTGATACCCTCCCCTTCGTCTGTGACTGCTACGGTTATGAATTCATCATCTGACTGCATTGAAACTTCCAGTCTCCCTCCGTCAGGCATAGCCTGGATTGCATTAAGAAATATATTCATAAAAACCTGTTTTGATAATTCCGCATCTCCATCTGTAACGTCGTTCGTCAAATTCGTTACAACATTGACCCCCCTGATTTCTGCAAGAGGACTCAGCATTTTTATTGATTCCTCAACAACTGCAGCAAGCCTTACCTCCCGGAAAGAGGGTTTCTGATTTCTGGCAAACAACAGCATATTTGTAAGGATGTTGTTGAGGCTCTGTATGCCGGTTGAAATACCCCTGGACATTTCGGCATGAGCTGTACCTTCGAGGTCCTTTGAAAGCATGGTGGAAAAGAGTTCTATGCTGCATAAAGGACTTCTGATTTCATGGACAATTTTTGCAGCCATTTCTCCCATTGCTATCAGCCTGGAATTCCGCTCATTCTGTTTTTCAAATTCGCTAAGCTGAGCGTTCTTCTTCTCCAGTTCCTCTGTAAGATACTGGACCTTCTCTCTCAGCTTTGCATAATATGTCTCGAGGCTTTTTGAGGCCTGCGTAAAACTGTTAAATGCTTCATTCAGCCTGACGGTCTGGTCCAATTATTGATATACCTCGTTTATTTTATTTAAGAGATTGATCTCCATAAGCTTCGTTCTTGCAATACGGCTCAACAGATTATCGCCTTTTTCCAACTGGCTTAACATCTTGCCGGTCTCAGGCATATCAACTATAAGGCCAATCCTGTATATGGTCCATTCATCCTTTGGATTTTTTTCATAAACAATCCGGTAATATTTAAGGGCCCTTTCTTCATCAGTGTTATAAAGAAAATCCGCCAGTCTGATATAATCTTCATTTTCTCCCTCAACTTTATTTATCATTTTTTCATAATAAGCCAGCGCCTGTTTTATATTGCCTGAGCCGGATTGTTTCAGGTCAGATATTATTTTTCCGAGCAGCTTATAATCTCCTGTTTCAAATTCCTTAAGGGACATAACATTCTTTAACGCAGCCTCTGTGTTTTTACTGATTTGATTTATCCTGGCTTCAATCCTCAGGACAGCGTCACTTGACTGCCTGGCTTTTAATTCTTTGCCCGTTTCTTTCACAACTGCAAGATATTTCTCTGCAAGCTGAATCTCTTCCAGTCCTGCATAATAATCTGCCAGGTTAAACGCTGCAGTCAGCCTTACATTCCCGGAGGTATTCTCCACAAGCCATGAACTTAACTGAAGGAATGGTTGCCCCTCAGGTTTAAGATTTGTTGCCATTTTCAGCAAAAACTCCCCTCTTGTTGCATCCAGCATCCATTGTCCAAATTCTTTCCATAAAGTTGTGAAATCCAATCCTCCATCTGCACCAGCGCCTGTTTTCCCGCTTACTTCAACTAAAAGAGTTTCAATTTCACTGAAGACATCCTTGGGAGGATAACTCCCATAAACAAGTTCTTTTAGCAGAGAAACAGATTCTTTTATGCGGCCCTCGTGTTTATAAAGTTTGGAGAGCACCAGCAGTGCCTCATCATACATGGAAGAATCGGGATAATTCTTTCTCACTTCTTCAAGAGTTGCAGTGGACTCCTTCAGCCTGCCGCTTTTAAGAAAGGCCAATGAAAGATCGAATAAGGCTTTAATTTTTACTTTCATATTTTTTGAAGAGGTTGCAGAGCGAAAATATTTTATAGCCTCTTCATTGTCAGATTCCTCCATTGCTATAAGGCCGAGACTGATACTGGCATTATCTTTGTAAGGGCTGTTATTGACAGACGATAAAAATTCTTTTGCCTCGGTGAGTTTACCGGACATCCTCAGATTCTCACCCATAAGATAAAGCGTTTCTGGAGATCTTTGGGGATAAGTTTTATCAGCCTGCAGAGCATCCATATATACCTTCCGGGCTTCATCAATATTTTCAAGTTGCTGCAATGCATTGGCCAGATGAAACATAACTTCGGGGCTCTGGCCCGCTTTTTCGTAGTGTTCTACTGCTTCATCATAATATCCGGTCTCTGATAAACAATCAGCCATCCCCAAGTGCGCCTTCTCAAGATATTTTGATGACGGATAGTCTTTTATAAAAACAGAGTAATTGCTCTCTGCTTCATATATAAAACCAAGTGCTACATACTCCTCAGCCCTTCTGACAAGCGATATTTCTTTCAGCTTTTCATCAGATGCATATATATATGCCAGACGCAGTTGTTCTATGGCTTCAAGATGCCGCTTCATAGCACTCAAGGCTTCACCATAGATAAAATGATAAACAGCAAGAGACTCAACATCGGAAGGTTTGTTTGCTGAAAGCTCTGCCATTACCTTATGCAGATTATTTTCTTTTTTCAGAAGGGTCCATGTTTTCTTGAATTTCTCAGGAATAAAACTGCTCTCGTCAGCTCTGTCATCATTAGCAATTGCTGCACTCTCCTGATTATGATTTTGTTCTGAAACAGGGCGGTCCGCATTATGTTTTTCCTGAATGGTAGAGGCCTCAGCGTCCGTACTGAAAAAAGATACTGATGTGCTGATCTTGTTTTTACCAGCGTTGCTGTCTTTTTTAACTGGCTTGGCTGCAGTTACCCCCTTAAATGCATCAATGACAAGGCGGCTCGGTTCTTTAAGAGTAAAAACCTTCAAAATACCTATATCGTTTACTGAAAATATTATTGCGTTATTATTTTTCTTATACGGTATAAGCAGTTTCTTCTGCATTAACACAAAATCTGCATCTGAAAATTTAACAACAATATTTTCCCCTTCACGGGCCACTTTCCCATTGGATATCAGAGCGTCAGGGCCTTCAAGAACTATTCTCAGAAAATCAGAATGCTTGCTGGCTCTTACCTGCATGGGGGGCGTCCCGTCATGCTGAGGCGCAGCCATTGAGATATGCGGGTTATAAAAACAAACCAGAAATAACGAAGCACTTACTACAAACAGAATATTCACGCCGTTATTAAGAGCAATTAATATGCCAAATCAAAGTGCTGGTTTTTTATGACTTTCAGGAAGAACAGGATGTCATTAATATGACGGTTTGAAGTGCTTAATCCATATCATTCACAAACACATTGCCAGACCTGTCAATGTGTTTTCTGCACCTGCTGCAAAATTTATGAATGATGCAGGTAAGCGGAGGGATTTAATTATTCGACTGTTTTTACGTGGGAACTTATAGATTTCTTTTTCATTTTCTCAATCAGCGTAGTTCTGTTGAGACCCAAAAGGCTTGCAGCCTTGCTCTTTACGCCCTTTGACATTTCCAGTGCCTGAATAATCATATTGTTCTCTATTTCATCAAGAACTAAATTCATATCAACACCTTCGGACGATAACAATTGTGCCTTTGTAACAACTTTTGGTATGGGGCGATTTTCAAGAAACCTCTCAGGGAGATCATACGGAGTAATGGTATCACCCTCTTTAAGGATTATGAGTCTTTCTATAAGATTTTCCAGTTCTCGCACATTGCCGGGCCATTTATAATTTACAAGACAATTCAGGGCCTCATTTGAAATCGTCAGAGTCTCTTTTTTCTTCCTCTTTGACATCTCTGATATAAAATGTTCGACCAATAAAGGAATATCTTCTCTCATCCTTCTTAGCGGTGGCAGATGTAACGGGATTACATTCAGCCTGTAATAGAGATCTTCCCTGAAAGTACCATCTTTCACTGCCTTTTCCAGGTCCCTGTTCGTCGCTGCAACAATCCTGACATCTACCTTAATAGTCTTAATGCCGCCAACTCTTTCAAATTCTTTTTCCTGAAGAATCCTTAACAGTTTGACCTGAAGGGAAGGCGCCAGTTCTCCGATTTCATCAAGAAAAAGGGTGCCATTGTTTGCAAGTTCAAAGCGGCCTATTCTTGTTGTTATCGCTCCGGTAAAAGCGCCTTTTTCATGTCCAAAAAGTTCGGATTCGAGTATATCCTTAGGAATAGCAGCGCAATTCAGTGGCACAAAAGGATTGCGGGCCCTTGAACTGTTATAGTGTATTGTCTTTGCAACAAGTTCTTTGCCTGTGCCGCTCTCTCCAGTTACAAGTACTGTGCTGTCTGTGTCAGCTATCTTTTCTATAAATTTAATAACTTCCTGAACAGGCAGGGAATTGCCGACAATCTTATGGGTACTGAATTTCTTCCTGAGTTCTTTCCGGAGCCTGAAATTTTCTTCCTGAAGTTTTGAGACATCAAGCGCCCTTTTTACTGAAAGATGTATTTCTTCAAGATTAAAGGGTTTTGTCTTATAGTCAAAAGCTCCGAGTTTCATCGCCTCCACTGCGGAAGGTACGTCATTTCTTGCAGTAATTACAATAGTGGGGATATCAAGTTTTTCAGAATTGATTTCACGCAAAACGTCGAGGCCGTTTATGCCAGGCATCATAAGATCAAGCAATAACAGGTCGAATTTGTCTTCCTTCAGCAAAGCCAGACCCGCTTCACCATCTGTTGCCGTGGCAGCCTCAAAGTCTTTGCCTGTGAAAAAATCCTTCAGCAATTCTCTGATAGATGGCTCGTCGTCAATGATCAGGATGCGTTGCATGCTACTATATTGCCATATAAAAAAAACAACGTCAACACTTTGACGGCTTGCAAAAGAAATAATTCAGGAGGGTGATGGAAGATAGTCATATCCCCTTAAGTCTGTCGGCAAGTCACTGCATTACAACAACCATGTTGCGCCCTTCCTTTTTAGCCTTATAAAGAGCTTCGTCTGCCTTTTTAAGTAACGTGCTATCAGACTCCATATCTTTCTGAAATTCAGCAACCCCCAGGCTTATAGTGACTTTTATAACATTGTTGTCAAAATTGTTTTCCTGCTGTAATATGGCTGTCCTGAAACGTTCTGCTACTGCAAGGGCCGCATGAATTCCAGTCTCGGGAAGCACACAGCAAAATTCTTCTCCGCCGTAGCGGGCCAGATAATCTACATTTCTGATGAGTGAGGAAGCTCTTGAACTGACAGACTTCAAAATAAAATCACCACACTGATGACCGTATGTATCATTTACTTTTTTAAAATAATCTATATCGAACATAATGATGCTGAAAACACCCCCGTATCTTTTATATCTGTTAAACTCGTCCTTCAGTTTTATCTCCAGAAATCTTCTGTTATAAATACCGGTAAGCCCGTCCCTCATGTTTATTTCTACAAGCTTGTGTTCATATATGGCAACCTCTGTCATATCCTGAACATAAATAAAAAGATATTTTATATTGTTGTTTTCATCTCGCAAAGGTCCCATTGCACAACTCTGCTGCATATATTCAAAATTAATTTCGGATAAACTTTTTGTTTTGAAGGGGAACAGATAGTGATGGAGTTTTTGCGAAAAAAAACAGAAGTTCCCAAAAGTAAATACCGATTTGCAGCTTCTTGTAAATTTTGGATTGTTTAAATGAGGAAAGGTATCAAAAATGGAGGAGTTTTTTATTTTATCAGCTTCGATACCGCTGTGGACTTCCATCCACCGGTTCCATTCCTGAATCTTCAAATCCCTGTCAAGAATGACAAGCCCTAAATTGATTGCGTCAAATATCTGCTGTAATATCATTCATACTGTTCTATAAAAATTTGCAAAGCATCCTTGAGCCATTGAATGGAATCGTTGCTTGTTACAAGAAATAAAAAGCCGCTGATATTGCCTTCACTAAAATTAAAATCTGTTTTCAGGACAATGGCCGTTTGATCAGGGGCAAAGTCATTTTCAGAAAATGCATCTTCATAATGTCTCTCCAATACAATCACTGGAGGCGTATAGGTAACGATATCCTTAAGCAGCTCTGCTACTTTGCCGACACAGGCGCCAATAAGGATATTGCCAACTTCCATCAGGGTTTCTCTTTCTAATATTTCAATATGATCAGATACCAGACTCATACCTTCTCCATGCTGCAACATTCCTATCAACTCTTTACCTGAACCTGAAGAAAATACCAAAAGGGCGTCTCCCCTGAACCGTCCCCAAAAACGCTGTTCAACGATACTGATATTTACATAATCTTTTACATAGTTGCGGATATAATCAGGCAGTGCAGCTACATGCATTACATTGATAAATGGAACATTAAGAACTACATGGGTATCTATCACGTCTGTCAGATCCGCTGCGGACTTCCCAAAAGCAATATTCATTATCTCTTGCAGTATCTCTAACTCTTCACTTGATAGAACTTGTTTATTGTCTGTTTCCATCATTTATTTAACCTGTTGTAACGTGTCCTGCGCCTTTGACAGAGCAATAAGGAGATCCTCTTTCTTTAAAGGCTTTTTCAATACCATATAAGCGCCTGAATCAAGAACAGTTTTAATAGCCTTCAACTGCACGTCAGCAGTAACAACGATAATCAGCGCATTCCTGTCGTGTTTTATTATTTCCTCAATCGCTTCAAAACCTGTCATTACAGGCATTGTCAAATCCATGAAGGTAACATCAGGACAGACGCTCCTGTATTTTTCTACCCCC
Organism: Nitrospira japonica; assembly: GCA_020723105.1. Classification (GTDB taxonomy): domain Bacteria; phylum Nitrospirota; class Thermodesulfovibrionia; order UBA6902; family UBA6902; genus SURF-23. The sequence continues at coordinate 125,088 of DYJL01000007.1, read as the reverse complement.
TCACTGCCATTGCATGCTTCATGGAATTCAAACCCCTGATCTTTAGGTATGCAGCTCTTCAGCATCTTTCTGGCAATAGGTGAATCATCAACTATCAATATTTTCTTAACCATATCGTTAGTCAGACAATCTTCCAATAAACGGCGCTAACCCTCTTTAAAAAATACGTTATAATCGTCTATAGTGGTTTATATCGGAATTTATGAAAAACAACTTTAGAAGCTTCTCACAGCAGGAGATCAACACATTCATTACTGAACTGGGTCAGAAACCTTACAGGGCCCAGCAGATCATCAACTGGATGTATAAAAAACTGGCAAGATCTTTTGATGAGATGACAGACCTGCCACGGGAATTTCGTGAACAGCTTAAGAAAACTGCATGCATAAGCAATCTGAAGCTCCTGCAAAAACAGGTTTCCAGCGACGGCACTCAAAAATTTCTCTTTCAGCTCGAAGATGGCGAATCCATTGAAAGTGTTCTTATTCCTAATGCGAGAGGAGGAAATAAATTTACATTGTGTATATCATCCCAGGTTGGCTGTGCTCTAAGCTGCGTATTCTGTGCAACAGGGAAGTTAGGATTTAAAAGAAATCTCAACGCATATGAAATCGTAGATCAGGTAATAACTGTAAAAAGATATCTGTTAGCAGAAACACAGCATGCAGCGCCGCTGCAGAAACTGTATGAATACTCACAACCTGCCATCGCTAATATTGTCTTTATGGGAATGGGTGAACCGTTAAATAATCTCCAGGAAGTTGCAGAGGCCCTCAGAAGGATTACAAGTCTTATGAATTTCTCTAAAAGAAGGATCACTGTTTCAACAGCAGGTATTGTCCCAAATATCTATAAACTTGCTGAAATAATTCCAGAAGTCAATCTTGCCATCTCACTTAATGCAACAACTGATGAGGTAAGAAACAGCATCATGCCCATTAATAGAAAATATCCTTTAAAAGAACTTTTAAAGGCCTGTAAAGCATTCCCTCTATCAGCCTTTAGGCGCATAACTTTTGAATATGTTTTACTGAAGGGAATTAATGACACGAAAGAAGATGCCCTTAGACTTGTAAAGTTGTTAAGGGGGATCCGCTCTAAAGTTAATTTAATTTCCTATAATCCCACCCCTCTGCAAAAAACGATGCGATTATTTGAGCAAACAGACCTGAAAAAAATACTTGAATTTCAGAGCATACTGCATAAAGCAGGAATTACCGTATTAATCAGAAAAAGTATGGGTGCAGACATTTCAGCAGCCTGCGGTCAGTTGAAAGCAAATTATCAATGAATAATCTGACTTGTCATGAACCCGAAAATGTCATTCCGGCTTGTCCGGAATCTTCTTCCAAGAGGATTCTCGCCTCGGCGAGTCGCCTAAGGTGACCCGACGTGCCTCGCTTGCGGGAATGACGAAAAGAATGCCACTATCTAACTTCTAACTTTACAAGCTTTCTACCTGCTTCATAGGCGTCTTTGAGCGCTGTGGAATGAGACAGGATTTCTCCCTTCTTATCTATGCCCAAATAAAAAAGTGTTTTATGTTCAGCAACACTTATAGTTCTGAAAAAGGCCTTAGCACTCGCTTCGGCACACTGTACGCCAATGTCTTTCTTCATCCCACCCACCAGTAACAACAATCCTTTCCTATCATCAAGTCCAGATAAGATCGGCTTGTTTAAAAGATATCTTTCACACCAGAAACTCTGGCATCTGTCTATTACAACTTTTGACTGAGCGCTTACCGAGAAAAAGAATATCGGTGAAGCAAGTATGATCCTGTCGGCGCTGCGGATCGCCTCATATATCTGGTCCATATCATCATTGACAATACACCTTCCTGTTTCATCACATCCACCGCAATCCTGACACGGCCTGATATTCATTGCATTAAGATTAAACGTATGAACAGCAAAGCCTGCATCTTCAATTCCCTTAATGGCTGCCTTAAGAAGCAGTTCCGTATTTCCTTCACTTCTGGGACTCCCATTAAATGCAATTATCTTCATCTTTGCAGTTGATTTTCGTCATTGTGATGCTGACTGAATGAATTTATTGTAAACAGATTATAATATTTTCGGGCAAGTTTTTTAAGGAAATATTTTAAGATCAGTCTTGATTAACAATCTTCACAAAAACATCAACCATATGCGGATCAAACTGTTTGCCGGCACACTCTTTGAGCTCTGCAAGAGCTTCCCTGGATGAATTGGCTTTTCTATAAAGCGTATCTGTCCTCATAACATCGTAAGCCTCAACGATAGCCATTATCCGCGCTCCATAAGGAATATTATCACCTTTTAACTTATGAGGATAACCATTGCCGTCAAATCTTTCATGATGATGCAGAACGATTGGGAGTTCTTTATGGAACAGTTTTGTTCTCTCTATTATTTTTACTCCTATATTTGCATGTCTCTTTATCAGATTGTATTCAATATCCGTTAACTTCTCTTTCTTTTTTAATATCTTTGCATTAATACCAATCAGTCCTATATCATGCAGCAATGCAGCACGCTTCACTACATTTACTTCATCATCGGATAAAGACAGTTCCCTGGTTAGTTTTTCTGCATAATTACTAACCCGGACAGAGTGTTCTTTAACATTATCCCACCAGCTATTCATTTCGAGCAATATATTGTGAGCAGATTCAATACATGTCTCTTTTATATTTTCATTGACACTTTCAAGCCTGACATAAAAATCTTTTATCTTTTTCTCCTCTTCCTTAATGCCAACAGCCTCATTAAATTCTGTCTCCTCATAAGTACAAACGTTGTTCCTTCCTCTCCATTTTGCACGGTACAGGGCCTTGTCTGCATTAGAAATGAGGTCATTGTCTCCTGTTACATTATTATCCAGGGTAGAAGAAATCCCCAGGCTCACGGTAACAACTGCTGAAATTTCTCCTTTCCTGAATATATTGCTTTCGAATGCACTGCGTATCCTTTCAGCCAATATAAAAGACCCTTCCAGATTGGTATTAGGTAAAACAATAAAAAATTCTTCACCGCCATAACGGGCCACAAAATCCGTATCCCTTACCAGCTTCTTTAAAATCTCAGAAGAATAGACCAGTACATGATCACCAAATTGATGTCCATATGTATCATTCACCGATTTAAAGTGATCGAGATCAATCATGATGCAGGAAAGAGGCTGTATGTGTCTTTTTGACTTCTTATATTCACTCTTTAATATTTCTTTAAAATGATTATGATTATATAATCCAGTTAATCCATCTCTTATCGCCAGTTTTTCCAGCTTCTTGATGGATTCCTTAATATCATCTTCCAGTTTCTTTCTCTGTATAGTCCGGCGTATGGCGCGGCTTATGGATACAGTTTTAATTTCTTCTTCCGTCAAATAATCATATGCTCCCTTATCCATTGCTTTAACGCCCAATTCTTCCTTGCCATCCTCAACAATCATAATCACCGGCACATCTAATTTCCTTCTTGATATCTCATCAAGAATCTTGATGCCATTTGAGTCAGAGAATGACCGATTTAATAGTAGAAGATCGAACTTATTTCCTTCAGCTTTCTCAAATAGATCTTTTCCGGTATGAACAATATCAAATTTATATTTAATATCATTATGGCGGGTAAGGGTTGACTTTATTGCCTCAATATTGGGATGGTTACTATCAGCTACTAAAATAATGAAATCTTGCTTTGACATTGCTTAAATTCCTTCAAGCTAAAGTAATTATAACTATCTAAAAAATAACGGTACTATTTCTTCTATTGAATATACAATTGGATATCTTTGCAATACAGTATTATAACTTTTATTTTTTTTACAATCAATGTAAATTTTTTAAACAAAGGGGCAAGGTTAATTGACAAATCAATCTATTAGCCCTATTATTAAATTTTATTTAATAATTGCAATACAATATCAATGAGATTTTTAATTGTCAAGATAAATTTTTATAAATTAAAAAGTTTAATATATCAAAAATGAAGATAATAGATGGGACAGAAAATATTAGAGAAAATTTTCCTTATCCGATACTGACAATCGGCAATTTTGATGGTGTTCATCTCGGGCACCAGGCAATTTTTCAAATGCTGATAAATCGTGCAAAAGAATGTCATGGAACATCCGTTGTTTTTACATTTGTACCACATCCACTAAGGGTAATTGCCCCTGAAAGGGCCCCTAAACTCATCACTACTTACAAAGACAAATTTAAACTAATAGAGATTGCCGGAATAGATATCATCATCTGTGCAAATTTTACAAAAGAATTTGCAAATATATCACCAGAAGATTTTGTAACTACTTTTCTCTGCAACCTACTTGGAGTCAAAGAAATCATTATAGGCTCGAATTATCTTTTTGGGAAAGGGAGAAAAGGCTCTCCTGAATTGTTAAAGGAAATGGGAAAAAAATGCGGCTTCAGTGTTACTGTTGTAGATGAGGTTAAAGTTAACAATTCCATACCCAGCAGTTCCGGAATAAGAACCCTTATTGCAAAAGGAAAGGTTGATGAAGCATCAATATTATTAGGAAGATTATATTCCGTAGAAGGCATAGTGATAGAAGGAGCAAAAAGAGGGAAAAGTATTCTAAATCTTCCGACGGCTAATCTTTTAACTGCCAACGAACTGCTTCCAAAAGATGGAGTATATGCAGTTATAGCGGAAATAAACGGCAAGAAATATGGAGGTGCTACCAATATAGGTTTCAACCCAACTTTCGGTGATAAAAAATTTAGTTTTGAGACACATATCCTGGACTTCAATGATGAACTTCTCGGTAAAATCCTTAAAGTCTCTTTTATCAGGCGCATAAGGGATGAAATAAAGTTTTCCAGCGCTGAAGACCTTGCAAAGCAGTTAAAACTAGATATTGAAACCATCAGGAAAATTGTCAAAGATTACCTTAGGTAATTACTTAGAGACTCCAAAAAATATACCCTCCACCCAAAGAGCACAGCTCACCAATTGTTATACAGATAAATATACAGTATAAGTTTATTCACACCACTGTCGTTTTTGTTTGTATTTATTTGCTACTGTTATAAATATTGTCATTCCCTATTAAATAAAAACAGCATATTAGAACTTGGAAAAACATTTGCTTTGAAAATGCCGTTAACTTATTATTCAAGCTGAAATCCCGATGGCTGTACCTGAACCATCAACATTACTCTTGCTTGGCGCAGGAATATCAGGGGTGGCTTTATATATGAAACGCCGCAAACAGAGCTGAATTTTATAATTCATGATGCAGTGCGCTACTGTTGCCATTGACCTTTTCCGGCATTGGTCATGATCGGCAATCTTCCATTTAACGTGTTTCTCAAGTTACAATACCTGTAAGGTGATACGCAATGGATGAGATCAAATTCAAACCGAATGAACATATTGAAGTCAAGGAAAGACAGGAAGTAAAATCTCCAGCGCTCTTCAAGGTCTTTCTAATCAATGACAATTATACGACAATGGATTTTGTCGTCAATGTTCTTGAGCAAATATTCCATAAACCGCCTGTCGAAGCTATCCAGATAATGCTTCATGTTCACAAGAATGGAAAAGGTCTTGCCGGTGTCTATACCCGTGAAATTGCAGAGACAAAGATTCAAACAGTACATGATCTTTCCCGGCAAAACGGGTTTCCACTACAGTGCACAATGGAGAAAGAATGATTAATAAAGAGCTTGAATTGTCTTTAGAGGCAACCATCCGTGAGGCCGAGATGCGCCGCCACGAATATTTAACAGTCGAGCATATCCTATTCGCCATCATTCATAATGACTGGGGAATTGAAATTATTTCTAACTGCGGCGGCAACATTCCAAGACTAAAAACAGCACTGGAAAAATTCTTTAATGATAAAGTGCCCAAGCTTCCGGAAAAATCCAAATCATATCCCGAGACTACAATTGCCTTCAGACGAGTCATTCAAACTGCAGTCAGTCATGTAAGGTCGGCAGAGAAACATGAGACAGACGCAGGCGATATCCTCTCAGCTATTTTTCTAGAAAATGATTCTCACGCTCTGTACTTTCTCGAATCAGAGGGCATATCACGTCTTGACGTTATTAATTATATTTCACACGGAATATCAAAATTTTCAGATAACCCCATAAATGAACATCTTCATGAATCGAAAACGGCTCCCGGCAAATATGAAATTAAAAAAAGCGATGCTTTAAAACAATTTACAGTGGACATTATTCAAAAAGCTGAAGACGGCAGCATTGATCCTCTTGTAGGCAGAGATAATGAATTAAAAAGAACAGTTCAGGTCCTCTGCAGAAGGAGAAAAAACAATGTGGTTTTTGTCGGGGACCCGGGTGTCGGCAAGACCGCAATTGTCGAGGGGCTGGCACTTAAAATCCATAAAGGCGAAGTACCTGATCTATTGAAAAAAGCCCGCATATTTTCTCTTGACATGGGAGGGCTGCTTGCAGGAACAAAATACCGCGGGGACTTTGAGGCCCGACTCAAGGCGACAATCAAAAGCCTGGAAGCAATCCCCGACGCCATTCTTTTTATCGATGAAATACATACAATTGTCGGAGCAGGCGCTACAAGCGGCGGTTCCATAGATGCATCAAATATCCTGAAACCAATTCTCAATGCAGGCAAAATGCGCTGCATAGGGACCAGCACATATGAAGAATATAAGAACTATTTTGAGAAGGACCGCGCACTTTCACGGCGTTTTCAAAAGATAGAGATTCACGAACCGGATATTTATGAAACCTGCCTGATTTTAAAAGGCTTGAAACCATATTATGAAAAATACCATGGCGTGAAATATACCATCACCGCCCTTAAGACTGCTGCAGAGCTTTCAGCAAAATATATCAACGACAAGTATCTCCCTGATAAAGCGCTTGATGTAATTGATGAAGCAGGAGCGCTATTAAAACTGTCTCCAGCTTACAAGACCAAAAAAACTGTCGGACCACACGAGATAGAAGATGTTGTCGCAAAGATAGCAAAAATTCCAAAGCGCAACGTCTCAACATCTGATATGGAAAAGCTGAAGAGTCTGGAGAGCGAGTTGAAAAATGCTGTCTTTGGACAGGATGAAGCCATCCACTCTCTTGCATCTTCAATTAAACGCTCCCGGGCCGGCCTTGGAGCGCAGGAAAGGCCCATAGGCTCATTCCTTTTTGTCGGGCCTACAGGAGTCGGAAAAACAGAGGTCACAAAGACAATTGCAAATGTCATGGGTATCCAGTTTATCAGATTCGACATGAGCGAATATATGGAGAAACATACTGTCTCCAGATTGATTGGCGCACCTCCCGGTTATGTTGGATTCGATCAGGGAGGCTTATTAACAGATGCAATCAGGAAACATCCACACAGCGTTCTATTGCTTGATGAAATCGAAAAAGCGCATCCTGATATATTCAGCATTCTTCTTCAGGTAATGGATTATGCTACATTAACTGATAACAACGGAAAAAAGGCGGACTTCCGGAACGTCATTCTCATCATGACGTCAAATGCAGGAACAACAGACATGGAAAAAGGAGTTATCGGTTTTGGAAACCGGATAAAAGACGCCGGCTCAAAAGGCAAAGACGCTGTCAACCGCTTATTCAGCGCAGAATTCAGAAACCGTCTCGATGCAACAATCACATTCAATTCTCTTACAGCCGAAATAATGAAAAAAGTTGTGGATAAATTCATTACAGAACTGCAGCAGCAGCTTGTGGAGAAAAATGTAATCATCACTGTTTCGAATAATACAAGAAAATGGCTGGCAAAATATGGATATGACCCACAGTTTGGAGCAAGACCGCTTGGACGGCTTACGCAAAAAGAAATAAAGGATGCCTTATCAGAAGAGATCCTTTTTGGCAAGCTCATCAAAGGCGGCAAGGTCTTTATTGATTTCAAAAATGATAAACTGACATTCAAGTATTCCTGATTGGCAAATGCCCATCTTTGAACTTTCTGACGAACTCATCTTCCCTCCTCCCGAGCTTGCGGAAGACAACGGTCTTCTCGCAGTAGGAGGCGACCTCAGTGAATTACGGCTCCTCCTTGCATATTCTATGGGAATCTTCCCGTGGTATTCGGAAGGTGATCCCATTCTATGGTGGACGCCTGATCCACGTCTTGTCCTGCTTCCTGAAGACTTGAAAATATCACGAAGTCTTCGTCAAACAATCAGCAAAGGTATTTTTAAAGTCACTTTCGATACAGTGTTTGAACAGGTTATAAAAAAATGCGCCTCTGTCCATCAAAGAGATAAAGGCGATACATGGATTACAAATGAAATGATAGATGCGTACATCGCCCTGCATCATTCAGGTTATGCACATTCTGTTGAAAGCTGGTTTGAAGGCAAACTCGCAGGCGGACTTTATGGAATTGCGCTCGGCTCAGTTTTTTTTGGAGAATCAATGTTTACCACAAAAAGCGGAGCCTCTAAAGTCGGCTTCGTCACACTCGTTCAACAACTTGTCAAATGGAATTTCACGCTCATTGATTGTCAGATGACAACCTCTCACCTGAAATCTTTCGGGGCGCACGAGATCCCCCGTAAAGAATTCCAGGCAATACTCAGGTCCGCTACAAAAGCTCCAACCGGAAAAAAGAAATGGAAGATTTAGAAGATTATTGTATTTTCCATGACTCCTGTATTACTCTTTATGTAAGTGCTTAATGTAAAACTGTAACTTAGCAGGTTGCTGAATAAGTATTTTAGCTGTCTTTGCGAGCAGGTCCCTCGCTTGTCATTGCGAGCGAAGCGAAGCAATATTTCTTTTCAGTCTACATAATTCATAGCAAACACTATTCCAATATCTGCAGACATGGGAGGCTGTGAAAGAATTTCTATACGACACCTTTAAAAAGGGAGTAGGGGGTAGGGAAAAGAAATAAAAGAAACTGCTTGAAGCAAAGATGTAATATGTAGTTTGTCGATTATAGAAATTCTTTCACAGGCTTCTATGTCGCCTAAAAGATATTAAAGATATTTCAAGAGATTTGATATTAATAACATAACTATTTATAAATAATTCGAGCCACTATGTACAAGGAATACTTTGGTTTTGAGGAAATGCCTTTCTCCATCGCTCCGGACCCGCGTTACCTCTACATGAGCGAACAGCACAGAGAAGCGCTCGCCCATCTTCTTTACGGACTCGGCAGTGATGGCGGCTTTGTCCTTCTCACAGGGGAAGTTGGCACCGGAAAAACCACGGTGTGCCGATGTTTGCTGGAACAGATACCTGAAAATGCAACTGTTGCATTTATCATTAATCCGAGATTAACGGCTGAAGAGCTGCTATCTGCAATCTGCGATGAATTCAGCATTCAATACCCGCCCGATAATAAAAGCATAAAGATATTTGTTGATAAGATTAATGCCTATCTGCTTGACGCACATGCAAAGGGGCAGAAGTCTGTGCTCATTATAGATGAAGCGCAGAATCTGAGTGCGGACGTGCTTGAACAACTGCGTCTCCTGACCAATCTCGAAACCAATCAGGTCAAACTTCTTCAGATTATCCTGCTGGGCCAGCCTGAACTCAGGGATAAACTGTCTAAACCTAAACTGCGCCAGCTCTCCCAGCGGATTATAGCCCGCTATCATCTGAATCCATTGTCCAGAAAAGATGTGACGGCATATGTCGCACATCGTCTTAAAGTTGCCGGGGTAAAAAATTCCTTATTTTCTGATTCAGCCCTTGATAAACTTTACAAACTAAGCAGCGGCATACCGCGTCTTGTCAATGTCCTTTGTGACCGCGCCCTGCTTGGAACCTTCGCTCAAGGGAAAAATAAGGTCAATAAGTCCCGGCTGACAACAGCAGCACATGAGGTGTTTGGAAAAGAAAAACGTTTTAGCCAGCATAAAAAAATAATTGGATGGGCCTTGATAGTTATTATCATTGCAACCATAGCTATACTTACAATAAACCACTATGAAAACAATGAGTTAATACCTCAGCTATCAAGTATACGTTTTAGCCAGTAACTTAAAAAACAGAGGGATAAATTCCATGTCATTTATTCTTGATGCATTAAAAAAATTAGAGCAAAAAAAACAGAATACTGCGGCGCCTGACATAATGACTGTTCACATTCCTGAATTAAAGCGCACCGAAAAACGCCCTATACTGCTGTATCTGGTTCTGGTAAGTTTGATACTGAATATCGGCATACTTGCGCTCTGGCTGTATCCAACATCATTAATATCTCCAGTCCCTTTAAATTCTGCAAAAGAAAATATAACCACCCTCAAGAAACAAGCGCCACAATCTGATAATGCTTCAGAAGAACCCGGAAAAACTCTCTCCAGCAACACAACCCCTAAAGAGCAGCCCCCTGCTGTCAAGTTGAAGGAAACTGTAAAAGTACGAAAGAAACCCGATGTGAGATATGAAGAAACATCAGCCGAACAGAAACTCCAAAACAAGCCTCTTGCACCTAATGAGCAATTGCATGTCGGCGCAGGGACCATTACAGAAAATGGCATCCCTGAACTGAATCGTTTGCCGGCAGCTTTGCAAAGCGAAATACCTCAGATTGCCATCTACGGTCATATCTATTCAGACAGCCCTGCGACCCGGCTGATTAATATCAACGGCAATATATTAAGAGAAGGCGATACAGCAGCTAAAAATCTGAAGGTTGAAGAGATCACAGAAAACGGCGTTGTATTCAATTATCAGGGCACCCGCTTTATCATAAGAGCGTTTTAATTAACCCAGCTTCTTTTTTATCTCGGATAATTTATTCAGCGCCTCAAGCGGAGTCATGCTCAATATATCAAGCCCGAGGATTTCTTTTATCACAGGGTCTGCCTGCGTAGTGAAGAGATCAAGTTGGCCGGCTTTTACCGGGTCTGCAGATAAAGGGGCAGAGGTATATGCGAGTCTTGGCGCCCCAAGTTCATTGAGCTCCGACTTTTCAAGATTGGATAAAATTTCTTTGGCCCTCTCTATAGTTGTTACGGGCAGGCCTGCAAGCCGCGCAACCTGAATACCATAGCTCTTATCCGCAGCGCCTTCCTCGATCCTTCTGAGAAAAATTATTTCATCCCCCCATTCCTTCACAGCCACATTCAGATTTTTGATGCCTTCAAGAATAAGTGAAAGTTCTGTAAGCTCATGATAATGAGTTGCAAAGAGGGTTCTTGTTTTTAACTCCTTTGAAATGTATTCCACAACCGCCCATGCAATACTGATACCGTCAAAGGTGCTGGTCCCCCGGCCCACCTCATCAAGCAGTATAAGACTTTTTCCGGTCGCATTATTCAGGATGTTGGCGGTTTCTATCATCTCCACCATAAAAGTGCTCTGTCCTTTTGTTATCACATCAGAGGCACCGATTCTTGTAAAAATCCTGTCTGCAATTCCTATCCGGGCCTCCCTGGCCGGCACGAAACTGCCGATCTGCGCCATCAGTACAATCAGCGCAATCTGCCTCATGTAAGTTGATTTCCCGGCCATGTTGGGTCCGGTAATTATTAATATATTGCTTGAACCGAAATCTATCAATGTGTCATTCGGAATAAATTTATCTCCTGCAGACAATCTCTCGATCACAGGATGTCGGCCTTCAGAAATCTGTATTACATCTCCATCGTAAACAAGCGGGCGCTCATAACCATATTTTTTTGCGATGTAAGCCAGACTGTGCAGGGCGTCAAGTTCTGCAAGCGCTGCTGATGTTTTCTGAAGTTTTTCGGTCTCAAGGGCAATAATATTTCTTACCTTTATGAAAACATCGTATTCAAGATTTTTGAGCCGTTCTTCTGCACCCAGAATTTTTGACTCATACTCTTTCAGTTCAGGAGTTATAAACCTCTCGCCGTTAACGAGGGTCTGCTTCCTTATATAATCATCGGGAACCTGAGACAGATTTGCTTTTGTAATTTCTATGTAATAGCCGAATATTTTATTGTATCCGACCTTCAGTGATGATATTCCAGTCCGTTCCCTTTCCTTTGCCTGCAGATTTGCTATAAAATCTTTGCCGCTGCTGCTTATCTCACGCAGTTCATCTACCTCAGCATTAAACCCCTTCCTTACCAGGCCGCCGTCTTTCAGTGTGAAGGGAGGGTCTTCAGCTATTGCCTTTTCAATAAGGTCTCTTATGTCAGAAAATGTATCAATCTGTTTATGTAAGGACCCGACCGTCTTACTATCATATTCTTCAAGGAGAATCTTTAATTCTGGTAAGATCTTCAGTGAATTTTTCAATGCCAGAAGGTCTCTTGCATTAGCAGTTCCGCTGCCAATGCGTGAGGCCAGACGTTCAATATCATATATACCCTTCAGGTGAACCTGGAATTTTGAGAGCCGCCCTGCATCAGACATCAATACATGCACTGCATCCTGCCTCTCCAGAATCTCTTCCGGATTAAGCAAAGGATTGAGAAGCCAGCTCCTTAAAAGTCTTCCGCCCATCGGGGTCAGTGTTTCATCAATTACCCATAGAAGACTGCCCTCTGTTTCGCCACTCCGCATGTTCCTTGTAATTTCCAGATTCCTTAGCGTAGCCGCATCTATCAGCATATGTGAAGCACGTCTCAGGACACTAACTTTCCTGAAGGACAGCATATTTTTTTGGGTCTCTTCAAGATAATTAAGAAGCGCACCACCTGCAGAAATTGCCACTATCATGCCCTCACAGCCATAACCGTCAAGTGAAGACACCCTGAAATGTTTTATCAGTTTTCTGTAAGCCTCTATGTAATCAAAATACCAGTCGTCATAATTGGTACGGTAATAAGCGCTAAGCCTGTCAATGATTGCCGAATTATTTTTAAAACTATAGGGACACAAAATCTCTTTGGGCTGGAACCTGTTTATTTCATCCTCAAGGCTGTTACAGGTTTCATAGATGAGAAACTCGCCTGTTGTAATGTCTGCCACGGCAATCCCGTATATATTCTCCTTCTGGAAAAAGCTCAGTATATAACTGTTTTCTTTTGGATTATCAGGCAGAAACGTTCCGGGGGTAACAACCCTGACAACTTCCCTTCTTACAATGCCCTTCACATCCTTTGGGTCCTCAACCTGTTCGCATACCGCAACTTTGTGTCCTGCTTTGACAAGCCTTGCAATATAAGTCTCAGCAGTGAAATGAGGCACGCCGCACATGGGTGTCGGTTCCTCTCTGCCTTTGTCTCTTGAGGTAAGCGTAATCTGCAGAGCCTTCGAGGCCACAACCGCATCCGGCCCGAACATCTCGTAAAAGTCACCGAGGCGAAAAAATACAATCGCATCAGGGTAATTCCGTTTGATATCCTGATACTGTTTCATTAAAGGGGTAAGTTCGGACATAGAAAAATCCAGGCTTCAAAATTTAAAATTAAAGGAATTAGAAACTATAACATAACAGGGAAATGATAGAAAAGAGAACAACAAGTCCATAATTCAGAAACAAAAAAACCCTGTAATTTTAATGGAGGCTTTTTACGAATTCTTTGTATTCCGATGGAGGATCGATAATTTCCAGTCCAACACTGTTGGTCAATGCTTCAGGGGTATTATCAACGGCCCATTTTACATGACAGTTAAGATTTATTATCTTTCCAGAATTGAGCTCAAGTTCCAAATCAAGCTCTGTACCGAGAATATATTCGCTGTTTTTTGCCGGAGCTGTCGTCATGTAAATACCGCTTTCAGAAAGGTTCTCAATAAAAACTGAACAATTTTTGGTACATGAAATACGTTCCGCCCTTAAATTAACTGTTACCCTTTTTGTATTTCTTCTTTCCATGGAACCCCCTTTTGTTTCATCTTATAGTTAATTCAGGTTAACGATGTGTGAGTATAGCAAATCAGATAAAAAAATAAAATGGTTATTTTGGTGTTATTTTGGGGATGTTAAAGATAATCTCTTCTTTTAGCTGTGCCTCCGGAGGCAGTTGCTCTTCCTCATCATCCGCTCCGAATTTCGGCGGAGGCGGAGGTGGCTGAGGGGTTTCCCACTACTGACCGGTCAGGTCAGCAAACTTTTCACCTTCGCAACAATTGCTTTGCTCGATATCTCCTCATAGTCAAGGAGTTCCTGCGGTTTGCCGCTTCGGGGCATTTTTCTTACTGCAAGTGAGTAGACAGAAACAGCATTTTCCGAAAGTGCGCTTCTTACCGCCTCGCCAAGCCCGCCCTCTGCAAAGTGGTCTTCAACCGTAATAACAGCTTTTGTTTCCTCTGCTGCCAGATTAAGTGTCACACTGTCAACAGGTTTAATGCTATAAAGGTCTATTACCCGGATAAAGATATTTTCCTTTTTCAAAATCTCATAGGCCTGAAGGGCCTCATGCAGGGTAATGCCTGCGCTTACAACAGTGAAAACATCATCTCTGCTTTCTGTTAATACCTTGCTTCCGCCGATATGGAATTCTTCAGCGCTGGTATAAATAACCGGTGTTTCCTTTCTTGTGGTGCGTATATAAGAAATCCCTTTGTGTTTTGCCATTTCTTCAATCAGTTTCTCTGTTGATACTGCGTCTGACGGATAAAACACAACACTGTCAAGAAGCGCCCGGAACAGGGCCAGGTCCTCAAGCCCCATTTGTGAAGCGCCGTCCTCACCAATAGATACCCCGGCATGCGAACCGCAGAATTTAATGTTGGCGCGTGAATACTGGCTCATCCTTATCTGATCATAGGCCCGTGTTAAAAATGCTGCAAAAGTTGACACAAAAGGAATCTTTCCCCTGCTTGAAAGTCCAAGCGCTGCACCAGCCATATTCTGTTCAGCAATATACATTTCAAAAAAACGATCCGGATATGCGTCTCTGAATATCTCGGAACAGGTTGAATTACAGACTTCAGCATCCAGGACTACCATATCGGGAAAGGCCGGGAATATTCGTTTCAACGCATTACCATACGCCTTTCTTGTGGCAACAGGTTTATCGTGCTCGTATGAAACCTGTTTTATTTTTACTGATATCTTTTTATCAGGCTGGAGGTTTTCTGGTTTTAAGATCTCCCCACGAACTGATTTATCTACCTCACCTGATTCCTCAAGCGCCGTTGCAAGTTCATCTCTTGTAATTGTCTTGCCATGCCAGTAGTCCCTGTCTTCAAGAAATGATACGCCCTTCCCTTTCCTGGTTTCTGCAATAATCATAACCGGCCTGCCATTTGTTTTCTGGGTTCTTTCATATGCAGAAAGTATTTCACTAAAAGAATGGCCATTGATTACAACAGTTTCCCATCCAAAAGAGGAAATGCGTCTTTCATACGCAGCAAGATTATGTCCATACATCGTTTCTCCGCGCTGGCCCAGCCGGTTGACGTCAAGAATACCGATAAGATTATCAAGTCTATAATGTGCTGCAATCTGTATCGCTTCCCATTGCGAACCTTCGGCCATTTCACTGTCCCCAAGAAGCACATAGGTTTTATACGGAAGTTTGTCTATATATTTTGCATTTAGAGCCATTCCAACACCTATGGAGAGCCCCTGACCCAAAGATCCGGTGGCAACTTCAACAAGATTAAATTCCTTTGTAAGATGGCCTTCGAGCCGGCTCCCGAATTTTCTCAGGCTCATCAGTTCTTCTTCTGTCAGAATTCCGGCTGCAACCCATTGGGCGTAGTAAAGCGGCGCTGCATGGCCCTTTGAAAAAATAAGGCGGTCATTATTTGGATGTTCAGGCTGGCCTGCATTGAAACGAAATATTCCCCCGAACAACAGGCCTGTCATTAAATCGGCTGCTGACAGTGAAGATGTCGGATGTCCCGAGCCCGCTTCTGTTGTTGAAACAAGGATGAAATAACGAATGAGTTTGGCTAATCTTAATAATCTTTTTTCAATATCCACATTGAAATTATAAGTAATTCCCTCAAATTATTCCTCAAGCCATTTCTTCAGCTTGTCAATCTCCTCTTCTGTAAGTTCTATAGCCGGCATCTCCCCTTCACCTGTCATCAGCGCCAGGGTCCTGTCAAACTGTGTCCTGAACATTCCAAATGTATCGGCAAAACCCTGAGCTTCCGTCTCAGCATATATCAGCGCTGTCTTGAAATTCTTTGCGGCTTCTTCTGTATTACCCAATTGTGCGTAAGCAGAGCCTCTTGCAAAGAAGGCCGCTCCATGGTCTGGTTTTAATTCAATCGTCCTGTTTAAATCTCTAATAGCGCTTAAAAAATCATTCCTGGACATATACGCAATTCCACGATAAAAATATGCGCGCATGTAGTTACTATTCATATTCACAACCATATTAAAGTCTTCTATGGCTTTATCAACCTGATCTGTCTGAAGAAATGCTACACCCCTGCTGAGATAGGCAATCTCTGTTTTCTCACCATCATCTATAGCTTTTGTAAAGGCCTCAATGCATTCATGCTTCCTGCCTTCAATAAAAAGGCGCTGAGCATACCGGAGCTGTTCCTTTGCACTTACATCTTTTCTTCTATCCAATATATATCCCTCGTATCTGAAGTTGATCAAAAATAATTCGCTCCTTAATCCCTTTATATCAGATTTAAATCAAA
Source organism: Nitrospira japonica (assembly GCA_020723105.1). Taxonomy (GTDB): domain Bacteria; phylum Nitrospirota; class Thermodesulfovibrionia; order UBA6902; family UBA6902; genus SURF-23. Next base: position 108,632 of record DYJL01000007.1, on the reverse strand, counting down.
TTGCAACCACGCACCGCCTGCTGCCTTATAAATCAGGTATAATAAATTGTGGCTATACGTAAAAATCTCCAAAAACCTGCTGGCAATAAATACTCTTCAGAAAAACAACATTCCCTTGTATGTTTCAACAGAGACTGTAAATTGAAGAAGAAAAAGTCCTGCGCAGGCTTTGAAGGCTGTCCGGGATTTAAAGGCAAGTAGTACCGTCTCTCAATATCAAAAACTCAAGTAACTACCCGTTTTAACCGATAACACCTGTAGATAATCAAACGAAAGGACCCTTTCTTATGTCTGACACTGTTTTATTTGTGGACGATGAAGAACATATCCTGAATTCTGTCCAAAGACTTTTTGCTGACACAGGCATAAAGGTCCTGAGAACTCAAAACCCAAACAGTGCAATTGATTATTTTAGTAAAATGGAAATAGCGGTAATCGTCTCAGACAATCTAATGCCCAACATGAAAGGGACGGACCTCTTATCAAAAGTCAAAGACATTTCTCCTGACACAATAAAAATATTAATGACAGCATGTGTTGATTTCGATGTTGCCATTGATGCCATAAATAAGGGGGAGGTATTCCGTTTTATTACAAAGCCATGGGATGACAATGCATTAATCCGGATAGTAGGGGAAGCTGTTAAGCGTTACCAAATCATCCAGTCCCTTAAAAGAGATGACGAATCTGTACTGCTGTCACTCGCACAAACAATAGAACTTAAAGACTCCTATACTCGCGGACACTGTGAAAGAGTAGCCATGTACGCCCTGATGATTGCTGACAACTTAGAGCTTTCTGACGAAACGAAAAAAGCTCTGAAATATGGCTGCTGGCTGCACGATTGCGGCAAGATAGGCGTACCTGAGAAAATATTAAATAAAGCAGGGAGCCTTGATACGGAAGAGTTTGAGATAATAAAGAATCATCCCCGATGGGGAGCTGATGTTGCAAAACAGGCTCTTATGCCAGCAACTGTTGTAAAAATAATACTGCATCATCATGAAAAATATGACGGCAGTGGTTATCCCTCAGGGATAAAAGGAAGTGACATCCCCCTGGAGGTAAGGGTAGTAACTATAGCAGATGTATTTGATGCCCTGACATCTGACAGGCCCTACAGAAACAGATACAGCGATGAAAAAGCCTTATCTATTATTTCATTAATGAAAGGCAGTATTCTGGATCCTGAAATAGTTGACATCTTCATCAACAACTATCTGAATGCCAGAAAAGAAAATACTTTTCCAACCATTTAGCATCTCCTATTAGGCTGCTGAAAGGCATGGTTCAGATCTACAACAGATTTTAATCTTTCCGTTTTTTATGTATACTTTATTCAAATATTACAGAAAGATTCCTTTAAGCAAAAATGAATTTAAATCTGAATAAGTGGAACAAAAACTGGGCGTTAATGAACAGATTTTTCAAAGCCGGTGAAATTGCACTTATTACCAGCAGGCTCAACAATCTGAAAATACAAAATGTCGTTTTCTGTTCCTTTGAAAACAGATTCGCAAAAAGCGGAGGCCTGGCTGCCGTAACCACAAATATCCTGCCATATTTAAAAGAAGTCAATAATATCCCTAACGTCATCCTGATGACTCCTTTCTATTCAAAGCTTATGGATAAGAATAAATTGAAACCGACAGGACAATTTTTCAGCGTCCTGTTCAATAACAGGAAAGTCCAGGTCAGCATATTCGAATATACCTGGAATTACAGCAGCCCCTCAAGCGGCAGTATTAACGAATATTATTTAAAAGCAGACGGATTTTTTGAGTCTGGCAATACGTCGCAGGACCCATACCTTTATTTTGAAGGAAACAACAGTCTGAATGACAAAGCAATGAGGGAAAGCGCCCTGTTGTTCTGTAAAGCAGCGCCCCTGGCAATGAACATATTAACCATGCGTGAAAATATTATATTTCATCTGCAGGAGTGGCAAACCGCACTGATCTCGCTAACCTCAAAGGTTGCGATGCTCAACGGTACCCTGGAATCTTGCGGAACTGCTCAGACAATGCACAATTCATACGATTCATTCATACCGTCTGAAGTTCTGTCCACCATTACAGAGGGAACCATGAGGCAAAAGGCATCTGCAACTTATGGCAACGGATTAACAGCATACCAGATAGGACTTCAACTGACTGATGCGCCAGTTACTACTGTGAGCGGGCATTTTGCAGAGGAATTAACAACTGATATTTTGCAGACAGAATATTTTGCGCCTCATCTGCAAAGTATATTTAAGAAAAACAACGTCTATGGCGTCAACAATGGCGCCTTCATTAATCCCTCGCCTGAATACATAAAAAATGGTTTGCCTTCTTTACAGGAAGCAAAAAAAATAAAACTGCAAAAAAGGAAAATCCTGTTAAAAGTTCTATCCAGATATAAGCCAAAGGAGCGGATTGGCGAACTGACATATAAGGGAAAAACGATATCAAAATTACCTGCTGATATCCCGCTCATCTTAATGAGCGGAAGATACGATCCCCTGCAGAAAGGATATGACATTCTGCTGCGTGCGACAGAAAAATTTTCTGAAGATGAAATAAAGGTTATTATGACGCCTTCAACAGTCCGCAGTTCTGATATGGATTATTTTTACGAAGTCGCCTGCAAATGCAAGGGTAATTTAGTCGTTTTTCCATTCAGGATGGAAGCAGGTTACCACGAGTTACAGAGGGGCGCAACCTTTGGGGTCATGCCTTCTGTCTATGAACCTTTTGGCGCAGCCGTTGAATACATGGCAAACGGAACAGTAAATATCGGCAGGGCCACAGGGGGACTGGTAGACCAGATAGATGCTGAATGCGGCTTTCTTTTCAAGGAGGATGCTGTCTTCTGCACCCTTGATAATATAAGATCCTTTGCTGAGACCGGAGCTGTTGTGCAAATGAGAAAATCTAATCCATGGGCGCAGAGCATGGCTGACAATTTATATGAGACTTTGAAAAAAGCTATTTATATATATCAGCATAAGCCGGACACCTACCATAAGATGATTATCAACGGGCTTAAAAGAATCAATAAATTCTCCTGGGAATCCAGCGCTCAGAAATACTTTCAGGTATATGAGTATGTCGTTTGTCGTTTATAGAAATTCTGAAACAGGCTTCCATGTCTATTATCATGATTACGGCTTCCAGTGTTCTACAAACTTCCCGCCTTTTGTAATCCATACGACATAAGGCGCCATAGTCACGTCACCTTTGGCGTCAAACTTTATATTCCCAAGCGCACCGCTGAACTCCATGGAATGAAGTTTATCCATTATTGCCTTGCCGTCTGTGGTCCCTGCAGCCTCAATAGCTTTCAGCATGATATTCGCTGCATCATATGCGTATATGGAATAAGGTCCCAGTTCCCCGTATTTCTTCTGATATGCTTCAATAAAAGCCTTTGCAGTTGGAATGCTATTTGGATCAGAACTGAAAGTCAGATAGGTACCTTCTGCTGACTCTGCGCCTGCGATCTCCACAAATTTGGGATCAATTACTCCGTCGCCGCTCATGAACGGAACTGCCAAACCAATCTCCCGGGACTGTTTTACCAGGAGCCCCCCTTCCGGATATATTCCGCCAAAATATATAAGTTCAGGCTTCTTCTCTTTTATGGAGATCAGTACCGTCTTGAAATCCTTGTCTCCCTGAACAATACCGCCGTAATAAACAATTTCTACCTTATCGCCAATAAATTTTTTGAATTCGTCAGCAAGCCCCTGTCCGTACGTTGTCTTATCATGAATAACAGCAATCTTCTTAAGCTTCAACTGCGTAATTATAAAATCAGCAGCTACCTTTCCCTGCTGATCGTCTCTTCCGCACACCCTGAAAACACCTGTGTAACCCTTTTCAGTAAGCTGTGGATTTGTTGAGGCCGGAGTAATCATGGGAATGCCGGCCCTATTATACACATCTGAAGCCGGTATGGAACAGCTTGAATTGAAATGACCGATCACGCCCTTGGTTCCCTGTGTCACAAATTTATTTGCTACAGAGACAGCCTGTTTGGGATCTCTCTGGTCGTCGCCAACAATAAGCTTGATTTTTTTACCGAGAACTCCGCCCTTACTGTTCCACTCTTCCACCGCAAACGTTACGCCGTTTTTGAAATCCATTCCCATCTTTGCCTGATCGCCTGTCATCGGGCCTGCAATGCCGAGATTGATCACGTTGTCCTCTTTCTTCACACATCCAGATAAAATAACAATTGCAAATAACGACAGTAGAAATCTCCTGATCATTTTTTCCTCCTCTTATAAAAAATCTATTATCTAACAGGCTGCTGAAAAAGTCCGAGATTGTCATTGCGAGGAGCGTTTTTAGCGACGAAGCAATCCATAACTCATTGATTAATTGAGAAGCGAGATTGCTTCGCTCCGCTCGCAAAGACAACAAAAATACTTTTTCAGCAGACTGCTATACAGCATCCAGAATCTCCCGGACTCTTTTTAACAGAACTTCCGGAATAAAGGGCTTTTGAATATATTCAAATCCTTCACCAAGCATCCCTTTTCTATTGTCAGCATATCCGCTGATAAAGACTGTCTTTACATGAGGGCTCAGGTCTCTTATTTCATTGCAGGCCTCTTTTCCGTTCTTTTTGGGCATGATTACATCAAGCATGACAAGCTGAATCCGGCCCATATGCTCAGAAAAAATCCTTACCGCTTCTTCGCCATCCTTTGCTTCCAATATGTTATATCCGCCTCTTTCAAGAATTTCTCTAACGGCGTTTCTGACAGCAATATCATCCTCTGCCAGAAGAATTGTCTCTGTTCCGCCTTTTATCGCAGATAAAGTCTCTGTATTTATTTCCTGAGACACAGGGGTTTTCATAGGAAGATATATTTTAAATGTAGTGCCCTTCCCTGTTTCGCTGTAAACGTTTATATTGCCACCGTGCTGTTTTATAATCCCGTAAATGATGGCAAGCCCCAGACCTGTTCCCTTACCTGTCTCTTTCGTTGTAAAAAATGGTTCAAAGACTTTTTCCTTTGTCTTTTCCTCCATTCCCTTTCCGCTGTCTGATACTGATATCATTGCATAGGGGCCCGGCAGCTCCAGGTCGTATATGTTGCAGCCGGCACTGTCTATTACCAATGATTTAGTCTCTATTGAAAGCAACCCTCCTTCAGGCATTGCGTCTCTCGCATTAGTTGCCAGATTCATCAATACCTGCTCTATTTGCGACACATCTGCGACTATGCCAAGGTGTTCATCCACCAGTTTAATCCTCATCTCTATGTCTTCCCCTATAAGTCTTGCAAGAAGATTTTCCACATTTTTTACAATCGCATTCAGGTCTACAGGTTTTGGATGGATAATCTGTTTTCTGCTAAAAGACAGAAGATTCTGAATGAGGTTAGCGGCCTTGTTTGAGACAGATAATATCTGCTCCACATAATACTTCAGGGGATCTTCTTTTCCCATTTTCATGAGCAGTAAATTCCCATAACTGATTATTGCAGTAAGAATATTATTAAAATCATGCGCCACTCCGCCTGCCAGGGTGCCGACTGCCTCCATCTTTTGTTTGTGCAAAAGAATTTCTTCCAGTCTTTTCTGCTGCGTAAGGTCTACAATATATCCGTCAAACCCCGTAATGTGGCCTGACTTATCGGTCTCTGCGTATAGAAAAAGCATTATGAATAACTCTTTCCCGTCTCTTCCCTGGACTTTCTTTTCCATGTTGATCTGTCCCTCAACAGACGCCCTTATGATGCAATCAACATCTTCGAGTACAGTGCAGATCTTTTCAACCTTTCCAAAGAGATCCGTGAATTTTTTATTTGCTTCGGTAATTCCTCCTTCATTATCAGTCCTGAAGATTGCGTGTTCCACCCGGTCAAAAAGGGTGACTATTCTCTCCCTGGCCTCTACCAGCTTATTCTCCTTCTCTGTGATTTCCCTGCTCATCCGGTCAAATTCTGAAAATACATCACTTATCTCATCATCGGCATATCGGGAACCGGACTGCTGATATGTGCCTGAGATTGCGCCATCCTTGAACAACAATATGTTTTTCCAGAGATCCTTGATGCGCCTGGTAATGATATGCGTTATAAGAAAACTGAGAGCGGCTATTGAAATAATTGTTGCAATAACCGATGTAATAATACCTACAAATAAAGCCTGTTTGATTTCCCTGTTCATGCTGGATGTGGACAATGATATCTTTACAAAACCTATAACTGTTTCAGGAGAGTCCGCTAATGGTGTGTAGTGTATTGGTTTGTAAAAGTCAAAGGATTCTTCAGCCCGGATATGGAAAGGAGAAGCCGTTTTTTTAAAGTGCTCGACCGCTTCATTATCCGGCAGCTTGTTAAAGCTGCTAAACGGATAAGAGTCAATCACGTCCCACAGATTTGAATAAACCTGAACGAAGATTACATCATTTGCATGGATAATAAAGTGTGCTTTCCTGATGAGGTCCAGATTTTCAAGCACTATTCCTTCCTTGGCAGCATTTGAGAGCGCATAAGTCAGGGCAAAACCTCTGGCAATCAGTTGGTTTTCAATGCCCTCCTTATGTGCGTTGATGCATATATAGGTGCTGAAAAAGCTGACGGTAATTATAGTCAGCAAGAGGGGGAGTAAAATTTTTTTATGCAGCGATATCTTCAAATGCGCCTCACTTTATATCCAGCAAAGATATGGCGCCAAGCGAACTAATGAATTTCTGTCCTTCTGCGCTTAAAATATAATCAACAAATTTTTTTGTTTCCTTTTTCGGGTTTTCCGGCAACAAGATATAAAGCGGCCTCTTGAAAGGATATTTCATTGCAATTATATTTCCCTTGGTTGGTTCCACTCCATTGATTTTGAGCATTTTCACATCTCTTCTCCTGGCGCTTGAAAATCCGCTTGCGGCAAAGCCTCCTTTTGTCTTTTCAACCATCTGTTCCACTATTCCTGTCGAGGCAAGAAGCACAGTATTATTTGTAACAGCAGGCTCTTTACCCTGTAACGCAAGCTCCCTTAATGAAAATTCCACCCCGCTTAAGCCTTTATGGGATTTGGACATAAAGACTGTTATCATGCCATTTTCCCCCTGAAGCTGATTCCAGTTCATTATCTCTCCCCTGTATATCTCTTTTATCTGTTCCTGTGAAATATTTTCGACCGGGTTGGCCTTATGTACCATAAATACCAGCGCATCCCAGGCAACGGGTACAAACTTAATACTCTCCGGATCGTCCTTAATTCTGCCTCTGCATGAAGCTGCAAAGTCTACCTTGCCGGTGCGAAGGTCATCTATGCCAATTAAACTGCCGCCGCCTTTGACAAACAGCTTTGTTCCGCTCCGTCTTTCATATTCTTTTGCAAGCTCAGCAAGATAGCCGACATTGCTTACAGAGCAGCCGCTGCCGGTAACCATTTCAGCGTGGAGGGGATAGCCACCGGCAAAACAGAATGCTAACAGAATTATGATTGATAATATGTTCTTCATTGCCTTTTAAAATTTATTCGAGATCTACTTTAATTATTAACATGGAGGAAGTGTGGCTCAAAAATATATTGCGCGATACCTTAGCGATAACAGAAAAAATACACCCTGTAAATTCAAGATTCAAAATTCTCGCCTCGGCGAGTCGCCTGTGGCGACAACATTCAAAAATCTTATCGCTTTCAAGATGTTTTTGAGCCATGCTTCCTCCAGTGTGAAATTTTTGAATAGTCCAAAATAATATTTAAATCTATTATACACCGATTATAGCATGAAGAAAATGCGTATGATTATAAACTCTCACTCGCCCAAGTATGCTTTCTTTATATCCGGATCATCGAGCAGGTCCCGGCCCTTTCCTTCTTTTGCAATCTGACCCGATTCAAAGACATATCCTCTGTGAGCCAGCTTCAGTGCAGCCCTTGCATTCTGCTCAACAAGCAGGATGGTTAACCCCTCTGCATTAAGCTCTCTTATGGTTTTGAAAATCTTGCTTACAATAATCGGCGCAAGTCCAAGCGATGGTTCGTCAAGCAAAAGAAGCTTGGGCTTTGACATAAGCGCCCTGCCGATTGCAAGCATCTGCTGCTCTCCGCCGCTGAGTGTTCCACCCAACTGTTTTTGCCTTTCCTTAAGCACAGGAAAAAGATTAAATACATATTCCAACAGGTTTTCTGACTCCTGATTTCCATCCCCTTGCCCCTGGTCCCTTACCCCTTGTCCCCTACTCCCTAAATACGCTCCCATTTCAAGATTCTCTTTAACAGTAAGCTTCGGGAAAATCCTTCTCCCTTCCGGAACCTGAGATATCCCCATCGAGACAATTTTATGCGGGGGTAAATTTTGAATCTCCTTTCCCTCAAAGAGCACCCGCCCTTTTGAAGGTGTAAGAATCCTGGATATCGTCATGAGGGTAGTGCTTTTACCAGCTCCATTACTTCCAATAAGGCAAACAATCTCTCCAGGGCCGACTCCAAGAGTTATTCCCCTAATCGCCTCAATATGCCCGTAAAATGTGTGGACTGATTCAAGTTTAAGCATGATGTCTGACTAACAACTAAAAAACCTCCTCCTTGCCCAAATACGCCTCTATCACATCAGGATTATTTTGTATTTCATTCGGCGTGCCCTCTGCTATCTTTACGCCATGATCCAGCACTATAATCCAGTCTGAAATGCCCATGACAACCTTCATGTCGTGTTCAATAATAATAACCGTTTTCCCCCAGCCCCTGATTCTCCGGATAAGTTCCATAAGTTCCAGCGTCTCCTGAGGATTCATGCCGGCCGCGGGTTCATCAAGGAGCAATAGTCTGGGCTCAGTAGCAAGGGCCCGGGCAATCTCAAGACGTTTCTGACATCCGTAAGGAAGATTATCTGCCAATACATCTGCATATCCACTGATGCCTGCAAATTCCAGGTATTCGAATGCTTTTGATTTTATTGTCTCTTCTTCTTTGCGGAATGTCGTGGTGCCCATCACAGCAGTAAACAAACCTTCCTTTGATCGCGAGTGCTGCCCTATCATCACATTTTCAAGAACAGTCATCGCAGCAAATATCCTGATATTCTGAAAGGTGCGTGCAATACCCTTTGCAGTAATTGCATGCGGTTTCCAGTAAGTAATTTCTTTACCCTCAAACAGGATTCTGCCTTTTGTCGAAGGCAGAATTCCTGTAAGGCAATTAAACAAAGTAGTTTTTCCAGCCCCGTTAGGACCGATAATACTTACAATGCTCCCTTGCCGGACCTTGAAGTTTACTTCCTCAATTGCCTTTAGTCCGCCAAATGCCTTTGTTAATTCCCGGACCTCCAGAATCATTGCCTGCTCCTAATCAATCCGTCAGGCCTGAATATCATCATCAATACGAGTCCTGCTCCAAGTGCAAGCATCCGGTATAACTGAAAATCCCTCAGCAATTCCGGAAGAAGAACAAGGATTAACGAACCGAAAATAACTCCAGGGACGCTTCCAAGTCCGCCGAGAATTATCATGCAAACTACAAAAACAGATTCCATAAATGTAAAACTCTCAGGAGAAACAAAATGCATCTTGCTGGCAAACAGAGCGCCTGCAAGGCCCGCCCAGAAAGCGCCGAAGGTCAAGGCCATGAATTTGTATTTCCTTGTATTGATTCCCATAGCCTCTGCTGCAGTCTCATCTTCACGGATTGCAAGCCAGGCCCTTCCTGTTCTGGAGCGCTGAACCCGTTTAACGATGAACGCCGCAGACAGCATAAACAGCAGGACGAGGTAGTAATAATATTTCAGACTGCTTATTTCAAACCCGAGAATAACCGGTGACGGAATATTCGAAATGCCATTTGGCCCCCTCGTCACACTGTCCCAGTTATTCAGGACAAGGCGGATTATTTCTCCAAAACCAAGAGTAACAATTGCCAGATAATCTCCCCTGAGTCTCAGTGAAGGAAAGGCTAAGAGAAAACCCGCCAGAGACGATAGAATCAGTGTAAGGATTAAAGCGCTCCAGAAGTCCAGGCCCAGTGCAGTTGTCAGCAGTGCGTTTGAATATGCGCCTATGCCATAAAAAGCAGCAAACCCAAGATGCAGAAGACCGGTAAACCCAATAACTATATTTACGCCGAGCGCCAGTAAAATATAAATGCAGACGAGGATTGCAACGTCTGTATAGTAGTCTCTCACTAAAAAGGGCAAGGCAAAAGAAAATATTATTAAGGCGGTTGACAGCAGTTTCATATTGACCGGCAGGTCCGGCTTTTTAATCTTACCGAACATATTTGCCAAAGCAACATAAAAACCGTATGAAACTGCTATCCCAAAGAAAAGATACGCAGCGCCTCTTATTCCCATAAAGGGAAGGGTCAATAAGGCACACCAGAACATGAAGATTAATTTTTTCACGGCCTGGGCCCCTCTGACTTGCCAAGCAGGCCTGTTGGTTTTACAAGCAGGATAATTATCAGAATAATGAAGGCATATGCATCCTTGTATTCACTTGACAAGTAACCGGCTCCGAGACTCTCAATAAGCCCGAGCACAAGACCGCCAATCATGGCTCCGGGAACGCTCCCGATGCCTCCGAGCACGGCAGCAGTGAAGGCCTTGATTCCGACCAGATAGCCGATGGAATAATTTACAAGGCCGTAATACATAGCTACCATTAATCCTGCAACAGCAGCCAGTCCGGAACCTATAATAAATGTAACAGAAATTATCCTGTCAATATTTATTCCCAGAAGCGAGGCCATAATTTTATCCTGTGCCACAGCCCTCATGGCCTTGCCTGTTTTTGTCTTCATTATAAAAAGATGAAGCCCGGCCATAAGCAGGAGGGAGACAATAATAATGAAAAGTTGCAGTGTGGTCATCGTCACATTTGAGAACTCAATTATCGTGACCGGTATAACATGCGGGAACACCTTGTCAGTTGCACCCTGTGTAAGCATTACATAATTCTGAAGAAATATAGACACACCAATTGCGCTTATCAGGGGATTAAGCCTCGGTGCATTCCGCAATGGTTTGTATGCAAGCTTCTCAACCGTAAATCCATATGCAGAACAAACGAGTGTTGACATGATAAAAGTTAAAACTAACGAGAGAAGCAGGCTGTACTCTGTAAGTCCGGCTGCAGTGAATATCCCTAAAAATATAATTCCGAGATAAGCGCCTATCATGTAAATCTCGCCGTGAGCAAAATTTATCAGTTCAAGTATTCCATAAACCAGCGTATACCCCAGCGCAATTAAGGCATACACTCCACCGACTGTCAGACCGTTGATTATCTGCTGAAAAAACATGGCGTTGAATTTTAACAGATTGGGGAGGAGAATGGTATAAAATGGCAGGCCCTTTGTAAGCACCCGGCCCCTCCGCTCTTGCCTTCGGATCATTCTTCTGATAGCATTCATCGTATCGAAAGTAAGGTGGGGACTGTGAAGGAGGCATTTTTTGGAATAGAGAGAAAGGCGTTTAATGCCGGAGATGGAAAATGGAAGGTCCCTGCTCAGAATCTGATGGATTTTTTGTGCGGGAGTATCTCCGTTAACTTATAGGTGAAGGTTCAGGCTATGCAGGCGGGATAACGAGTTCAGCCATTGATGCCATAAAGGCTGTAGAATGTAGCATACTCTCTCATTCTCAGCCGCCCGAGCATTGCAGCCTGCAGCACAATTTTGTCAATAAAGCAAGGAGCGTCCCACAATAATCGCCGATAAAACTTTTTCTGTATTTTTTCTTATATTCCCGCTCAAAATGGCTGACATGACAGCAACCGCATCTGCTCCTGCTGCCAGTACGGATGAAGCATTTTCCGGAATAATCCCGCCAATAGCAACAATGGGAATTTTGATATGCTTTCTGATTTCCTCCAGGGCCTTCAATCCCTTTGGATATCCTGCATCTTTCGTTGACGTCCTGAAAATAGGCCCAAAGCCGATATAGTCAGCTCCGGCCTCCTGCGCCTTGAGGGCCTGCTTTAAACTATGAGTTGATATGCCGATGATTTTATTCTTCCCCATTATCTTTCTCGCTTCTTTAACAGGCATGTCTTCCTGTCCGAGATGAACACCATCGGCATTTACAGCAAGAGCAATATCAATGTAATCGTTGATGATGAAGGTTGTATTATTCTTTTCAGTAAGCGTGCGTATCGCAAGAGCTTCACGATGTATTTCTTTCTTTGACATCTGCTTTTCTCTAAGCTGAACAGTCCTGATGCCTGCGGTTATTGCCTGTCTGACAATCTGAGAATGAGAAAGTCCGGAAAGGGCCCGGTCTGTGATCAGGTAGATGGGATTGTGTTTCGTGAAGAGCTTAGCCATAGTCAGAATGCAGGGTGGGTTTGAAACCCGCCCCCTACTCTGTTTTATTAACCTTCTCTAAAAAATGCGTATTGAAATTGCCACTGACAAAATCGGGGTTGTCAAGAATCTTCAGGTGAAACGGTATCGTTGTTTTGATGCCTTCGACTATAAATTCTCTTAAGGCCCTTTTCATTTTTGCAATTGCCACTTCCCGGTCCTTACCGTGAACAATCAGTTTTGCAATCAGGGAATCATAATGTGCGGGGACGGTCCAGCCGGAATATGCTGCCGTATCAACTCTGACGCCTGGCCCTCCAGGCGGGATAAATAAAGTGATTTTCCCCGGTGAAGGAATAAACTTCTCAGGGTCTTCTGCATTTATCCTGCATTCAATGCTGTGTCCCGAGAACTTTATCTCATTCTGTTTGAACGGCAGCAGAGCGCCTGCAGCGATCCTAATCTGTTCCTTTATAATATCAATCCCTGTAATCATCTCGGAGACCGGATGTTCAACCTGAATCCTCGTATTTATCTCCATAAAATATATCTGTTCGTCCCGGTCGAGGATGAATTCAATAGTCCCTGCGTTTTTGTATCTAAACGCCTTTGCAGCTTTTATTGCTATATCACCTATCTTCTTCCTGAATTTGACATTTGCAAGGGAAAAAGGGGCCTCTTCGATAAGCTTCTGGTGCCTCCGCTGGATAGAGCAGTCCCGTTCACCGAGATAAACAACGCTGCCTTTATTATCTGCAAGTATCTGCACCTCTATGTGTCTCATTTCAGAAATGTATTTCTCAATATATAAATCACCATTACCAAACGCAGCAAAAGCCTCCTTCTGCGCCATATGGTACATCGGAGATAAATCTTTTTCTTCCTGCACTATTCTCATACCTCTCCCGCCGCCGCCTGCAGAAGCCTTGAGAATTATCGGGAAACCTATCTTTCTGGCTATCTTTAAAGCATCTTCTTCATCCGTTACAGGGCTGTCGCTTCCCGGCACTACAGGCACCCCTTTCCTCTTCATTATCTGTCTGGCACGTGATTTGTCGCCACCTGAGCGGATATTTTCAGCAGAGGGCCCGATAAAAGTAATTCTGGACGCTGTGCAGGCCTCAACAAAATGTGCATTCTCAGAAAGGAACCCGTAACCCGGATGAATCGCCTCTGAATCGGTTATTTCAGCAGCGCTTATTATTGCGGGAATATTCAGATAACTTTGAGCTGATGAAGCTGGTCCGATGCATATGGCCTCATCAGCCATCCTTACATGGAGGGCGTCTTTGTCTGCTTCTGAATAAACAGCCGCAGTCTGTATGCCAAGTTCATGGCAGGCCCGGATTATCCTGACGGCTATCTCGCCACGGTTGGCTATTAATATTTTCTTGAATAGCTGCATTGTTATGAGTTATGAGTTATGAGGTATGAGGTAAGTAGGTTTACTTAACTCCTGACTCTTAACTCTTGACCCTGATATTACATCGGTTCAATAAGAAAAAGCGGTTCGCCGTATTCAACAGGCTGTCCGTTTTCTACAAGAATTTTTGAGATAACTCCCTCAGTGTCGCTTTCTATTTCATTCATCAGCTTCATGGCCTCAACTATACAGAGAACCTGTCCTTTTCTGACGACGCTGCCGATTTCAACAAAAGGCGGAGATTCAGGAGACGGCGTCCGGTGAAATATTCCAACAATCGGCGATGTAATGGTTACTATTTTACTTTCCCCTGCAGCCTCCGCTTTACTTTCAGTAGGTGCGGCAACTTCATGTTTTTTTGCAGATGATATGGCCTCAAAAGATGATAAATATTTTTCACGCTTAATTTTGAGTTTTGTGTCTTCTCTTTCTATCTGAAATTCGGTGATATCGGTTTCTTTTAAAAGATCAATCAGTTTTTTTATCTCGTCCAGTTCCATTTTCTTTCCCTCATTCTTGGTTGTTAGTTGTTAGTTGTCAACTGAACTCTTACCTGACCCTCTCAATATATTCCCCGGTCCTTGTATCAACTTTTATAATGTCTCCTTCATTCAGATGAAATGGCACCTTTACTGTAACTCCCGATTCCAGGACAGCAGGTTTGCTGCCGCCGCTCGCTGTATCACCTTTGAAACCCGGATCAGTTTTTACAATTGTCAGCTCGACGAACATGGGTATTTCCACAGAAAGCGGAGTGCCGCTGTATAACAGGATTTTCACTTCCATGTTTTCTTTTATAAATTTTTTTACATCTCCCAATTGCTCTGAGGTCAGGGGAAACTGCTCATAGTTTTCATTATCCATGAAATAATATAATTCGTCCTCTTTGTAAAGATACTGCATAGATTTTTCTTCAAGTTCCGGAGTTTCAAACTTTTCTCCACCCTTGAAAGTGTCTTCAAAGATACTGCCGGTTTTCAGGTTCTTGAGCTTTGTTCTGATAATGGCTCCGCCTCGACCCATTTTGTGATGTTGAAAGTCAACAATTTCATGCGGCGCATCTTTATATTTAATTTTTGCACCTTTTCTAAATTCACTTGTAGATATCAATTATTGCCTCCCTGTATCAAAATGTCATTCCCGTGTCATATCATCGTAAACTTCTTCGGCAAAGAGGTCAAGACCTCTGCCCCACTCTTCGTTACAACTACCATTTCCTCAATTCTTACCCCGCCAAAACGGGGCAGGTATATCCCAGGTTCAACAGTGAAAACCATGTTTTCCTTTAGCACATCTTTACTACGCCATGAAATATACGGCCTCTCATGTACTGCAAGCCCTACGCCGTGACCTGTTCCATGGCCAAAATATTCATCATAACCTTTTTGCTTTATGTAATTTCGTGCAGCTCTGTCAACTGCCGCTGCTTTTATATCTGGTTTCACCGTCTCAAGCGCCTTTTTCTGCGCCTCAAGGACGATAGAATAAATCTCTTTTTGCCTTGCCGTATCCTTGCCCTTTGCAACAATGGTTCTGGTCATATCTGAATAATATCCCTCATATTCACCTCCCCAGTCAAAGACGATGAAGTCGCCTTTTTTAATAATCTTATTGGTAGGACTGGCATGAGGCAGGGCCGATAAAAAACCAGAAGCTACTATAACTCCAAAAGGTAATGTTTTGCAACCTTCTTCTTTCAATAATGCTTCCAGTTTCAGTGCAAGTTTTCGCTCTGTTATCCCGGGTTTTATATAGGGCTGCAGTTTTATGAAAGCCCTTTCAGCCCTTGATGCAGCTTTTCTGATACACTGAACCTCATCTGGTGATTTCATAATTCTCATGGATTCAATTACAGTGTTCAAGGGTTTAAGCCTGATCTTTTTCTTTAATAATTTATTATAGAAACCAAAAGTTACATTATGGTCTTCAAAACCGAGTTTTCCTGTTGCATATTCATCAACCAGCTCCTTCACTTCTTTGGCGCGGTCCCCTCGCTCTATCTTAATTTTAAATCCCTTCACTTCATGCTTAGCCTGCTCCTGATAACGAAAATCTGTTACGAACACAGCATCTGTTTTTGTAATAACTGCGTAACCTGATGAACCGGTAAATCCAGTGAGGTATTTAACATTGAGAAGATCGGTAACAAGAATACCGTCAACGTTTAATTGCCGGAGTTTTTTCCTAAGAAACGCTTTTTTTTGCATTGGCGATTGAAACTGCAGCCCTCAGGCCGAGCAGATAACTTTCATACCCGAATCCGGAAATCTGTCCGTATGCAACAGAGGCAATGAGAGACTTTTGTCTGAACTCTTCACGCTTGTGAATGTTTGACAGATGTACCTCGACCGCAGGGATTTCAACTGCAGCTATCGCATCTCTTATTGCAATACTCGTATGGGTATAGGCAGCAGGATTAATGACAAGTGCAGCATATTGTTTTGAATTTTGTATGAGATCTACAATTCCGCCTTCATGGTTGGACTGTTTGATGTCAAGTTCCACTTTCAATTCTTTCGCAAGTTTTTTTAACAGGGCATTGATCTCATCAAGAGTCTTCGTCCCGTAGATATTCGCTTCTCTTTTGCCAAGCAGATTAAGATTCGGACCGTGGATAATCAGTATCTTCATAGGTTCCCCCTTTTTCTCACTTCCAGTAACCCGTCAAGAATAACGTTCGCAACTTCAATTTTTTTCATCAAAGGATAATCAGCAACTTTGCCTTTTCTGTCAATGATAGTAACAATGTTTGTGTCCACATTAAAGCCCGCGCCTTTTTGTGTCACATCATTCAGCACGATGAGGTCAAGATTTTTTTCTTTGAGCTTGGCCTTTGCGTTCTCAATATTCTTTCCTGTCTCTGCTGCAAAACCTATCAGAATACGTTTATTTTTTATTTTGCCTGTTTTTTTAAGGATATCCGTTGTCTTCTTTAAAGTTATAGAAGAAATATTATTCTTTGTAATCTTTGATTGATTTATAATTGCAGGCGCAAAATCAGCTACTGCCGCAGCCATAATAACTGCTGTTGCTTTTGGGAGATGCTTTAAGACTGCTGTCTCCATTTCTGAAGCCTTCTCGACTGATATAAAGTAAACACCTTCCAGCGGCATCTGTGAAGTCGGGCCGCTGATAAGAGTAACTTTTGCGCCCCTTCTTAATGCTGCTTTTGCAATTGCATAACCCATCTTTCCTGAAGAACGGTTTGAGATAAATCTTACAGGATCAATTGCTTCAAGAGTCGGCCCTGCTGTAACAAGGATATGCTGACCTTTTAAATCTTTTTGCGTCAGCGCCGCTATTGCAGCTTCAACTATAGTCGAGACATCTGCCATCCGGCCCTCCCCTTCTTCGCCGCAGGCAAGACTTCCTGAAACAGGCCCTACAAAATTTACACCAAGCTTCTGAAGTTCTTTTATGCTTTTCTGCACTGAGAAATGGCGGTACATCCTGTGATTCATTGCCGGAGCAATGAGAGTTGGTCCTTCATGTGTCAACCAGAGATTGCTCAATAGATCATCCGCTATTCCACAGCGCAGCTTATTGATGGTGTTCGCAGTGGCAGGAGCGATAAGCAGCAGGGAAGACTCTTTTGACAAATTGATGTGGCTGAACGGATCACTGAACAGGTCCGTGAGAACAGGTTTACCGGTCACAGATTCAAGTGTAAGAGGAGTTATGAAATTGCACGCAGATTTTGTCATGACTACCTGTACGCTGTAGCCTTCATCAATTAACCGGCGTCCTATTTCAACGGATTTGTATGCAGCAATGCTTCCAGTAATTCCAAGAAGGATTTTACTATTGACCATCTCCGAATATATCCTCGATGGATCTCTTCTGCTCTGATTCGGTCTTCTCGCTCAGATAAACTTTGAGGTCTTTTTCAAGTTCCGTCAAATCCTCAGGCATAGTCTCTTTCTGCTGAGCTTCATCCATCATACGCTTATGGACCAGTTTTCTGGCTTCTTCGTTTGCCTTGACTGCAGCCTCACCAGTTAATATATCTACAGAATCGGTAGCAACTTCCTCCAATGCCAGAGTTGTTATCTTCTTTGCTTTTGATGGTATTACAGGCAACACCCCCTGTGATAGATCCTTGGCTCTTTTTACAGCAGCAATCACCAGCCTGTAGTTTCCGTCAATCTTTTTCTTGTCATATACAATAGGCAGTGAAATTATATCCATTTTACCTCCATATTATTTAATAGCATTTATTTTTTATAATTCTTTGTTTTCAATCTGGTGGACCTGATTATACTCTCAAAATCACGATAAGCCTTGTCAAGTTTGTTGTTAATGATAACATAATCATACTCTTTATAGCCTGATATTTCATCCCGGGCCTTCTCAAGACGCAGGGTTATTGCCTCTTTTGAATCCGTCTTTCGCTTCATAAGCCTCTTCCTTAGAATCTCCATGGACGGTGGAAGAATAAAGATATAAACAGCATCCTTAAAGGTATTTCTTATCTGTCTGGCTCCCTGAACGTCAATATCAAGAAGGACATCATAGCCTTCCCGGCATAATTTCTTCAGTCTTTTAATAGACGTGCCGTAGAGATTGCCGTGAACCATGGCCCACTCGGCAAATTCTCCATTGCCGATCATGTCCTTGAATTTCTTCTGGCTTATGAAGGTGTAATGTACGTTATTTATTTCCCCTTTTCTCGGTTTGCGGGTAGTATAAGAGACTGAAAGTTTAACATCGGAAACTTTACGAAGCAGTTCCCGGCAGAGTGTTGATTTCCCGGCTCCTGAAGGAGCTGAAATTACAAATAAAGTTCCCCCGAGTCCCTTTTGTGCCACGTTATTCTTCCTGAAATCTTTGCGTTATCGTTTCTGTCTGAAGAGCGGATAAAATCACATGATCGCTGTCTGTGACGATTATGGCCCTCGTCTTTCTGCCCTGTGTCGCATCCACAAGCTTTCCTCTCTCTCCTGCTTCCTCGCGTAACCTTTTCATGGGTGAAGAACCGGGAGCCACAATCGCAATCACACGCGATGCTGATACAACATTGCCGAAACCAATGTTTATAAGAGGCAACCCCTTCTCAGTCTTTTTCATTATTTTTCTCCTTATGTCATTTCCATATTCATGAAAACGACACTAACCGTATCTGTAACTTTACTGTAAATTCTGTATCTGCTCCTTTATTTTTTCGAGCTCATGCTTCATATCAACAACTTTATTGACAATCTCGACATCGTTTATCTTGGAGCCTATTGTGTTGATTTCTCTCCGTAGTTCCTGCACAAGAAAGTCCATTTTCTTTCCTATAGCATCGCCTGACATTAAGACCTCACTGGTACGACTGAGGTGGCTCTTCAACCTGACAATTTCCTCTGTAATGTCAGCCCGCTCCATTAAAATAGCGGCTTCCTGTATCAATCGTGCTTCATCCATTGTTATATCACCCAAAAATTCTTTCAACCTTTCCAGAAGCTTCTGTTTTAAATCTGATGTAATTAAATTTCTTCTGTCTTCAATGTCTTTTATATAGCCATTTAAAAGGAACATCCTGGCAGTAATATCATCAATAAGATTTCGGCCCTCGTCAATACGCATCTTCTCAAGTTCCAGTAAAGCGGTTTCCACAGCTGTGGTGAGTTCCTCAATTTTTGCTTCTTCTTCCAGACAGAAAATATCCCTGTAAGAAGCAAGAACATTAATATCAATATCGCCTTTCAGTGAAAGTTCTTCTTTTATTGAAGTAAGCGCTTTGTAATATTCCGCAGCAAGGGGTTTGTTTATTTTTATCTTAACAGTATCTGCTTCCGGTTTAGTAATACTTATTTCAATATGCCCCCGTTGAAATCTCGATTTAATCAGCTTCCTTACTTCATTTTCATAAGAGTAGAGAAATGAAGGCAGCTTGATCTGAATATCAAGATTCTTGTGATTAAAGGAGCGGGCTTCAACTTTAATATTGCCTGCAACTCCTCTGCCATAACCTGTCATTGATTGAGACATCATAATTTTAAGCACGGATTATAACATATACAGATTGTTATAAACTTCACAAGTACGGTCAATTCTTTATTTTCTCAAGCACCTTTTGCATATCAGCCCAGGTCAGCCATTTGTCCTTTTTGTTTCTTAACAGATATGCAGGATGAAACGTGGGCATAAGAGGAATACCTCGGTAGTCAAAGAAATTTCCCCTGATTTTACTTATTGGCATCTTAATCTTTAAAAGTGCATGCGCCGATACCTTGCCCAGGCTGACAATCACTTTCGGTTTGATTATCTCTATCTGTCGTTCAACAAAAGACCTGCATATCGCAATCTCGTCATCTTCCGGTTCCCTGTTGTTCGGCGGCCTGCATTTTACAATATTCGCTATATACACTTCCTCGCGCTTCAGCTTCAGTTTTACTATAAGGCTTGTAAGAAGTTTGCCGGCTTCGCCTACAAAAGGCCTTGCCTGAATATCTTCATCTCTGCCTGGACCCTCGCCAATAAACATAATTTCTGCCTGGGATGAGCCTTCTCCAAAAACAATGTTCTTCCGGTTTTTGCAAAGTTTACACCTCTGGCAATCTCCAATTTCTTCTCTTAGCGCCCTGAGTGCAGATTCCTTGTCAGTCGTGGGTGTTGTCGCAGGCAACTCGCCGAGAGGAGAATTTGGAATTTTGACTTCAGACCTCAATTTTGAATCCAGCATCTTGCTGGCTTTCACACTTATGCACTTATGTTCTACTTTTACCGGCAGGTATTTAAATCCGAGCTCCTGATAAAACTCCATCGCTTTTTTTAGTCTTTTAGCTATATCAACGCTATTCATTATGATCTTCGCTGCACCCTCCCGTCAAGGGAGGGGAGACATCCCTTGTCCCTTTCTTTATTATTCTCCCCATTTTAATTTGGTTCTTAATATCTGAAAATAATCCCGGTCATGCAAGACAAGAAACTTTGCCTTATAGTCAGCTTTTTTAATCTTTATCTGGTCATTAATTTTCAGGGGAAATCCAACCTGGCCATCAAGCGTAAGATAAACATCGTCTCCACTTTTGATAGCTACTTCCAGTACAAAGGTATCCGGCAAAACAATAGGCCTGCTTGTCAGCGTGTGCGGACATATGGGAGTAATTAAGAATGACTCAAGTGTGGGATATAAGATAGGCCCTCCTGCTGAAAGTGAATGTGCTGTAGACCCGGTAGGAGTAGACACTATCAGACCATCGGCCCTAAACGTACTTACATATTGAGTGTTGATTGAAATATCAAGCTCAAACATCCTTGAAAGTGCGCTTTTGTTTAATACGACATCATTAAGGGCATTATGCTGAACTATCTTTCTGCCTTTCCGGTATACATCCGCTAAAAGCATTATCCTTTCCTCAAAAATATAATTCCCTGAAAGAACTTTACTTATTTCTTTACGCACTTCATTCCTGCTGATTTCCGTAATAAATCCCAGGCCGCCAAGATTCACGCCAAGTAGCGGAACTCCCAGCTTGCCTGCAAGCCTGGCAACACTCAGAAGTGTGCCATCCCCTCCAAAAACAATAATAAGGTCTGACTTTGAGGGAATTTCCTGCCGCGGATAACCTTTTGTCTTAAGAACTTTTGCTGCTTCGTTTTCAATAAAGAATTTTAAATTTTTGCCCTTCATGCAAGTTAAGAAATCTTTAACTGCTCTAACTGCTTCAGGTTCGCCTCTTTTTGTGATTATTCCAATATGCTTCATAATTCAATCCCCAATATTTCAATCTCTCTTATGTCATCCATATAATTCAAATTAATTTTAATACTGTTATCAGGCAGTTCTCCTTCAGCCTTTTCAGCCCATTCAATTACAGAAATACTGTCTCTGCCAAGGTATTCCCGCAATCCAATTTCCAAGGCCTCTTCACAGGTCAATCTGTAGAGGTCTATATGATAAAAAGGAATACTTCCTTCATATTCTGCAATAACAGTAAAACTTGCACTTGTTATATCGCGTTCACTGATTCCAAAAACAGATGCCAGCCCCTTAACCAAAGTAGTCTTGCCAGAGCCAAGTTCACCGTACAAACACACTACATCGCCCCGTTTCAGTTTTTTCCCAAGCCTGCGTCCCAGTTCTTTTGTCTCATCTTCACTCCTACTTAGAATTTTCATTCGCCATAGCTCTGACCATATCTGCCTTGCCGACTATGCCCACAACTTTATTCCCTCCAAGAACGGGAAGCAGATGAATATGCTGTTCGGCCATTATTGTAGCAATTTCATCCAGTGTTGTTTCCTCTGTTATTGAAACAACTTTCTTTGTGCAAATTTCATCTACCGTTATCGCAGCCATTTTTCTGATTTCTTCTTCCATCCGGCCTGAACCCAAAAGTATAAAGGCATCAAAAAGCCTGATTACCGTCGGGATATGCAATCGCTTATTCTGCCTGATAAGATCATTCTCTGTAACAATACCGATGAGTTTCTTATTATCATCAGTAACAGGGACCCCGCTGATTTTGTTGATCATCAGTAACCTTGCAAGCTCCTCTACAGTGGTTTCAGGTTTTGCAGTAATCACATCTTTAGTCATTATATCTTTTGCCTTGAGCATTACACCTCCGTAAGATTAAAAATTCAAACCAGATTAAATTCCTTAATTTTGCATTTTTCATTTTGCATTTATTCTACCACATCCCGATGAAACCGCCCTGCCTTCCTGAAGAACCTTTTGAATATCTGTAGGAATAATATTTTTCAGGTTTGCAGAAGGTGCACTCCTCAGATTGCCAGATGTTCTGAGATAAAATCCCCATATTTAATGCCTGAATTTTATTTGCAGCCGAAAGATCAATGAAGTATTTACTGCCGTTTCTGCGATAATAATCACCCTCACCTGTTGCCTCCTTTACAGCAATATTCACATCTTCATCCACTTCATAGCTGCACTGCCTGATACTGGGGCCAAGGGCAAGTGATATATTTTCAGAAAGGCAGCCGAACTCCTTATGCATTGTCCTTATTGTTTCCTTTAAAATCTGTTTTGCAGTTCCTCTCCATCCGGCATGAACAGCCCCTATTACGCCCCTGTTTTTATCATACAAAAGTATAGGCACACAGTCAGCAACCAGGACTCCGATTAATACATATTTCTTATCTGTAATCACTGCATCTGCAATTACTGGTTCCTTCTCAAATCCAAACACATGTATTCTGTTTGTATGCTTCTGGATTGGCAAGTAAATATCGTCTTTTGAAATATTAAATTCTTTATTCAAGGCATCGCTTATCTGATCGTGCTTGTCCATAAATATTTTTGTGGTAAAAAACGACTTGATATCAGATGAAGCAATATTTGGAGGTTCAACAAGCGGTTTCATTTTTTAGAAATCTAACATATTCCCCATGATAATTAATAGATTCAATAAAATTTCCAACATCTCCCACAAAAAAAACACCCAGGTCTTTTTATGACTCTGGGTGTCTAATATTGTCTTCTCGGTTTTCTCTTGTACTTATTTTAATTTCTATATTTTTTTCTTAATCTCAATAACCCCAATATACCACCACCAATTATAAAGAGGGTTGAAGAGACTGGCTCAGGTGCCGCCATAAAAAGCATTACCCGTCCATCCTGACCGCCTACCACGATATCAGTTAATCCGTCTTCGTTCCAATCCACAATGTCAAGCCTCGAGCGGGGAGCAGTTGAAGCTGGATTACTAATATATGTTAACGGAGAAGCAGTTAACAGTAGTAATTTTTCAGAACTGTTAAAAACAGGGTTGCTGTTTGTCCCAACATTTCTAAGATAATAAATATTTCCACTTACTTCACCAACAAGGATATCTTTTAATCCATCACCGTCCCAGTCGTTAATCCTTGGTGCAGCCCTGCTGCCAATATCAAATACGCTGCCCCCTACCTGTAAATTATTTGGTGTACTGAAAGATGGCGCTGAATCAGTACCTACATTTAGATATACCTGGATATTTCCTGTAAGGTTGCCGACAAGTAAATCTTTCTTCCCGTCCTCATTCCAGTCATTTACAACAGGTGTTGCCCTGTCATCCCCATTATTTAAAATGACAGTGCCACTATCTAATATTGGGTTTGTATTATTATTTGTGTTCAGGTAAATAATAACGTCGCCATTGGTATCTCCTACCAATAAATCATGATTGCTGTCATTGTTCCAGTCCACGACCGTGGGATATGCACCCATTCACCCTCCCCCGGCTACTTGCAATGTACATGTATTACTGCATGCCTGAACATAAGAAGATGTATTAAAAGATGGAGCATCATTCGTACCCAGATTTTCAAAGTAACTAACCCGTCCCGTTATTATCCCATTGATTGTCACACGTTGCCCTACCAAAAGGTCTTTCATCCCATCATTGTTCCAGTCATAAACAACCGGTACTGACCAATCGTTTGCATCAAGATCCCCCGAACCCGCCTGAATATATCCGGAGAAGAAAAGATTTGTCTGATAATCCGCTTGAGAGTGGGGTGGAAAAACTAAAAGAGAAAAAAACATAATTACAAAAACCATCATCCCATATATATATTGTTTTGAGCCCATATCCCATACCTCCTTTTTATTGAAGAATATTAGTAGAGAATTACTATCAAACTGCATGCCAGAGCAGCAGAACATTACAAAACTATTTTATCGGTTAAAATTCAGATAGTTACAATAAATAATATCCTGAAAGGCTTCAGCAAAAGGCATTCTGTCACAGTAATGTACCGTGACAACGTTGTGCCATGTCACAGTCAAATGGCGCATTCTCTAACTAAACCGAAAGCCCGTGGTATCGCAGTTATTATATCTGATGCGATTAGAGAGTGAACACCTTTCTTTTCAGACACGACATCTCCTGCAAGTCCATGCATGTACACACCGAGAATTGCCGCATCATGGGGGCTTAATTTTTGCGCAAGGAGTGAGGAAATCATACCTGTCAACACATCTCCTGTCCCGGCAGTCGCCATACCTGGATTGCCAGTGGGATTTATAACAGCTTCCCCGTCAGGTGATGCAATCACTGTTGGCCCCCCCTTAAGAACAAGATATGTCTTTGTCTGTTTTGAAAATGATATCGCAATGTTAATCCTGTCCTCTTCAATTTGTGCCTTAAGTTCTTTTTCTGACCCCTCACCCCTCACCCCTAACCCCTGTCTTAAAAGACTCGCCATTTCTCCGGCATGCGGAGTAAGAATAACAGGCACTTGACACTTCTTTAAAATACCCGTTCGGCCCGTAATTGCATTTAACCCATCAGCATCAATAACAATCGGGACTTTGGACTCTGTGACAAGCATGCAAACAAGCTTGGATATCTCTTCATCCGCAGAAAGTCCGGGGCCTATTGCAAGGACCTGAGCCCGCTTCCTTAAAAACCCAAGAATTGTATCAGCAGCTTTATACGAAAGGGTGCCATTATTTCTGTCAGGGAGAGGAAGTATCATCTCCTCTGTAACCCTCGATTGAAGTGAACTTACAAGGCTATCTGGTACACCAATTGTTACAAGGCCGGCCCCGGTCCTTAAACACGCCTTTGCAGCCATGAGCGCAGCGCCTGTTTTCCCTCTGGACCCCGCTACTATCAATACGTGACCATACGTGCCTTTATGAGAATATCTCGGCCTTTGGGGCAATAATGTCATCATGTCTTTCTTTTGCGGCAGACTCACTTTTATCCTTGCTGACTCCATTAATTTTCCCGGGAACCCTATATCTTCTACAAACAACTTTCCGGCATATTCAGCGCCCGGATACAGATAGTGCCCTCTTTTAGGGAGTCCAAAAGTTACAGTAGCCTCTGCTTTAATTGCATGGCCCATTATCTGCCCTGTGTCAGAAGAAATACCTGACGGAATATCAATGGAAATAACAGGCCCTGATAATCTGTTCGTCTTAATAATTAAATCGGACAATGGAGGCCTGACATTCTTATTTAATCCAGTGCCAAGAAGTGCATCGACGATAAGACAGGAATAAGGGGTAAGGGATAAGGGATAAGTTAAGAACCTTTGGACAGGAAAAATTTTTATACCGAACTTTTTTGCAGCATTATAATTTATCTTTGCATCACCCTTTAAATCCTCAGGTTTTGCCGCCAGATAAACTTCCACATCTATTCCCTGATTGTGCAATATCCTTGCTGTAACAAAACCATCTCCACCGTTATTGCCACCACCGCAGAGAACAATAACTTTTTTACGCTGCGTGGTTCCCGATATCTGCTGCGGGTCTTCTGATTTCTTAAAAAATAATTCGTTTATTTTCCTGGCAACAGCAAGCCCGGCCCTTTCCATGAGAACGGTCCCAGGGATACCATATCTCTCAATAGTGTCCCTGTCAATCTGCTGCATCTCCTGTGTGGTTGCAACCTTTAACATCATACCCCTTCTATTGACCAGTATAAACAACTATGCCCTGTTTATCAATTTCCATCATGATTCAAATCATACAATAATATTGC
Source organism: Nitrospira japonica (assembly GCA_020723105.1). GTDB lineage: Bacteria > Nitrospirota > Thermodesulfovibrionia > UBA6902 > UBA6902 > SURF-23. The sequence goes on along the minus strand of DYJL01000007.1, from coordinate 82,536 downwards.
AGAGTTAAATTAAATTAATTTACAGAAGGAGCTTTAAAAATTATGCAGAGACCAGATATTGAAACCGGCACGGTCCTTGAAACAGAGGGCTTATGGGCTACTGTCATAACCAATAAGAGCAAATCCTGTAAAGAATGCGGAAAGGCGCAAGCCGGTATATGCGGAAAAAGCGGCGCCGGACTTGTTATGAAAGCACAGAATTTTGCCGGCGCTGAAAAGGGAGATATTGTTGAGCTTTCCCTTGATATAACGACCCATATCAAGGCTTACTTTCTTGCATTCGTTCTCCCTGTTATAACCCTGTTGTTTTGTACCTACTTAGGCTCTGTTATCTCTTTATCTGTCGGAGTCACCAACCTTGACGTCATAGCAGGATTTACAGGCCTGATTCTCTCAGTAGTGTTTTCTTTTAAACATATTCAGAAACTTGACAGAACTTCTCAACTAAAGATTATAAAAGTTTTGCATGAGCCTCCTGAATATATTACATCCTTAAGCGCTGAAGAAACAGATTATATGGCAGCTTTTAACAAAGCCCATCAAATAAATTAAACTCCCCTACTCTAATTACCCTATTATCTGGTAAAATGCAATGCAACTAATTTTTCCGGGGAAATCATGTCTGATAAAACATTCATGCACAAAGCCATAAGGCTCGCAGCAAAAGGGAAAGGACGAACAAGTCCTAATCCGATGGTGGGAGCGGTTATCGCCAAAGGAGGAAAAATCATTGCAGCCGATTATCATAGAAAAGCAGGAACTCCCCATGCAGAAGCCCTTGCATTAAACAAAGCAGGCAAAAGGGCCCAAGGCTCCACACTTTATATAAGTCTTGAGCCCTGCTGCCACACCGATAAGAAAACGCCTCCCTGCACAAAATCAATCATAGCAGCAGGAATTAAAAGGGTCGTCGTGGCAATTATAGACCCAAATCCGAAAGTATCGGGAAGGGGCTTAAGAGAATTGCAGAAGGCAGGAATAGAGACCCTCTCTGGTATCATGGAAGCCGAGGCAAGAAAGCTGAATGAAGCTTTCATCAAATACATTTCTGAGAAAAGACCTTTCGTGATTTTGAAGATCGCCCAAAGCCTTGACGGCAAGATTGCAACTGCAAGCGGCGAGTCCAAATGGATTACCGGCGAGAAGGCAAGAGAATATGTCCATAAATTGAGAAATGAAGTTGACGCCGTGCTTGTAGGAATCGGCACAGTGAAAAAAGACAATCCTTCGCTTGATTGCAGAATAAGAAAGGGAAGAAACCCGTACAGGATAATTGTTGACAGTAATTTACAGATACCGCTTGATGCAAAGGTTTTGAAACATAATGACGGAAAAACAATAATTGCCACAATCCCTCCTCACCCCCCTTTGTTAAAGGAAGGAATTATTAGCTCCCCCTTTGTTAAAGGGGGACATAGAGAGATTTTTTCAAAAAAAGAATGTGCTGATTACCACAAGAAGATTGATATCCTTAATGACATGGGCATTCGTATTTTGACTGTTAAAGAGAAAGACGGAAAAGTCGATTTAAAATTCCTCATGAAAGAACTCGGCAAATGCGAGATCACCAGTGTAATGATAGAAGGCGGCTCCTCAATAAATGCCTCTGCACTTGCAAGTGGAATAGTTGATAAGGTACTGCTCTTTACTGCACCGAAGATCATAGGCGGCGTTGACTCAATCTCTTCAATCGGCGGGAAATCCCTGGCCCTGCTGCAGAATGCATTTAAGTTGAAAAATAACCGAGTAAGAAAGATCGGAGATGATATTCTACTTGAAGGATACCTGTAACCGCTACTCTGTCTTCAGCTCTTTTCTGAGCTGCTGGTCCGCCCTGATAATTTCCTCAACGGCATCCCCGCTTATTTCCCATGAATAATCGTCTTTTGCATTACGCTTGATTTTTATCTTCGCTGATTTTTCCGGCTTTATTTCCTGTATTGCCGGAAGCTGTCTGAAGACCGGTTCCTGCTGCTGGCTTTTAGAATCAGTGCAACCAGTTGAAAACAAAATCAATACTGCATACAAAATAAAAAGCGTTTTAAGGTTATTCATCTGTCCCCCTTTTTTAGAGTTTAGCAGGATGCTGAAAAAGTCCGAGATTGTCATTGCGAGGAGCGTTGTTAGCGACGAAGCAATCTCAAACTTATTGATTTATAAAAGAGTGAGTTTGCTTCGCTTCGCTCGCAAAGACAGCAAAAATACTTTTTCAGCAGCCTGTTAGAGTATTGAGGTTGGAGTTTAGCAAGAGACTTCCAGATTCTATACTCTCAACTCAACAACTCCTGTATTTGTTCGTTATCGGAAAACGCCGGTCCTTGCCAAAAGCCCTCGGCGTTATCTTGATTCCCGGCGGAGCCTGCCGTCTTTTATATTCAGCATGGTCAATCATCCTTATAACTTTCTGAACACATTCGATATCACATTCCATTTTAATGATTTCTTCAAAACTGCGGTCTTCCTCAACATAAGCCTTTAAAATCGGATCCAGCACCGGATATGGCGGCAATGTATCTGTATCTCTCTGGTCCTGCTTCAGTTCGGCAGTCGGTTCTTTCCATAAAATCCTCTGTGGAATCAGGTCCCGGCCCTCTCTGTCATTTCTCCACCTGCAGAGTTTATACACCATCGTCTTTGGAACATCTTTTATAACTGCAAAGCCTCCTGCCATGTCACCGTATAACGTGGCATACCCAACGCTCATTTCAGACTTATTGCCTGTTGTAAGCACAAGCCAGCCGAACTTATTGGAAAAGGCCATGAGCATATTGCCCCTTATACGGGCCTGGAGATTTTCCTCTGTAATATCAGGCTGCATACCCTTAAAAGGTTCAGACAGTATTTTTAAATACCCCTTTAATATACTGTCAATCGGCATGGTTACAATTTCAATGCCGATATTTTTTGCATGAGCATATGCATCTTCATAACTTTCTGTTGAGGTAAACTTTGAAGGCATAAATAACCCATGCACATTCTCCCTGCCAAGAGCGTCAACAGCAATTGTTGTCACCAGAGCTGAGTCAATCCCTCCGCTCATCCCTATAACTACATTCCTGAATCCGTTTTTGTATACATAATCCCTTGTGCCAAGTAAAAGCGCATTATACACTTCTTCATCTTCAGACATCTGAATAAATTTCCTTTGCCTTACAACAGGCTTCAGTCCTTTTTTCCGGGCAGAAGATATTTCTATGTTTTCAATATATTCATCATCTTTCAAAAGTGCATTACGTTCTTTTTTGTTCCTATAGGAAATTTTTCCTGCATCACTCTGCACCTTCACGTCAACAACTATCATCTCTTCGCGGAACTGCCTGCCTCCGCCTATGATGTCACCATTTCTGTCAACCGCAAGACTGCCGCCATCAAAAACAAGCTCATCCTGCCCTCCAACCATATTCACATAAATAATTGAGGCACTGCATTCCCGGGCCCGCGTTGACAACAGGTCTTCCCGGATCATCAACTTCCCTGCATGATAGGGTGATGCATTGATATTGATTATGATCTCCGCTCCTGACAACGCCTGTATTTTTGCAGGACCTTTTTCGTGCCAGATGTCTTCACAGATATTGACACCAAACAGAACTCCCCCTAAATTATAAACGGGATATCTGGTCCCGGGCTTGAAGTAACGATATTCGTCGAACACTCCGTAATTGGGTAAATGTTTTTTATGATAGACATCAACAAACATTCCGTCCGAAATCAACGCTGCTGCATTATACAGCCCGCGATCCCTGTCAACGAAACCGACGAGAACGGTTATATCTTCTGTTTTTGCACGGACCTCATCGAGCGCCTGTAAATTATCTTCAATAAAATGTGGTTTTAACAAAAGGTCCTCAGGGGGATATCCGGTTATGGCCAGTTCAGGAAATGCAACAATATCAGCTTTTAATGTCCTGGCTTTTCGAATATATGAGCATATCTTTTTTACATTTCCTGAAAGATCACCAACTGTGGGATTTACCTGTGCAAGCGCTATTCTTAATGTCTTCAACTGTGGTCTCCGTATAACGTCATCATTTCTTAATTCTTACACTTCATTACTTTTTCACAATTCTGATCTACATTCTCTATAACTATGGAGGAAGTGTGGTCAAAAACATATTGCGCGATACCTTAGCGATAACAGAATAAATATACTCTGCAAATTTAAGATTTAAAATTCAACATTCAAAAACATTATCGCTTTCAAGATGTTTTTGGGCCATATTTCCTCCATTGTAAAATTTATGAATTATCTGATAAATAATAAATTAAAGATTACTGTTTGTAAACTTTGTTTTGTTGACTCTCTTTATTTTCTGGCATATAATTTTATCTGCTTACAATAATTTGTTAACCAAGGGAGAAAAAAATGTATTGTAAAAAATATCCACTGTTAATCATTCTGTCATTTGTGCTATCAGCCTCTTTTTACATTCACCACACAGCATTGGCCCAGACCCCGAAGATTCCCAAAGAATCTGTTGATTTTCTCACAAAAACAGGACAGGCCATGGCAGAGATAGCAGAAGCGGTCAAACCTGCAATAGTTAACGTCTCAACGACAAAGACCGAAAAGTTTTCAGGCACATCTATGGATCCCTTCTTTGACGATCCCTTCTTCAGGAAATTTTTTGGTGATAAATTCAAGCATCCTGAAACACCCCGCGAACGTAAATCCATGAGTCTCGGCTCCGGCGTGATTGTATCACCTGACGGTTACATAATGACAAATACACATGTAATAAAAGACGCAGACAAAATAAAGGTTACTCTCTCCGATAAGAGGGAATTCGTCGGAAAGGTTGTCGGCAATGACCCTAAGACAGAGATATCAGTTATCAAAATAGACGCTAAGGAACTCTCTACAATACCCATTGGAGATTCCGAGAAATTAAAGGTTGGAGAGCTGGTGCTGGCAGTCGGCAATCCCTTTGGCCTTAACCAGACAATCACTATGGGAATAGCGAGCGCTGTGGGAAGGGCCAACGTAGGCATTGCGGACTATGAAGATTTTATTCAGACAGATGCTGCCATAAACCCCGGTAATTCAGGCGGAGCGCTGGTTAATGCAAGGGGTGAACTTATCGGAATAAATACTGCCATTTTCAGCACTACCGGCGGTTATCAGGGGATAGGTTTTGCAATTCCAAGCAATATGGCAAAAGCTGTCATGAAGAGCCTTATAGAAAAAGGCAAGGTAATCAGGGGCTGGTTCGGTGTATCCATACAGGAGGTTACCCCTGAACTGGCACAACAGTTTCAGTTGAAGAAAGACTCTGGCACGCTTGTAGCTGATGTTGTTGAGGGCAGCCCTGCAGAAAAAGCGGGCCTCAAACGCGGAGATGTTATCACAGAGTTTGACGGCCATGAAGTAAACGAACCTTATCAACTCAGAAATATGATTGCAAACACCACCCCTGGAGAAACAAAAGAACTGAAAATAGTCAGGGATGGAGAAGCAAAAACTTTGAAAGTGACGATTGGTGAATTGCCTATGGAGCCCGAGAAAATCCCTACAGCTTATGGAAATGCTTTAAAAGGCGTAAGCATTCAGAATCTCACCCCGGATATATACAGCAAACTGAACCTCCCGGAAAAGATGCGCGGTGTCATTGTAACTGATATTGAGAGCACCAGTCCTGCTGAGACAACTTTGATGCCTGGAGATATCATTATTGAAATTAACAGGAAAGCCATTGCGAATACAGATGATTACAGAAATATCGTGTCACAGATTAAGCCGGATAAAGTTATTACTCTGCTGATATTCCGCAAAGGCTCCACTCTTTATGTGACAATCGGCGGGGAGTAAAAAAGAGTTATGAGTTAAGGGTTATGCAGGGTCGGGTTTGAAACCCGCTCCCTACCGTTTTAAGATATTCATTATTTCCAACAACGGAATATCATGCTTCTCAGCTATTGTCCTGCAGTCTTCATATTCAAGAGACCGCTTCTGCCTCTTGTCGCCAAGATTCGCAATCTTGATATTCACTCTGCCGTATTTTGTTTTTACCGGTTTAATTACTCTGCTAAGTATTTTCCTCCCTGTTTTGTAGAACCTGACGCCAATGCTTGTCGTTTCATTCATAACTATATCAATCAGGCTTTCCATATTGTCTTCATTGCAGAGCACACTCAGTTTGGTCCCCGGCCTCCCTTTTTTCATGATTATCTGAGTTAAAAAAACATCGAGTGCGCCTGCTTTAAAAAGTTTCTCCATGACGTATTCATAAACCTGCGGATTCATGTCGTCAATGTTGGTCTCGACTATTATTATTGACTCTTCTGAATTCTGAATTCTGACTCCTGACTTCTGCCCCACCATCATCAGCAGCACATTAGGTTGTTCTTTAAAATCCTTATATCCAGCGCCAGTTCCCACTTTTAAAACATTCATGCACGGTATCGCGCCAAAACCTTTTGCAAGTGATGAAATAAGTACCGCCCCGGTTGGCGTGGTAAGTTCAAACCGGATATTTGACGAGTAGACAGGTGTACCCTTTAATAATTCAATCGTTGCCGGCGCAGGCACCGGCAGGATTCCGTGTTCTGTCTTTATGGTCCCGCTTCCGAGATTCAGAGGAGAAGAATATATAGTTTTAATTCCAAGAATATCCATCCCTATGAGTGTTCCAAATATATCAACAATGCAATCCACAGCTCCAAGTTCATGGAGATGAATATCTTGCATTTTTTCTCCATGCACCCGGGCCTCTGCCTCAAACAGCCTTTTAAAAATATGAAGCCCCTTTTGTTTTATTCCTTTTGAGAGCAAAGACTTATTGATTATTTCTTCTACATCTTTCCATTTTTTTGCTGACCGCTGACCGCTGACCGCTGACCGCTTTATTACAACGTCAACTTTCATTGCACAAATCCCTCCGCGCTTTACCTCCTTTGCCTTTAATTCATATCCGCTGACAGAAAGTCTGGAGAGTTCTTTTTTTAATTTATCAAGCGGCACCCCAGCGTCAACCAGCGCCCCGAGAAGCATGTCACCGCTTATTCCTGAATGGCAATTAAAATATGCAATCATAACGTATTTATCTTATGCGCCAGCACCCCGGCGCCAAATCCATTATCTATATTCATCACCGCAATACCCGGAACACAGGAGTTAAGCATTGCAAACAGTGCAGTTATACCTCCGAAACTTGTGCCATAGCCTACCGATGTAGGAACGGCTATAACAGGTTTATCGGTCATGCCACCGACAACTGATGGAAGCGCCCCTTCCATGCCGGCCACTACAATAATCACGCGGGACTCTTTTATAAGGTTCTTATTGCTCATCAACCTGTGAAGTCCTGCAACCCCGACATCATATACAGTATCAACTCTACTGCCGAGAAAAGAGGCTGTAACAGAAGCCTCGTCGGCAACAGGAATATCAGATGTCCCTGCAGTAAGAATAAGGACCCTGCCTTTTTTCTTCTTTTCCCCGCCAATTGAAATCATGGCGGATGCAGGATGAAATACAGCGTCTTTTATCCTGATGGAATTATAAATTTTTTCTGTGGCTCTGGAAACAAGAAAGCTTTTACTTCTTTTATACATCGCCTGTGCAATTGTTATTACCTGCTCTTCTGTCTTTCCTGCAGCAAAGATAACTTCCGGCACGCCCTGCCTCAGATGCCTGTGGTGGTCCACCTTTGCAAATGAAATATCTTCGTAAGGAAGATGTTTGAATTTCTTAATTGCATTTTCCACGGAGATATTGCCTGCTTTCAGTGCATTTAGAATTTGTTGGAGTTTCTTAATGTCCATAAGATTGGTTTTGTTTGTTTAATTAGTTCTATTGGTTTTATTGGTTTAATTTATTAACTAATACAACTAATAAAACTAATTTAACCAATTAAACCTTTTTTAGTTTATTTTTAAAACTCTGATTTCAGCGCCCTGTTCATAAGCAGTCTTACAGCCTCAGCAGGGCTCTTATCTTTGTATATAACCTGATAAACCTGGTCCACTATCGGCATTTCCGCATTATATTTCCGGGAAAGTTCAAAGGCAGACAATGCGGTCGCAACACCTTCTGCAACGCTTTTTGTAGATGAAAGGATGTCCCTTAGAGTCATTCCCTTCCCAAGATTTATACCGACAGTATAATTTCTTGACAGAGACCCTGTGCAGGTCAGCACCAGATCCCCAAGCCCGCTTAATCCTGAGAAGGTCCTTGGATCTGCGCCCATCGCTTTACCCAGGCGTATAATCTCTGCCAGCCCTCTTGTTATAAGGGCAGCCCGGGCATTATATCCAAGGCCCAGACCATCAGATATCCCCGAGGCGATTGCAATTACATTTTTCAGAGCGCCGCCAAGCTCCACTCCAATAATATCGCTATGAGTATAAACCCTGAAATAACTGGTATTGAAAATTTTCTGAAGATGAATACCAATATTAGGGTTGTCTGTCGCAAGCGTCACGGCTGTGGGATGTTTTTTTATTACCTCTTTTGCAAAACTCGGGCCAGACAGCACCGCAACCGGTCTTTCTGTTATTTCTTTTAATATTGAAGACACCGTAAGCAGGGTTCCCTGTTCTATGCCCTTTGATGCATTGATTATAACAGCATCCGTGGGAATAGACCCTGCTACACCTTTGAACACCGAACGCGTAAACTGTGTTGGTACGACATTCAGGATATAACGGGCTTTTTTAATGGCATCCTTCAGATTGTTTGTCACCTTTATGTTTTGGGAAAGAGTTATTCCGGGAAGATACGTGCTGTTCATGCAAGACTGGCTTATCTCCTGAACAATATTTTTCTCAAACGCCCAGAGTGTAACATCATAATCCTTTTCGGCAAGGAGATTTGCGAGTGTGGTCCCCCAGCTTCCTGCGCCTATTACTGAAATATAGCTCATTTGATAAAACAAGAAGTTATGAAGTTATGAAGTTGAGAAGTTATGAACTTTTTGAAAACAAAATTTATTTGCATTTTTCTCCATTGAATTAAGCATCGATAATATTTGTTCATATTCATTGTCAATCTCATTAAATATATTTTCTTCAATATAATCGCATGCAAAACTAAATTCAAGCCAACTTTGAGTTTCGGATGCTTCTTGCATAGCGTCTGTCAGCTTGTTCTTAAAAACAGCAATATACTTTCTTTTTCTCCATGCTTCGGCAAGACTGGAGCATATCGATCTGGATGATCTTCTTATTTGATCCACAAGAGAATATATTTCGTCCTTAGGGAAACTTTTCGTAATTTCATATATTTTCATTGCCGACCCAAAGGCTTTTTGGTAAACAGCCAGATCTCTAAAATGTCTTATTTCCTGTTTCTTTTCCATTTCTCAACTTCTTAACTTCTTTCTTCTTTCCGTCCCTTCTCAATCTTTGCCCATGTATCCTTCAAAGTCACAATGCGGTTAAATACAGGCTTCTCCATTGAAGAATCCGTGTCAACGCAGAAATATCCCGTTCTCTCAAATTGATATCTTTCTCCAGGCGTTGCATCTGCAAGCGCCGGCTCAAGTTTACAGGTCGTTAACGTTTCCAATGAATTCGGATTAATGCCAAACCTGAAATCTTTTCCTTCCTCTACCTCTTCAGGATCAGGGTTTAAAAATAAATAATCATACAGGCGCACTTCCGCCTCAACAGCCTGCGCTGCAGAGACCCAGTGCAGTGTTGCCTTTACCTTGCGTCCGTCAGGAGAATCACCGCCTCTGGTTGCAGGGTCATAGGTACAGTGGAGCTCAGTAATTTCTCCGTCAGTATCCTTAACAACATTAACGCAGGTAATGTAATAAGCATAACGGAGCCTCACCTCGCGCCCCGGAGCAAGCCTGAAAAACTGCTTTGGCGGGGCCTCGCGAAAATCTTCTCTTTCGATATAAAGCACTCGTGAAAAGGGGACCTTACGCATCCCCATGCCCGGGTCTTCGGGATTGTTGATTGCATCCAGCTCCTCTGTTGTTCCTTCCGGATAATTAATGATTACCACTTTGAGCGGCTTTAATACAGCCATAACACGCCGGGCCTTTTTATTCAAATCTTCACGTATGCAATACTCAAGCAGCGCCATATCAACAACGCTGTCTCTCTTTGCAACACCGATACGTTCACAGAGATTCCTGATAGCCTCAGGAGTATAACCTCTTCTGCGCAGGCCTGATATGGTCGGCATGCGCGGGTCATCCCAGCCCCTCACATGTCCGCCGTCAACAAGCTGGATAAACTTCCGTTTACTCATTATCGTATAACTGAGGTTAAGACGTGCAAATTCTATCTGCCGGGGATGATAAATATCCAACTGATCGAGAAACCAGTCATACAAAGGACGATGGTCCTCAAATTCAAGGGTGCAAATTGAATGTGTAATACCTTCAATGGAATCAGAGATACAGTGTGCATAGTCATACATCGGATAGATGCACCACTTGGTGCCAGTCCTGTGATGCTCTGCATGCAGTATACGGTACATGACGGGATCGCGCATATTTATGTTTCCCGACGACATATCAATTCTGGCCCGGAGAGTGCGGGACCCGTCAGGGAATTCCCCGGCCCGCATGCGTTCAAATAAATTGAGACTCTCTTCCACCGAACGGTTGCGGTATAGACTCTCTTTTCCCGGCGCGGTCAGAGTGCCGCGGTACTGCCTTATTTCATCTGCGGTTAAATCACAAACATACGCCTTGCCGGCTTTAATCAACTGAACTGCGTACTGATACATCTGCTCAAAGTAGTCGGAAGCGAAATACATTCTGTCTTCCCAGTCAAAGCCCATCCATCTGACATCTTCCCTGATTGACTCCACATACTCTACTTCCTCTTTAGTCGGATTTGTATCGTCAAAGCGCAGATTGCAGAGGCCTGTGAATTTTTTTGCTATGCCGAAGTTGAGACAGATAGACTTTGCGTGGCCAATGTGCAGATAGCCGTTCGGCTCCGGCGGGAAGCGCGTATGAACACGCCCTTCGTATTTACCTGTCTTAATATCTTCAGTGATAAGGTCCTGAATAAAATTTGAGGGTGCAGAATCAGGCATAGTCATATGTTAACCCCTTTTCGCCAGCTCAGTCATAAATATATAATCATGTTCTTTTTCAGGGGATTATTTTAACACATTATAGCGATTTGTTAGGAAAAGGTTTTATTTTTTTCGAAAGCCACTATTGCGTTTCAATCCTTGTTTTATTGGAAGAGCCTCTATGAGGGAAATTCAAGGACTTTACGCAAATGGTATGAACTTGTTTCAATCCTTGTTTTATTGGAAGAGCCTCTATGAGGGTGATAACAATGTTGCCGGCATGCGTGTCGTCAAGTTTCAATCCTTGTTTTATTGGAAGAGCCTCTATGAGCAAGGTCGGTGGCTATGATCCTGCAGCCTGCCTCTGGTTTCAATCCTTGTTTTATTGGAAGAGCCTCTATGAGTAGGACAAAGAGGACGTAGAGGACTTATCTAACGTGTTTCAATCCTTGTTTTATTGGAAGAGCCTCTATGAGCTACCGGTATTTATTGGGCATGGTTCAGTGAAAATTAGTTTCAATCCTTGTTTTATTGGAAGAGCCTCTATGAGACATCAGGCTCTTTAAATCTGAGGGTAGTAGGGGATTGTTTCAATCCTTGTTTTATTGGAAGAGCCTCTATGAGGCTGTAATCCGGACATGCGCAGGAACTTTGTGGCTGGTTTCAATCCTTGTTTTATTGGAAGAGCCTCTATGAGCTTGGAGCATTGCAGTTAATACCGGGCTCATCGGAGGTTTCAATCCTTGTTTTATTGGAAGAGCCTCTATGAGAATACAGCACGATTGTACCTACCATCAAAGCATTCGCAGTTTCAATCCTTGTTTTATTGGAAGAGCCTCTATGAGCTCGCAGTATGACAAAGAAGAAGGCACACGTTACAGGTTTCAATCCTTGTTTTATTGGAAGAGCCTCTATGAGTCAGTGCAGAGCTGATTCAGTTCCAGCTTGACAAGTTTCAATCCTTGTTTTATTGGAAGAGCCTCTATGAGAACATATGAACGCTATCAAATTGTTAACAATATTTTAGTTTCAATCCTTGTTTTATTGGAAGAGCCTCTATGAGGGGGAAGGTTAAACTTTTTCCGTAGATTATTTAAGGTGTTTCAATCCTTGTTTTATTGGAAGAGCCTCTATGAGCGTTTCTTTTAGACTTCGCTCCCTACCTGGCATTGAGTTTCAATCCTTGTTTTATTGGAAGAGCCTCTATGAGTCTCACTTAAACAGTGTTTTATTTATATTTTTTAAGTTTCAATCCTTGTTTTATTGGAAGAGCCTCTATGAGAGCAATTTGCCTTGAAGGTCTTGAATAAAAACGCTCAAATGTAATTTTAGAAACGTCTATTTTTACTAAAATCCATACCATGTTATCTCTAAATATGAACATTTTTAAAGTCTTTTACATAAAATCATGCAGTGAAAACCTTTCTGTCTCAATGACTTTTACCGCTGATGTACATTTTTTGCTATAAATTCCCACAAGACAGTGAAAGTGCAAGTGGATGTGAATGAAAAAAAGTTAAGGCAATTACTTTCACATGCACATACACTTTCACATACACAGTGTTTCTATTATCAAAGACCTATACGCAGATATTCCTGTAACAACAATCAATGCACTGGGTTTTAAATTTTGTTCCCTTAGGATAATAGCATTTCTGCGTGATGTCAATAATTTCTGCGATCATTGCCTGCAATTCAATAAAGTCCGTGTCCGTTATCTGAATCTCTTTTAATAAATTTTTACTTCTTATATAACAGATAAATCCTCTGTTAACCTCTTTGCCGTAATTCTCTTTTATCAGTAATCCATAAAAGACCGACTGGTATCGCTGAGTTCTAAAAACTGTATCTTTATATTCAGCATATTTGTAATCAAGAGGCGCCATTGTGTTATCAGACAAAGTTAATACCTCATCAACTATACCTTTAATATGATATTTTTCAGATGCCATATAACCGCCTATCTCTTTGTCCACACAGCCAATCCTCTTTCTGAGATAATCGATATTAGTCCGTTCTTTGCCATCGTGAACCTCTCTGCCTTTTAAAACTTTGTATCTCTTATCTTCATTCTGGTCAATGCAAAGGCAATTCATGAAATAAATAAAACGGGGGCAGAAAAGATACTCAAGAAGAATGGAAGCAGTAACATAAACAGACGACAGACTGTCAGACGGCAGACTTTCAGAGGACAGACGGTCAGACGGCAGACTTTCAGAGGACAGACGGTCAGACGGCAGACTGTAAGATGGAAGACTGCCAGACAGCAGACTCTCAGACGTCAGACCATTGTCTATCGTCTCTTGTCTGTCTTCTGTTTGTCTGTTGTCTGTTCTCTGAATGTCTGCGTGTCTGTTGTCTGTCATCTGTTTGTCTGTTTTCTGTATGTCTGTCATCTGTTCGTCTGTTGTCTGTTAAACAAACAACGCCTTTACTTCATCTGAAACAAGTTTCTTGTCAAACGGTATCCCGATCATCCGCACCTTTTTAAAGTCTTCTTCACACATCGGGAATATATACACGGAATCCTTTTCATCATCGGTAATTTCTTTGCACATTAATACAAGCTCATCTATCTGGTTTCTGTTCATGTCACCAAGGAATGCGCTTTTCTGCACCCTGTATAGGCCATAGCCTTTACAAAACTTTGCAACCCTGCTGCGGATTTTATCTTCAGATATGTCGTATACAACCCAGGTTAGCATAATTTTAAAACATAGAAGTCAGACTATCAGACAACAGACTGTAAGACGGAAGACTGCCAGACTTACAGACAAAAGAGTTATCCTCTGTTCGTCTGTTGTCTGTTGTCTTTTGTCTGTTTGTTGTCTTTTGTCTGTTTGTCTGACAGTCTGTCATCTGATCAACCCATTCGCTATACTGTGGCATTCAAATTGAATGATATTTCTTTTCTGAATATTCCTGCCCTTGTATCTCACAGATTCATCCAATGTTTTATTTAAATCTTCAATCAAAACCGCTTTGCCTTCTTTGTTTAGAGTAAGCCCGCCTTTTATTTCATCAAAATATTCAACCTTGATCTTTCTGCCGCTGAAGAGATAGACAACTGTCTCCTCTGAAAATATCCTGAACATTTCAATAAGATCAAAAACGAGTGATTTCTTATTGTAGTTGTCTGTATGAACAAAGCCGATATACGGGTCCAGCCCTGCAATAATACATGCCTTCTCAACGAGAGAATAAAGCACACCGTAACCGTAGTTCAATAATGCATTGAATTCGTCTTTGGCAGGGTTTCTGCTCCTGCCTTCAAATTTGAATCTCTCGGGCATGACATAATTAAGCGCATCAAAATAAATCCTTCCCGCCGAGCCTTCAAGTCCCATAATTGTCCCTCGCCTATCATCAATCGTTCCTGAAAGTGCGGTAAGTTTTTGCGTTATTTCTGTAAGTACCTTAATAGATTCCTCAAGCTTCTCCGCTTTGTCTTCCCTCGGCCTTTTTAGTCTGCCTAAAAAATCAGTTTGATTCTCTACCTTTTTTATGATCCATTCCTTTGCAAGCTCCAGCCCTTCTTCAGTTGCGCTGATCTCAAGCTGTTTCCTTCTTATCAAAACGGTGCTTCCAAGCTTTGAATGCCAAACCCTGCCATAGGGATCGCCGAATTCATCAAGGAATATGACGTCAATGTTGTTTTCAATGGCGAACTTCAAGGCGTCCGTTGAAAGATAGGCGCTTGTGGTAATCATGATGCTGTCCACCTTGCGGACGGAGACCTCAAAGACCTTATCTTCGTTCTTCACGAGAAAACAGTCTCCCTGTTTCCTTAGGTATGAGCCGTATGTGTTTATTACTAACTGCATATTTTCAGACGACAGACGACAGACTATCAGACTTAAGACTATCAGACTTAAGACACTCAGACCTGAGACTATCAGACTTAAGGCGCTGAGCAAAACCAATAATCATGGCTGCGATTTCATCTGCTTCTGTAATTAATCTGTCAAATTCCTTTCTATCACAATAATTTAATCTTAAAGCTATTTCAAGGCAAGCCATTACTTCATAAGCCGACCTCAACGCAATCTCAAGAAACCTTTTAAACTCCTTCTCAGAATCATTACCACTACCCTCGGCAATATTAAGAGAAATAGAGGTTACCGCCCGCCTTATCTGACTCGTCAAACCATATAATTCTTCCTTAGGGAATGTCCTGCTAAGCTTATAAATCTCTACTGCAAACTCAATTGCCCTTTGATATATTTTCAATTTTCTGAAATTATGTTTGTTCATTCTATTGCCCGTTTGCTTTAAGTCTGTATTCTGTTGTCTGTGCGTCTGTAGTCTGTTTGTCTGTTGTCTGTTCGTCTTCTGTCTGTCGTCTGAAAGTCAGGGGCTGTCAACTTCAACCCGTGACAAAATGTCACGACTTCACTTCCTTCATCTCTGAGTCTTTGTTTCAATTTTCTCCAGTAAGCCCCTGCATCGGAGCTTTCCGTCAGCACATAACAGATATCAGACACAGAAAACCACCATTCATTTTTATATAATGTCCGCCTGATCTTTTTACCTTTAAAAACAGCCAAATGTGTTTCTGTCATAATGTCTCCTCTACCGATTCACGAGCCTTCTTTCCTCTGTTCGTCTTTCCTCTGTTCGTCTGTGCTCTGTTTGTCTGTCATCTGTTTGTCTGTTTTATCACCGTCCCAAATCCCCTCGATACCGACTTGCCGATGCCCCAGTAATCCGGAATTTCAAAATTGACAGAGAATGTGCCGAGGAAGCCGAGCATGGGAGTGCCTTTGAGTTTGGTTTGGATTTCTTTCATATTTTTAATATCTACCTTAATCGGCTCAGGCACTGTATAGCCAAGACTTTTTGACATTGAGATGATATTGCCGATGAGAACTTTTTCAAGCATCTCTATCTTCTTCGCCCAACTCCCAAGTCGCTGGTATTTATCGTAGTTTTTTTCGTTGAGGGCGAGCCAGGGGGTGAGGAAGGAGTAATCTTGATGTCTTGCTACTACTCCGTAGTTGATTTCAATTTCTATACCATCTTTTTCAATAACTTTATAAACTTCCCTATGCAGTGACAGCTGGTACAAAGAAGATTCTATGAGCTTCACTGCATCAACCCCCTCTTCGATACCAATAATCATGGCATATCCATTCAGTATGTGATATTGAACTCGAGGGAATACATATATAAATGTGTTGTCAGTTGAATGATTATGTAATAGTTCTATTTGTGGAAACTGCTTCCCGATAAATCCCCGCAAGCTGAATGCATAAGTATTTAAAGGTCTATCTGTTTTCAATATGAGTTGATAGCTTCTGAGTTTCATGATCTATACAATAATTGATGGACTATTTCTAATAGGTTCGACATCTGTAGTGTCGGCAATCGGCACGGACGCAAGAAACATCCGCTGTCCAAATTTCCTAATCTCCAAAACATCATCTACCATTGCTTGATCCACAACTGGATATGGAAGCATAGGGACAGGTGTTCCTCTAAGAACTTTACTCACAAGTGGGTCTACTGGATGGTCACAATATTTTTGTTTTTCTTTCCCTATTACTTTCAAAGGTCCGTTAATTTCAAGGAAAGCTAAACCTCTAAAACTCCCCAGCCTAATTAATCTTGGTAACTGATCAGCATCTATGTTTGAATGTAGATAACCTTCAAAAACAGACTCTGGAGCTATTGAATATATGCGATAAGCTTTCAATACCTCATTTCTTCCAACGGGGATATCATTTATTTTTGCAGCACCATATCCAACCTGAATAGTTTTATCACCATCTCCTTTTACTACTTCTGTGTAATAATTCGGCGTGCCGCTTAATCGGGCGGGCGTTAAATAAAAATCTTCATCTATCAATGAATTTTCGTAACGCGGATTGTTTTTACCCCCATTCCCTTCCGTCATGAAATATGGCTGATCCTGTCGGCTCTTTCCCATTGCCCATGTCACCGCATGATTAAGAGCAGTTGCATGAATATAAGGCGGCGTAAACGCTCCGCTTATTCCTTCTCGCGCATAGAAAAGAGGGTCAATGATCTTAATGTTATACGAATACAGGTTCATCAACTTCCTCCGGCAAGTGAATTGATCAATCCTTTTACCTGTTCATTTAATGTTCCATATGCATTATCAACTGGTGGTATGGTTTGTTCTGTTGGTAAACCCGTTAAGGCTGGTTGTGTTACATTTGAAAGAGTTAAATAAATACTCAAAGCTTCCCTATCTGAAAGATAATAACCCTCAATCTCTGTCCGCACTCTGCCCCATTCAACGCTTCTTGCTCCTATTCTGGACAGCCTGTTAATATTGTCAGTCAAAATAGAAACCATTACAGGGGTTGGGTCTTTCAGTGTAACAACACCACGAAATACGGTTTCTTTAGGTACTGTCAGAATGCTCAATAATGCTCCCGATCCTGTAGGTTTGCCCGTTTTATCTCTTGATAAAGTATCTTGATGTTTCTCGTTTATTGCATTTGCCGTATATGGAGTTATATCCCCGACCTCGCCTTCAGATATGAAGGTCTCGCCATAAATACGAGAAAGGATGTTATATTGAGCATTTGCCGAACTCGTTTCCCCAGTACCACCAAAGAGAAAACACGTAGGACATTTCATGCACAAGTCATCTTTTAAAGCACATTGAGGTTCAATAGCCAAACCTCTCTGTTTTTCCAAAACAAGGCGGCGAAGTTTTCCCTTAATCTTACGCCATGGAATAATAAAACGATTACCCATGTCTTTGTATTTAAAGGTTAAGACCTCTTCAGGCTCATTGCTACGGATAATTGCCTCATCCAGCAATGTAATCCTTATAGGTATCTGAAGATAAACACCTGTTGACAGCAGTGTCGGTTGGTCAAGCAGTTTCATTTTTTATTACCTCCTTTAAGTTTTCGTACCTTTTTACAATATATGTGGCAGAACGAAGTCCATTCTTTGCCTGAATAAATTTGGTTATGTTAATATTTCTCAACTCGGCATAGCGATGGAAAATCTTCCTCGCCTCGATTGCAAATACTTCAAGATCTTTTACATCAACTGTTGCCCCTGTTCCCTTTGTCTTGTCTCCGCTAATATCCCCTTTAAGCCCGGAAAGGAATTTGGCAAAAGCTTCTTCAAAATCGTCGCCTTGCAACAATGCATTCAAAACCCTATCAATAGGCTTTGTAACAACATACTTTGAGCCTCCTGTGCGCCACGAATCATAATCTTTTGAGCTCCAAAAAAACTTTGGGACCCATTCAGCGAAAAATGCCGCATCCCTTAATATCTCTTTCATTGTCCATACACCCCCTTTTCTTTCAGCTATTGTCAGATTTGCTCGGATTAAAAATACTATTACCTTTTCAAGAAGTACTTTTTTTATCTTTGCGTCTTCAAGTTTAGATAAAACAACAGAAGGACTTTTTGCTAATAAATCTTGGGCAAAAATGTATTTATTGTTCTTGTCAATTGCCCCTGCAAGAATTACTGTGACCAGCCCTTCGTAATATAAAGTTTGCCAATCTCTTTGACGTCGCTCAAAAATCTTCTCTCCAAAAAGCCCTTCCTGTTCTTCCAATCCCATGTGAACTTCTAAGCCCATCATATTGAGCAAGGCATAAAACGCAAGATATTTTGCCCGAAGGTCTTTAGGACTTGCATCATTACTAACTCTTTCTATAGGGAACAAAGTACCGCGTTCTGTATGCAGAGGAATTTCCGTAATGGTTTCCTTGTACTTGTTTTGAATTGGTATCATAAAATGTGGCGGCAATGGCAAATTGGCAAATTCCGTTTTAGATAGTTCCTTTATTTCTCTTACATTGGTCAAAGACTGGCGTAAGCGGTCAATACGAGTTCTCAGATCATCATAAAGTTGCCATAACTCAGGAATCCTTGAGACCGCTCTTACATAAACTTGTGATTTACCGCGTTGTAAATTTTTTCTTGTCTGCGAAGCATCAAAAATACACAAAGGACACACAATCCGTGGAGCATCTGATTCTGGCTTTGGATTAACTTGCGTAAAACCGCTATATTTAGGAAAGTTCAAGGAAGCAGTTGCTTCAGACGGCACTGGAAATCCGCATTGCTCGCATAAAGCATTAGCAGGTTTTCTTGAACGTTTGTAATTCTTATACCTTTCAAAGACATCCTTTGCAAGCTTTTCAAAATCAGTTTCTTCTTCCATAGAAATAATATTTGCAATACTTTCTTCTGAAGCAGCCCCTTCACTATTAGGAGACCACTGCTTTGCAGTCTGTAAAAGCACATCAAATAAATCTTGGAAAGACATGTCTTTAAAATGTTTCTCACTGTCAGAATCTATATCATTCAAAACTTCACCGAGAGTCACATTGTTAAAAATATCAGCTATTAAGGCATTTGTAGACGCCCATTGTTTATTCCTCTCATAAGTTTGTCTTTCATTCCATTTTTGTTTGGCTTGTGTAATACCATTTGTCCCACCAGCTTTGCTCAGGATATCAAGAAGCGGTAACTGTTCTTTTCTACGAGCAGTCAGCTTACCAGAATTCTTATAAAGATCCATCAATGTCCTGAAAAACAAAACAGGACCCGTGTCTATATCTCCAAGCTTATCGTTGTAGAAATCTTTTTTTGACTGCAAAAATCTATAAGGATCATCTTTCGCCTTGCCAGAGAGAATTTCATAGCGCATATACTTGTTTTGAATTGAAACACCTTCAAAAGATTTCTCTATCAGTTGATTCGCAAAACTATCAGCTATCTCTTTTTTGTTTGGCGGTATAGACGATGTGTCACCAATAAATAATACCCCGTCATCAAGAATGGTGAGAATCTCCCATCCATGTGTGCGATATTTTTCTGTGGCTTCATGTAAAAGGTGATATGTGGTTGGCGAGGGGTATCTCCCGACACTAAATGTTGTTAGTTTACAGATTCCTTCAAGCCCATTCTGTATCTGTCTGATTGTTGCCATATCCAGCCGTTCCATTGATGAAAGCCAGTCCGCATAACGAACTACTTCCGCATAAATGCCATAGGCTGGCGTCTGAGCTTCCTTTTGCTGCTCTTCAGAAATGTGATGATGCAGTACAAACTCCCATATTTGATCAATCCCTTCGCTATCAAGGTTAAACAGGCCGTTAGAAATGAACGGTAAAAGATATTGCCTTATTTCTTCCTTGGTGGCTGTATGTTTTAACTTACCCTGTCTTTCACCAGTTAATACTTTTTGGCTTTCTGTTCTCATCTTGCCAATATCATGTATGAGCGCTGAGATTTCCAAAAGCATTCTCTCATGGTCTGTGAATCTTGGTATTCTTACAGCCAATTTTGAAAGAATTGACCAGACAGAGAAGGAGTGAAGCCATAACATCTCTCCATGACTTTTGGCTAAATATTCAAACTGAGGTTGAAGAACCTTTTTTACCTGGTCTATGTTTAGAATAGGTTTTCTTAGAGTCATGCCACTATACCCCGCGATCAAAATAATAAGTTTTCCCTGAATTGATAAGGCGAATAATTAACTCATTGTCGGTCAATTCAGTAGCTACATTTTCGTACTCCGATTTCAATTTTCCACAAACCACGCCCCAAAATGGGATAATTCTATCTCTTATCAATACATCTTCAATCATATCATTAGAAAGTCTGTAATCATCTTTTAGAATATCTCTCTTTTGCTTATGATCAAGTCTCTGCCAGTTTGTTACAAAATCATTTTTAATATCGAACATAGCGAAAACGGCTTCAGAGTAAGGCATAACAAGGTTATATTCTCTATCAATAACAAGGAAGGAATAGCTGTCACCCCTGAACATCTCGCCAGATACTATGGATCCCATACTTTCTTTTAATGCAGATTTTAATATATCTTGTTCTAATTCGTTGCGGGTTAATATCTCTTTGCCTTTCAGAAATGGGGTAAGCCGTTTTCTTGTCAAAAGGACAGCTTCTCCATTTTCTAAACGTCCAACACGTCCAAGCCTCTGAATTGCTGAAGTCCAATATGATGCCTCTGTTATAAGGCTCTTGATAGGCATTTCAATTCCCACTTCAACCGATGCAGTTCCAAGAATCACTGTGTTCTTATCAAAATTAAGTTGGTCTTTCTTCATACCACTATATTCCATAATATGTAGTTGGTTGCCAAACTCCTTTTCTAAGAGCGGTTTCAAATGCCTTAATCTGAAAACCGAATCAAATATCATTGCTATTGGTTTAGGAAGAGCCAGTAAATATTTTCTAAGTTGTTCAATCATAACATCTGTTCTGGTGTATTTACATTCTTCAACATGCAATTGCAGAGGATAATTGAACATCCTATCAGATGCTTCGCCAACAGAGTTTTTAAACTCTACAAGTTCGTTAGGATATTTTAGCCAAATATTCTGGATATCTTCATTTGTAGTTGGTGTGGCAGAAAGGAAAATGATTTTATCAGCGATTGAATCGGTTAACCATTCAATCAGCGGAGCAAAGTTCTTTAGTCCGGCATAAAGATGAAATTCATCAAAGACTACAATAGCTTTATTTAACAGAGCCTCAACCCTTTGAGACCCTCGATACCATCCCTTCTTGATAATGTGAAGGACATCCGGTGTAGTCACAATAATATTCCGTGCCGAAGAGAATTGATGGCTTCTAAGAACCTGATTGATAATCTCACTTTTATCTAATTTGAGTATTTCAGGGTATTTTTTAAGATAGCGGACTAAAGCATCAGAAGAATATTCAAATAAAGTAATTGCGCCAGAAATTTCTGGTTCATCAGGCCAGTGTTTAATATTCTGAAACTCCCTCTTTAATGCATTCACCTGTGCATTCATTAAAATCTTTGTGGGATAAGTCAGGATAATAGGACGGCCAGATAAGTGCTCATCCTCAACAATACGACGAATAATATAACTCTTACCTGCTCCAACAGGCGCCTCAACTGTAATTAATCGAGCTTTAGATTTTAATGAATCTAAAACAGCCTTTTGAAAAGGTCTTAATCTGTCTCGTTCTTTTACAGTTCGAGCCATTATCGAAAGCATTCATCCCCCCTCCCCCTCACACTTCAACAGAAGACAGAGCACAGATTAAAGACAATCAGACATACAGACAACAGACTTTCAGACTGTAAATTCATTTAAAAGTCTATCTTCTCACGCTGCTCTTTGTCCCCTTTTGCTTGCGTTCAATATAGTGATACCGATTATCTCACCTTTTTCATACCTGATTATTACATCATCGTCAGTCATTTCGCTGTCATCTGCATGACTTGGTTTCTTGAAGTTCAGATAAAGTACGTCCGCCTCTTCATCATAACTGTACCAGATGTTTTTATAGGGTATTCCAATCAGGTTCGGAACAATGTTTAATATTTTATTAATCTCTAATGCGGCCATAATTTGACCCTCCTTTCAAACTGTTTTTCCTTACTTGTAATAAAAGCGGTTATGACAAATCCGTCCTCATTGCTGACTTCCCGGTAGACCACAACAATTGATTTACCCATACTTAGTGCTTTTAACGCAATGCACTCTCCGGATTTACCGGCATAAATAGCATCAGGTGAAGCAATTGTTTCAATTGCTTCATAATAATATCCTGCCATTTCAGAGTGTTCTTCTGTAATATGCATCCATCTTTCATCAGGCAGGCGAATTGGAACTTTATTAACAGATAAAATAACTCTCATTTTCACTCAATGTTAAAAAAATGAACTTGTGAGACTTAAATCATTATATCAAAATCTGTTTGTTTCCTCTGACAGACATTCAGACTTCCAGATAACAGACTACTAACGCCGGAGCACAGAGTCTTCATTAAATTTCCCTCAGATATTGTCATATCTTATTAGACATTTGTCTATTTGTAAAGAATTTTCTTAGCTCTCAGTATTCAGCCTTCCTTCTCCCTTCCGAACCCTATCATCCGTTTCTTTGTCTCCGGCGGCACCATCAGTTGCCTTATCGCATCAAAAATCAATTTAATCTCGCCGTCATGGTTTTCTATCTTCCGCTCAAGCTGCTCCAGCTTATGAGCAAGTTCCTTGTTCGTTGATAGCATTTCTTTCAATTTAACAAAAGCCCTCATGATTGCGATATTGACTTGAATCGCTCGTTTGCTGCGCAATACGCTTGAGAGCATTGCCACGCCCTGTTCGGTGAATACATAAGGGAGGTACTTACGATGTTGTCCACGACCTTGTTTGTTTTCCACGGATTGTCCCCATGTCTTTAAGATTCCAATCTGGAATCTTAAAGAATCCGCTTCTTCTTTGGTAAGCTGAAACATAAAATCTTCAGGAAAACGCTCACTATTTCTTTTTACAGCTTTGTTAAGATTAAATGTTTCCACTCCATAAAGTTCCGCGAGATCGCTGTCAAGCATGACCTTATGCCCTCGAATCAGCAGAATCTTTCTCTCAATTACTTCTACCGGCACTATTGTTTCCATATGTCCCCCCTAAATAGATATCCCAATTTGTGACTTCAGGTTATTTATGAGATTATGATTTGAATTCTCCCCCTCACTCTTCAACAGACAAACAGAGCACAGACTTTCAGACGACAGACAATCAGACGGTCAGAAGGCAGACAACAGACAATCAGACAGCAGATTATCAGACGTAAAACTGAAGATCGTTTACTTGTCTGCCGTCTGTTATCTGATAGTCTGTCTTCTTATTATTTCCCGCCTCAGCTTTCATTTTCCCTGTTAAACCCGATCTTTTTGCGCTTGGGCTCCGGAGGAATCATTAGCTGCTTTATGGCGTCAAAGACAGCTTTGAATTGATAATCATATTTTTTCTCAAGTTCATTGAGCCTTCGGGAAAGTTCTTTATTTGAGGCGAGCATCTGACGCAGTCTGACAAACGCCCTTACTACATAAACGCTCATTGCTACCGCCTGCGGACTGTTAAGGATAGTTGCAGCCATAATCGCGCCATGTTCAGTAAACACCCACGGCAAAAAGCGGGGATCGCGGTGCTTTTGTGAACCGGTCGCAAATTGCGACCGGTTCGGTTCATCGCCTTGCTCTTTCAAGGTTTTCCATTCTTCAGCGGTTAACTGAAAAGCAAAATCTATCGGGAATCTCTCCGCATTGCGCTTTACCTGTTCGTTCAGTCGCTTTGTTGGTACATCATAAAGTTCCGCGAGGTCTCTGTCCACATCACCTTCTTGCCCCTGATAATAAGTATTTTGCCTTCGATAACTTGTTGCGGTATGATCTCCATTCGTCCCCTCCCGATTCAGAAAATCAATAAACTTTCACCCTATCACCTTTATCGCCTTCTCCAACCTTCTCATCGTCTTTTCCTTCCCGACAATTTCAAGCACTTCAAATATTCCCGGGCTTTCGGTCACGCCTGTTATTGCAACGCGGACCGGTTGTGCCAGATCTTTGAGCTTGACGTTGTGTTTTTCGACTATCATTTTAAAAACCTTTTCGAGTTCCTGATGTGATAAATCTGAAATGGAAAATAAACTGTCTTTCAACTCAATTAATAAATCCCGGCTCTTTGCATTCAGGAATTTTTCCTTTGCCTTTTCATTGTATTCTATTTCCTCAGCAATATAGTAACGCAGTGATTTAGCAAGTTCCACAAGTGTCTTTGAACGTTCTTTTAGCGTGTCAATGGCTTTACAAAGCCATGCCTTATCAAGAAACTGATCTTCTTTTATAATCTCCTCTTTGACAAGAAACGGCATGACGAGTTCAGTAAGTTTCTCAGAGGAGGAATGGATGATATACTGCC
This sequence comes from Nitrospira japonica, assembly GCA_020723105.1. GTDB lineage: Bacteria > Nitrospirota > Thermodesulfovibrionia > UBA6902 > UBA6902 > SURF-23. The sequence continues at coordinate 57,841 of DYJL01000007.1, read as the reverse complement.
CGTTCAGCCAGAGAAGTTTTTCAGGATTGAAAACAGCAGCCGCCTTGCCGACATGCTCAAAAGAGAAGTGCTTTATTAATTCCTCCCGTGAGAAAACCTCCTGATCCCCATATGACCAGCCCAGCCTCACGAGATAATTCACAAGCGCATCGGGCAGATATCCCATTTCATAATATGCCATAACAGATGTAGCTCCGTGCCTTTTGGAAAGCCTTGTCTTGTCCGAGCCAAGTATCATGGGCAGATGCGCAAATTTTGGAATTTCATAGCCAAGCGCTTTATAAATGTGTATCTGCTTCGGAGTGTTGTTCAGATGGTCATCTCCCCTGACAATGTGAGTAATCCTCATATCAACATCATCAACAACTACAGTAAAATTATATGTCGGCGTGCCATCGGACCTCATGATAATAAAGTCATCAAGCTGACTGTTATCAAAAACAACCATACCTCTTATGAGATCATCAACAATGGTCTGCCCCTCCTGCGGCATTTTGAATCTCACTGCAGGGATTTCCCCGGGAACCGGGGCTTTAAGATTTCTGCACCTGCCGTCATATTTCGGCATCTTGCCGGTGGCAAGGGCCAGCCTGCGCCTCTCCTCAAGTTCCTCAGCAGAACAATAGCAGTAATATGCCCTGCCTTCCTGTATAAGCCTGTCAACATATTTTCTGTAAATATCAAACCGGTCTGTCTGTCTGAACGGGCCTGCATCCCAATCAAGCCCAAGCCATTTCATACCCTCAATAATCGCTTCGATATATTCATCGGTGGAACGGCTTCTGTCAGTATCCTCAATCCTTAATACAAACGAGCCGCTGTTATGCCTCGCATAAAGATAATTAAAAAGCGCAGTCCTCGCTCCTCCGATGTGGAGAAAACCGGTCGGACTCGGCGCAAAACGGACCCTGATTTTTTCTGTCAAAATCTCCTCCTATATTTCAGGAACCGGAAATCAGAGCGTTAGGGCTGTTTTTCATTGCCCCCTACTCCCTATCCCCTAATCCCCCTTTAACTTTGATATTATAAGCTTTAAAATTTTTTCTGTCCTCTCAGACACCCTGAATCTTTCATCCATCCTGTAGCCTGCAATCCAGATAATATCATCTCCCGACAGCACAAGCGGCACCGTATCCCTCACATCTCTTGGTATCTTTTCGTCTACAAAAAAATTCTGGAGTTTCTTTTTCTTGCCGAAACCAAGCGGGCAGAAAAAATCCCCTGTGGACCGGGCGCGTATCTTAAGAGGGAATTTCAGGAGGTCCGCATCAAAAGCAGCCGACAACCTTCCGTCACATAAACCCGTTTCTTCTGCAAACATTGCTTCTATTACAACCCCTGATTCTTTAAGCGCAACCTCGTCCGGAGGATTAATTTCATACTCTGCAAGCTTTACCGGCAGAGCCGATGTCATTTTCAGCACCGAATAATCTTTTATTACCCGGATATTTTTCGGAAGATAGAGCCTGTCGCCAGACTTTCCTTTTTTGATAAGGCTGATTATGTCTTCTATATGCACAAAGCCGATGCCCCTGAGCCCTTCTGTCTCATCAAGCGCCCTTCGCAAAATGCGGCGCAATATCGGCTTTTCAATTGTTTCAAGGGGCGCAAGAAAAAGCTCAATCGTGTCACTGCTTTTTCTGGTAATAAGCTTCATGAGGGTTTTTGTAACAATGATTTCAAGATAATTATCTTCCTCACGCAGGAGGTCCATATTTCTGCAAATATTCTGCACCAGTGCCGGATTTCTTTTTTTGAGTTCGGGCATGACTGTCAGCCTTATCCAGTTCCTGAAATAATCTTTTTTGAGGTTGGACGAATCAACCGTGAAAGGCAGTGACGAGTTAAGAGTTATGAGTGAAGAGTTGTGAGTTAAAAACTTCTCAATTTCACTCCGCTCAATTTCAACCAGCGGTCTGATAATCAATATATTTTTTCTAATTCTTGACTCCTGACTCCTGACTCCTGACTCTAAGTTTCTCACGGGTGGAATTCCCGACAATCCTTTTCTCCCTGCGCCCCGTAACGTCATCATCAAAAAAGTCTCTGCCTGATCGTTTGCATTATGACCCAGAGCGATTTTGGTCGCTTTAATTTCTGATGCAATCTTTTCAAATGCCCCGTATCTCAGTTCCCTTGCAGCCTCCTGCTTGTTCAAGCCTTTTTCCCCAGCATATTTCCTGACATCAACTGATTCGCAAAAGAAAATGATTCCATGCTCTCTGCAAAAATTTTTGCAAAATGCCTTCTCGCTTTCAACTTCATCCGGCCTCAATCCGTGGTCAATGTAGGCGGCATGAAGGGAAAGATTGAAATCATTCCTGAGTTTGTCTAAAATAACTGCAAGGCAAACTGAGTCAGGGCCGCCGGAAAGCCCGATAAGAACGCAGTCACCTTCTGAAAGCATGGAATATTTGCTGATTGTTTCTTTTACCTTTTTCAAAAGTTCCATAAGCAGATTAATTATAACTAAAATAAGGATCCAAATGGCGAAAGTGTCAGTTGTCAGTGTCAGTAGAAGACCCTAACTGACACTATTCACTAACACTGACACTATTAAGACTATGCACGATTTTCAATATAAAAAATCTGAACTGTATGCAGAAAAAGTCCCGGTCCGGAAAATAGCCGAGGAATTCGGCACGCCCCTGTATATTTACAGTCATCAAACACTGGTCCGGCATTACACCGCCTTTAAAAATGCCTTTAACGGTTATCCTCATATTATCTGTTTTGCATTGAAGGCGAACTCCAATCTGTCAATATTAAAACTGCTCGCAAAAGAAGGCTGCGGCGCTGATGTTGTTTCAGGAGGGGAGCTCTTTCTCGCCATAAAGGCCGGGGTTTCAGCAAAGAAAATAGTTTATGCCGGAGTCGGAAAGACCGGCGATGAAATCCGCTATGCGTTGAAATCGGGCATCCTGATGTTCAATATAGAATCTACTGATGAACTTAAGGCCATCAATAAAATTGCCGGAGAATCCGGGATTAAGGCGCCGATAGCCTTCAGGGTCAACCCGAATATAAACGCCTCTACCCATCCATACATCTCTACCGGTCTCAAGAAACATAAATTCGGCATTCCCATGGAGCATGCCATCGAGCATTACAAACTTGCCAGGAGAATGCCCCATATAGACATCATGGGAATTCACTGTCATATAGGTTCGCAGATCACCAAGATATCTCCTTTTGTTGAGGCTTTGAAAAAAATCCTTCTGCTTGCAAAAAAACTCAAGTACAACGACATCAATATAAAATATCTGGACATAGGCGGAGGGCTCGGCATTACCTACAGCAACGAGGTTTCGCCGGACCCTGAAGATATTGCAAAAGAGATTATCCCGCTTGTCAGGGAAAACAACTTTACTCTTATCCTTGAACCGGGAAGATCCATTGCCGGCAATGCCGGAATATTGGTGACAAAGGTGCTCTACCTGAAAAATTCCCACAAGAAGGAATTTGTGATCGTAGACGCTGGAATGAACGATCTTATCAGGCCCAGTCTTTATGAGGCTTACCATCACATCCTGCCGGTAAAAAAGAATAAAAGAACGGAAATCCTTGCAGACATTGTCGGGCCCATATGTGAGTCAGGAGATTTTATTGCCAGAGAGAGGAAATTAAATGCTCCTGCACACAGGGACCTCCTTGCAATCATGAGCGCAGGGGCCTATGGTTTTTCCATGAGTTCCAATTACAACAGCAGGCTCCGGCCTGCGGAAATACTGGTTAAAGGAAGCGAATATTTTATTATCCGGGAAAGAGAGACTTACAACGATCTTATCAGAGGGGAAAAGATCCCGGGATTTTTGAAATGAAACTGCAATTCACAAAAATGCATTCACTCGGCAATGACTTTATTGTCATTGATGACAGAGAGTTAAAACTTAAAAATCTCCCAAAGCTTGCAAAAAAATTATGTGACCGCAGATTTGGAATCGGCGCAGACCAGATTCTCCTGCTTTGCAATTCCCGCAAAGCTGACTTTAAAATGCGCATATTCAATGCAGACGGCTCAGAAGTAGAAATGTGCGGCAACGGAATCAGATGTCTTGGAAAATACATATGGGATAAAAAAATCAGGAGTCAGGAGTCAGGGGTCAGGAGTAAAAAAGCTTCTTCTGTCACCAAAACTTTATCAATAGAAACTCTTGGCGGCATTAAACACCTCAGAAAGATTGGAGAACAGATTGAAGTTGATATGGGCGAGCCGATTTTGGAAGCCGAAAAGATACCGGTGAAGATAAAACAAGGGACAAAGGACAAGGGGCAAGGGGTACCCGTTATCAATTACCCTCTTAAAATCAAGGACAAGCTTTTCAAAATTACATGTGTCTCCATGGGCAACCCTCATGTGGTAATAATTGTTAAAGAGGTCCGGCACGTTCTGCTGGATCAATATGGCCCTCTCATTGAACATCATAAGCTTTTTCCGAAAAGGACCAATGTCGAGTTTGTTCAGATTATGAATAAAAACAATATAAAGATGAGAGTATGGGAGAGAGGTGCCGGAGAAACTATGGCTTGCGGCACAGGGGCCTCTGCTTCAGCCGTTGCATCCGTCCTGCTAAGTCTGACGAACAGAAAAGTTGTTGTTCATCTTCCAGGTGGAAAACTCAGAATTCACTGGTCTGAAAAAGACAATTGTGTTTACATGACAGGCGATGCAATAAAGGTGTTTGAGGGAGCGGTTGTCATTCCCGCAAAAGCGGAACTCCAGAATAAAAGACTGGATTCCGCATCAAGTGCGGAATGACGAAAATCCGGATTTAATTTCATGAAAGTAAAATGTCCGACCTGTAAAAAGTGGAACGAATGGCAAAACAACCCTTTCAGGCCTTTTTGCTCTGAAAGATGTAAGCTCATAGACCTGGGTGCCTGGGCCTCAGAAGAATATAAGATCGAAGGGAAACTCAGCGATGAAGGTTCGCAGGTTTCTTTAGAAAAGGAGAATGAAAATGCTTAACATGATCGTATCAGGAGCTGCGGGAAGAATGGGAAACCGCATTATTGCACTTTCAAGGGATTTTAAAGATATTAAACTGTCAGGGGCGCTGGAAAACAAAAATCACAAGGATCTGGGAAGGGATATCGGAGAAGTTATTGGTATCGGCGCAACCGGAGTCAAACTCTCTGACAATATTAAAAACATCAGTGAAAAAGCAGAGGTCCTTATTGATTTCTCATCCACATCTGCAACAATAGAATGTTTAAAAATCCTCTCTGAAAAACCAATGCCTGTGGTCATCGGCACTACAGGTTTCAGTAAAGATGAAATAGGCCACATCAGTTTATATGCACAGAAAGTACCATGCGTTCTTGCTCCAAATATGAGTGTTGGCGTAAATCTTCTCTTAAAAACATTGGCGGATATAGCGAGAATTACAGGCGACGATTATGACGTTGAAATAGTTGAAGCTCATCACAGGCTGAAAAAAGATGCGCCTTCCGGCACTGCAATGAAAATGGCACAGGTTATTGCAGCAGCGCTTAACAGAAATCTGGAAGACACAGCCGTATACGCAAGACATGGTCTGATAGGTGAAAGGTCCAGAAAAGAAATAGGCATCCAGACGGTCCGCGCAGGAGACATTGTGGGGGAACATACGGTTATCTTCGGGACCCTTGGCGAGAGAATAGAGATTACTCACAAGGCTTCCAGCCGGGACACCTTTGCACGGGGTGCGCTTAAAGCCGCTTTATGGGTTTACAAGCAAACTCCAGGACTTTATGACATGCAGGATGTTCTGGGACTGAAGTAACTACAGATGTGATAATTCCATGGCTTACTCGTGCAACACTGTGCTGATTAAGCCGTTGCTCATTTTCAGTTGCCTTCCGGTAGTGCGCACAAGTTCAGAGTTGTGAGTCACCATTACAAATGTTGTCCCCGCTTCTTCGTTCATTCTCCTGAAGAAGAGCATTATCTCCATCTCTGTCTCTTCATCCAGGTCGCCAGTAGGTTCATCAGCAAGAATAATTTCAGGGTCATTGATAAAGGCCCGCGCTATAGCCACCCGCCTTTGCTGACCCCCTGACAATTGAGATGGATATGCATTTACCTTATCTCCTACTCCGGTCCTGTGAAGCAATTCAATCGCTTTTTTTTCTGAATCTGCTATGTCTCTGTTGCCATGAGTCTTAAATAGCACGGGCAGCAGCACATTTTCCTTGGCAGTCAGATTCGGCAGAAGACTTGCAAACTGGAATATAAAACCTATTCTTTCGCACCGGTATTCAGAAAGCCTGTCTTTGTCAAAGAAATAAATATCGTTATCTTCAAACAAAACCGTTCCTGACGTCGGCCTTGCAACTCCCCCGATAATGGAAAGCAAGGTAGTCTTGCCAGAGCCGGAATGCCCCACAATAGATATAAACTCCCTGCGTTTTATTTCAAGCGATACATTCCTGACGGCCTCAATCTTCTCTTTGCCGACAAAATAACTCCTGGCAACCTCTTTAAGGACTATATGCATCAAGCCAACTCCCCTTTTATGACAGCAAGCGGTTCCAGTTTTTTTATCCGTTGAATCGGCGAGAATGCGCCCAGAATGCAAATGCCCGTTCCTGTGACAAAACCGGCTACGCCTATTGCGGCTCTGTCAACAGCATTCAGCCCTCCTGGAAGATTTTTCAGAATTGTGAAGCTCTTCATAAGCAGTACAGACAGCGTTGTTCCAAAAACAACCCCGCACACACTGCCCATAAGTCCGATAAAAAAAACTTCGATAAAGAAAAGTTTTGATACATGGGACTCCTTTGCTCCAAGCGCAAGCATCACGCCGACCTCGCGCAGCCGTTCATTGACTGTAGCTGAGAAAATAGCCCAGGCCAGAAGAACGGACAGTATGGAGGCCATAAAAACCGTAATGGAAAAAATCATATTTATATCACCGAGGACGCTTATAATATCCTTGCCTATATCACTCCTCGCCATTACATCGGCCTCAATGACTTCTCCCTCGATGCTCCTGCCGACATTGTAAGGATCGTATCCTTTTTGCACCTTTGCAAAGATTATGGATATTACATCCGGTTTCAGCGGTGCTTTGCCTTTTTGAAGTATCTCCTCGATATTTTCATCACTCATAAATATTGCGTTATCAAGCCCGGTGCCTGTCTTTTCAAGGGCGCCCATAATCCTGAATCTTGTTCCAAACAACATTGCATCCATAAGCCCCATCCCAATATTCAAAAACGACTCATGTCCTACTATGGCCTCATTCTTTTCAAGTTTGCGCCCGATTGCCTTCTCAAGCCACGGCTGAACAATAAAATCACTTCCCTGATTGAAGGCAACCACTGTGGCCTCGGGGATATCACAGCAGACGCCCTGTATTGTAGTAATGTAGGTATGGAATGTTACTGTATCAATGCCTTCGATTCTTTTTATTCTTTCTATTACATTTTTGTTCATGTAAAAAGATTTCACCTTTGATTCCAGCAAGACTTCCTCAGCATAGCCTCTTGCACCGACGGGAACCACAATCAGGTCTGCGCCAAGGCGGTCAGAAGCCCTCCTGACGCCGGAGTTGACATTGAGAATGAATGAGACCCCAAATACCAGAACAGACACAATAAGGGTAATGGAAAAAACAAGTATGCCGGTTCTGAATTTCTTCCTCTGTATATTCTTTATTGCAAGCGTAAATAAGTTGAATCTGTTCATAAGACAAAAAATAGCGGACACCCTTTTTACAAGAATGCCCGCTCTATATTAAAAGTGTTTTGCTTCTTACTTCAAGTTCCCGTCTAAACCACAGAGTACTGCACCTGCTGTAATACCCATATTCTCATGACAGGCATGACAGGCTGATACAGTTTTACCAACAAGTTTTTTAGCTTCCATGTCGTAAACCTGTAAGGTGCCGTCTGTTATGGTCTTGGTGCCTTCCTCTATCTTAATGTTCAGAGGCTGTCTCAGGGTAAGCACTGCATATTTGCCGTCAGGTGTGGGCATTACATCGTGGTTTTCACCACCAGTCATCATTTCTTCATCTATAAGTTTAAGGGTCTTTGCATCCACAAGGAACATCCTGTCTCCGGCAGACTGCAGCAGGTATTTGCCGTCATTAGTGAAAAACTGTCTGAAGGTTATAGTCTTGCCGGGCTCTCCGGTGAGAGTATTTTTTGCAAGAACTTTTACCTTGCCTTTTTCAAGCTCATTGAGATCCAGCATTACGAGATCCACTTTTCCATTAGGCTTGCCGTCATCTGCGAGATTAATAGAAAGCACAAACCCCTTCAGGTCCGGAGTATTTATTCCATGGAAAAACTTGTATCCGCCAGTTTTATAACCCAGCTCATCAAAAAACACCCTATGCTTGAACTTGAGGTCATTTTTGTCAAATACGTCAACATACGCCTCTGTAGTCATCATCACAGGCATATAGGATGCCTTGCTTTGACCTGAGCCGCAATAAAGCGGGGCCGGGCCTTTTGCCCTTGCATCCAGGTCCAGCGCTACATCTTTTATAACATTACCGGTCTTCAGGTCGCTCTTTCCAACGTGAACCTTGCTGTTTGGATCCAGCTTATATGTGGACCAATACATGACATTTCTGTCGTTCATATCAATCCTCGGGTCATGAGTCGGATGTGTTGTCTTGTCACCAATAACGATCCTGTCAAGATTGTTAACCTTTATCGGCATGTCAGCATTATTGGGGTCTATGGTGACATCTGCCTTGGCAAAATGCCCGCCCATTCCTGAGACATATATTGCACCTGAATATGTCTTTTTGGCTGCAGTGGCCAAATTAATAGTTGTAATGGCAAGAAAAGCTGCTGCCATTACCATTGAAACAACAAATAATCTTTTCTTCACTGTTCTTCCTCCTTATGATTTTTTAGATTTAAAGCAGTCAGTCAACTATTTTTTTTATTGTAGCTTTCTCACCTCCATCTCTGTAATAACTTTCTCTGGCTTGCCATGTTCAAATATTTTAATGATGATGATTTGAATGAGTATCAGCTCTCCTGGCAAGCCTGACCTTTACTTCTCTTATACCTGATTTTTCAAATTTTATAAATACAGTAAATTCATTACCTTCTTTCATATCCTCCGGCATTTTAAACATCATTATATGAAGACTTTTAGGTTTCAGTTCAACTGTCGTTTTTGCCGGAATATGTATCTTTTCTATTCTCACCATCTTTCCATCCTTCACATCATGCAGCTCTGTAAGCACCCCGGCAATATTTACTTCCACTCCCGTTAAGTTATCATCTCCTTTGCCATCGTTCATGATCTTCATAAATACAGAACCGCTTCCCATAATTACTGGAGACAGAAGCGCCTCCGGCCCTTCAATACGGATAAGCGGAGTTTCTGGGGTCGTTCCCATCCCTTTTGCAATTCCGCTTAGAGACAGAAAAGCCAGCAAAAGAAACAATACAGCAATTGAATAATTCTTAACCTTGCTCATTTGAATCATAGATTGCTTGCTCTAAATAAGACTTATGAATAATACAACCTGATATTTTATAAATAACTTAAGATAGTAATCGGAAATATTAAGTGATGTTTTAAATATAGTCAATATATCCCAGGATGGCAAGTAAAATTTTCTTATATTTTTATGAACTTTTATTTTACCGAGTTACTCAAATTACATAATTGCCATTTTCTGACTTTCAAAAATTCGCTCAAATCTGATATTATTTCAAGGTCATTAAGAACAACATTCTGATTTAAATAGAATTTCAATAATTCCAAGGGAGGCAGTAATGAAAATTTATTATGATAAAGACATCAAAAAAGGAACCTTGAAAGGCAAAACCGTCTGCATCATGGGATACGGCAGTCAGGGACATGCCCATGCGAATAATCTGAAAGAAAGCGGGGTGCAGGTCCTTATTGGCATAAGGAAAGGCACAAGTATGGACAAGGCCCGGAAAGCCGGCTTTGAAGCGCTGCCTCCTGCTGAAGCAGCAAAAAAAGCTGATGTAATCATGATTCTCCTTCCCGATGAATATCAGGCAGATGTATACAAGAATGAAATTGCCGCAAACATGAAAAAAGGCGCCTATCTTGCTTTTGCACATGGTTTTAATATTCATTTCAACCAGATAGTCCCTTCTCCTGATACAAATGTCTTCATGGTAGCCCCCAAGGGTCCGGGACATCTTGTGAGATCAGAATACTCAAAGGGAAGCGGCGTTCCATGCCTCATAGCAATTGAGCAGGACCCTTCAAAGAATACAAAAGATATCGCCCTCGCTTATGCTTCTGCAATAGGAGGCGGGAGAGCAGGAATTATTGAAACATCATTCAGGGAAGAAACAGAGACAGACCTCTTCGGTGAACAGGTTGTGTTGTGCGGCGGATTAACCTCTCTCATTATGGCTGGTTACGAAACCCTTGTCGAAGCCGGCTATGCGCCGGAGATGGCTTATTTTGAATGTCTCCATGAGGTCAAGTTGATAGTTGATCTGCTTTATGAAGGTGGAATCTCCAACATGAGATATTCAATAAGCAATACCGCACAGTTCGGCGATCTTACCAGAGGCCCCCGTGTTGTTACTGGAGAGACCAAGAAAGAAATGAAGAAGATTCTCAACGAAATTCAGTCCGGCGAATTTGCAAGAGAATGGATGCTTGAATGCAAAGCCAACAAACCTGTCTTTACCGCCCTTACCAGAAAAGGTGAACAGCACCAGATTGAAGAAGTCGGCGCCAAACTGAGAGCGATGATGCCGTGGCTCAAAAAAGGCAAACTGGTAGATAAGTCGAAAGCATAAAAAAACAGTTACTAATTATATGTTCCAATTCGCTAAAGAAGGTTATCCCTTCATCATCACGTTTGCAGCATTTATGGCTGTAGCGGCTCTCCTGAGGATTCACTGGCTGACAGCAGTCTTTCTGATTCTTACGCTGTTCATGTGCTATTTCTTCAGGGATCCGGAAAGAACCACTATCCCGGATAAAAATGCATTTTACTCTCCGGCGGACGGCAAAGTTATAGTTATTACTGAGGCAAGAGAGGATGAGATATTAAACGAGAATGCATTAAAGATAAGCATCTTTATGTCCCCGCTGAACGTCCATGTAAACCGGGCGCCATGTGACGGGATTGTAAGGGAAGTGAAACATTATCCTGGAAAATTTCTTTCTGCCTTTAAAGATGAGGCTTCAATTGTAAACGAACATATAACCATGCTTCTTGAGAATGAAACACACGGCAGGATTGTAGTTAAACAAATTGCAGGCTATGTTGCAAGACGGGCTGTCTGCAGAGTCAAGCCTGGCGATGCTCTCAACCAGGGCCAGAGATACGGTATAATTAAATTCAGTTCAAGGCTTGATATTTTCTTGCCATTAAATACTACGGTTAAGGTAAAATTAGGCGACAAGGTAACAGCAGGTGAAACTGTCTTGGGAGAAATATGAAAAAAGGAATTTACTTGTTGCCAAACACATTAACTTTGTGCGGGATGTTCTGCGGTTTCTACGCCATCCTGGCGTCGTTCAAAGCCCATTTTGTATACGCCGCATGGGCCATACTGATTGCAAATATTTTCGACGGCCTTGACGGCTGGGTAGCAAGGCTGACAAACAGTACAACGAAATTCGGTGTTGAGCTGGACTCCCTTTCAGACCTTGTAGCCTTCGGCGTGGCCCCTGCAGTTCTCATATACAGTTGGGGCGACCTGCATTCCTTTGGCAGGGTCGGATGGGGTGCAGCCTTTATTTTTGTAATTTGCGGCGCTTTAAGACTGGCGCGATACAATGTGCAAATGGGGACCACTGAGAGCAAGGCCTTTACCGGCTTGCCAATCCCGGGAGCAGGCACGGTGATAGCATCTCTCGTTTTATTTTATAATGAGGTATGGGGCCCGCTGGCAGGCAGAAATTATTTAATTCTTTTTCTGCCGTTTCTGCTTGCAGCACTAATGGTAAGCACCCTGAAATTTCATGGATTGAAGGAAATTAATTTCAGAGAGAGGAAGCCCTTCTGGCTGCTTGTAGTTGTCGGGACGGCCTTTGTGCTTATATTCATATATCCAGAAATTGTGATATTTCTTTTTGCCCTTACCTATGTAATATGGGGTATTATTGAAGGAACTTATTTGTTTCATAAAAAGAGGAGATCAAAAGAAACAGTTTAAGTACCGCATATGAGAAATATAAAAATATTCGATACAACACTGCGTGACGGCGAACAGTCTCCGGGCGCATCCATGAATGTAGGTGAAAAGCTTCAGGTCGCAAAACAGCTTGCGCGGCTTGGCGTGGATATTATTGAAGCTGGCTTTGCAATTGCATCTCCCGGCGATTTCGACGCAGTAAAAAGAATTGGCTCTGAGGTTGAAGGTCCGGTCATCTGCAGCCTGGCCCGGGCCCGGGAAGAAGACATCAAGCGCGCCTGGGAAGCCCTGAAGGACGCTCCGAAAAAAAGGATTCATACATTTCATTCCACTTCTGATATACATCTCAAATATCAGTTCCGGGTCAGCCGGGAAGAGGCGCTGAAAAGGTCTGTAGAAATGGTAAAGCTGGCAAAGAGTTTCGTTGATGACGTTGAATTCTCACCCATGGATGCAACACGCACCGATACAGGATATCTCTGCGAGGTTGTAGAAGCCGTCATTGAGGCTGGAGCTTTAACAGTAAATATTCCTGATACGGTCGGATACAGCATCCCCAGCGAGTTCGGTGCGCTGATAAAGACCCTCCATGAAAGGGTGAAAAATATCGGCCGGGCTGTCATAGCAGTGCACTGTCATAACGACCTCGGACTTGCAACATCCAATTCCCTGTCAGCAGTCCTCAACGGAGCAGGCCAGATTGAATGCACCATAAACGGCATAGGAGAACGCGCAGGCAACTCTTCCATGGAAGAGGTAGTGATGGCTTTAAGAACACGCCACGATATATTTGATGCCGATACCAATATAAAGACAGAGGAAATAATGCGTTCGAGCAGGCTTGTTACAAAAATCACAGGCATGTATGTTCAACCCAATAAGGCGATTGTCGGAGCCAATGCATTTGCACATGAGTCAGGTATACATCAGGACGGCCTGCTGAAAGAAAAATCAACATATGAGATCATCAAACCCGAAACTGTTGGACTGCACAAGACAAAGTTTGTCCTCGGCAAACATTCAGGCCGGCATGCCTTCAGAACCAGGCTTAATGAACTGGGATATGCATTAACAGATGAAGAAATTAACCACGCTTTTGAACGCTTCAAAAAGCTCGCAGATCAAAAGAAAGAAATTTACGATGAAGACCTTGAGGCTCTTGTCACAGACGAATTCACATCAGTGCCTGAGATATACAGCCTTGTTGATATGAATATATCGTCAGGCCTCAACCAACAACCGACAGCCTTCATTAAACTCAGGATCAATGATGAGCTTATTGAAAAAACCGAATACGGTGACGGGCCTGTTGATGCTGTATTTAAGGCCATTACATCAATTACAGGGACCTCAAGCACTCTGCAAAAGTATGAAGTAAAAGCGATCACCGGCGGCACAGATGCCCTTGGAGAAGTCGTCTGCTCCCTCGAAGAAGATGGAAGATCAGTAAGCGGACATGGAAACGATACTGATATCATCATCGCCTCAGCCAAAGCCTATATAAATGCATTAAACAAACTGGCAGCAAGAAAGAAGTAACGCACATTGCGCTATCAGCATTTCAATAAATTTCTCCTGTTACTTTTACTGTCACTCTTCATCCTCTCCTGTGCGCCAAAAGCCATCCCGCCAGTGCCAGAGCCGGCAAAGATAGCCGTCGTGCTTGGCGCAGGCGCTTCAAAGGGTTTTGCGCATATCGGTGTTCTAAAGGTGCTTGAAGCAAATAAAATCCCAATCCACATGCTGGTCGGCACGAGTGCAGGCAGTTTTGTAGGAAGTCTTTATGCATACGGTTACAATGCATTTCAGCTTCAGGAGATCTCTTTTTCCATAGAACGATCCGATATTATTGATTTCGGAATTCCTGACAAGGGGTTTATCAAGGGAGAAAAACTGGAGGAATTTGTAACTGAAAAAACCAATAATGTTCCTCTTGAAAATCTGAAAATTCCTTTCCATGCCGTTGCCACAGATATTCAAAACGGTAAGGAGACAATCTTCAGCAGCGGCAGCACCGGAACTGCAGTTCGGGCCAGCTGTTCAATACCGGGGGTATTCAGGCCTGTAAAAATCGGGGACCGGATGTTTGCTGACGGAGGTATTGTAAGTCCGGTTGCTGTTGACGCAGCAAGACGTCTCGGCGCAGACATTGTTATAGCAGTAGATATTTCCTCTGACATTGACAGTACCCTGCCTGAAGGCACGCTCGACATGATACTGAAATCCATATCCATCATGCATTCACAGATTTCCGGCACGCAACTCTCTCATGCCGATGTAGTGATAAAGCCCAAAGTCGGTTATATCGGCTCCAGTGATTTTACGAAGAGGCACGAAGCAGTCCTTGAGGGTGAAAAGGCGGCTACGACAGCGTTGCCTGAAATTCAGAATCTGCTTGCCAAGCTCAGACAGGAAGGAAGATTGTAAGGCGTACCTTGCAATTGTTCTTCCCATTATTCTCAGTTACCTGTATCATCTGAACAAGCAATCAAGTAGTAAATATAAGCCGGCTAAAAGGTTGTTCAATTCCTTGAAAGATGACGAATACGGATTCGTCCTTCCTGAACAGTTATTATAGATCCTTTCTCAAGATCAGCCTTTGCTGTATTTAACACTTTTTCAAGGTACTTATTAATTGATAACGGGGTACGATCCTCTTGACGAAATATTACCACGCTAATTTTAGCTGAAGCGGCTGAAATGGCAATCTCGCCGAAATCAAGGTCAGTAGTCAAAACGGTCCAATCCTCTCTGAAGGCTTTATCAAATATTTCCCGGTCAGATAACTTATGAAGTCTCTCTTCAGACAAGTGTTTTGCATCATGTCCTTGTTTGTTTTTACCATTCCACTGCAACCGGGGATATGCCCATGTCGGCAAGGAATTTCATCGGGAAGGAATAGGATGGACTTCTTCTGTAAGTTGAGCGGCATAACGGAGCGCCTGACGAACATCGTCTTCTTCAAGATATGGATAGTCCCGGATAATTTCTGATACAGTCATGCCATTCGCAACTAAATTAACAACCTGAGACACAGTAATTCTCATACCGCGAATACAGGCCCTGCCCCCCATTATATTTGGATCAAAAGTTATTCTATCAAGCATCATTTAAATTCTCCTAAGTATTTTTAGAATTATATCATATTCTTTGAACATTTTTTTGTAGTTAGCTGGACATTACTCTTTCCACACAAGGCCTTAAAAGAAGCGCGCCCTACTAATTTTTACGGGTATATTCTGAAGAAGGGGAAAAGGGTGTTTTGATTTATTATCATGCAAGCGAGTCAAGCAACAAATTTTTAATGGGTGTGCTTGTTATTTCATAATGTCAATATTATAATTACTTGATGAGCGCAACCAATATACAAAAAGATAACATCAAAGAGATGATCGACAAACTACCGAAGAATGCTCTTGCCGAGGTAACGGATTTCATTACTTTCCTGCTCGAAAAGAAACGAAAACGCCGTGACTTTGCCAAGCGTGTGCAAAAGATCGAGAAAGAATCAGATGCCCTGAAATTTAAATCCGCCAAAGAAGCAATGTCTGCCATCCGCAACTGGAGCGAATAGCTTGCCGAAGCTGATCCTCGAAAAGCACTTCATCAGACTGGCGAATAAACTGATCAAAAAAGCTCCAGAGATAGACGATAAACTCTCAAGTGTTTTGGCCCTGCTGGAAAAAGAACCTTTCTCTCCTTCGTTAAGAACTCATCCCTTATCCGGCAAACTTAAAGGCAAATACGCCTGTTCCCTTACGTACGATCTGAGAATAATCTTCAAACTCACAGGCGATTCCGTTCACATCCTTGATATCGGCACTCATGACGAAGTGTATTAAAAAAGGGTAATATTTTACTTCTTAACAGGCAATATACTTTCAGGAACCATAATCCGTCCCGCTATATACTTCCATTAGACTCCCATTTACATATCGCCATATTTCAAACTCCCCAACCTCACCGGAAACATTGTTACTAAGGCGGTCATAAGTAAAGCCACATAGCTTGTCATTCTCGCAGTCTGCTGAGCGGGAATCCACCCTTCGACAGGCTCAGGGTGACGACAACTGTCATGGTGAGCTTGTCGAACCATGGATGCCCGATTATCCCGAAACATCGGGACGGGCATGACGACTAATTTATGTGTCTTTACTTATGAACTCATTTGTAATTACAATTTCCATATTGCCATCTATAACCAGGAAGATAAAACTGGCGGATTTTGTAGTAAGCAATAACGGTGAATCAGTAATACTGAAAAACGGATAAGAAATGTTTTCAGGAAATTACAAGAATGAAAAAAAATGAAAGGTATGGTAACTTAACTTTATGGAAAAAGACGTAAAATACTGGGCAAATCTTTCCGAGTACGACATCAAAACTGCCGATGCAATGTTCAAAAGCCGTCGGTACCTTTATGTCCTTTTTACATGTCAACAAGCTATAGAAAAAACACTGAAAGCATTAGTTACAAATAACACAAAACAATTCCCTCCCAAGACCCATGACTTATTGAGGCTTGTAGAGTTATCAAAAATTGATATTGATGAAGCCAGAAAAGAATTTCTCTCGAAACTTTCCTTTTATTATATTGAAACCAGATATCCGCAGGAACTTGCCAAAATATCAAAAGAAGTGAACCGGAGAATAGCTTCTGAATATCTGAAAGATACAAGAGCATTACTTAAATGGTTAAAACTAAAACTGAAATAACAAACATAATAAAAGACTCTATCGAGCACCTAAAAAAGAAGCTGCGTATTAGCTCAGCGTATCTTTTCGGTTCCTATGCTGCCGGAAGCCCTACTGACTGGAGCGATGTTGATTTGGCAGTTTTTTCTCCTGATGCTGATAAAATGCGTATTGAAGATAAGGCGAGACTTGCTGCTGATTTGAGACTTAATTGTCATACAGAGGTAGAATTACACCTCTTTCCTCAAAAGGCATTAAAAGAAGCGCGGGCTACTAATTTTTATGGGTATATTTTGAAGAAAGGGAAAAGGGTGTTTTAGTATTCAGGAACCATATTCCGTCCCGCTATACACTTTTATCAGACTCCCATTTACATATCGCCATATTTCGAAATGCCATCCTTCGTAATAACCGGCATTCAGAACAATCTCTATATTCCCATCACCATCTATATCAGCAAGCCCTACCATGGATGCATCCATAACTTCAGGCTTGCTGGAATACAAGACTTTATACTGGGTTGAATTTAGTGATTTGATAATCAAGAATATTTCGGGCTTACTTCTCTCCCCCCCATATGCACTTGAATCAAATACGTCTACTTCGGCCCCCATGACAAAAAAATCAGCAGCACCATCCTTATTCGTATCGTATGATTTTACATAAGCAATCTTCAATGTTGATATGTTGATATTAGATGGCTCTATATCACTTGCATTAAGGAGGTTATCTCCAGCTATTTTTGTTAAATCCTTAATGACATCATTTGAGATATTCTTCAAGAGTACAAATTTATTCCCTGAACTTTGATTGAATGAAGACAATAAGAAATCGATGTCCTTTTTCCCATATATTTCTAATTTACCCTGAGGGATATAAGCAAAATCACCGCTCATACCGCCACCAAATTTTACTCTGTCAACAATGAACCTACCTGCTACTTCACCCTTAGACACAACTGTATATTGTTTTATATTTTGAAGCATAGAGAGAATATATTTGTTTTCTATTGCTACCTCGTTTTCTTTCGTAGCGCCACCAACTGATATTTCATAATATTTACTATCCTTAAAATATACTATTGGATAAAGCAGATCTTTGCCGATCTTCTCCCAATCATTTTTCGGGACAGCGATAATAAATTCAGATACTGGGTCAGTATAACCTGCCAGCCAAATCTTCCAAAAACCCTCCATATTATTTTTTGCTTCTTCCTCTAACCTCTGAAAATCTGCTTGATATTTTTTCTCTGGAAATTCTACCCCATCACGCCAATTGCGTGGAGTGAAGAGCGCGTATCCTTTTCTCAAAAGCTCCGCATTCAAAAATGTGCCATTATTCAAATATACATAAGCGAGTAGTCTGTTGTAAGGATCAACCTTCTCACCATTTCTTTCTTCGCTATTATTATCAAATTCAAGTCTAACTTTGTCACCTTTTTTAACTATACGTTCCGTAAATCCTTTTGCTTCATTCCCCATCTGTAATATTTTTTCAATAGGAATTCCCCATTCCTCAGCATCATGACGAGTTTTATCGTTAACTACCGTCTCAGGAGCATCTACCCCTATCAATCGTACCTGCCAATCTTTGCCTTCATATTTCACCTTGATCGTATCTCCATCGTCAATGCCGGTTACAGTGAAGTCAATGGTCTTGTAATAACTGGCACCTGTCCATACCTTATATGAATTCCACTCTGTTGAATCATACATTTCACGCTTACCAATAGCCTCACCATTTAGTGACCACCATTTTAGTGAGTTGCAAAGATCATCTTTAGGATTTTTCTTGTTCGACTCCACTACTGTGATTTCTTTCAATAATCCTTTGTCTCTTTTAACATCAACGACTATAGCAGTATGTAAATAATTTTTTAAAAAAATAATATCTCCGGCTTGAACATTCTTAATATCTGTTGAATTTAAATTCATTGAATCATAACCCTGAATACTTTCCTCTCCAATAGCGCGCCTCAAGATTAAATGTGCAAAGAACTTGCACTGTCCACCTCTTCCAATTTTTTTTGCAAAACCATATCCTTCAACATTAGTATAAAAATCATTACCTGAACCTGCCGCACAATATTCACAAGTAGGCTGGCCTTTCTTACCACATTCATAAGGTGGTGCGCCATCAGAAGTCCAATCGGAACTCCATCCTCTTAGCTTTGATTTCACAAATTTGTAAGCATTGCTATCAGATTCTATATAGTTCCAATCTCCAAAGTAAATTCCATTTATTTGATTTGTGGAAGTCCCATCCATATTTGTTTTACTTAATGCATAAAATGCTTCACGTACTATTGCCTCTCTTGGATTATTTACCCAATTTGAAGATATGCTTTCTGAATAAGCTGATATTGGGGAATTCTCACCAGATTTTGAATCATCAGACATATCCGTGATGCCTCGACGCTGCCGCTCCTGTGTCTCTTGCTGAGTATTCTGTCCAGCATTAGTATCAGTGCCAGCATTATCTTTCGGTTCAGTAACAGATCTCAGTCCTTCATTAATGCCCTGTTTAATACCTTCACCGACGGCCTTTAGAGCATCTTCAAACAAGTTCCCTGCGTATAATGACCATTCATTATTCTCATTTTTAATACCGTTTGTGTTTCCATCGTTACTTTTTTCAAAAGCAGAGAGGTCAAAACTAACGAAAAACAATAAGACAAAAAAAACAATAAAAATGTACGTTGCTATATTATTTTTCATATGCTTCTTTAATCAGAGATTGAACTTCCCCCAGAATCCACCTTAGTTTCTTCTTTGCTTTGTGAAAGATGAAAGACGTTCAATACAGCAGCAGTAATATTGAGCAGGAAAGCTCCCCAAAAACCAATTGTATATTCAAGTTGAATCATGCCTTCCGCTTCTCGAAAAACATCATTATCCATCTTTGACTTGAGTAATAAGAGTAAAACCGCTCCGGCCCCGCCTATGATGGCTGTCAAAATAGCGCTTGTTCTGTCTTTTAAAAAACTCAAAATCAACCCGACAACTACGGCAACCACAGCAAGTAATGCAAGGAACTCTCCTTGGACTTTATTATTTTGTTTTTGTCCAAACATGCCCGGTTCATTAATGGTTGTGCCGGTAACTAACTGGACTCCTGTAAAACTCATAAACTTCTGTCCGCCACAGGAAATATTAACAAACGGTAAAAAAAAGCATATTAACGCAAGCCCAAAAATAGCTGGTGATATTTTCCTGCCCATAACATTCCTCCCTTCAAATTTTTCAGTAAAATACTTCTTGTGTCAATCATTGTTCGCTATCTATAAATTTATCCTCGTTTAATTACAACCGTCCCGGCAATTTTGTCATGCCATGCC
This sequence comes from Nitrospira japonica, assembly GCA_020723105.1. Taxonomy (GTDB): domain Bacteria; phylum Nitrospirota; class Thermodesulfovibrionia; order UBA6902; family UBA6902; genus SURF-23. Next base: position 37,716 of record DYJL01000007.1, on the reverse strand, counting down.
TGATTATCCTTGTCCCATATTGCCCAAAAAAGCCAAGCCCTAAAACGATTCCGCTGATAAATTTCCCGATTGTTTCACGCAGAAGCATCCAGCCAAAGCCGGGGTAATTGCCGGTAAGTTTCTCAAACACTCGCTCGCCAAGTATCCATTTACCGAGGGTCATACCTTTACTTAAAAACCATAAAAAGAAAATAAAGTACCCAATCATAGCCAGCACAACTACACCAAAAGATAAGCCTCCTGTATATCTCGCTAAACCAATGCTTGGTGCGGCAATCAATCCTATCAGTAACATGGCAATGAACGGATCAATTGCATTTGCAAACCACCTTCTGACCAATCCCGATTTCTTCCCGATTTGAGGATTAGGGATAAAAGTTTCGCACCATGTGCAAAAAAATTTATCTGCAACAACTTCTTTGTTACAGCTTGGGCAATTCATTTGCTCCCCCCTTTAGAAAAATTTAAGAGGACTGAGAAATCACGATCTTCTCAGCCCTCTTGTATTGATTCTTAATACCCTGCGTCTTTTACCAAACTGTTAAACACATTGGAAGCATCTGTACCGTAACTCCTGATAAAGGCATCCTTTATAATATTCAGATTTCCCTGAAGTCCCGGCTTTACTTCTTGCAACGCTGTCTTGCTTCTTCTGAACAGATCAATCAATTCATCTCTCTTGACGAGATTGGTGCTGTATCTCCTGCCCCATTCATCACCCATAACCCTGAAGGTCTGCTGATAGATTTCTGTCTTCAACGTCTCAGGTTTTGGGATATTAAGAACAGCCATTGTCTTTGTCACATCAATATTTAGAGTTGTGCCGCCTTCCGACACCTGAGTAGTAAAGCCGCCTTTTCTCAATAGCTCCTGTGTTCTTTCGTACTTGTCTGTATATACCTTTGAGAATCTGTCAATGAATGTTTCCCTGTCCGCCTGTGAACCTTCTGATATAAGGATTATGAACACATTTACTGCATGTCTTAAGGTCTGTGCCCATCCGTCTTCAAACGTCGTAATAGTTTTTACGAATTTACCGGAGGTGTCCGAGCCGATACGTCCAGCAGCTTCGGTAAGATGAGGACCAAGCACAAGGTCGGCGGTCCTGTCCTGATAGCCGATTCTGAATCCTTTCTTAAAGGCGTCTTTTAATTCTGCATGAACAGAAAAGAAATCAATATAACTGATAAGAGCGGTTATAAAACTTTCACTCGCAGGGTTCATAAGTTTTGTAGTTGGGTCTATTTTTGCATCCCAAAGTGTCTTCCCCCATTTTTGTCCCGCGGCTTCATAAGATGAAACCGTCCTCTCAAGCTTTCCTTCACTGCCGCTGAACACCTCCGGCATTTTGAATCCCGCTCCGTCAGAAACACAACCTGATAAAACAGAGACAACAGCGAAATAAACCAAGACAGCAACTACTTTCTTAACTGAAAACATGTTGCATCCTCCTTTCAGAATTTAAAAAACAAAAAGACACGGTGATATAAATCCCGTGCCCGGTTTATAAAATAAAAAAGCCTGCGAAGCAGGCGTATTGATTTGTACTGGATTTTTACTTCTAAGGTTAGAAAGTCTGTCTGTCTGTCTGTCTGTCTGTCTGTCTGTCTGTCTGTCTGTCTGTCTGTCTGTC
>DYJL01000007.1:0-35983 GCA_020723105.1 Nitrospira japonica | reverse complement strand
TACAAAATGACGTTATAAGGGAATTGATGTCTTTGGAATGGTCAGAAAAGCCTTTGAATAAAAGGTGCGACAAGTTTTACCCCTCTGAGGCATCAGGTTTATGCCTGAAAGGATACCAAACACTTGTTGGTTTGTCAAACACTTTATTATTCGGTTTTTTTACTTAAAAGAGATTCCGGACAAGCCGGAATGACAAGAAAGGACTGGATTCCCGTTTTCACAAGGAATGACAATATCAAGGCTGACTAAAAAACTTCCCCTGTACTTATCTTCCCTTCCACTTCCCTGATATAATCCTCAGATATTTCCAGCGCCTCAAGAGAGAACGGGTCCATAGGATAATCCGGATTGGTTTTGGTTACACTAAAAACACCTTTGCTTACTACGTAATCGGCGATATGAATGACGGCAACACGTTTCAGATTCTTCTTTGCTGATGACGGATTGTGATGATATAAAACCGTATCAATAATACTCTCCGGCAGCTTCCATTTTTCAGCCAGCCAGGCTCCGATCTCGGCATGAGTAAAATTGAAAACTGCTTTTTCAGATTGAAAAAGATGTTGCTCCTTCTCAAAAAGATCCAACACCTGCATATATATGTCGGGAAAATATTTATTCAACACTAAGTATCCCAGATCATGCAATATCCCGTTCATAAAAATTTCCTGGGTAAATTTCATTTTCAGGTCTTTTGAAATCAATTGCGCCACAGCTCCTACGGTCACGGAATGGTTAAAAATTCTCTGATAGTCCAGCGCGCTCACCCCTGTTTCCCTTTCCTCAAAAACAGTCATCAGAGATACGCCTACAGCGATATCCCGGACATTGTTAAAACCTATACGCAAGATTGCGTTCTTTATAGTTTGTGTAGGTGTCTTGTATCCGAAAAAGGCTGAATTTGCAACATGTAAAATCTTTGCCGTTATGGGAGGATCGTTCTCAATAATGTTCTCCAGCCTGTCCACCGTTGTAAGTTCATCATGGACCAGCCTTAATATTTCCTGTGCAACAACAGGTATGGTCGGCAGTTGCGTAATCTGCTGCACATATTGTTTTAATGAATCAGACATGGCGACCCATTACCTCAAATCTTCAAAATGTGTTAAACCTTTGAACTCCCTGTACCTGTTTTCTATTTCGGAATAATCAAGACTTTTTATCCGGTCCAGGCTAAAGGCTTCGACATTGAAAGACGCCATAACACTTCCAAATATTATGGCCTTGCGGATATTTGATTCTTCAAAGTTCATTGTATTTGCAAGATATCCCATGAAGCCTCCGGCAAAGCAGTCTCCGGCGCCTGTGGGATCAAAAACCGATTCAAGAGGATATGCAGGAGCTGTAAATATTTTCCTGTCACTGAACATAAGAGCGCCATACTCACCACGCTTTATAATGAGTGTTTTAGGCCCGTATGTGAGTATAATATTTGCCGCCTTAACAAGGTTTGGTTCACCGGAAAGTTCCCGGGCCTCTCCGTCATTAATAAGAAGTATATCAACTAATTTTAAAGTTTCAAGCAGCGCCTTCTTTTTTCCACCTATCCAGAAGTTCATGGTATCGCAGGCCACAAGCACAGGCTTGTCAACCTGTGACAATACGTCCCTCTGTAAATCCGGGTCTATATTTGCAAGAAAAACTATTTTCTTGTCCCTGTAATTCTCCGGCAATCTGGGCTTAAAAGTCTGAAAGACATTCAGTTGTGTATCAAGAGTACGCGCTTCATTTAATTCATATCCATATTCGCCTTTCCATCTGAATGTTTTCCCAGGCTGTCTTTCTATCCCTTCAATATCAATCTTGCGGCTTTTCAAAAACATCAGGTGCTTGTCAGGAAAATCCGTACCGACAACAGCTACAATGGATACATTGGTAAAATAACTTGCTGCAGTAGAAAAATAAGTGGCCGAGCCTCCCAGCACTTCATCAACCTCACCAAAGGGTGTCTTTACAGAATCGAATGCTACTGAGCCTACAACAAGTAATGACATGATAACCTCCAAAATATTTTATAATCCGTCATTCCGCACTTGATGCGGAATCTTGTAGGGGCAACCCTATGTGGTTGCCCTTGAATAGGGGCAGACGCACAGGTCTGCCTCTACATTCTTCTCTCCGGTTCAAAAATTACTTTAATCGAATCTCTGGCCTCTATTACAAGCCTGAAACCAAGCAAGCCTTCATCAAATGACAATCTGTGGGTAATCATATCAGTGAGCACCAGCCTTTTGTTCTTCATCAGATTAAGCGCAATTTCAAGATCATCAGGGGCTGCGCCGTAGGAAGTCATAAGAGTTATTTCATTACGCCACATGTCGTTCATCGGCACAGGAACCATTACTTCGGGCTCCGGCACTGCAAAATACAGAACGGTCCCTCCCCTGCTAACGCAATTTAAAGCAGCAACTGCTGCAGACAGCGCCCCGACACAAACAATTACAAGGTCTGCAAGTCCGTTGTCATTTAATTCAAGAAGAAGTTTTGGCACATCTTCCTTTGCATTTATCACAGCATCCGCACCGAAATGTTTTGCAGCATTAAGACGGTATTCTGTTATATCTGTAGCAATAATTTTCCCTGCGCCAAGCGCTCGTGCAAATGCAATATGGATCAAGCCTGAAATTCCACTGCCAATGACCAACACCGTCTGCCCGGGCTTTAACTTGGCCAGTCTCTGTCCACGGACTACACATGCCAGGGGCTCAATGAAAGTGCCTTCTTCATAAGACATATCATCCGGCAGTAAATACACACCCCGGTCCACATTTATTTCCGGGATGCGAATATATTCAGCAAATCCCCCCGGATCATAATTTGTTCTATGCAAAGTTTCACAGGCCGTATGAGAACCTTTGAGGCAGTAATAACATTTATTGCATGGCACATGATGCGAAACAAAGACCCGGTCTCCTTTTTTATAATTCCTGACGCCCTCACCAACTTCAGCAATTTCTCCGGTGATTTCATGCCCCAGCACCCTCGGCGCCTTCTTAATCCTGTACCACTCCATCACATCGCTTCCGCAAAGGCCACTGGCGTTAACTTTAACGAGAAGCTCTCCCAGCCCTATCTTTGGAACAGGCATCTCTTCAACCCGGACGTCCTTATTATTGTAGTACATTAATACGCGCATAGTGTTATTTCAGATGCGTAAGGCAGTTGAAAAAATTCATAGCGATACCTTTGCACATATTTAATCACGCTCTTAAAATTTTCCAGGCAGTAAATATATACAGCGCATTAATCTATTTCATAAATCTTATCGCATTATCAATTTTTGAAACTGTCTTGCGCATAAATTTATATTATTTTTTCTTGTTCTTCTCCTCATTAAAAATCTCGTGCGCTTCTTTAGCAGTCGCCTTCTTATGAATAATCGCATGCAAGGCTTTCATCATTGCAACAGGATATTTGTTCTGCCAGACATTTCTTCCAAGATTTATCCCTATTGCGCCTTTCTGCATGCCATCATAGACAAATTCCATTACCTGAAGATCTGTTTCACATTTGGGCCCTCCTGCCATAACAACCGGCACAGGACACCCGTTTGTGACTTTTTCAAAATTTTCGCACCAGTAGGTCTTCACAACCCTCGCACCGAGTTCTGCAGCAATCCTGCAGCATAAGGCAAGATATCGTGCATCCCTCTTTTCAAGTTCTCTTCCCACAGCAGTAACTGCCATTACAGGAACACCGTAATTTTCACACTCGTTAACAAGCTTTGCCAGATTCAGAAGGGTCTCCTTTTCATATTTACTGCCGATAAAGACAGACATCCCTACAGCAGAAACATTTAAACGCAGAATCTCCTGTATCGAAGTGGTCAGTCCTTCATTTGCAAGGTCTTCTCCAACCATGCTGGTGCCCCCGGACACCCTGAGAATAATCGGTTTGCACTTTACCGGATCTATCGCATTGCGCAAGACTCCCCTTGTAACAAAAAGTGCATCAGCGTAAGGCAAAAGGGGTTTTATGGTTTCACCAGGTCTTTCCAGACAGCTTGTCGGCCCCTGAAAATAACCATGGTCAATCGGCATAAAAAAACAGTGCCCGTCCGGTTTAATAATTTGTGCCAAACGATTTTTCATTCCCCAATCCATATAAAAGTCCTCCTTTGATTAATGAACAATTATAAATTATTGCTACCTGGTTTTTTATTCAGCACCTCTTCCTTGACCTTCAGTGTTTCTTCAAGCATCATGACGTATTTGATATACTTAGCGCCGAACTTAATCAGCTCCACTTCATCAGTTCTGATTTTCTCAACAGTCTCCGGATCAATATCAAATACATTCAGAAAATTGCTCTCAAAAATGAATCTTCTGAAACGATCAGTATCATAACTCGCCATGTAAAACTGCATCTGTTTTTTTTCATCAAGAGGAGCCTGTCCGGGAAGGTTCCTTCTTAACTGAATGGTCTTCCATTCCTTGTTTATGCTGTCATACTGGTCCACGTTCTGATCCTGCCTCCAGGACTCAATAGTCCACTGCTTTTTTTCGTGATAACCATAGCAGTGAGGCTCCCTTATGAAAAAGTAAAATTCCTCATCAAAAACGCCGTCCTTATTCTCTCTCTTCAATGTGCCCTGCCCTATCGGATAATAACGGCAATTGGCCGGGCGGTCTGTATAAACAGTGCATCCGTCCGGTGTAACAAACGGGCATTTCCTTTCTGCATCTTCATTCATTTTCAGCATGGCGTAGAGATGTGAAGACTGTTCATCAACCTTCATGTATGTATATTTTTCCAGAAATTCTTCAGAAGATAAGCCCAGCCTGTTTTTCAGACATACAACATCATAAGGTGTTAGAAGGATATTTATATTACTGCAGCATCTGGTAAAACATTTTATCCCTTTATGACATCTGAATTTAAATTTTGAATGCAACGACAACTTTACTGGCTCTACAACATCCATTTTACCCATTTTATTGCTCCTTGAAGTTTATTGCCATTGAAAATTCCCCCGGCAAGCTGCGGGGAATCTTAATGTAATGAATTATTACTTTTATATTCGCTCGCTTGACGCTCACTACTCATTTAACATGAGGACTAAACAGCAAATTTATTTGATAAAAGAATGTTATGATTATAACAATATTGGAGAATTTAAATCCAAAGAATGTAGTTTGAGAAAGATTGTGAGAGACTACTTTGGGGAACTTCCCGCTTACTTAACTACCATCCCGGCATATCCAACGACCTGGTCATAGTCGCCGCTTGTCTCGCCGGAGGTCATATACTTAGCAAGTGCAGCCTCTTTTGCTCCTAATTTTTTGGCAGCAAAAAGCATGGTAGTTACCGGTATGAAACCGCACATGCTTATCCTCTCCTGCCTGACGGTGTTATAAAGTCCTTCGGGATCAAGGGCTACAATTCTATCAATTGCCTTTTTGTCCATTTTACGTGCCATTGAATCTGTTACATAATGGCTCATATCAGAGCTTGCGACAATAGTAACGGTATCTCCCGATTCTCTTATAGCATCTGCAATAGCATTCCCGACCGACCTGCAGATTTCCAGGGACTCAGCCATCATAACAATTGGAACAATTCTGACATCAGGCGCAACATAAAGAATGAAAGGCAGTTGCACTTCAAGTGAATGTTCCATTGAGTGCGCGAGAATATCTTCTTCGATAATGTCAGACTTCTCTGTTATTTTTCTTGCAAGATCCTTATTTATCTCCAATTCTCCGGTAGGCATTTGCCATGCACCCGATAACATTATGGAAACAGGGCTCCCCAAGCCTGTATGATTTGGGCCAATAAGTATAAAGGTGTGAGGAAATTCTATCTTTGAGAAAACTGCTCCTGCAACCGCACCTGAATACATCAGTCCCGCATGGGGTGAAACCACTCCGAATACCTTCTCTTTTACGGCGTTGTCATTAATATATCCCCTGACCTGTTCGGTAAGCTTGGAGGGAGAATATGGATAAAATTGCCCTGCTACTGCCGGCTGCCTTTTCATAATTAACAATTAAGAATTATTAATGAATAATTATGGAATAAAAATTTCCTTAATTACTAATTCATCATTACTCATTGTTCATTTATTAATACTCATCCATATGGGACAGGTTTTTAAACTTCGTAAACTTGTCAATAAAAGCAAGTTCAATCGTCTTGATGGGGCCGTTTCTCTGCTTGGCAATATTCAGCTCAGCCACGCCTTCCTTGGCATCTTTGGTCCTGTAATAGTCATCTCTGTAAAGAAATAATATTATGTCCGCATCCTGCTCAATAGCTCCTGATTCTCTCAAATCGGCAATTATCGGACGTTTATTTTCACCTCTTTGTTCACAGCTTCTGTTAAGCTGGCTAATTACGATAACCGGCACTTCCAGATCTTTTGCAAGCGCTTTTAAGGAACGTGATATATCCGAAATCACCTGTTCCCTTGCAGCAAATGTATTCACCCCGCTCATAAGCTGCAGATAATCAACAACGACAAGCCCTAAACCATGTTCAGCTTTCAGGCGCCTGGCTTTGGCCTTTATATCAAGAATTGAATTGAAAGTATCATCAATATAGATGGGGGCATCAGCCAGTCTGCCGGCTGCATTTACAAGTTTTCTGTAGTCTTCCTTGCTGTGATATCCTGAACGTACAGCCTTTGAATCAACTTCAGCCTCGGAACATAACATTCTCAGGACGATCTGTTCTTTTGTCATTTCAAGGCTGAAGACCGCAATAGGCGCCTTCACTTCCTGACCGATATGCGTGACGATGTTAAGGCAAAAAGCGGTCTTTCCCATACCGGGTCTCGCTCCAATCACTATCAGATCACCTTTATGAAAGCCTGTTGTCGCCTCATCAAGGTCCATGAAACCAGTGGGAAGCCCTGTTATAAGTTCCTTCTTGTTATAGAGCCGGTCCACGAGTTCGATAGTGTCTTTCAACACACTTTTCACATGAACGTATGAACTCCTTACCATCTTCTCAGAAATGCTGAATATCTTTGTTTCAGCGCCGTCCAAGAGTTCATGGACATCACCCTCGGCATCATAACATGTGGTTATAATCTCAGTAGCAGTTGTGATGAGGTTTCTGAGGATTGCTTTTTCTTTTACTATTTTTGCATGGTAGCGGGCATTTGCTGAAGTAGGCACCAAATTTACAATGGAACTCAGGTATGATGCGCCTCCTATATCTTCAAGCTGTTCTTTCCTGCTCAACTGTTCTGTAAGTGTTATCAGATCAATTGGTTCATTTTTTTCATAGAGATCGAGCATCGCAATGAATATTTTCTTGTGGGAATCCTTGTAAAAATCATTTGGTAAGAGTTGTTCAATAACCGTGGCAATAGCCTCATTGTCAAGCAGAACCGCTCCAAGAACAGATTGTTCCGCTTCGATATTCTGGGGTGGCAAACGGTCATAGTCGGTTCCTGGCTGTTTTGCGCCGCCGACTACCGGATTGTTACTGCGAATACGTTCAAGCATTTAGTTGTTAGTTGTTAGTTGTTAGTTGTTAGTTAAAAACTGAAAACTAAAAACTAACAACTATTATTAAGCTTCTGTGGCTTCAGCCTTTTTAACTTCCACAGTCACATTCGCCGAAACATTCTGATGAAGTTTGACAGCTATACTGTACGTCCCAAGTCTTTTGATAGGCTCTTCGAGGTTGATCTTGCGTTTATCGATGTTTATCCCCTGTTTTGAAAGGGCCTTTGCGATATCCATTGAAGTTACAGAACCGAATAATTTATCTTCTTCACCGCTTTGAGCTTCTATGCTTAATGTTATACCTGAGACCTGCTTTGCCAGATCCTCTGCTGATCTGATTATCTTCCTGGATTTTGCAAGAATGGCGCTCTTCTCATGTTCGAACTGTTTAATGTTTTTAGGGTTTGCCTCTGCGGCAAGATTCCTTGGTATAAGATAATTCCTTCCATAACCGTTTGCTACATTCACAACACTGCCTATGGTTCCGAGGTTTTTTACATCTTCTTTTAAAATAATTTTCATTTCAGTCACTCTCCTGAATTGTTAAGATTTTTTTAACAAGGTTAAAACAGAATAACAAACTATTGTTAAGCCAGAATGTGAAGGATCTTCAGGACCTCTGGTTTTCCGACTGTTTTAATTTATACTTTCTCCCTATTATTGTCAATCCAAAGGGAATATCTTCCCCGGATTCATTATCCCGTTCGGATCAAAAACCTTCTTAATCGCTTTCATTATCTCGAGGTTTGTTTCGGAAAGCTCCATCCCGATATACTGTTTCTTTGTAAGCCCTACTCCATGTTCCCCTGATATCGTGCCTTCCAATCTCAGTGTAACCCTGAAAATATCTTCAACTGCGGTTCTTGCGCGTTGATATTCATCCTTGTTGTTCTTGTCAGTCATTATATTTACATGAATATTCCCGTCGCCTGCATGACCGAAGTTCACTATTTTCAAATCATATTTCTCTGATATCCCCTTGAGCGCCTGAAGCATTTCAGGGATCCTTCCGCGGGGCACAACTATATCTTCATTTATTTTTGTTGGCTTAATGCGGTAAAGCGCCGGTGATATGGCTCTCCTTGCTTCCCATATCCGCTGTTTTGCAAACATATCATCGGCAACACTGACTCTGCCGTTTTGTGAAATACAGGCAGAAGCAATTTTATCAGCCTCTTCAGAAACCGAAGCACGTGAGCCGTCCACCTCAATCAATAACAATGCTTCCGCATCTGTCGGCAATCCAAATTCTCTGTAACTCTCAACTGCCCTGATAGACCCGTTGTCCATAAATTCAAGCGCCCTGGGAACTATTCCTGAAGAAGTGATCTTTGAAACAGTCAAGGCTGCATCATTTATCTGCGAATATGTGCATAAGAGCGTCATTGTTTCTGCAGGAAGAGGCAACACCTTGAGAAATATTTTTGTCACTACACATAGGGTCCCTTCTGAGCCTACGATAAGCCGCGTCAGGTCATATCCAACAACATCTTTATAGTTTTTCCCTCCCGTCGTCAGCACTCTGCCGTCGGGAAGAACTACTTCAAATCCAAGCACGTAATCCCTTGTTACTCCATACTTTATGGCCCTGGGGCCGCCTGCATTTTCAGCAACATTCCCGCCGAGGGTGCAGAAGTTCATGCTTGCCGGATCGGGTGGATAAAAAAGGCCTCTGTCCTCAAGCTTTTCCTGTAAATGCCCATTGATAACTCCCGGCTCAACTATGGCAATCATGTTTTTTTCATCAATTTCCAGAATGTTGTTCATGCCATCAAGAGACAAAACAATTGCATCGTTCACTGGTACAGCGCCGCCTGTCATGCCTGTTCCCGCCCCGCGTGGTACAACAGGCGTTCTCTGCTGATTTGCAAACCTGAGTACCTGTACAACTTCGTCAGTACTTACAGGCTTTACAACTGCTGAAGGAGCGCCCTGCATTGAGGAGGCATCAAAGCCACAGCAAAAAAGTTCTTCCTTCTCATATGAAACCCTGTTTGGAAGAGGAAATGCTTCTTCATTTTTCTTTTTAAATATTTTAAATACCATGACGACTTAATTATAACAGTCCCGGGAAAGAAAATAATATTCTGTTATTCAGTAAGGGATAAAAGAAGAGATAATCCTGAAAAGCTTTAACAGGGATATAGTCAATTTAAATGCTCTACTATCTCTTTGTATGTTAACGGCGGGTTTATAATCCGCATACCCAGGAGTTTCTCCCCCGGAGCGGTTTCCAGAAACCATATCAATTCACAGTTCAAATCCAGCATTTCACCAGAGGGGCTCAGGAAATTACATTTAATTAATCTTTGAGGAGTAATATCTTGCGAGGTCTTGATAAAAGACGTCATAAAATATTCCAAGCCGTCTTCTGACATATTTTCGATTATGCCATCAAATATGCTGTCTTCTGAAATAATCTTGGCGTTCAAGTTAACCGGTATCCTTTTGGAATGTCTTCTTTCCATAAATTAAACCTGGCTTCTCAAAAATGTTATCTCAGCTGCATTAATTACAATATTCTATTTATTTATAAGCAAATTTCATGCATGAATATAATACTTAAAATATACACATATAAATCAAGCTGTTACAGGAATAATAAAGTATTATCTTTGTCATAATGTAATATTATCCGACGGTTTAAAATATTTCCAAACTTATATTGTAAAAATTCCCGACTTATTCCAAATCTCTTGTCAGCCTGTCACTACTACTGCAACATTCCTTATGCAGTCTCTGCAAAATGCATTGAGACAACCTTTGAGGAGCCCGGCTCCTCCATAGTGATACCATAGATGTAATTGGCAGCCTCCATCGTCCGTCTGTTATGGGTAATAGTAATAAACTGAATCCCCTTTGAAAGCTCCTTTAACAGGTTGATAAACCGGTCCGTATTTGACTCGTCAAGGGGCGCATCAACCTCATCTAATATGCACAGCGGCGTCGGTTTAATCATGAAACCTGCAAAAAGCAGGGAAAGCGCAGTCAGCGCCTTCTCACCGCCTGAAAGCAGCATGAGATTCTGAAGCCTTTTGCCGGGCGGCTGAGCCACAATCTCAATTCCGGCATCTAAAATACTTTCTTCTGTAAGATGCAGTTCCGCCCTTCCCTTGCCGAAAAGCGTTGTAAATACTTCCCGGAATTTTTCATTCAGGGCATTAAAAGCCTCACTTAGTCTGGACTGTGTAGTTCTGTTTATTTTCTGTATCGTATCCTGCAGCGCCTCAATGGATGCAACAAGATCATCGCGCTGTTTTGAAAGGAATTCATATCTTGATTTCAGTTCTTCATATTCATCAAGTGTGCCAAGGCTGACAGGGCCTATTTCCTGCAGACGTTCCTTATTCTGAGCCAGCTTTTCCTCTTCTTCCGATGTAATAATATCAGCAATCTCTGCTGTCTCAATTTCAACAGAGTATGTTTTCCTGATATCTTCCTTAAGATAGTTCAGTCTCATTGTCAGTTCCATCTTCTTCATCTCAATATGATTAAGTTCATTGCGTACAGACTCAAGCTCAGCAGACAGCGACTTCTGCTGTTTTTCAATAACAGAGAGCTCTGCGGTCTTTGCTTCAAGCGCTTCGGTGATCTTTGAGGTCTCCTGTTGCAGCTCGCTTACAACAACAACCTTGGATTTCAGGGCCTCTTCTTTTTCTGCAATTTCCTGTTCTTTATCCCTGAGGTCCCTCTCAATATTGAGGCGTTCATCACGCATCTCTTCCTTTTTCTTTTCTATTTCAACGATAAACTTATTAAGATTCTCAACTTCTCTTCTGATTGAAGTTGTCTTTTCTCTGTTTGACATGAGATGGAGTTTTATTTCGGTAAGTTCGGAACGCAGCGTTTCAAGCAACTCTCTCCGGCCGGAAATTGTCTCCTGAATTGAGTTTATTCCTCCCTCTATTTCCTGTTTCTCGCTCTCGAGCCGCCTGCAGTTGGCGCCTTCGATTTCAAGCAAGTTATTGAGCTTATCTTTTTCAGCATGGTCGTCATTTATTTCCAGAGAAAGATATTCATACCTCTTGCGGGTCCTGCCATCTTCCTCTTGCAAGTTTTCAATCTTTACTTCCAGCGCATGGCAGTATTTTTCCTGGCTGGATATTCTTGCATCAGTTGAAATCATATCATTCTCAACTGATACAATCTCTCCTTTATTATTAACTACGGCCTCTTCAGCAAGCATGATTTTATCTTTCTTCCCTGAAATCTCCTGTTCAATCTCTTTTATCATTCTCTTGATCTTGAGCACTTCTTTGCCACTTCCACCAAAAACAATGCCAGAAGGTTCAAGCACTTCCCCGTTGAGCGTGACAAAGCAGTAAGATTTCAGACCTGCTTCTGAATCCTGAAGAGCGAATGCTGTATTAAGATTATCAACCAGCAACACCTTGCTCAAAAGCAAGGCCGCTATTTTGTTAAACCCCTCTTTTACAGTGACAAAATCAGCCGCCTCTCCAAAAACTCCATTGCCGGTAACGCCGGAGTGTGAATGAGCTGACTGTATTTCCGGAGTTACAGCGATAAATCCACTCCTTTTTGATTTCTGTTCCCTGATGTACTGCAAAGCCTTGGCAATCTCATTGCGGTCTTCTACAATCGCTGCATTAAGCTTATCTCCAAGAACAGCTTCAATAGCGGTCTCATACTGAGGTGATGACTCAAGCACATCAGCCACCTGACACAGGGCCCTTACATTCTCATCGAGAGAATGCCTCTGTATCTGATCCAGTTCCTTGAGGGATTCGAGCCTTGAGGTCATCGCGGCAAGGTCTTCTCTGTAACTGTAAAGTATTTCTTCGTTTGCAGAGAGCTCCTGTTTCTTGTCTTTCAATCTGCTGATAAGGTCTTCTTTTGTCTTCTTTACTTCATCAATTTCAGCTTTAACCTTTACGTGTTCGTTTCTGGTTTCTTCAAGCGCTGTTTGCAGAGAAGAAAGGTTGTCATTCAGGGAAATAATATCCTGTGAACTCTTCTCAGCTTTTCTGGAAATATTTTCGATGCTGAAAGATAAATGATTAATTTCATTTCTTGTATTGCTTATTTCCTCAGCCTTGTTAAAAAGATTCCTCCTTTGAATTTCAACTTCATTCTCTAACCCCTTTATCTCATCATCAGAATCGGCAAACACCCTGTTTTTATCTTCAAGCATAGTTTCAGAATTCACAAGGTCCCGGCCCAACTCCGCCTCCAGATTTCCCTTTTCCTGTATGGATTGAATTGCGTTTTCTCTCTGCGCAGTGAGCTCGCCATCCTGTTTCAGCAGCGATTCGTTTTTTCCTCGCAAGTTGTCACAATCGCTTTTAAACAGCGCTATTTTCCCTTCGTCTTCAGCAACCTCTCTCTCGAGCGAATAAAGTTTCATCTTGATTTCGTTAAGGTATTTTTCACTATCAGTGCATAAACGCTTCTTTTCCTCCAATAAAGCTTCGGCAGCATGGAGATTTGTGTAAACTTTTGCCTCGTTTTCCCTATAGGTTTCTTCTGATTTAGTGTATGCAGATATCTCATCCTGCATTCCCTTTAAGTCACTCTTGGCAATGCGCAATTCAATATCTTTTATCTCTTCAAGTAATTTTTTGTATCTCTCCGCCTTCTTCGCATGCCTGTCTATTGTATTAATCTGTCTTTTTACTTCAGCAATAATATCCTGCAATCTCTGAAGATTTGATTTAGCGGCTTCAATCTTGCTTAACGCTTCAGTCCTTCTGACCTTATATTTCATCACACCGGCCACTTCCTCTATCAGAAATCTCCGGTCCTGAGGCTTTGAATTTAAAATGGAATCCATCTTCCCCTGTTCGAGAATAGAGTAAGCCTTCAGTTCAAGTCCCGTATCAAGGAATGTATTCTTGATATCCTTCAATCTGCATGGAACCTTGTTCATCAGGTATTCACTTTCACCCGACCTGTAAAGACGCCTTGTGACAGAGATTTCAGTCAGTGCAGCCTTGTTGTCATCTTTAGAACCATTGGAGGGCTTCCTGTCAATATCCGAAAGCACGAGAGTGACCTCTGCCAGACCCTTTGTCTTCTTTGTTGCTGAACCAAGAAATATTACATCTTCCATACTGTCACCACGCAAACTCTTGGCACTCTGTTCGCCCAAAACCCATCTGAAGGCATCAACAATGTTACTCTTGCCACAGCCATTCGGACCCACAATTGCAGTAATGCCGGGATGAAAATTAAATATTGTTTTTTCAGCAAATGACTTAAAGCCGATTAACTCTAATCTTTCTACACGCATAGTTCATTCCTTGTTAATTCATTCGTGTTTATTAGTACAAATTTTGTGGTAACTGCCGCGCTTTGGATAATATATATCATCAAACGTTTTCTATCAAGCTATTTTTTACTATGAAAACCATGAAATATCCCAAAAACTCTGGGAAGCCCTGAATAAAATACG
The DNA here is from genome assembly GCA_020723105.1 of Nitrospira japonica. Classification (GTDB taxonomy): domain Bacteria; phylum Nitrospirota; class Thermodesulfovibrionia; order UBA6902; family UBA6902; genus SURF-23. Next base: position 22,114 of record DYJL01000007.1, on the reverse strand, counting down.
CTGGATGCTTTTGACTTGGAGTTTAAGGTAATTAAAGAAATGAGAAAATCTGCAGAAAAGAAGTAGTAAATGACCCCTGCCTCTTTAACATCTATGCTTAAAAGTTAAGATAACAAATAAGAACAAAGCTTATTTTCTCCTCTGATGTTTGGTCCTTTTAAGAAGCTTTCTGTGCTTGTGCTTGCTCATCTTCTTCTTACGCCACTTTACAACGCTACCCAATCAGTTCACCTCCTTCGATAAAATTTGGTAAAACAGTTTACCATATATCATTAATGATTTCATAGGGATTAAATTTAGAAGGGGTTTAACTATTTTTTCTATCGGGTAACGCCTCTTTCCGCTTCATACACTCACCCGCCTGATGCATAAACGCTTCAAGCTGTATCTCGGAAGAGGTTGCTTCTGCTCCGTCGTAGGCAACACTGAGGCACGGTACATCTTCATTCTGCTTAAGCCCTTTCAATAAAGCGCTTACAATGGTGCCTGGCATACAGCCAAAAGGCATTGCGCTGATTATGCCGGAGGCTCCTCTTCTGATGAAATCTACTGCCTTACCCATGCTCAAAACAGCTTCACCTTCAAATGAATCGTGCAGATACGGCGCTGCATTTTTCAGTATTTCAGTTGTGGACGGTTCTTTAAGCGTCCTCAAAAACCCCACAAAAGGTTTGGCATATTCATGTTCTGTTTTTTTCTGAACATACTTTGTAATAACGGTCCTCAAAAGATCCTCTGCCAGATTCTGTGTAAAAGAATTACGGAGACTTATCATGGCCTTCCGCATAGCCGTATGGTTTACATAGTAAATCCATTCCTCTACAGGCGCAAGCCACACCTCCCCGCCAAGCGCCTCGATTTTCCTGATGATATTTTCATTGGCAAATTTATTATGCCTGACAAAGATTTCTCCGATAATCCCGATTAAAGGCCTCTTTTCCTCCCTCTTCTTTATTGCTGAGAAAGATCTGCGCATATCATGAAGAAGTTCTGCCATGGTCCCATTGCTGTTTTTTAACGTGCCACAGATTTTTTCCAGATACTCCTGATAAATTTTATCTGTCTCTCCTTTATAGACCTCATAGGGCCTTGCTTCATGCAAACACTTCATAAGCATTTCAATAGCAATAACCCCTCTCCATATCTGCTTTGTAAACTCCTTTCCAACCATGCCGAGAGCCGTATAAAAAGATTCGTCCTGATTTGGTGAAAATATCGGGACCTGCGGAAAGCCTGCATCAGCTAAAACCATCCGGTGGAAAATATTATACTGTCCAAAGCGGCAGGGCCCGGCTCCGGACGGCATGAAGAACATGGCTCTGTCAGGATCAAAGTCATCTGACAGGGCCTTTTTTACCATATCTCCCGTTGTGATAGCGCAAGGATAACATTCCTTTCCCGACACAAACCGTCTTCCGATTTTTACGGTCTCAATATCAGGATCCTTCATTACCTCAGCTTCTATACCGCAGGCTTCAAAAGCAGCCGCAAGCCCAAAGGCATGATCTGACATATGCGGAATATAAACAATCCGGTTACTAAGCGTGGAAGCTCGTAAGCGCGAAAGTCCGGAAGTAGTCTGTTTCTCTTTTGTCTGCTGACCGCTGACCGCTGACTGCTGACCGCTTATACTGTCGAGAAACGCTTCACATCTTGTTATCACTCCGGCATCTGCGCTGTGCTCATCAATTTCAATGTGCAGGAAGGGCTTGTTTGACATTGTCTTATCAAAAAAATGTTGTATAAAGGAATCGGGCCCGCAGGAGAAGTTGCCTATATAGAGTGCAAACAGCTTTGGATTGTCCCTGACAAGTTCAGCAGCTCTCAGGATGTTTTGACCGGACCTCCAGTACATATTCGTCCACTTACTGGAAATATCAACTGTTTCCAGAGGAAGGTAATCCATAGGAATGGAAAATACTCCAAGAGCAGCCAATTTCTTTGGTATTTCAAGATTGATACCGGAATCAAAGGCATTGTATGAACGGCCGATGATTACAATTGTATTCTCAGTAATTTTTTCAAGAATCTCCCGGCCGCGGCTCTTGATTGCAGAGGCAAATTCCCACTGGGCCTTTTCAGCTTGCTGCAGCGCTTTTTTAATTGCGCGTTTTGTTATATGAAAGGGTATTAAAGATTTGTATATCTCATTAATAAGGTGCTGCCTGCCATATTCAAGATTTATTACCGGTTTGATAAATCGGACCTGACCAAAAGCTATACCGGCTATATACGGCATGGTCTGTGCATAGGGACATGCAAAGCTGCGGACTGATTCACTTTCAGAGTTGAAATTTATAAAACTCGGAAGAAAAACTGCATCAACCCCCTTTTCCATAAGGTCTCTTATATGGCCATGCGCAACCTTATGTGGGAAGCAGCTTTCTGCAAGGATACTCTCAACGCCCTTGTTGATTATCTGTCTGTTGGTATTTGCCGATAGCTCTACATTAAAACCGAGCTCCCACAGAAGCGTGCTCCAGAAGGGAAGAAAATCCTGGAAGAAGAAAATCCTCGGTATGCCGATTCGGTGAGTTCTGAATTTTGGATTTCGAATTTCGAATTTTTTCTTATATTCATTGTGTGTTTTAACAAGCAGTTCTTTCCTCTCCGCAAAAAGAGAAGGCATGTCTGAAGAAATATTTTTCTTTCGCTTTACATCATACTTTTCGCATCTGCTTCCGTAAAAAAGAGGTTCTTTTTCGCCTTCTACCTGAACCCTGTTTATCTCACATAAATTATCACAACCCTTGCAGGGAAATGATTTTATATCATAATTTATTTTTGAAAGATCAAAACCTTTGAAGGATGTAGGGGCAATCCCTTGTGGTTGCCCTGATTCAGGGCGGGCACATAGACCCGCCCCTACAAGACTCTCCATATGTTTCTTCGCAATAAACGCCATACCTATAGCGCCTGTAACGTCATGATCCGGTGGCACAATAATTTCTCTTTCGAGATAGTTCTCAAAGGCCGCCACAACAGACTTGTTAAAAGCTACACCACCCTGGAAAAATATCTTTTCGCCAATCGCCCTGTCGCCAACAACACGGTTTATATAGTTCTGAACGATTGAATAAGCAAGCCCTGCAGTAAGGTCCTCCTTTGTTGCACCTCTCTGCTGTTTTGACAGGAGAGAGTTTTCCATGAAAACCGTACATCTTTCCCCAAGAGTGCATGGTTTGTGAGAATGAAAAGCTGTTTGAGCAAACTCGTTCTTTACCGATATACCAAGTTTCTCAGCCTGTTCTTCTATAAAGGAACCTGTGCCCGCAGCACAGGCCTTGTTCATTTCAAAATCAACAATTACGCCATTACGTATGGAAATATATTTTGAATCCTGCCCGCCTATTTCAAAAATCGTATCCACTTCAGGGTCTATTTCCACAGCAGCAGTGGCCTGTGCGGTAATTTCATTTTTTACGATATCCGCACCTACAAAATCAGCAATCATGTACCGGCCGGACCCTGTAGTGCCAACACCGCAAATATGGACTTTATCGCCAACTTCATTTCCAATCTCCTCAAGACCTTTCTGGACTGCCTCAATGGGTCGCCCTGCTGTCATGAGATATCTTTTTGCAAGCAGTCTCCCTTTCTCATCAATAACTGCAAGGTTTGTGCTGATGGAACCTATGTCAATGCCAAGGTAGACGTTTAAAGGCAGTAACAAGTGACGAGTGACGAGTGACGGGTTAAAAGACTGAAGTTGAGAAGTTGAGGGGGTAAGAGGTTGAGAGATATTCCTATCTTCCCAACTTCTCATCTTCTCATCTTCTATCTTTTGCCCCTTGCCCCTTGTCCCTTGCCCCTGTATTCTTCTCAGCGGTTTGTGCCCTACACTATCGTCTTTCATAGACTCAATAAACAATTTCAGCTTCTCAACCTCAAACAAATTCTCAAGCCCCGCCTCCCGGTCCTTTAAAACGGCTCCTATTGCATTCATTACCGCAAACTGACAGGGAATGATAATGTTATCAACAGACAGTATCTCTCTAAAGGCCCGAACCACGCCTTTGTTTGCAGCAACACCTCCCTGAAAACTGATGGGCTCGGGCAATTCCATGTTCTTGCAGATGCTGCCTTTGAAATTTCTTGCAACTGCAAAACAGAGCCCAGCCACGATATCCTCAACAGGCGTGGCTATCTGCTGAAGATGAATCATATCCGATTTTGCAAAGACGCTGCACCTGCCGGCTATGCGCGGCGGATGCTGTGATTTAAGCGAGAGCTCACTGAATTCTTCTATGCTGAGATTAAGCCTTTCAGCCTGCTGATCAATGAAGGAGCCTGTTCCTGCAGCACAAACAGAATTCATGGAGAATTCCTTGACCATTCCATTCTCAAGCAGGATCAACTTGGAATCTTCGCCTCCCATCTCAATAGCAGTCCTGACTTGAGGATAGAGTTTTTTTATTGAATAACTGAGGGCGACTACCTCGTTTACAGGCTTAAGGCCCAGGGCGCCGGCAATAACACTACCAGCCGAACCTGTAATGGAAAGGGACCAGTGACAAGTAGCAAGTGACGCACTATGCGTTACGATTTTTAATAATTCATACGCAACCGGAAGAGGATTCCCTTTATGCCTGATATACCTTGTTTCAAGGATATCCCCCCCGGCATCAATCACTACAAGCTTAACGCTTACAGAACCTGCGTCAAGTCCTATGAATTGCTTCATATAGGCGTTCTCTTAGTGCATTGAGAATGCTACCAGATTTCTTATCAGTAGATTTTGAATTTCTCTTTCTGTCATCAATCAGGACTTGGCCAGCTTCTCTTTTTCCTTCTGAAATGCTTCTTTTCCGGCGTCTATTGCTGAGGAGATTAGTGACTTTTTTTCCTCAACATAGTGCTTGCCCTCTTCTACTGCTGTGGAGAATTTATCTTTTACCTGACCGGCATACTCAGCAGCCTTTTTCCTGGTTTCATCTGAAAATTCCTTTATCTTTTCCCGTGTTTCCCTTCCCGACTGTGGCGCTGTCAGCAAAGCAACGCCTGCACCTACAATACCGCCTAAAACAAAGGCCAGAATAACACTGCCTGCACAAAATCCTCTTTCATCGTTCATCTTTACCTCCTGTAACAGCGATTACACAAATTGAAAACCCTGTGCAATCTTGTTGTTAATTTATATTTCCTCACTTCTGTGAGGTTATTTTTTGAATAGCCCCCTGTGTCAGGACACTCAGGGCTGTTTTTATGCCTGCTCCAAAACTTGAAGTTGTAACAGTAAAAAACATCTGAATCTTTCTGACTAAACTATTTATGTCACTAATTATTTCTCCGGTTTCTCCTACAGCCTTTGATAACTGCTGCATGTTGCTGATAGACTCATCCAGTTTCGCAGTAATCTGATTTGTCTTTTCAACTGTTTCCTGAAGCCTTCTCAAAAGAGGATTGAGCGAATCCTGTGTAGTCTGAAGAAAATCTTCGGCAGCCTTTGCAGTCCTTTTAATCTGCAAAATGGCAGGAATTAAGAAAGCTGCCAATATAATCAATCCACCTGCAATAACTCCCCAGAAAAAGTTTTCCATAAGCTCTCCCTATTTAAAAATGATATAGCATATATTTATGTGGTTTGCAAATACTGACATATGATACATAAACAAAAAACAGGTTTCAATGGAAATAATTACAGAGTGGGAAAAGCGCCCCCTGCAGGGATCGAACCTGCGGCACCAGGTTTAGGAAGTCCAAAGGGGGTAAAATTGCAAACCGGCCTCTGGCCTGAATATTTTAATAACTATTTAAATAAAATGAGTTTTTCAGATACTGTCTGTTCCTGTGCTTTCCTGTAAATTCCGCCCTTTTTGACGCAATCTGCTACAATTCTTCTACAGTTGAATCATGTTTTTAAATCAGGCTACGGCCTGATTTTTTTTAAACAGGAACGGAGAAGAGAAAAGGCAATCCTTAAACCACTACCACCGAGTTTTCGCTACTGTAAGGAGTCGCGGCATACTTGTCGGCCTCCCCGTCATTCTCCCATCTATCGGAATCAATAAGGTAGCGGAACTGGTATTCCTTTTGAGCTTCAAGCTCAATGGTAACGGAATATGTCCCGTCTTTTTTCTTTTTCATGGGAGTGGCCTCGACATCCCAATTATTAAACTCACCGACCAGATAAACTGTCTTGGCGGGATTAATCATTTCCTCGGGCAAGCTGAAAGTAACCTTGCACGGAGAAGAGCCCTTTTTGAACAACTTCTTTTTATATTGCTTCTTGATACTCATAAATCCCCCTCTCTAAAAGTTAAATTATTTAAGTCGGTTTGAATGGTTTAATCTAACTCTTCATCTAAATATAGAATCTGAATTGCCTAATATCCACTTTCCAGTTTTCTGTAGCAGTCAGAATATTTCCAATCAAATCCGAAAAACGAAGTGTGACCGGCACTCCGTCGCCGAAGATGCAAGCATTGTAATTCAATTTAGTCAAAGCCAAAACATCATTTAAGACCTTACCCATATCAGAAGTTCCTCTTGTGATCTGAATGTGCAGGGAATTTGGTACCTCAATACTAGAACTCGTATTTAATCTTGGTATAAAACCTCTTGTCATCAAGTATGCCTCTCTATCAGAGATTTGAAATGCAAGGCCACGCAATACTCCATAATTGCTCGACTCATGTTCAATGTCTCGAAATATTTTAAAATTAGAACTCTCTTTTATTACGACTCCAGTTAGTTCTGTCGCGGCCTTTTTCCCCTCAATCGCCTTTTTGAAGCCTGTCCATTCCTCTTCGGAAAACTTTGCCCGGCCATGAATAAACAGTTCATTAGGATATTTATTCCATTTTTCAAAATAATCATCTAAAGCCAATGTTAATAGTTCGCAAGAAGCTTTTTCGTCTAAGTGAAATTCTTTTAAGCTCTTTGATTCCCAAGCCCCAATATTACCTCTAAACACGGAGCCGTCACCGTCTTTCAAAAACATTTGAGCTGCACTGCATACATTTCCCTTCTGCGCGGGAGTTTTTAATTTCTTAAAAACTAAGCCCAAATAACAAACACCATCCCTGATATCGCCTAATTTCCAAGGCAACTTGCCGAGTTTATAGTACAACGTTGTTGATTGTGTCCAAGCCAGATGTGCTTTGATATTCTCATCTAATTCTTTATTGTATTTCTTATCTCTGAAATACAGTGTTGACTCTACAATAAGCTGAACCGGAATTGTAATTTTTTCCTGAATAAGGCGAGCCTTAAGAACGTGATGAAAGTCTTCCCTCGAATCATATTCGTTTTTTAAATCATCTTGGAATTCTTCGTCTTCCAGCAAAAAATTAAATAACTGTTGACCTGCTCTTGTCAAATCTAGAAACTGTCTGACTTCTCTGCTTACTTCCGATCCCCATGAGCCTGGCCTGCATCTGGAGTATAGATTCCGAGGTACTATTATGAACCAGATATTGACTTGAGTATCTTCCTTTTTTGTTGCCTCTAAAATTTTTTGTAGATAATAGTCAACAACTTTTAAGATTCTTTTTTTCTTCTTTTTCTCTTTCAGTAATGTGTTGAGTTTAGACGAGTCTAATTCTTTGTAAATTTCAGGCGTAGTTGGCCAGCTTATATTAAAAATTGCTTCAAAACCAGGAAAGCTAGGCCTGCTAATTTCATCGATTTTAATTTTTCCATATACTTTTTTTGTGGATATAATAGGCTTATTGACTCTTTCTACAAAATATTTGTACGCCTCAAAGCCATTACTTGTAGCTACTACGCCAGCTTTTACACTAAAAGGAGCCAGAGATTCATACGGGCCAAATAAGGTTAAGCCGTCCCGTGGGTCAATCGTTTTTTGATTATAACCAAAAATTAACTTAGGTTCATTTAAATATATCAATTTGTTATTCATTAGGTTCTGAATATCCAACATCAGAATGCATGACAATGGGAGAAATCATTATTCTTAGAGTTTCACTTTGATGCACTGGAATTTCTATGAAATCATCAGTAGTTGAATTCGATACTTTTACCATCATAGCTAATAATGTTTCCAGCCATTTTCTGTTATACCAATCGGAACCAATATTTCTTCTGAGTAAATGTTGGTCTTCCTTAGATAAATAATTCCCTTTATCATCTTTGAAAATGATATGGTAAGAAATTTTGAACATAGGCTTTGGAAACAAAGCCGCACTATAGCTTATGCCAAAATGCCAGACAAAATTCTTCATTTGCCCAATAATTGTTCTCCTTGCCTTATTAAATTTTTTTAAACTGACTGGTTTAATATGTTCCTCAGAAAAATCAAAATGGAAGACTTCCTTTTTGTTTGCTTGTTTATAAACGGATAGTCCTCTCCCCAATAATTCACTTCTTAAGATTGAATTTAGCAATTGAACTAATAAATAGTTGGGGCGCTTAATTGAAATTGTGTTGTCAATTTTATATTCATTAGAGCAAGAAAATAACGTAATGGGAACTTTTACCGATGACTGCAATGATATGGATTTTGATACAATTTCTTCGGATGCAAAGGCAATAAATCTATCGGCATAATTCACATATTTATAAGATGGTTCAGAAGTGGTATTTTGAAGTAAAGTTGGTTGATGAATGTAAATATTTTTTGGAAGCAAAATCTCGAACCAATTCGTTCGATATTGTTCTGTTTTCTGTAGGGGGTCCTGATTAATTTTTAACGCATTTATCCAGAATTGATGTATATCTGAATCATTTGAACTCTTCGGAGTTTTTAAGACTTCAAGATCACTTAGTAATTTGGTTAGACCCTGCTTCCAGTTATCATTGAAATCAGTCGCGTATAGTTCCAGAATATCAATGTTAAAATCACTGAATTTGCTTTGGTCAAGTCTGACGGGTACCATAAAATTAGGGATATTTTGTATTACAGACGCACACGATATTTCTTTCCTAATACCTGACCCAGGCGTTTTAGCTTTGTTGATATAAGTATTAGAAATTACAGCTACAAATCTGATTGTTTGTTCTCTTATGATCTTTTCTATTTCTGGCCAAGTTGAATCCCCAGCTACTAGATTGTTTATATCAACCCAAACACTATAGCCTGCTTGTTTTAATTTGCTTGAAAGCCAGAATGCAAAATAATTATCTTCCGGATTTGCATGACTTATAAAAACAATGTCTTTCATTTTTATTTCCGACTAAGTGATATTATAAATAAAAATGCAGTGAAAGGCACTTTAATGTAACGCCTTGCTTTAATTAATTAAGAAAAAAGGAGATGTTTTAACATCTCCTTGAATGAATTTAAAGAACATTATCTGTCCTATCCTTCGCCTTAAAACATCGCAAACTGCGCCACCTTACCTTTCAGCATCTCATCCAACTCCCCGTACTTCACCGACAGCCGGGATACCTTCTTCCCCCTGCCCTCTATGATAGTGACCTTGACTACAGTGTTATCGGTTACGGTGGTCTTGGTATCCGCTTTCGATCTTGAGACCGCCTTAAGCGCCTTCTCGGTGAAGATAGCTTCTTTTTTACCCACTCCCAATGATGTCTCAATCTCCCTCTTTCTGAAATTGGCCCAGGCGGTCTCGGCTCCTTCATACCTTCTGCCTTCAACCAGCGCCTTTGCCATCTCCTCAAACAAGGAGCCGCCCTCAACCTGATACTGCGCAAGTCCCTCCGGCAGGTCGCCTTCTACAAGCAGCGCGATCTCAAGCTTTTTGGCTATAAGCGAAAGGGCTGTCTCCTGCATCGTGCCCTTATAGGTCAGATAATAGACCTTAACCGGTTTTGTCTGGCCTATCCGCCATGAGCGTCTGGCCGCCTGCCTTAAGGTGAAGATGTTATAGCCCGCTTGATAGAAAATAACGGTGGGAAACTGCACAAGGTCAAGGCCAACCTTCACAAGTTCAGGATTTGAGATGAGGACATCAAAGTCAGAAGAATTTTTATCTATCCACTGCTCCCGCCTTTTCGGCTCAATGGATTCTGGAAGTGTGCCGACCGTGAAACCCCTCTTTTCAAGCACCTGCTTTAATCTCTGTCTTGTATCCCTTGTGCCGGTGAAGGTAAGATAGAGGAGGACCTTTCTACCCTGTTCTTTTTCTGATCTGACTATTTCCATCAGTTCTTTCTCTTTGGGAAGCAGGTTGATTTTAAGCTGAGGGGCCTCAATTGTTGCAAGTACAGTATACTGTCCTGTCTCCTTGTCTTTAGCCTTGATCTCTATGTGTTCAGGAAATACCGCGCAGGAATCCGGATAACTTAACAATGCCTGAAGCATTGAAGCCGTGGCCTTCATCTTGTAGCTTTTTACCACCCCTCTCAGTTCGTCTTCCAGATTTTCATAAGCCGCCTTCTGCTTTGCATCCATCTCAATCATGGTGACGATCTCGTCATAAGGGGGAAGGCCATCTATCACGTCAGATAGTCTGATAAAGCAGCTCTTATCCAGAAAGTATCTGCCTATGACTTCAGGGGCAACGCCCGGCCTTTTTCTGATAACGACATTCTTGCGCTTAATCCGGCCATAGGTATGGTCGGTATCTTCGAGGCTTCTTACCTCCTCAATCACCCCATATGTACGCTGCCATTTCTCCGCACCGGCATAGCCGAAATGCTCAAGACGCTTGGGCTCAAGCCTGTACAGCAGGTAAAAGAGGTTATCGGCATAGCCGCCGTTAAGCGTGCCGGTTAATCCAAGAAAGTATTTGGCTGACCTAGAAAGCTGCCCCATCGCATGACCCTGAAGCGAATCCCCAGCCTTGTAGTCATGGACTTCATCAAGGATTACCGCGTCAAAGACGTTCTTAAGATATTTCTTGATAAACTCTGCCGGTGAATACCGCCTTGGTTTGGCCAGTGCTTGCCAGAGGGGACTTCCGCAGTGGCATTTGGTACGGTTTCTTTCTATGGCGCTAATACTCATTATCTCAAAGTCCTTGCCTTTAGGAATGAACCCGCAATCAGGGCATTTTGGATACTTGCTTCTTCTGGTAGTTACGTAGGCCGGTCTCCAGCCAAAACTCAACTTTGCCCTTTCCTTTGAGATGACCCATAGCTCATGCGTATCAAGGGGAGTCCTTTCATAGCGGAGCGCATTGAGAATAGTGATAGCGTCCTTGACTGCCAGATCAACGACGTTGATGCCGGGGATGGTCATCTTTGCCTCCCTAATCCATTTCTCTACCAGATGACCGGGGCAGACCACAAGCGTTCGCATGGGCTTTAAAGCCAACGCAATGACGCTCAGACCTATGAATGTCTTACCCGCACCCATCTCCCCGCAGACGAATAGTTTTGTTCTGCCTTTCTGATAAAGAGCTTTGGCCAGACCCTTTATGACCTGCGCCTGAACAGGGAAAGGAGTTCTTAAGAGCTTACTTAATCTTCCCTGATATTCCATAAGCTCAACGTTTTCTCTCAGCGGGTTATATACCGGGGTAAGCTCTCTTTCAATCTTTTCTCCGAGCGCCTTACCGTACTTTTCAACGAATTCTTTTAACGAAACAGACATGGTTAGTCTCCTTTTTTTGGAAAATAGAAAGGGCGCAGCCGGTTAAGAATCTGCGCCCAAATTTGTTGTGAGTTGTTTGTTATCTGTATATCTCTTTGACTATGTAGTCGCAGACCTGATCGTCAGAGGTCGTTAAGTGCCAGCCCTTGAGGTTAATCCCTGAAAGCTCTTCTACCAGTCCCTGCTTTTTAAGGATGCCGGTAAGCTTCGGAAGCCATTTCTTAAGAAGCGGTATCTTTCTTCTTTTCAGGAATTTCTCCCATGCTGCAATATCTTCCCCTGACGCGAAAGTAATAACGCATTCGGGGATGATCTTCTCGTTCCAGATAAGAGCGTGGCATTTCCCGTATCCGATCTTTGATTTTTTGAACTTCAGATTGCCGTCCCAGCTTCTTGTAAGGGACTCGCCGTTTAGCTTCAACTGGTAGCCTGTGGCAAGGGATGAGAATATGCCTCTCAGCTGATTTTCAGACCCGTAGAGGCTCAAAAGAAGAGCGGTCGAAGCGTTAGAGTAAAGCGGCTTTTTCCAGAGTGCCATATCGCCCACAGCCGTAATCCCCCTGAATGCGATCTTGTACAGCGTATCCTGTTTTTGTGTCTTTTCGAGCACTGTTTCACATGACATCGTACCACCTCCCTTTCTCTATCACCCTGATACCGGACACATAGGTATCGGTAGTGATTTCCTTGTCATCTTCCTCCTCAAGCCTGATTGACCGGCTCCTTTCGGTAAAGCATTTGAAGACTATCTTCTCCTCTTTAAGCTCGCAGTTTAACACCCCGCTCATAAGGAGTGAGACCAGATGCCCTTTCCTTAGCGGGAATAGCGGAGAAAGGGCCGCTACATTGCTTTCAACTCCGAAGATCGTCTCCATGATATTCTTCTCTGCTACAGCCCTATATGAGTGGATATCTTCCGGCCTTAACCCCTGAAGCTCGAATATCCTGAGACGTGACCCCTCCGGCACGTTATACGTAAAGTCCATATCCTCTATGTGCGGATAGGGTGGCTTGGGGAAATTCTCTTCCTCGTTCTCTTTCTTGACCCCGAAAAGGACAACCTGCCTGAAGGCCGGAAAGTCTTCTTTCGTAACCTTGCAAATACGAATGTCCTCGTATCTTCTGGCTATCCAGTCCTTGATCTTTGTTATCCCAAGCACGTGCTCGGGTACGATGAAGATGAGGAGCCCTCCGTTCATGAGCCATTTATGGCTGTGCTTGAGAAAAAGAAATTCCATTCTCTCCCCGTCCTGCCAGTCATAGGGAGGATTGAGATAGAGTAAGGAGAAACAATCTACTGGTCGGACTATGACATCAAAGAGACTGCCGCAAAGAACGCTGCTTAACACGTCCGTAGCCTTTATCGCCCTGTCCGTGTCAGGTTCAATGCCGAAGGCCGTGGCCCCGGCATCGTCTGCGATCTCGCTTAAGGCATAGCCCTCGCCGCAGCAGGGGTCAAGCAGAACTGCTTTTTTGGAAAAATTCAGTTTATCTTTTATCTCCTGTAATGTCACCTCCGGTGTGGGGTAGTATCCCATTTTTGCCTGTGATTCCAGTCTTGCCATTTTGTATTTACCTCCTTCTTCTTGATTTCAAAGAACAATAGATTCTGTCTTCACTTTAGAAGGAGGAAGGAAAATAAAAAGGAGGAGGATGTTGACGGAGGAGGCAATCTGGTTCAAAATAAAATTAGGCTCTAAAATCATAATTTTTTCTAACCTATAATTTTTACTTGTCTTTCTTTACAGAGCTAAGTACAATTATTTATCCTTTCTCTTTTGTTTTAGCTTGTTATATGGCAAGAAAGTAAAATCATAAGGAGGATATTGTGTCATTTCAAACACCAATAACCATCGCCTCAGCTATAGAAGATATCGATAATAATAGGCTTCTGTTGCCTGCAATTCAAAGAGAGTTTGTGTGGATAAATACTCAAATTGAATGGTTATTCGATTCTATAATGCGTCATTATCCAATTAGTTCATTTCTATTTTGGCAGGTTGAAGGAAATACGAAGCACCAATATAAATTCTATAGCTTTCTAAAGAACTTTCGGGAATGGTATCAGACTCATAATGACGAGTTCGATACGAGCGGCGCAAACGATTTCAAGGCGGTATTGGACGGTCAACAAAGACTGGCTTCCATATACATCGGCCTTAAAGGTAGTTATGCCTATAAATTACCGCGTCGCTGGTGGGAAAATACAGAACATAGTATCCCTACAAGACATCTATATTTAAATATTGCAAATAGATTAGAGGATGAAGAAGACGGAAGAATGTACGATTTCAGATTCTTGACCAAGGGCGAGTATAGCTCTGAGAAAGAAAAATGGTTTAAGGTAGGTGATATATTAAATTTAAAGAGCGTATTTGAATTCAATAAATTTTTGGATAAGCATAATTACAAGGCAAATCAATTTACCTATGAATCACTCTCCAGGCTTCAAGAGGCAATTCATACTGATCGAATTATTAATTACTTTCTCGAAAAGGAACAAAATTTAGATAAGGCACTAAATATTTTTATCCGCATAAACAGCGGAGGAGAGCCACTTAATTTCTCCGACTTATTAATGTCAATAGCAATAGCTAATTGGACAAAGCTTGACGCGCGCAAAGAAATCAATCAACTTATTGATGAAATCAGAGATAAAGGTTTTTTCATTTCGAAGGATTTAATCCTAAAGACATTCTTAGTGCTTTACAGTAGTGACATCAAATTCAAGGTAACCAATTTTTCAAAAGACAATGCAAGGCATTTCGAAAACAAGTGGAATGATATTAAGTCAGCGTTAAGTAGCACTTTTGATTTAATAAGGTCATATGGTTTCACTGATAAAACTCTTACTTCAAAAAACGCCGTTATCCCTATCGCTTATTACTTATACCATAAAGATATTTATACAGATTTTTATAAGAAGAAAAACTACGAGAAAGACAGAGAGATAATCAAAAGATGGCTTCACATTGTCCTAATTAAAAGAATTTTTGGCGGGCAAGCTGATGCAATTCTATCCAAAATTAGAACTGTTTTTACTGACGATATCGCGAAGAAGAAGATCAAGAGTTCTATAACTGAATTTCCCCATTCTCTAATAGTAAAGGAGTTAAAAGGTACTACAAAGGATATGACTTTCGATGATGATTATATTGAGAATCTATTGTTGACTCAGAAGGATGATCCATTATGCTTTTCTATATTAGCCATTCTTTATCCGCAGTTGGACTACAGAAATGGGGATTTCCATAAGGACCATATTTTTGCTGAATCTTTTTTTACAAAAAAGCAGCTCAAATCTTTTGGTGTTAGAGAGGATCAATTTGACTTTTATCTTAACCCTGAAAATTACAACAGTATTTTAAATTTACAGCTTTTGGATGGCAATGAGAACAAGTCAAAGCAAGATGCAGAACTTTGGGAGTGGGTTAAGAGAGAATCGAAGAGCAAGGGTATTACACAAAAAGAGTTCTGTGAACGCCGGTTCATCCCGGAAATATTTGACTTCACAAAGTTTCAGACTTTTTTAGTGGCAAGAAAGAAGATTCTAAAAGATATATTAAAGAAATTGGCATAGCCATATAACGACTGCACAAGAGCACAAAAAAGGAGATGCTTTCGCATCTCCAAAGTTTTTCAAACCTCCACAATCTCCCAATAGAAGTTAAGTTCATTCTCAGCATAACAGGTAGCCTCTTTCAGGGTCTTAAAGAGCATAACCGAGCCGTCTTCGTTTCGGACAAACTCGATATCCTCATGCCCGCTCCAGTTAATTATTATGTGCATTCTGGCCTCCCATAATGAGGTTATGAAGCGCAATATGCTTTTCCATAATCACAATCGGCGGGCACGTCTTTAAGACCGTAGTGCAGGCATTGTAGAAGCTCCACATGTCGCGCGATCTGAAGTCGTCATGCGAAGGATTCAGCCATTCCAGCTTCGCAAATGACAGTTGCCTTAAAGAGAGAACTCTCTTTCCGTATAGCAGGCCGAGCATCATGAAAGCCTCTTTGTCAGTCATTGTCTTTGCTTTGAGCACTTCAGCGTCTTCTACTATCTTGTTGAAATTCTTCCGGCTCCGGTAGAGCGTTGAGATGGAAATATTTTCAAGCGATGACCAGACATTTGAGGTATGCTTTCTTAACACCGTGATATCCCCCGTAAAGGCCAGATTGTCACAGACAAACACCTTCGCGCCGATGGCAATACCTACGGCCATGCTCTTGTCGTAAGAGTTTCTGAAACCGATGGACAGGGCAAGTTCCGTATCACCGTTTGAGAAGGCCAGAACCCCGAACATCTGATTGCCATTTCTGGCAAGGGCGTACTGCTCGTCTTCGAGCTTGAATCCGGTAAGGATGTCCCGGCCTATGGTTGAAAGCGTCTCTGCCAGATAATTGTGAGGGACAGGGGTATAACTCTCCGTGGCCCCCGGGACTGGAATGGCTGCTAAGTCGTCTTTTGTTACAACATTTCCTCCACTGTGGACTATTAAGCTCATTTCAAACCTCCTTTGTTTGATTGTTTAAAGAACATAATTTCAGTGTAGAAGAGCGAGGAAAGATAAAAAGGAGAGGGATATTGACGGTTGAGGCAAGTAAAAAAGAGGAAATATTTTGAAATTAAATATCAGTTTTTTGTGTAGGATGTCTGCATGCAGCGGCATAAAATAACAACCATGAGTGGTCTAACGGGTTAAGAGCGGGGGATTCCATAAAGGAACAGAAGGATATCAGTTTAAACGATAAGGGGAAAGCTATTTAAAGGATGTTGTCAGATTTCCAAAGTCTAAGCTTACTGATCGTTACCGAAGGTGCAGTCTTAATTCCTATCAGGGAAAAGGGATTGACTCACAAGTTATTGACTACTACATATAAACCATAAAGAGCTGTATATTGTCTTATTTTTATCGCGATCTCAATAATTCATACACTTTCAAGGGATTGTTATATAAGGAAGTATCACTTTCAAGTTTAATTATGACATCGGGGGATACTGTGTCGACAACTAACTTACTCTTTCCATCTATATTTACTTTTACCAACAGAATTGCTCCAAGTCTTATAACAACTTCATCTAAAGAATTACAAGCATTTATCAAATTCGAAGCAGCGTTTGTAAGCTCATTTGTAGCTTCTGCAGTTGGTTTATCTAAATACTGCAGCTCAAGAGCTCGCTTTCCTTTTTTATAAATTTCTTCCATTTCGTCTCTTGTTTTTTGGTTTTTAGATAAAAATCGTAATTTCTGATAAAAAGACCCCTTAGTTACTTCAAATTCTGCCTCATATTCAAAACCGCAAGACTCCATGAAATTATTAATTGCATCAAGAAGACGGTCAATATCTTTTGAACTAATAACTTTTTGTGGAATGCGTACGTCAACCTCTATCCTATCTAAATCATCTGATAATATATCTTGGCCTGCAATAAATTCTTCAGTCATACGATATGCTAAATCATCAGGAAACTGCTTTGGTGGATGTCTCATAAAATAAGCTGACAGAGGGTATAGCCCGCCGCTCTTACCCCTATTAAGTGCTATCTTACAACATCTAATGACATCTATAGAGACACCAGCAGAATTGGGCGAGTCTTCTACGGAAAGCCGCAGCTCTAGGCTCATCGAGGCATCACCGAAAAGCCTTCCCTCTATTCGTATAAAACATATCTTATTGTCTTTCTGCCACGGGACATAGTCGCTTGGCCCGATGTGAATGTTCTTATCCTCCAGTCTGTTCATATTCAGGATCGACTGCACTGCTTCGGTCTTCAATTCTTTTTTTAATGCAAACCTGTTTTTGTATAACATATTAAGAAAGTTAGTATTGCCCCCTGTATTTAGCTGATAAGTTCGTTCGATTTCTACACCCCTTTTTCTAAAGAAACTTGCAAGTATTCTATGGATTATTGAAGTTTCAAGCTGTGATTTGATGTCATCGCCGATGACTGGGATATTGCTTCTTTTGAATTTAGCAGCCCACGTAGGATCGCTTGCAATAAAAACTGAAGTATTATTAATAAAACTCACTCTAGATTCAAGGGCACATTCTGCATAAAAACGTGTTGCTTGCACTGAACCCGCAGGCAAGTGATTCAGTAATATCTCAGCTCCGGATTTTACTAATGCACTAACAATTATATCTTTTGATGCTTCGTTTTCATTGCTTAGAATGTATGTTTGTTTCTCGTCATAATTTTTCATGTGTTCAGAAAATCCATCCAATATCTTTCCCATTTGCACTTTAACACCAGATATCGGCAAATCACCACAAAAAACATTAGCGTTATTAGGAAGGGCAAAGATTGCCTCATTAATGTCCTTACCGACCTTCCTCTTGTCAATATCAAATGCGGCGACTACGTCAATATCGAAAGGCTTATAACCGCCAATATCCCAATGCATAAGACCGATAGCTTCCCTACTATCCTTATGCCTGTAATATTCAATACCCTGGAGTAGGGAGCTGGTACAATTGCCAACGCCAATAATAGCAATCTTTATTTTCTCCATAAACTTTCTCCTCTAACTATATAAAAATTATGACTGAACCACAGAGTTTCTATGCATATAACAATATGCATCATTTTGTGCCTTTGCAAAAAATATGCTCCTTTCAGTCCCTTTTCGATCTATAGAAAAAGTGTTGCAGAATGGCATTACCTGCAATGGATACATATAAAGGATAACAACAGGTTCGCTCCTCCCCTACGTTTTCAGATGACTACGAGAATATAACCAATTTTCACATAGATTGACAAGAATTATTTTGATCTTTAAAAACTTTTCTAATAAACGAATCTCAGATTCGTTTATTAGATTAGTAATTGCTAAGAATCACTTTCTCAGACAAAAAAAGGATGCCGACTCCATGAGGGGACATGGCTGAAGTAAAGGTTGGGCTCTTAGCGTAGGCAGGGAATAACCTTTAAATCAAGAGTCAGCATCCCTCGTTTTAAATTCCATTGTTGGAAAAGCGAAATAAATATCAGAGCCATTTTTAGGATAAATAAAGATAGGAAAATAAATCAAGATAGATATTTAAAAAGATTTTAAAAAAGATTTTTATTGATGTTTTTGTGACCTCGGTTTAAAATAATTCAGTTTTAGTATCAGGCGGGAATATACTACAAAAGTGAAATATAATGCCATTGTTCCCATGAGATTAATAACATTAATGACATAGAATTTTAAGTTATTTATTTTACAGAATTAGTATAGTCAGGCAAAAAAAGGAGGTGATTGATGATGAAAGATTTTTGGTATATTGATGCAGCAACAATAGATGTTTCTAATTTTAATTTTGAAAAATATATTGCACGTACACCAAAAGTAAGTGAGTTTATTGAATCCTCAAGATTTATCATTGTTGCTCCCAAAGGATATGGAAAAACACTTCTGCTTAAATACGTATATCATAATGTTGCGTCGAAGTATGAAGGACAGAAGATTATAACAGTGCCTGCAAATTCCTATATTGATTACTTTGACCATTCATTGCCTTATGAAGGAAAACTAGTTGATTTCTTGTCATCATTCGATACTTGGCAATGTCTTTGGCAATTGTCTTTAGCTATCTCAATTATTATTCATTACTCAATTAGATCTCGTGATTCTGAGTATCTTTCAGATTTCTGTGACATTCTTAAAAATGAGAAAATAAAATTCAATAATATATTGGTTCTTATTGAAAAAATCACTTCAAAACTCAAAGCAAATGAATCCATAAGAGATTACTATAAAATTCAGGCGAATCCATCTTCGATATTGAGCAACATTCTTTCATTACCTCTTGGAAATATTCAAAGTTCCATACCCTCAGCACTTGATCGGTCTCATCAGTGGTGTTTATCTATCGATAGACCTGTTTATGTTTTCATTGACCAGATCGATCAGGGAATAAGCGAGTATCCTCTTGAGATATGGAAAAATGCTCAAAATGGTATAGTAGGGGCAATTTTTAGGATTCACAATTCAAATCGGCAAATTAAAATATATGCTTCAGTTCGGAAAGAAGCATGGGACTCTTGTATAGCTGAACTTCATACCCAATATCACGATATTGTAAGTGAGTTGACCTATTCAGAACCAGATTTAGAAAATATTTTTGAACACGCTGTTCGTACTTACGAATCCACTGAAACAGTTAAACTCCCAGATAAGTATGCTTATTCTCCTATAGTAGCATTTACTGGGTTAGAGAAGGTGGAAAATGTATGGAACAATATTCAAGAGACTCCGTTTAAATATATGCTAAGACATACCTTAAGACGTCCACGTGATTTAATAATGTTCGGTGAGGAAATTCATAGGCTATCTAAGAAAAACAGCCTTGGTGAAACGAATTTTCGGGATAGCGTCAATAGAATACCAGGCGAGGAGATTCAGAAGCAGTATATGAAAGAGGTTGCACGTTTTACAACATCTCTTCAATATACAAATGTTGAAAGATTTTTCTCGTTTTTTAGACGAAACATCTTAACTAAATCAGAAATACAAGACATATGTAGAAAGTACAATAATCATTTCGATGCTTGTATTTCATATCATGGGGGTAATTGTCGAGATTGCAATGCAGTATATCATATATTCTGTGACCTATACCGAATTGGGCTCTTAGGGATTGTCACAAGACATGAGACGAAGCAGGACATAACATATTCTCAACATTTTGAAACGACTGGAAAAGTACGATCAACTTTTCTTCCAGACAGCAATTACTATCTTATTCATCCAGCAGTTGATCATTACATAAAGGTGATTCTAGAAAATTTGTTATACTCTCCGGTTCGAGGAGCTGTAGTTGGACATGGTGAAAACTGGACAGAAAAACATAAGGCGCTTGTTTGTTTAGCAGATATTGATGGAATTATTAATCAGCATGAAGCCGTTATAGGTGTAGATATCTTACGAAAATGTTTTAATGAATTAAATAAAGAAATACTTAGTGATACTAACAAAGACTCAATCTTGAAGAGTTTAGGTCGTTTTAAAACTAATATGACTTCAAATGGCTTACTGTCGGCAAGTAGTTTTATAAACAACGTTATCAGTTCAGTTGATAAGCTGGTTGAGTTGATTAAGCAATGGTGAGAATGCCTAACAAGTAGTGTTTTACCTTTTTAACCATTAATGGTTTGAGGACTGCAAGTCGCATTTTTTGCTCTTTAATGAGTTTTAGCAATTTGGTTTACAAATTTTTATTTAGTATCAACAATCAGTTATGCATTAAATAAACTCTATGGCAAAAATTCTTTATCTTCAAAACGGAAGGGCTTCAGACCAAGCAGTTTCTTTATTTGGAAAATCTATTACTTCGGTACCGGTGTGTTCTCTCCCTCATTTAAATCTTTTATTATATGATGTCCTCATAATTCCTTCCTATTCAAATCAAGATATTCTTTATGATAATCAACAAAGAATTGAAACATTCCTAAAATACGGTGGAATTGTTGTGGCATTAGGCGCAATCCAAAACAAAAAGGATTGGTTAAGCTGCTGCACGTATCATGATCAAGAGTATCCCAAAAACATTCAATTCTTAAACAGAGAAAATCCAGCATCACAAATTATTTTTGGAGGAATTAATTTTGATATTAATGCCTTAAATTATCATGATACATTCTTTTCGCACGGGACTTTTGGAACTTTATCCAGTAACACAATACCCTTACTGTCGACTAATGATACTAATAAATTAGTATTATCTATCGTACATCCAAGAGGAGTTGATGGGAAGCTCTTAATTACGACACTTGACCCAGATCATCACACAATTTCCGGACAAACAAAGCATGGATTTATCAGAAATCATCACGCTGAGAAACTTTTCGAAGGAATTATTGACTGGGCTGAAAAAGAGATTGATAACAGAGGAAAAAGTTTTAAAAGGTGGCGCAGAATTGTCGGTTTATCAAACATGTCATGGCTGTTTATATTGTTAATAGGGACATTAGCAATGTGCATTTTCTCTATTTTAGGATTTCTAGTTGGTATGATTGACGAAAAAGTCTTCAGCATAATTGCGTCAATATCTTCTATTACATCACTTGGATTATCAGTAAGATTGAAAATTATCAGCAAACTATAAACGAAGGAAATCCAAAATGAATCAGAAAGAAAGTATTAAATCATTTGTTCAAAACTCATTAGGTTGCAAGTGTCCAGAAGAAGTATTTAATAGTATTGAGTTAAAGTCAGGAATTTTAAGTTTGGACAACGAACCGTATTCAGAAAAGATTGTTATTGGCAGTCGACTTTTAATCTACATATCCAAATTAAATGGCGAGGCATCTATATCTATTTACTTACCCAAAATGATAGAAATGGGTATAAAAGAAAGAGATCATAGCGGTTTGAATAGGTTCCGTGCTGTGGTAGCTACTCAAAATCCCCAGGTCTTAAAACCTATAGCCGAAAAAATATTCAAACAACTTAACATTCATGATGATAAAGTGCATTTACACATTATTGATTTAGAAAGCATTGACATACTAAGAAGGGCCCAAACATCTTTAACGCCGACGGTTATCAATAATAATAAGATTATGCCTTGATAGCCATTGAAATCTCTCCGGCAATGCATCGACAGGAATAATTGTCGAGTTTCAACTTTATTCCCCAGCCCGGTTTCAGTTTTATTCCCCACTTTA
>DYJL01000047.1 GCA_020723105.1 Nitrospira japonica | reverse complement strand
GGTTTTATGCTTTTTGATGAGCTTCGGTGGGTCGATTCACTGAGCTTAGCGTTATGTCCAGAAAATATTTGCTTTCATAAACCACTCACAGATAGTGTAGAATATTATTACCAATCTAATTGGGAGGATTAAACAATGATAAAAACAGATGAACTCATTTCTGAGGCTATATCACTGCCTGCAGATATCAGAGCTTTAATAATTAACAAACTGTTGGAAAGCCTGAATCCAACAACAAAGGAGATTGATGAAATATGGGCAGCAGAAGCAGAAAATAGAGTTGAAGATATTAAGACAGGCAAGGTTAAAACAATTCCGGGAGAAGAAGTTTTCAAAGAAATACGGGATAAATATAATTTATGAAATATTCTTTTCATCCCGATGCGAGGAAGGAATTTAGTGAAGCTATTGAATATTACAACGAATGTCAACAAAATTTGGGGCTCGAATTTGTTAAAGAGGTTTATAACTCTGTCCAACTCATACTGAAATTCCCAAACGCATGGTCTCCATTTTCCAAAAGCACGAGACGTTGCATGATTAACCGTTTTCCATATGGGATTATTTATCAACAGAACGAAGACGAAATATACATAATCGCTGTCATGCAGTTGAATAAAGAACCAACATATTGGCATAAAAGAATAAAAGAGTAGGACATAACAAGTCGTTGGACATGAATGCAGACCACAGGACGCTGTTCAGACTTGCGGTGACTTTGGGTTATCGGATTAGTCTTTTGCTCTTTTAAGTCATTCAGTGGTCTGCATCAGTCAACTCTACGTTATGCCTATGAGATTTACGATCGCTTAGCGATTGATAATTAAATATCATCAAGGGGGATTTGGATATGACGAGGAGGAGAATTGCGACAATATTTCAGTTAATACTCTTAGTTTCATCAATTTTGTTATTGCCTATTATTACGGAGGCAGCTTCAAATATTC
Organism: Nitrospira japonica; assembly: GCA_020723105.1. Taxonomy (GTDB): domain Bacteria; phylum Nitrospirota; class Thermodesulfovibrionia; order UBA6902; family UBA6902; genus SURF-23. Next base: position 2,484 of record DYJL01000047.1, on the reverse strand, counting down.
CCTGGACAACAGAATGGTATGCTGTTGGAGCGTATAACTTTACCGAAGGGAATGAAAATTATGCTAATAGTAGTGCGAATCTTCCAATAATAGCCTCTTTGTATGGAGGTTCGATCTATAGTGAGATAACAGCTTCAACAACGTCTGTATCCTCTTATTTCCCCAGCACCTATTCTGAAGCGGAAGCGGATGTATATTTTGTAGGTAACTATGTCGCCAACGCGCCTTACTTTATGTTTCAGTATGATTATGATCATACTGCGGGATATACTTTCTTTGATTTGGGGGTAGCAGAATATAGAAACAATCAATGGTATCAATGGTTGGGGAATATAAGCTGTTCTTCTGATTGCTCAGGTACGCTATTGGCCCCAACACCTGTTGGAGGCGACATAAGGGTGACATTAGAGCATTATGCTTTAAGCGATAGGAACGGCTCTCTGTCAAGCAGTTCATTAAATTATTACAGTATGTCATCAGTTGCCCCTGAGCCTCTTAGTTCTGTTCTTTTTGTCACAGGCGGGACGCTATTGGCAGGGAGAAGATTTATAAGAAGAAAGGCATAACCAAGCGTTGCAGTTGAACGAGTACCAGAGGACGCTTTTTAGGTATTGGTTTGATTTTGGGACTGCAAAACAGTTTTTGAGCAAGCTGACGTTATGCAGTGGTACTCGTCACTGAACTTGTCGTTATAACACACGGAAACCTAAAAGGCATATCATCTTGACAGCACATGTCATACAATGTAAACATATACTATGATTCAATATGAAAATGAGGTAAAAAAAGCTGTAAAGAAAGGGATGTTGCCTAAAGAGATATTTGCAAGATTCAATAATGCATTTATCGCACTTGAAACAACCGGAGATTTAGGATTATTCGATATTAAGAAATTAAAGTCATCGGAGAAGAGAACGTACTATCGTTTGCGAAAGAGTAAATACAGGGCAATATTCTACATTGAGAACAATGATTATTATGTTATCTCTATTGAAAAGAGAGAGGAGGTATACAGGCAATGGGAGTAATATCTATCAGATTTAATAATGATGAGGAAAAGATTTTGAAAAAATTATCTGACTATTTCCATGAGGATAAATCTGCTTTGATCAAAAAATCATTAGTAGATTTATATGAGAATGTCTTAGACTTGAATACTATAACAAGATACGAAGAAAGAGAAAAGAAGAAGAAGAAAGTATATTTTACTACTGCTGAAGATATTCTGAAAAATTAACAATGGTGTTATAACAACCAGATGGACGTGAACGAGAGGCACAGGACGCTTTTTGAGCAGATGATGTCTTCGGTCTGCGAATCGTCTTTTAGCTCTTGTTTATCATGCAGTGCCTCTCGTCAGTCATCAGGGCGTTGTACGGAAATAATGACATTCAATATCCATACTATTTGGAGGTAGCTGATGGCAATCGAAGTCATAAGGCCAGACGTTATTAGTCTGAAAAAACATCCTGAAATTAATGAAAAGTGGTTGCAAGATAAAATTGAAGAAGATCCATCCATCTTGGGGCTTGGTGACCTTACTGTTTATCAGCGGGAACGAAAACAATCATCTGGAGGCCGGATAGATTTACTGTTGGTCGATACAGAAACACAGACGATGTATGAAACGGAAGTTATGTTGGGGACTCTTGATGAAAGCCATATTATTCGAGCAATTGAATATTGGGACATAGAACGAAGACGATTCTTATCGAAGGATCACGTCGCTGTGATAATTGCAGAAGAAATTACAAATAGGTTTTTCAATGTCATATCTTTATTAAACAGAACTATCCCGATCATTGCTATCCAATTATCTGCTATCAAATACGACAGCAAAATCATTCTGAACTTTACCAAGGTTCTTGATATTTATGAAGAGCCAGAAGAAGAAGATACAGAGGCATCAGAAACAACGGACAGGTCTTATTGGGAAAAGAGAGCCAATAAAAAATCATTATCAGTCTTTGACCAGGTCATTAAAGACATTGAAGGTTTAGGCTTTCATCCGAGGGTAACCTACAATAAAGGTCATATTGCCATAGGCACAAATAGACGCAATTTTGCTTGGTTTCATCCCAAGAAGAAAGAAACGTATTGTCACTTTGATATAAGAGTTGGTGAAGACAATGTTGAGAAGATTAAAGAGTTATTAGATTCCTCTGAAGTAGCATTCACGAAAAAGAAGAGAGTTGATACGTTTGCTATCCAGTTGAGGCTTGATGACGCAAAGAGATCGGAAGCTATGAAAGAATTATTTAAGTTGTCATGGGCAGCTTATGAGTAATAGAGGCGTTCAAATTATTTCCGTACAACAAGTCAGTGCAGTGAACGAGTCGCACAGGACACTTTTTACGCTATGATTATGATTCACATTCAAACAGTTTTTTTGCAGGAGGTTATCCTTCTTGCGACTCGTCACTGACTTCTACGTTATGTCCATGATAATTTAATTATATGATTAGCACTGGATACATTTTAAGG
>DYJL01000006.1:146171-155190 GCA_020723105.1 Nitrospira japonica | reverse complement strand
GAATAGTCATTAGTGAATAGTCGTTAGTAATTTTTCTGCTATTCACTCTTCACTGTTCACTAATCACTGTTTTCATCCTCCTCTAACTTTTAATATAATATCTTCAGAAATATTTTTAGGAACTTCTTCATAATGCGCAAATTGCATTGTATATGTTGCACGACCCTGTGTCTTAGACCTTAAATCAGTTGCATAACCAAACATTGAAGATAACGGCACCTGCGCTAAAATTATCCTGACATTCGTCCTCTGTGTCATTGTCTGGATTTTCCCTCTCCTTGAATTTAAATCACCAATAACATCTCCCATATATTCATCTGGCGTCACAACCTCTATACTCATGATGGGTTCAAGAAGTACAGGTTTTGCCTTACCAGCGGCGTTCTTAAATGCCATAGAGCCGGCAATCTTAAATGCCATTTCTGATGAATCTACTTCATGGTAAGAACCATCAAACAACGTTACCTTAATATCAACAACAGGATATCCCGCCATTACACCATTTTCAAGTGCTTCCTTAATTCCTTTTTCAACTGCCGGTATATATTCTCTTGGAATCGAGCCCCCAACAATCTTATTTACAAATTCAAAATCACTTCCCGGCTCAAGCGGCTCAAGATCAATATATACATGCCCGTATTGTCCGCGGCCTCCCGACTGTCTAACATATTTACCTTCAGCACTGGCCTTTTGTCTTATTGTCTCCCTGTAAGCAACCTGCGGCTTACCAACATTTGCACCCACTTTAAATTCTCTCAGAAGGCGATCCACAATTATATCAAGATGAAGTTCGCCCATTCCAGAGATTATCGTCTGGCCAGTCTCATCATTATACGAAACCTTAAAAGACGGATCCTCCTGAGCTAGTTTTCCAAGAGCAACGGACAATTTTTCCTGGTCAGCTTTTGTCTTTGGTTCTATTGCAACAGAAATAACAGGCTCGGGAAATTCCATAGCTTCGAGTATCACGGGATGTTCTTCATCACAAAGCGTATCTCCTGTAAGAGTACTTTTCAAGCCAACCGCTGCAACAATATCACCTGCTCGAACCTCTTTAATTTCTTCTCTCTTGTTTGCATGCATTTTCATAAGTCTGCCGATACGTTCTTTCACGTCTTTTGTTGAATTATAAATATATGAGCCAGATGACAATGTTCCTGAATAAACTCTTAAAAACGTGAGCTGTCCAACAAAGGGATCGGTCATTATTTTGAATGCAAGCGCTGAAAAAGGTTCTTTGTCTGACACCATTCTCTTAATTTCGTTACCAGAATTCGGTTCAATTCCCGTTACAGGAGGGACATCAAGCGGACAAGGCAGATAATCAATAATTGCATCCAAGAGCATCTGCACGCCTTTATTTTTGAACGCAGAACCGCAAAGAACAGGCGTTATTCTCAATTCAATAGTACCTTTCCTCAAGGCAGCCTTTATAATATCCGCTGCTATTTCTTCACCTGCAAGGTATTTCCCCATAATAATATCATCAAAGTCCGACAGAATTTCCAGCATCTTTTCTCTATATTCAAGCGCATCGGGAAGAAGCTCCTGTGGTATATCTGTTTCAATATATTTTGCGCCTAGTGTCTCATCTTCATATATATAGGCTTTCATATTAACAAGGTCAATTGAACCCCTAAATGCATCTTCTTTACCATAAGGAATATGTACAGCAACAGGCGTTGCACCAAGCCTTTCTATCATAGATTTGACGCTCATAAAAAAATCAGAGCCCATTCTATCCATCTTATTTATAAAGGCTATCCTCGGAACCTTATATTTCTCAGCCTGTCTCCAGACAGTCTCAGACTGCGGTTCTACTCCTGCAACTGCATCAAAAAGTGCGACCGCTCCGTCCAATACTCTTAATGAGCGTTCGACCTCGATTGTGAAGTCAACATGGCCTGGTGTATCTATTATATTTACCCTGTGTTCTTTCCAGAAACACGTTGTAGCAGCAGATGTAATAGTAATGCCTCTCTCCTGCTCCTGTGGCATCCAGTCCATAACAGCAGTACCCTCATGAACTTCTCCTATTTTATAGGTCACCCCCGTATAGTAAAGGATACGTTCCGTAGCTGTAGTTTTACCGGCATCAATATGAGCCATGATACCAATATTCCTTGTTTTTTCTAATGAAACTTCCGACAATGTATCTACCTCTTTAATTACCATCTGTAATGTGCAAAAGCCTTGTTAGCATCGGCCATCTTATGAGTGTCTTCCTTTTTCTTTATAGATAGCCCTGTATTATTTGCTGCATCCATCAATTCAGCCGCCAGTTTTTCACTCATCCTCCGCTCTCCGCGGCCATGAGAATAGCCTATAATCCACCTAAATGCCAACGCCATTTTTCTCTGCGGCCTGATTTCAACCGGCACTTGGTAAGTGGCACCACCTACACGTCTTGATTTTACTTCTATGACAGGTTTCACATTATCCAATGCAGTCTTAAAAATCTTTAAAGGATCATTCCCCGTCTTTTGCTTGATAACATCAAAGGCTCCATAGCAGATTTTGGCTGCTACAGCTTTCTTACCATGCTTCATAATCGCACTAATGAACTTACTCACAACCTTACTGTTATAAATAGGATCTGGCAATATTTCTCTGTTTGTAACTACCCTTCTTCTTGGCATAGTGTTTTACCTTATATTATTTTGGTTTCTTGGCGCCATACTTGGATCGCCCTCTTCTGCGATTAGCTACGCCAAGGGTATCCAAGGCTCCTCTTACAATATGATATCTCACGCCAGGAAGGTCCTTAACCCTTCCGCCTCTTATTAGAACAATAGAATGCTCCTGGAGGTTATGTCCAACTCCGGGGATATAAGCGGTGACTTCCATTTTATTTGTTAATCTTACCCTTGCAACTTTTCTTAACGCTGAATTTGGTTTCTTTGGAGTAGTTGTATAGACCCTTGTGCACACGCCTCTTCTCTGCGGACAGCTCATGAGCGCCGGACTTTTAGTCCTGTTAGGCAACTGTTTTCTGTTGTTTTTTACCAGTTGAGCTACTGTAGGCAACTTTCCTCCGTTAATATTTAAATATATAGAATTTATAGTACAATTTTATCTTCAATGGAAAAACCTTAAAAGTTTATCAGGGAGAGATAATTTTGTCAATAGTCTTTTTATAAATTTCTTATTTTTTTATTTTCAGTATGAACTGTAACGTTGAATTATACTGGTAGCATCAATAAATTTCAAATACACCATTTACCATTCATTAGCTACCGCCAGAATATCCCGATAAAAAGTATAAACAAAACACTCTTTATAAATTCTATATTCCCTGTTGTTCTAAGTCTTTCATCTCTGAGCCAAATGGCAGCCAAGATATTTTCACTAAGTGGAATAAGTAAAAGTAGAGATATTTTCATGATATAAAAAAACAGCGCCGCTATTATGCAGTAAAGGATCATAATACATCTGAAGAAAAATGTTTTTTTCAGCCTTAATTTTACCTTGAAAACTCCGGCGGCGAAATATATTGTTACCGCAAAGTAAATTTTCCATGACATATCACCCGTCACTGTAAAATAGACAATTGGTGCAGCTATTGTCAGGAGGGCAAATCCGTTTAGTTCACTCATAATATGATGTTCTTCTCCTATAGAAAGTAAAACAACATAACTCAGGATAAGAACAACGAATGGCAGGAAGGTCTTTACCCCTTCTATGAGAAACGGCAACAATAGTGCTGTTCCTGTCAGCATGAAAGAAAGAAACCACATGATATGTTCTTTCTTCTCTTTTACTCTTAGTGCTAATGAAAGAGGATTTTTAGAATTTATGAGAAAAGTCAATCCTAAAATAGTCAGCACAGTTATCGGAGTAAAATCACGCTTAAGCCAGGGTTGTGTGAGTAACCCCGCAATAAGACCTGCAAGACATGAAGAAGAAAATACTATCCATGAACCCCACTCTTTTACAATCGGAATCTTCATATGAGATTTTCAACTTATAATTCACTAACCTAAATTTTTCGTCATAAGTGTTTCAGGTTATCTGACTTGCAAAGCTTTATGAGACTCCTTACTTCTCTACAATTTTTATTTTTATCTCAACTCTATCTCTCGGATTGTCATTCATGTCCCTTGGTTGATTTACGATCTTGTCAGCCACATCCATTCCTGAGATAACTTCACCGAAAACCGTGTATTGCTTATCGAGTGATGGCACATCAGTCACGCAGATAAAAAACTGGGAACCTCCGCTATCCGGATTTCCCTGTCGTCGGGCTGTAGACAATATTCCCCTCTTGTGTGGTTTATCGTTAAATTCGGCTTTGAGAAAATACCCAGGGTCGCCCTGACCGTGTTTTGACCTATCAGGACTCTTTGAATTCGGATCTCCTCCCTGGATCATGAAGCCAGGTATAACTCGGTGGAAGGTAGTCCCGTCATAAAATCCCTTTTTGGCAAGTTCAATAAAATTATTGACATGGTTCGGCGCAACATCGGGGAAAAATTTAAGCTCAATATTTCCAAATTTTGTTTCTATGACCGCTTTTGTCTCAGACATTTTTTTTATCTCCTCTTTTGTAAATTTTTTTTGTACAGGCCCTTCTGCATACGCAGAAACGGTAAAGCACATTATTAAAAACATGATCATTGTACCAACACTTTTCATTTAAGCCTCCTTCAAGAAAATTTCATAATTGTTTTGTAGCATTGATTATAGCAAATAATTATATCAGTAATTATAAGATTATGAACGGCGCAAATTTATTATGGTTGACATTTTTTACTCTGTATTATTAAATATATCGCAATCGCTCTTGTCAAAAATTTTAAATCCAAAAAGGAGGACACAAGTATGTTCAGTTATTTTATGGAAGACAGGATGTTCAGCAAAAATACTGTTATAGGAATTTTTGCGCTTTTTTTCTTAACACTATTAGTTGTCAGTAATCAGGGAGCGCTCGCAGGAACGAACGTTCAGCCCCTTGTTGAAACTTCGTGGCTTGCAGATAATTTAAAGACACCGGAAATCAGTATTGTATATGTTGCCAACCCTGATTCACAGAAGGCAAATTTTGACGCAAAACATATACCGGGTGCGGTTTATCTTGATTTCGGCAAATTAATGAGCTCACTTGGAGACGGAAGCAATCATCCTGATAAGGCCAATTTCGAAGCCCTTGCAAGCGGTCTCGGGATAAGCAATAATTCTCATGTGGTGCTGATCAGCAGAGACGGCTTATTTGCCGCAGGCGCATTCTGGCTTTTTGACTATTTCGGACATAATAAACTGAGTATGGTTAATGGCAGCATTGATAAGTGGATGAAGGAAGGACGCGCCACAACCGGTGATGCTACAAAAATAAATCCGGCATCATATAAGGCAAATGCAGATGCCTCTGTTTTAGCAACAGCAGATTATGTGCAAAAAAATCTTAAGAACCCAAAAGTTGCAATAGTGGATACTCGCGGAACTGATGAATATACGGGAAAAAACCTGATGGGCAACAAGGCAGGCGGACATCTGCCCGGCGCTGTCGATCTTGGTTTCTATTCATCCAACCTCAATAATGACGGCACATTCAAGTCAGTAAAGGACTTGAAAACTGTATATGAAGCAGCCGGGGTCACTAAGGATAAAGAGGCTATAACATACTGTCAGGCCGGCGTGCGCGCTGGGCATACCTACTTTGTGCTTAAACATCTGCTTGGCTATACTAAGGTCAGAAACTATGTCGGCTCATGGGGCGAGTGGGGCAACAGGCTTGACATGGCAAAATATCCTATTGAAAAATAATTTTATTTCATTTAATACGGGTTAAAATAATTTTTTCATCAGGCACAAGGGGCGAACAACCGTTCGCCCCTGCAGATTCTGGATAAAACACGGAACGTCATAAAAGTTCTATTTTTAAAAAGGGAGGTAAAAAAATGGCAAAGAAAATTGCTGTTATAGTAAGAGACAGACAGAGTGAAGCGCTCCGGATGGGAGTCGGAGCAATGCTCGCAGATGATCTGGTCACTGTTTTTGTTATGGACAAAAAAGTGGAAGAGACTGAAAACAACATGATGAACCTTGAAACCATGAATGATATGGATATCAAGACTTACACGAATTGTAAGGAGAATGCAAACATTGAATATCTCTCCACCGAAGAGATTGCTCAAAAACTCCTTGAATTCGACAACATATTGCCCTATTAGGAAATTAATCGAAGGAGGCTGAAATCAATGAATATCCTGTATATCTTAAGACAGAAAAATCCCGATGATACTGTCAAAAAAATTATTGACGAACATAAGAAAACAAACAAAGTAACGGTGATAAATATAAACGAAAATAAGAACTACGATGAGGTTGTGGATTTAATAGCTTCAAACGACAAGGTTATTTCCTGGTAGATGAACAAGTCCATATCCTCAAACATGAAAGGAGGGCACTATAATGAAACTGGGTATATTGGTTAATACAGATAAATATGCCGATGATGTTATCGGAATTACCAAAGCAGCTCTGTCAAAAGGACATACGGTTACCCTATTTCAGATGGATGACGGCACAAAACTTCTGGGTCATCCTTCTTTTAATGCACTATGTTCGACTCAAGGCGTAAAAATGAGTTTTTGCGATCACAGCGCAAAAGGGCTTAATGTTGCCACGGAAGGGCTCCCAAGCGATATCGTATGCGGGAGTCAGTTTGACAACGCCAACATGAATCATGACTGCGATAAGGTGATCGTTCTTTAAAATCTAAGAGGCGGGTTTTAAACCCGCCTCTACACCTCAATACCCTAAACCCTCTACCCTGTCTTTTCCCCCCTTGTAAAATATTACCACAGCATGCATAATACCTGTAATTCTTTTTCCCCTGATTCATACTTTGTTATCTAAATAAAAAGACATAATCAATTGATTAATTTTTTTAATTGGACTATCAGTCAGACATATATTAATATTTCAAGTCTAATTTTTCTGTTAACAGCGAAACAGTTATTAACACAACAATTAAACAATCCCAACCAAAATCAATATAAAGGAGGTCCCTAAACTGTGGAAAACGAAGAAAAGAAAAATAAGATGTGGGCTTTTTTGATCACAGGCGCTTTGATACTTATCAGCTTTATGTATTATAAAGCAAATGTATTTTACATGTACCTCATAGCGTATATCTGGTTCGGCTTTACATATGGGATGATGTTGCAATATGGAAGGTTCTGTTTTGCCTCTGCATCAAGAGATCTTTTTGCTGCAGGCGTCCCGAGAATGGCTGTAGGAGTTTTGGTAGCGTTAATGTTCTTCAGTATTATTCAGGCGACACTTGCATCAACCAACATGAGCACATTTCATGCCGCACCTTTCGGTATTCACACATTAATAGCAGGCTTGATCTTTGGCATGGGGATGGTCCTTGCCGGGGGCTGCGCATCCGGTTCACTATACAAGATCGGTGAGGGCAATATGACATCAGCAGTTGCGGCATTTTTTGGGCTCTGTATCGGACAGGCCGTATTTGTTGATGTCAACTGGTTTAATCCCCTGATCCCGCAGAGCTGGGTAGATTCGGCGGCTAGAAAGGTTGCGAGCGGATTCCCGCCAGCTGACAAAATGTCATCATCCTTCGACACATATCTTGCAGGCTATGTATGGGACAAACCTTCCATTCAGTTATCGCATGAAAAGGTTTTCTCAGAGGCATTTCCTGGTGTGGCAAAGTATTTTGTGGCTGACGCTCTGATAAATGCAATTATCCCGGCAACTGTTTTGCTTGTTGTAATTTATTACTTTTTTATGAGAAAAGGTTTTATCAAAAAGAGGGCAAAACAGAAAGGCGGACAGACAGGATTTGGCGATCATGTTGCAGGCGTCTGGAATATGATTACGGCATCCAAGAGAACAACCATTATGGGTGTGATAATCGGAATAGTTGCAGGACTTCATATATTGGTGATGAAGGGAATGCAGATCAGATTCGGTGTAAATAATTTTGGCCAGCTTCTGACAAGAATGGATAAAGCCGGCGATATAACTCTCAAGGCTGGTGAGGTCTCGGTTAAAGGAACAATTTTTGATCCGGGTTACTGGTATATAACCAGCCAGGAAGGACAGCTCGGAGCATGGGTTCTTGAAAAATTCGGCTGGAATATGCGGGACAATATCTTCTTCGGTGTAAATAACGGTCTTCCCGAACCAGTGCGCAATCCTGCCCTGTGGATGTCTATCGGCATTATCTTCGGCGCTATGGTAATGGCGCGGTTGAGCAATGAATTCAAGTTCAAAATGCCTAAAGGGGAGCTTTGGGTCTGGGGTCTTGTTGGAGGTATTTTAATGGGATGGGGATCAAGACCTTCACTCGGTTGTAATATCGGAGCTTTCTTTATAAGGATAGCCGGGGGAGACCCCAGCGGCTGGTTATACGGTGTAGGCATGATAGGCGGGGCTTTTATAGGGGTTAAGTTTTTTAATTGGTGGTCAGAGAGAAAAATGGCAAAAGAAATGGAATCATTTTAAATCCAAATAAACCAAAAAAAGGAGGAAGTTTGTTATGGCAATGAAATTTGAGAAAACCGGCGAGGGAACTTATATGCTTGATGTCTGTGGATATGTATGTCCGCATCCTCAGATCTATTGCAAGAAATCACTCGAAAAAATGAGTGAAGGAGACGTTGTTGAGGTAATACTCGATAATCCTTCATCCGTTGAGACAATAATGCAAATGTGTGATCAGGTAGGACATGATGTATTGGACAAGAAGACCGAGGGCGGTAAGATACACATGAAGATTAAAAAAGGTTAAATGCTTATCCTAATATTCAAGGAGGAATTATGAACAAGCCTCTTGTGATAATTATCGCAACTGTTGTAGTAATTATCGCTTTTTTAATAGTCTACAGTCAGCAACATGATATGCCCGGCCAGGCGGCTCAGGGACACGGAGGAGCAGCAGGTGGATATGGTTCTGCACCGGCAGCAGGTGGATATGGTTCTGCACCGGCAGCGGGTGGATATGGTTCTGCACCGGCAGCGGGTGGATATGGTTCTGCACCGGCAGCGG